>JAFSNR010000174.1 GCA_017443345.1 Prevotella sp.
AAGCGGAGGTCTGCATTACGGCGATCCCACCAGATGCCAAACACGTCGCCATGTCCGTTCAGGCTCATCAGGTAGTCGAGGTTGATCTCGTAGACTGCCTCATACTGTGCAGCGGTGAGGTTGAGCTCGTAAGCCATCTTGTCAGAGAGGAAGAGGGCTTCGTTCTTTGCTGCGTTATAGCTCATTGCGTTGGCCGAGATAGTCATGACCATCATCACTGCCAGAATCATCATCTTCTTCATATCTTTATCTCCTATATTTTAGAGTTTGACATTTTGTTTCTTGTTCACGGTGCAAAGTACGGCATTTTTCGGCTGATTTGCAAAGGATAAATCCTAAAGTGGAGGGGTGAAACACCTAAACCTTAGTAGGATTTTCCCCTCCAGCATCCTTATTCTGCTAGAAAATTTGTAAATTTGCAGCCATAAAATTGTGGTATATGGAATTTAGAGAAATGAGACGCAAGCGCCAGCAGCTTGCAGAAGAAGAGAGCATTGCCATTTTGGAGAAAGCTACGGCAGGAACTCTGGCTTTGCTGGGTGATAATGATTATCCGTATGCCGTTCCTATCAGCTATGTCTATCATGATGGGAAGCTATACTTCCATAGTGCTTTGACTGGCCATAAGGTTGATGCCATCCGCAAGTGCGATAAGGCATCTTTCTGTGTCATCGAGAAGGATGATGTTCAGCCGGAGAAGTACACCACCTTCTTCCGTAGCGTAATTGCTTTCGGCAGAATCCAGATCATCGAGGACGAGCATGAGAAGTTAGAAGTAGCCCGTATGCTTGGCAATCGTTACAATCCAAATCAGGATGAAGCCCTGCAGAAAGAGATTGAAAGCGGATTATCCCGTATGCTGGCCATCCGCTTTGACATCGAGCACCTGACAGGTAAAGAAGCAATAGAGTTGGTAAGACAGCATCAGAATAATGACTGATTCTGAATCCCCAGATAGTCGAAGTCATCGACCTTTGTCGCTTAGCAATGCTAAGAACTTATCCGGCCAGTAGTTCATAATCAGTTCGTCTGGGAAATCGGTCTCCGCCAATAACGGATAAACCCGCTCGTAGTCGGCAATTTGGAACGAGATATGGGCATCGCTGCCGAGAATAGTGGGAACCTCATATTTCTTGCACAGGCGCAGGATCTCCAGATTGTTATCCCTTGCCACCGTCTTATGCCGTTGTGGAGCCAGTGAATGGTTATTCACTTCCAACAGCGTATGAGCCTCCTTGGCTGCCAACACCAATGGCTCGAAATCGAGTTCGCAAGAGCCATCGCCCGGATGGCTGATGATGTGAATCTTCGGATTCTTGATGGCATTCACCAGCCCTTGTGTATTCTCCTCTTTCGTGCCAGCCTGATACCATGCTGCATGAACGCCGGCAATGGCAATGTCAAGCCAGCCTATCTGTTCATCTGTCAGGTCAAGGTTTCCTTTCGTGTCGAGGATATTGATCTCGCAGCCCATTAGCAACCGTATGCCGTACATCCGCCGAGGCACCACAAACATATTCTTGAAATACAGGGTCGGACAAGTGCCTGGTACACTTGGCCCATGTTCGGTGATTCCTAATACCTCCAATCCCTTGTCGGCAGCGGCCTTCGCCATCTCCTGCAGACTGCTATAGGCATGCCCGGATGCTACCGTATGCGTATGCGCGTCTATTAATATCTTTCTCATACAACTAATTTTTAATAAAATGTGGATAATCGGGCTCCCCAAGCTTCGGCTCGTATGAAAAGCCTTCATAACTGAATGCGCAGAGATCTTCAGGCTTGTCAATGCGGTTCTCAATGATGAATCTGGTCATGGCACCACGGCATGTCTTTGCCCAAACAGCCTGCATCTTCAGGTCGTTACCCTTTCGAACATAGAACAAAGGCTGAACGATCCGTACTTCCTTGCGGACGCGCTGCCAGTCGAACAGGTGCTGGTATTCCTCTGTAGCAAGATGAATCAATACGCCGTCATCGGCCTTCACAGCATCAATCAGGTTGTCTGTCAGACGGTTCTTCCAGAAACCGAACATATTCTGTCCCTCTCCGCTCGGCAGTTCTACATGGCCCTCCATCCGATACGGGAGAATAGCATCCAAAGGCCGGAGCAGACCATAGAGAAATGAGGTAATCCATAACTTCCCTTGCGTAACATTAAGGTCATCGACCGTCAGAGACTCAGCCTTGAGATGCTTATAAGCCTGACCATGATAGGCAAGAATGGCTGGCAGCTTCGCAGCATCATCGAAGAAGCGCATATATCGCAATTTGTTCTGAGCGGCAATCTGCTGGCTGCAGTCCAGCATCTCGGCAATCGTCTCAGCAGAATACTGGGCCATATCCCTTGCGAAACCCTCTGCCTCATTCTGAAATCGGGGCATTGACAGGCTGATGTCAGGAATCAACTTCACCCTGTCGTTCATGATTTTTGCTGATGCGAGTATAATCTGCATTTTCTCAGTTCATCTTCGTCATGTGATAGCCCATACGCTTCAGCTGCATGGCTGCTCCAAAGAGGTATAGCTGGTGCAGACAGGCGACGTAAGCATTGAAGGCCTCCTTCGTGCCGGGTTCGAGGCGTTGGTGCATCAGGGCATTATAGACCCGTGAGGCACACTCACCTGTCACCTTCTCTAGAACGGAGTAGTCAACACCTTGCAGCAAAAGGACATCTTCACGGATATATTCATCCATCGCATCGTAGCCCCGCTTATCGCGCATATAGGCATAGAGGTCTTCTATCTTCGAATAGATTTCCCACTCCGTGTCCCACATCTTCGCTACGGCCATGCCGATATACATCATCCAGCCCAGCGAGGCAGAAGGAAAGTCCTGAAACTCGCGGATGCCGTCAGGGATATAAGCCTTGGCTATCTCTTCCCACTTATCTTCCAAGTCAGGACACTCCGGCATCCTTTCATCCACTTCTTTCATGCTCAGCAAAAACTGATGCAGGTCTTTTCTCAATTCTTGCTCTAGCAAGCGTCTCCTTTCGTCGCCGAGCGGCTCTTCAAAATTCTCCATAATCGCTATAGCATCTTTTCAAGTATCTCGACGGCCTTGGTAATTGTGGGTGGTCTCGATACTATCTTTTGTTATCATCTTATTACTGAGTCATATCCTATCGGGCGGAACTGCTTCTGCTTCTCGCTGTACACGAATCCGTAACCGAACAGGTAATTCTTTATCTCTTTCGGCTCTGTGCCGAAGTTATAGCACAACGATTCCAGAGTGTCAAACTCTTCGTCTCTCAGAAGCATGTTAACGCTCGAAACCAGTATCGCAGGATCTTTCGGCAGGTAGTCCATATCACAATTCTTATTAAATCAGAGGGCAAAGGTACTCATTTTCCCTTTATTATTCGTATCTTTGCATCCAACTTTACAAATTATTAAGATGGAATACAGAAAGATAGGCGATAACTACTATATCCGTATGGATCGAGGTGATGAGATTATCAGCAATCTCCTCTCAATATGCGAGAAAGAATCCATACCGTCAGCCGTTTTCTCTGGAATCGGCGGCTGTCAGAGTGCAGAGCTGCAGGTGTTCATCCCTGAAAGGCTACGGGTAGGCGAACAAAGTTCGGGAATGACTGGCAGTTTTGAGACTGAACGGTTAGAGGGGATGTTGGAACTGGTATCATTCAACGGCAATGTCGTAAGAGACGATGACGGAAAACTCTTCCATCATACTCATGCCTTGTTCTCTTTCAAGGGAGGGACCCGCGATGTTGATAATATCGTGGGAGGGTACCAGGACGGTCAGCATGGAATGGCAGGTGGGCATCTGAAAGCCACAACCGTTCTATATACTGCCGAAATTGAACTGCGTCCAACTGTCGGCGGTGCTATCGGCAGAAAGTTTGACCCCGAGACTGGTACTGGATTCTGGGAATTTAAATAAAACGAATGATAGATTTTACCCCATACATGCAGAGCACATGGTCATGGACAATTCTGTTCGTGATGGCTCTCTTTGTGGGTATGTCAAAGACGGGTGTTCAGGGCCTGACCCTCCTGACGGTACCGCTCCTTGCCATGACCTTTGGAGCCAAGCATTCCACAGGACTCATGCTGCCTGTTCTGTGCTTTGCAGACCTCATCGGAGTCAGCTACTACCGCAGAAAGGCTGAATGGCGATACATCATCCGTCTGCTGCCTACGGCCGTTGCAGGGTTCTTTCTTGCAATATGGGTGGACCATCTGATTCCTGCCACTGAGTTCAAACACCTAATGGGAGCCTGTCTGGCACTTGTTCTTGTGGTGATGCTCTGGAGTCAGTGGAGGGGCAGGGAGAATATGCTCATTAACCACTGGTGGTACAGCCCGTTATTCGGACTCCTTGGTGGTTTCACAACGATGATCGGCAATGCTGCAGGGCCGGTGATGGCCATCTACCTGCAGTCCATACGTATGCCCAAGTTGGCTTTTGTAGGAACAAACGCCTGGTTCTTCCTCTGCGTGAACTACCTCAAACTGCCCCTTCAGATATTCGCCTGGCACAACATCAATCTCACCACATTGGCCATTGATGCCTGTGCCATACCGTTCGTTTTGGTGGGAGCTTTCCTGGGC
>JAFSNR010000175.1 GCA_017443345.1 Prevotella sp.
CACACTGGAGAACGACCGCTTCATCCTCGACTTCAAGTCAGGCAGACGCTATGCGACCGACAAGGCTTCACGGCTCATCGGCAAGGCTCTCTCATTGATGGACTTGAAGGACACTGTGATAGTCTGCATCCCTGCAAGTTGCCAACAGACCTATACCCGCAGGTTCCGCAATTTCTCAGCCAAGGTGTCCGCCATGTGTGGTGCAATAGACGGGTTCGAGCATATACAGATTATCGGAAAGCGAGAGAAGGTACACATTTGCGGAGAACACGCAGCCGAGGACAATGTGTGGATAGACGAGGATTTCTTCAAGGGCAAGCGCATCCTGCTCATTGACGACATCTGCACATCGGGCAGGACATCGGACGCATTCAAGGAGCGGATGGAATCGGCAGGGGCACACGTCAGAATGGCTATGTTCCTCGCCAAGACAAAGAACTATCGTAGAACAAACAATTATAAATACAACTGATTATGAACACAGCATTAAGACTGAGCATTAAGCAGTGGGCACCCGAAGACCGACCCACCGAGAGATTACAGCGTTTAGGCGCAGAGTCACTAACCGACGGAGAACTTCTTTCCATCCTCATTGGCAGCGGTACGCAGCAGTACAGCGCAGTGGACGTAGCCAACAAAGTGTTGGGCAGGTTCAACCGCAACCTCAACACATTGGGCAAGGCTCGTTTCGATGAAATCCTCGACATCGAGGGAGTCGGCACGCAGACAGCATGCAAGATACTCGCAGCCGTGGAGTTGGGCAAGCGCAGGCAGATAGCAACACCCGAACAGCATCCCGAGATGAGCACCGCCACCCGTATCTACAACCACATGCTACCCAAGATGCAAGACCTCGCTACGGAAGAGTTCCACATCCTGCTGATGAATAACAACTACAAACTTATCAAGTCTGTGAAAATCAGCCAAGGCGGTATCACCGAGACGAGCGTAGATATTCGTATCATCATCCGTGAAGCAGTGCTGAACAATGCCGTTATCCTGGCAGCCGTTCATAACCATCCCAGCGGAAGGACATCACCCAGCAGACAAGATGACGAATTGACTAAATCCATCCAAAGGGCTTGCCAACTCATGCGCCTCCACTTCAGCGACCATGTTATCGTGACGGACGGAAATTATTATTCGTACTCAGAAAATGGAAAGTTGTAAACAATAATTGAGCAGAGAGTCGGACGGATGAAAGATGCCGCCCGACTTCTTTCTTTCATGAGCACGCAGGGCGAGAAAGAAAGAAGCAAAGAAACCTCTGTTCCATTCTTGCAGAAGGCTTTATATATAAACATTCATCTGTCTTCGTGTTATTTTCAATTACCTACTCCGTTCCCTTTTTCACTGTTGTTGCTAATACGTTTTTTCCCAAGTTCCTCCAGTTTCCTCATAGCCGACGGCTTCGTCGTTGGTGCTGTCCTTTTCTGCCATCTCAGACTCTGGGACAAGCCTCAGAGAATGACACGGCAGCGGATTGGCGAGAAGAAAGCCTGGCTTACTTCTCCGATTGCCATTCCTAAAAGGACTTCACTCAACTACGGCAGTCGGCTATGCATTTTATGAGAAACTGAATGAAAAGCAATCAGGCATACAACATTCTGTATTTCTCGCATCGTAGCGAGTACGACGGGAGAAATACAGAGAGTTGTCTGCTGATGGGCAATCCCCTCAAGAGTACGTCGGAAGTGCCAGACAGATGG
>JAFSNR010000176.1 GCA_017443345.1 Prevotella sp.
AATCTTTTCTTGCAGCGACTGGAACTACGGGATTTATTGCCTATTGGTAGAGACAGGCAGCATCTGCTGGTAGAAACATCGTATTACAATCCTCCAATGGATATGCATAGGTTCTTTGAGCGCATCAAGGAAAGCGGATATATTCCTGTTTTAGCACACCCTGAACGGTATCAGTATATGGATATGAGTACCTATAAGATGTGGAAAGAGAAGGGTGTACTGCTGCAATTGAACGTGCCGTCGTTAGTTGGTGCCTATGGGCCTGAGGTGCAGTATAAGGCTGAGAAACTGCTTGACAAGGGGATGTATGACTATTGTGGTACGGATACGCACTCGATACGGTTTGTGGAGTATTTCCTGAACGGGAAGATTTCGAAGAAGACAGTCAGAAAGGTACAAGAGATTGTAGCCCATGAAAATCTATAGTGACAGTCTGCATAAGATAGCGTATGCTACCGATGCCTCGGTGTATCGGGAGATACCGTATGGCGTGGCCTATCCTGCAAAGGTGGCTGACATACAGGAACTGATGCGTACAGCCAAGGAAAAAGGCATCGACTTGATTCCGAGGGCTGGCGGTACGTCGATAGCCGGACAGGTGGTGGGCAGCGGTATTGTGGCTGACATCAGCAAGCACTGGAACAAGATACTTGAGATCAACAGCAAAGAGCGTTGGGCCAGAGTGCAGCCGGGTGTGGTAAGGGATGAACTGAACATCGCCCTGAAGCCCTACGGATTGTTCTTCAGTCCTGAAACCTCGACGAGCAACCGATGTTGTATAGGCGGTATGTTCGGCAATAACTCTTGCGGTACCCATTCACTGGTCTATGGCAGTACACGGCATCATGTAATTGCAGCCAAAGGTGTGCTGACAGACGGGACGGTGGAGGAATTCAAAGAGGTGAGTCTTAGGGAACTCTCCTTCCGATTCGGAAAGAAATTCTGGGAGAAGGAAAGTCATGAGTCACTGATAGAAAGTATCTATGCACAACTGATCAGGTTTGCTTTCGATGACAAGACCGCTGAACTCATAGAGAAGAACTATCCCGACAAGGAACTTCAAAGACGTAGTTGCGGCTATGCTATCGACGAAGTGATAGAAGACTTAAGAAACTTCATAAAGCCGATATTAGACAGAACCATCAATCTATGCAAATTGTTGGCAGGCAGTGAGGGAACGTTGGCATTCATCACGGAGATAACGGTGTCGCTGGACAAACTGCCACCCAAAGAGATTATGGTGGTGTGCGGACACTGCGATTCTTTGGAGAAGAGTTTCGAAGCCAATCTGATTGCACTGGAACACCAACCTACAGCCATTGAGTTGATGGACGGTGACATTCTGAAACTGAGCAAAGGGAACCCGGAACAAGAGAAGAACCGATTCTTCGTGGAGGGTGATCCTGCTGCCCTGCTGATAACGGAGTTAAGAGCTGATACAAGATTGGAACTTGACAATCTGGCAAAAGTGTTGGAAAACGATTTGCTCTACAGTGGACTTGTCTATCAATGCACAAGGGTGTATGGTGCAGATGTTGCCAAGGTGTGGAATTTGCGCAAGGCAGGGCTGGGTATCCTCGGAGGCATGAAGGGCGATGCCAAGCCGATGGGTGTGATAGAGGATACAGCTGTGGCTCCGAAACGTCTGCCTGCTTATATGACGGATTTCCGAGAGATGCTTGACAGACTTGGTGCGAAATGTGGACAATCGGTGCTCACCGTTGTCTTTTACGGGCATATCAGCACGGGTGAACTGCATCTGCGGCCCATTATTAACCTGAAGACAAAGGAGGGACGTGAACTGTTCCGTAATATAGCCACAGAGACAGCTCGACTGGTGAAAAAACATCGTGGCAGCATTAGCGGAGAACATGGAGATGGCAGATTGCGTGGAGAGTTTATCCCACTGCTGTATGGTGAGGAATGCTATGAACTGATGCGCCAAGTAAAGCAATGCTGGGATCCTGACGGCATACTTAATCGTCACAAGATAGTAGATACGCTCCCTATGGACTCGATGCTGCGGTTTGAGGAATACCAGCAATATGAGATAGAGAAACTGATAGGGTCAGACCATACCTATTATAACTGGAAGGCGGCTTTTGACGAATGTGATGCCCCTGGGGCTACAGGTGCCAAGAGTCAGGTACATGCCCTGATGTGCTCGATAGAACAGTGCAACGGTGCAGGCGACTGTAGAAAGTCGAACCTGATAGGCGGTACGCTATGCCCTGCCTTTAAGGTAAGCGGTGACGAGACCAAAACCACCAGAGCGAGGGCGAATGTACTGCGGGAAGTACTGACGCGAGGCGGTGATGATAAACTGATCAAAGAAGTACTGGATTCCTGTCTGGCTTGTAAGGGCTGTAGGAGTGAATGCCCGTCGAATGTTGACATGACTCGCCTGAGGGCAGAGGTGCTACAGCATTATTATGACAAGCACGGTACACCTTTGCGCACTTGGCTTGTGGCCAGAATGGCTGCCTTGGAAGAATTAGGAAGGAAGGTGCGTCCGCTCTATAACTTCATGGCAGGATGGAAACCGTCTTCTGCTATTATCAAGCATATCGTGAAGTTTGCACCAGAGCGGAGCATCCCGCAACTGAATAAGAAAACGATGCGGCAACTGGTGGAAAAGGAGCGTCAGATGATCCGTGTGGCGAGACCCAAGAAACTGGTCTATCTCTTTGCCGATGAGTTCACCAACCAACAGGAGGCGGAATTGGGACGAATGTTCGCTAACCTATTGCTGCGGCTCGGCTATCGAATTATCATTCCTCATCATTTGGAAAGTGGCCGTGCTACCATCTCAAAGGGGTGCCTGAAACTCGCAAAGAAAATAGCCTACGACAACGTAGCCATGATGAGTGTATACGTCAGCGAAAACCGTCCGTTAGTGGGCATCGAGCCGTCAACGATTCTGACCTTCCGTGACGAATACCCAGACCTGGTGCCAGCAGACTGGAGGAAGGATGCGATAGATTTGGGCAAGAACTGTCTGCTCTATGATGAGTTCCTGAAGCGGGAGATGGATGAAGGAAATATCTCGCCTGATGACTTCAAGGACGACGAAATGGAAATATGGTTGCACGGGCATTGTCACCAAAAAGCACTGGTGGGCATTGAGAAGACCGTGGAGGCATTGAAACTGTTGAAGGGTGCCATGGTGCATGTGATACCAAGCGGCTGTTGCGGTATGGCTGGATCGTTTGGCTATGAGAAGGATCATTACAAGACATCGTTAGAGATTGGAGAAATGATTTTGTTTCCAGCAGTCAGGAAGATGGAAGAAGTAAGATGTAAGAGGGAAGATGGGATTCCCATGTTCGTGGCTGCGCCTGGAACTTCCTGTCGTCAGCAGATTCTTGACGGAACGGGAGTCAGGGCAGTACATCCAATAGAAATACTATACAATTATTTGAAATAATGAAGAATTTTGCATTGATTGGTGCTGCGGGGTACATTGCCCCACGACACATTAAGGCTATCGCTGATACAGGCAACAACCTGTTGGTGGCCTACGACAAGTTTGACAGTGTGGGACGTTTGGACAGCAGTTTCCCCGAGTGTTCGTTCTTTACGGAGCAGGAACAGTTTGACCGTTTCTGCTCGAAACAGATGCACACGGAAAATCCGTTGGAATGGTTGAGCATCTGTACACCCAACTATACCCACGATGCCTTTATCCGCTACGGACTCAGACTGGGTACAGACGTCATCTGTGAGAAGCCGCTGGTGCTGAATCCCTACAACATCGACAACCTTGTGGAAGTCGAGAAAGAGACAGGACATAAGGCTTATACTATTCTCCAACTGCGTCTGCACGATTCGATTGTGGCACTGAAGCAGAAGGTGGATGCAGGGCCGAAGGACAAAGTATATGATGTGGATCTGACCTATATCACCTCTCGCGGCAAGTGGTACTATGCCTCTTGGAAAGGTGACGTACATAAGAGCGGTGGTGTGGCTACGAACATCGGTGTGCATTTCTATGATATGCTACAGTGGGTGTTCGGTCCTGTGAAACAGAACATCGTACATGTGATGAGTTTCGACCGTGTGGCAGGATACTTGGAGTTGGAAAAGGCTCGTGTGCGCTACTTCCTGAGCATCAACTCGGAGTGTCTGCCAGAGAATGCCGTACAGGGAGAGAAGAAGACTTATCGCACACTGAACATCGACGGTGATGAATTTGAGTTCAGTGCAGGATTCACTGAGTTGCACACCAAGAGTTACCAGAAGATACTGGCAGGCGAAGGCTTCCGCATCAGCGAGTCACGCCCATGTATTGAAATCGTGAGTCAGATACGCCATTCAGAGCCTATCGGTCTGAAGGGTGACTATCATCCATTGGCAAAGATGCCATTGGCCAAGCACCCCTTCGGCTGGGACGAAAAGAGATGATGATGCCCCATACGTAACGATTTTTTATATAAAACTACTCACGACTATGAAGAGAGCCGGGCTGCAACTGCAGTTCCGGCTCTCAATGTGTTATGACAGTTACTGCTCCGACTTTATGAAGCGGGCGAGTTCAGGGATTTGCTTTACTCGCTCCAGTTCGTCGGCTACTATCTGCTTGACATCGTTCTTGATGCGGATATAGTTTTCCATGACCATCATGTCCATATTGTCGTTACCATTCTCGTCGCGGAAGTCTGTAATAACGGGGATGGGCTTATAGGCTTTGGTCTCTTTGGCAACCTTGTCATTGTCCACAACGATTTCTGCATGGAAGATTTTCTGGTTGATGCGTTCATCGAAGTTGTCTGAGACTGCTCCGACGAACATACCCTGTGTCAGAGTAGAGATTTTGCTGGGAGGTATGAGGCTATCCATCTGGGTATTGATGGAGGTCGAAACGTCCTGGCGATTGATAGACATGGACTGCCGTTTCTGGAGTACCTTGCCAAAACGCTCACTCAAAGTCTTGGCAGTTTCACCTACCACCTGACCAGAGAAAACATTACCGACCGTATTTTGTACGACTTTTGCTTCTTTGTCACCATAGTCACGTACCAACTGGCTGAAGTCCTGAAAACCGAGGCACACGGCAACCTTGTTGCTTCGGGCCGTGGCGATGAGATTGTCGAGTCCCTTGAAGTAAATGGTGGGCAACTCGTCGATGATGACGGATGATTTGAGCATTCCTTTCTTATTGATAAGTTTCACAATACGGCTGTTATATAGACCGAGGGCTGCACCGTAAATATTCTGACGGTCAGGATTGTTGCCGACGCACAGTATCTTCGGCTCCTTCGGATTATTGATGTCGAGCGTGAACTCACTGGCAGACATCACCCAATAGAGCTGTGGGGAAATCATTCGGGACAATGGAATCTTAGCACTTGCTATCTGGCCTTGGAGCTGATCAGCAGCACCACCTTGCCAGGCATCGATGAATGGTGACATATAGTTTTCCAGTTCGGGATAGGACGAAAGAATCGGGAAGATGTCCTCATACTTTCGGTTCAGGAACTCCACGGCATGAGGGAAGGTGCAGTACTTACCTCCTTGATAGAGTTTGAGGAACCAGATGATGGCAGCAAACAGGATGATAGGCGATTCTACAAAAAAGTCACCCTGTTTCTGTACCCATGTACGGTTGAGGTTGAGCATGATG
>JAFSNR010000177.1 GCA_017443345.1 Prevotella sp.
GCAGAACACCTAACAGAATAGCGTTTATTCCGCTAAACATCGTCACAATTATGGTGCTGTAGCGAAACAAACGCATTCATGTTACTCTGGCTCAGACTTACAGAAGTCTATAGTGTTGTTGATGATTTCCTCGCACTTTTGACTGTATTCTCCAGAAATCTTACGGAGTTCCTCCAATGCGAATCGACGACGATTGTCGAGAACGATATCCCGGACTTTGTCATTAGAGAAGCGATGACGTTCATCATTCAGGCTGTAGTCATCGCCTGGTTGGAGCAGATAATTGATATTGATCCTGTCACGGAAATAGCATAGCACATCAAGCAACACCGATGCATAGACCATACCGCCATTCTCGAATTTAGACAGAATCGCCTGGTTCATATCTAAATCCTGTGCCAACTGTTTCTGCGTGATTCCCAACTCCTGCCGAATGAGCTTCAGCCGGGGACCTATTTCTGCTATTGTTACTTTACCATCCTTCATACCTTCTTTATATTAGGATAGCCCGTTGCACCATTCACAGGCTGGTTCTTAGTTAAAAAGCGTGGTGCCATACAGATTCCTAATTAGGCATCGCCAAACACCCGTGTTAAAATCCGACGCACCACGCATGAGATATAATGAATCCTTGAGGATACAATAATCCCATCTGGCGCATCTTTCTGTCTAACACTTATGTCTAGGGAAATTGGCGATTTCTTTAGGACATCAGAATGCGCTTTTGCTCATGCACTTATTCGCTTTAAACGAAATTATGCCATATTGCGAGTGCAAATATACAACAATAATTTCATTTAAACGAAAATTTTTGCTGTTTTTTTATGGTTATCTGTGCAAATCCATTTGTTGCACACAGGTTAATCCACAAAAACGAGCTGATTATGTTGATTGCACCTCCTTAATCATTGTCACAAGTTGGTGCTCCAGCTCTTGCATGAAGTCCTGCAGGGAATAACTACCTCGTTCTATCTGGCGCAGTTTGTGTTCCCACTGGCCAGTGAGTTCAGGACTCTTCAAAAGAGTCGAATGAATTTGTGCTATCAGATTTCGACCTGCTGGATTGGAAATCAGGTTGCGATGATCACGACGAACATAGTCACGTTTCACCAGTGTCTCAATGATGGAGGCGCGACTTGATGGGCGGCCAATGCCGTTTTCCTTCATGGCCTCTTTCAAGGTCTCGTCCTCAACGAACTTTCCTGCGGTTTCCATTGCCTGAAGGAGTGAGGCCTCAGTATAGTGCTTGGGAGCAGTGGTCATCTTCTTTTCGATGGAAGGAATGTGTTGACCTGACTCGCCAATCCTGAATGACGGGAGGGTAACCTTCTCATTGCTCTGACTGTCATCGTCTATAAGCTCCTTACCATAAACAGCACGCCAACCTTCAGAGAGGATGGTACGACCAGTGACCTTGAAAGTAAGAGAACCAGCATTGGCCAAGACGGTGGTCTGTGCATATTCGCAAGCCGGATAGAAAACGGCACAAAAACGACGGACAACTAGGTCATAAACCTTATGCTCAAAGTCATTGAGAGTCCCAAGATTTCGAGTGTCACCAGTCGGGATGATAGCATGATGATCTGTCACCTTACTGTTGTCGAACACCCGCTTGCTCTTCGTTAATTGGTGACCCACCAAAGGTCGTGCTCCAGCACAAACATCCGTCAGATTTGCGATAATGCCAGGACACTTGGGATAGATATCATCCGTCAGGAAACGGGTATCGACACGCGGATAGCTGGTCAGTTTCTTCTCATACAGGCTCTGCAGATTCTTCAACGTTGTATCGGCAGAGAATCCGAACTTCTTATTACAATCGACTTGAAGCGACGTGAGGTCATAGAGCTGTGGTGGTAGTTCACTGCTACGTTTCTCCAGCACATCTTTTATAATTAAAGGACTGCGACGGGCAAGAGCCAAGGCTTCTTCAGCAGCTTGCTGAGTCTGGAACGAACTGTTGGTAAACACCGTATCACGGTATTTCGTAGTCAACGTCCAGTAAGGTTTTGGCACGAAATGCTCAATCTCATTGTCACGAGCAACAATCATCGCCAATGTCGGAGTCTGCACACGCCCAACACTAAGCAGCTGTTTGTACTGACCATACCTGAGAGTATAAAGTCTGGTGCAGTTCATACCCAACAGCCAGTCACCCTCGGCGCGAGCCAGTCCTGCCTCGAAGAGCGAGTCATAATTGCTCTGAGGTTTCAGATTCTGGAATCCCTGACGGATAGCTTCTTCTGTCAGCGACGAAATCCATAATCTCTTGACGGGACACTTCACTCCCGCGAGCTGCATCACCCAACGCTGGATAAGTTCACCCTCCTGACCGGCATCACCGCAGTTGACTATGTTATCGGCCTTCTTATACAGATCCTTGATGACCTTGAACTGTTTCTTAATGCCTGGATTATTGATGAGCTCAACCTCGTACTGAGGTGGAATCATCGGCAACACGGACATGCTCCACTTCTTCCACTGAGGATAATACTTATCCGGCGATTTCAGTTCACACAGGTGACCGAAAGTCCACGTTACCTGATAGCCATTACCTTCGTAAAAGCCATCTTTCTTCGTTCTTGCTCCCAATACCTTGGCGACCTCCAAGGCCACCGAAGGTTTCTCACAAATACATACTATCATATCGTTTTTTCCTGCAAAGGAACTGCAAACCGATGGAACCATCTGCCTTACGAAATTATCATTCCTGGTTTAACAATTCAGATTGGATTCCATTCGTGAATTGTTAATTCACGCAAGAAAACTGAAACAGCAGGCCTGAGCCAGCAAATTGTTGTAGTTTTGCGCCGCGAAAGCGATAAAGAAACAAACAGCGAAATGAAACAGAGAAATCCACAATGGAAACGCCACCTTATTATATTAATAGGTGCAGTAATGATTGCAGGTCTGACGGCTTGCAGCAGTAAGAAACAGAAGTTCGAGTTCGACCATGCCAAGGAGGCCATAGCAGCCTGTCATCAGGAGTTGGCGACAGTCAAGAACCATCAGGATGCCAGCATCGACGAACTGGTGACCCGCATCAACATCTGGCAGGAACTGCAGGACTCTACACTCACCCTCATGGTGCGGGATTCCACACTCCAGAACGATACCCGACTCGCCTCGGAGTTCTTTGCCGTAACCGACAGCTTCAGGATGGTTATCACCCGTCTGGCACTTGCCAAGCAGCGCTCGATGGCCGACGTGGTGAAACTGAAGGTAGGCACCTCTGCCAGTCGCAAGGCCATGCTGGCCTCCGATGAATTCCGTTCGGCGTGTCAGTATTACCTCGACTTTAACCGCCGCATCCTCCAGAGCGCCGAGACATGCCGCAACGACATTATGGCCCAGAAGCCGTTGGATGCCAAGCAGTCGGCCAACTACCGATGGCTCCTCATTCAGCCGTTCCTGGCGATGGACAACTACGCCACAGCCATGCTGACCCCGCAGCAGGAGCAGACGTTGACACATTTGGCCGAGGAACTGCCCATGCTCCTTGCCTACGTTGACGGCAAAGACTATGCGCACTCGCCCAAATCGGAAACGGAAAAACTCTCCTCAGTGCTGAGCGAGTATTTTCTGAAGTGTTACCTCAAAAGCGTTTTGTGATGCTATTCATTATAACTGGAGAAGTCGATGAGCGCATCATCGCAAACCTGATGGGCTTCCTCGAAGCCACCGAGAGCATGGACAAGTTCAAGACCGACGACCTCGAACTGACCGCTCTGAACGACGGCAATCAGGCGACGGTAACCATCCCCCTGACCCATCAGGAAATGATAGACGACCTGATTGACCTGCTCGTCTCGAAGCTCCTCTTACAGGTGCTCTACCTCTACAGCGACAAGGCCGGTAACAACTTCCAGGCTATCGCCTACTCCATGCCCTATCAGGACGAAATGTATGTGGTACGCATAGCGTCACACCAGTGCGGCATCATCGACGAGATACACGTCGATTTCTATGCCTCCATCGAAACCGTGTTCACCTTCCTGAAACAGGAACTGAAGCGACTGAAGCAACCGCAGCACGACCTCGACATTGAGGAGCTGCAGCGTCGAGACGCATTGCTCATCAACTTCCTCTGACCGCCACTGGCAGTCACCTTTCAAACGACAAAAACAAACAAATTACACGACTTAACAAATTCATAAAGCAACATGAGTATAATAGACTTGAAAATGATTCTGATGTTCGTGATGGCCGCAGTGCCGTTCACGTTCGCCATGCGCTGGCGACCTGCATTCGCCACGCGATTCTACGAGGGCATGAAGCGTAGCGACAACTTCCGTAAGTTCTTCACGCTCGTCATCCTGATGGTGATGATAGCCCTCGAGTTCATCGACTTCCAGGCATCCACCGCCATTGCCACGCTGATGCACGACAGCCATCTGTCTGCAGCCGATGCCGCACAGACCATCGGCCTTTACGGTGCACTGATGACCCGCCCCTACGCTACACTCCTGGCCGCAGTGATGAGCCTGGCTATGTTCTCGTACAAGTGGGCCGACGCGGTGCTCACCTACCTCCACGACCACCCGAAGCATTTTCTCGTCGTGGCAGCCCTCGCCATGCTCATCGCCATGGTCTCGCCTCGCTACATCATCGTCACCGAGATGCTGGAAATAGTGCTGCTTGCAGCATACATCTACCCTGACCGTATCGGCAACATAACAGGAGGCGGCATCCCGAAGTCCACTATGCGGGATGCTGTGCTGGCATAAACAATAAAGCATTACGACATGGATAAGGAAACAGTTAGAAACAGCCAGGTGCGAATGGTCACAGACATCGCTCTCTGGAACCTGCTGCTGCAGGGTGTGAAGAAACAGCCGAAGTATAGTCGCCTCGAAGCCTTCCGCGACCTGATAGAGCGTCAGCGCATCGCGCTGCTTACGGGTGACGGAAAGTTCATGAAAGGCAGCGTCCTCGAGTTCTCGAAAGCCTGGGGATGGGACCGCGATACGGTTAGCCGTTTCTTGGAGAAGTTACAGGAGATTGGCATTGTAACCATGACCTTGGCAGGCAACCGAAGGGCAATCAAGTTAAACTATATCACAGACAAAGATTTTTAGGGTGTACGACGACTGAAGCGGAGAGCGCTTGCGCGTCTGCCCCAGGTCGTGCCACACTGCCCTTGGGCAGAAGGGTGTAGCCTAATACGCACTTTGTCGGCAGATGCCCCACAAAGATGCCCGTCCTCAATCGCAAGCGGATTGGAGCAAGCTCTCGGACGGTTAGGCTCAGGGTTCACACCCCAAGACCCCCATTTAACTAATAAACGAATAAAAACATGGCTAAGCAAGTATGCGATTTAAGAGCAGGAAAAGGTATAACCGTTGCTCAAAGTAACGAACACCTTCGTGTAGGACAGCAAAACGCCTATATGAAGAAGATATCAGGTACACAAGACCCCACCCGCGAGCATCTCAACTTCGAGATTGGCCGTGGTGGCGTAGTAAAAGAGGTGGATAAAGACACCTCCATCCCCACCCGTATCAGGGAAATCCTGAAGGCAAGGGGTATCACCGACCCCAATGCTGGGCTTTCTGAGGATGATCCGCGTCGCCGTCGGACGGTTGCGAATATCATATTAGAGGGTTCACGCGACGTGATGCGTCAGTTGGCCTTTGGCAATCAGGAGGTGAATTTCAAACGTGGATCTGACAATTCTCAGGTCACCCGCTGCCCAGGAATTGAGAAGTGGGCACAGGACATGTATCACTTCATGGCCGACAAATACGGTGAGGATAACATTGCGGCATTTGTCGTTCACCTCGACGAGAC
>JAFSNR010000178.1 GCA_017443345.1 Prevotella sp.
CGGTACGTTTCTTACGAAACGAATTTTTGACGTGTCCCGATACCGACCGAACCAAACTTTAATTAATCACATTTTCAAAGAACTCTTTGGCTGTACGGCTTAGCCGTTACGCCATATCTTGAATTTTTAAACGAACTATTGAAATAAATAATTAGATTAAATACCCACCAAACAGAAGCCCTGTTTCTAATTATTAGAAGCCTTCCTTCCACCTATCAGAAGCATCCTTTCCAATAAGTGGAAACGTTTCATCTACTAATTACGTGTACTCGACTTGAGGATTCAATCTCACAGCTTAAGGGAGAATTTTGAGTTTTACTCTCTACTTTTAGATTAAATCTTCACGTTTTTACGTAAAAATATATTGAGAACGTATATACATAATTATTTTTTTTGTACCTTTGCAACCACATTCCGAAGAAATAAAAATAACCCCAATAAAAATGAAAAGAGACAACGAAATCTTCGAGTTGATTGAGAAAGAGCATCAGCGCCAACTGAAGGGAATGGAACTGATTGCAAGTGAGAACTTCGTGAGCGACCAGGTGATGGAGGCCATGGGCTCGTACCTGACCAACAAGTATGCTGAGGGATATCCCGGACATCGCTACTATGGCGGCTGCCAGGTGGTTGACCAGGTGGAGCAACTGGCTATTGACCGTGTCTGCAAACTGTTTGGTGCCGAGTATGCCAACGTGCAGCCTCACTCTGGTGCACAGGCCAATGCTGCTGTGCTGCTGGCTGTTCTGCAGCCAGGTGACACGTTCATGGGCATGAACCTTGATCATGGCGGCCACCTCTCTCATGGTTCTCATGTGAATACATCGGGTATCCTCTACAATCCCATCGGCTACAACCTGAACAAGGAGACTGGCCGCGTGGATTATGACGAGATGGAGGCTCTGGCCCTGGAGCACAAGCCCAAACTCATCATCGGTGGTGGTTCTGCCTACAGCCGTGAGTGGGACTACAAGCGTATGCGTGAGATTGCCGACAAGGTGGGGGCTCTGCTGATGATCGACATGGCTCATCCTGCAGGTCTGATTGCTGCCGGTCTGCTGGACAACCCCGTGAAGTATGCCCACATCGTGACCTCAACCACTCACAAGACGCTTCGTGGTCCTCGTGGCGGTATCATCCTGATGGGTAAGGACTTTGAGAATCCCTGGGGCCTGAAGACGCCAAAGGGTGCCGTAAAGATGATGTCGCAACTGCTCAACTCAGCCGTATTCCCTGGTCAGCAGGGTGGTCCTCTGGAGCATGTGATTGCAGCCAAGGCCGTTGCCTTCGGAGAGGCTCTGCAGCCTGAGTTCAAGGAGTGGGCCAAGCAGGTACAGAAGAATGCAAAGGTGCTGGCAGAGGAACTGGTGAAGCGCGGTTTCCACATCGTAAGTGGCGGCACAGACAACCACTCTATGCTTGTTGACCTGCGCACGAAGTATCCTGAACTGACAGGTAAGGTGGCTGAAAATGCCCTGGTGGCAGCAGACATCACCGTGAACAAGAACATGGTTCCATTCGACAGCCGCAGTGCCTTCCAGACCAGTGGATTGCGCCTGGGTACACCTGCCATCACCACCCGTGGTGCCAAGGAGGACCTGATGGTGCTGATTGCCGAACTGATTGAAGAAGTGCTGAACGATCCAGAGAACGAGCAGGTTATTGCAAGTGTTCGCGAGAGGGTGAACAAGACAATGGCTAATTATCCGTTGTTTGCGTATTAAAAAGACCCACCCCCAGCCCCTCCCGAAGGGAGGGGAGATAAAAACTATAAAGAAATCACGGCTTGCGGTTTGCTTGTCGTGATTCTTTTTTTATTTAGAGGTTTACTTCTATCTTCTGGAGATTATCTGAGCTGTTGCCTACCATGATTTCATGCTTTCCGGGGAGGACACGCATGGAATTGCTCTCGGCGTCCCACAGTTCAAAGCTTTCACGAGGCAAGGAGATTTCCACTTTGCGGGTTTCTCCTGGCTTGAGGGCAACACGCTGGTAGGCACGAAGGGTCTTCAATGGACCCTGGATGTCCTTGGGGTTGCGCACATAGACCTGCACCACCTCTGTACCCTCACGCTTGCCCACATTGGTCAGACTGACGCTCAGACGGCCATTTTTGTAGGTTGGTTTGCTAAACTTGAAAGTGGTGTAGCTGAGTCCATAGCCAAACGGGAAGAGGGGCTTGTCCTCAAAATAGCGGTAGGTGCGACCCTTCATCTTGTAATCGAGGAAGTCAGGCAGTTGTTCAGCATTCTTGTAGAACGTTACAGGCAGTTTGCCGCTGGGGTTGCAGGTGCCAAAGATGACATCAGCCACTGCCGTTCCACCAGCCTCTCCCCCATACCATGCCTGAAGGATGGCATCGGTATTCTGAAGCTCAGGTTCCATTCCCATGGCAGAGCCAGAGCAGTTGACAAAGATGACTCGCTTGCCCATCTTCTTAAGGTCGGCTATCATCTGACGCTGCACCTTGGGCAACTCAATACTGATGCGGTCGCCACCCTTGAATCCTTCTTCGTTGACCATCATTTCCTCTCCCTCCAGACGGGGTGAAATGCCACCAACAAACACCACAACATCGGCATCCTGCAGTTGGGCATAGGTTTCTTCCTTGGTGGTGTTTACCCTCATGGTGAGATCAAACTGCAACATGGCAAAGCCAGAATCCTGGATATATTCCAGGCAGATGGGATATTGACGGCCAGCCCTCACAGCCACTGATGGACTGGAATTGCGTACCCCATGACCATTCTTGCGGTTGAGGATGGTGTCACCATCGAAGACCACACGGATGAAATCATCGTTTAGGATGTTGAAGTTGAGGAATCCATCTTGTGGTGCAGTGAAAATTCCTTCATATCGGCCAGAAAAATGCTCAAGGTTAACTCCAGGTGCAAACACGGTGTTGCCTCCGTTGCTGAGCTGGATGGCCTCAGTGGTAATCAGCTGAGCCGCAGGCTGGCCAGTCATTTCCTCGTTGTTCCAGAAGGTGGTCTGTAAACCTGGCTTACCATCCTTGGTGGTGAGGTTGCCGAACATGCTGACAGGCACCTCGTAGCGTGTGTGTGTACAGCCCTGTATAAACTTGGCATCGGGAACATAGTTGCGGATGCCATCAAGGATAGTGACGGTGTGGGTAGGCTGACCGTTATAGTTTCCCCAGAGCATAGAGGGGTTGTCGGCATTGGGCCCCATAACGGCAACCTTAGTGCCAGCCGACAAGGGAAGAACACCATTGTTGGTGAGCATGACAATACTCTCACGGGCAATATCCACAGCCAGCTGCTTATGCTCAGGACAGGCAATAACACTCGTGGGAATCTTTGTCCAATCCACCATTTCATCGGGATCAAAGTCACCTAATTCAAAGCGGCCTTTCAGCAATCGCTTGAGTGAAACATCTATCTGAGCCTCGGTAATCTTTCCCTCCTTGACAGCTTCGGGAAGTGACTTGTAAATGCTTCCACACTCCACATCGGTTCCAGCTATGACAGCATGGGATGAAGCCTCGCTGGCAGTCTTCACAAAGTTGTGGCGGTTGGGCTTGAAGAAGTCATCAATAGCTCCACAATCTGAGGTAACGATACCCTTAAAGCCCCATTCATCGCGCAGGATGGACTGCAAATATCGGGTGTTGCCACAGCAGGGCTCACCATCAATACTCTGGTAGGCACACATTACTTCCTTTACATCACCCTCCTGAACCAAAGCCTTGAAGGCAGGCAGATAGGTTTCCCAGAGGTCACGCTCAGGAAGGTCCTCGATGTTGAAGTAGTGGCGGTTCCACTCTGGCCCGCTATGCACGGCATAATGCTTGGCACAGGCAAATAGCTTGGTATATTTTGACGGACTTTTCTGGTTAGTGTCATAGGGTTGTCCCTGCAGTCCCCTTACCACGGCCAATCCCATGCGAGTGGTCAGATACGGGTCTTCACCATAGGTTTCCTGTCCACGTCCCCATCGGGGATCACGGAAAATGTTAATGTTTGGAGTCCAGAAAGAGAGTCCCCTGTAGCGTGCCATCTCACCATTCTTTTTGGCTTCTGTGTTCTTGGCACGGGCCTCGTCACTTGCAGCTGTAAACACCTTATATACCAGGGCATCATCGAACGAGGCTGCCATTCCCATAGTGATGGGGAACACGGTGGCAATGCCATTGCGCCCTACTCCATGAAGTGTCTCGTTCCACCACTCAAACTGAGGGATTCCCAGCCGTGGGATGGCTGGTGAGCGGTCCATCATCAGTAGTGCCTTCTCTTCAAGCGTAAGCCTTGAGCAAAGGTCTTCTGCTCGCTGTTCAGGTGAAAGACCAGGATTTTGATAAGGTAGTTGCTGAGCTGTGGCCGTTAGCACACCAAGCGTCAATGTAGTAACAATAAGTATCCTTTTCATGTTCGCGAAATTTTTGCAAATATATGAAAAAAAACTGACACTCCACCCGATTTCCACAAAAAAAATAAGCAGCATTCTCACTATCCCTTCTGGTATAGAGTCAACCAGCAAGTGCAAGTTTCCTGCAAAGTTAGGCATAATGTTTGAAAAAGACCTCATTAGGTGTGAGGAATTTTAATTTTTCCCTTGGTCTTCTGTTGATTTTGGCCTGTATTGATGCTATTTTCTTGTC
>JAFSNR010000179.1 GCA_017443345.1 Prevotella sp.
ACCGATATTCATAATCTTGCTGTTTTTGGCTGCAAAATTACTCAGTTAGTTTCAAATCAAAAAATCAAAGAACGCTCTAGAACCCTTATTAACAAATGGATTTATATCAATTAATTAAAATTTATCGCACCACTAATAATTGTTTTTTGTTTTATTTATTAATATGGTGCAAAGGTATGGATTAAGGCAACAGGGCATGGGGCAAAATCGTACAAAAACGGGTAATATCATGTTGGACGATTCTGACTTACGCGTACTATATTTATCTTTGCAGCACAAAACGATCTCTAAAAACAGTCAGTTAATAATGAAAAGAAACAGATTCCTATTGGTCCTGACAGGACTACTGCTCTCAGCCTCGATGATGGCTGAAGGGCAACGTGTAAGCCAGTTGTTCAACTTCGACTGGAAGTTCAAATTAGGCGAGACCGCTAATGCCGAGAGCCCTACGCTTGACGACTCTGACTGGCGCAGTCTGGACTTGCCGCACGACTATCAGATAGAGATGCCGTGGTGGAACGACAAGACTGCCCGTGGGCGCGGCTTCAAGCAGATGTCTACCGGCTGGTATCGTAAGACGTTCAATGCCGATCCCGCCTGGAAGGGCAAACGTGTCATCCTTGACTTTGAGGGTATCATGCTGCATGGCGACGCCTACCTGAACGGTAAGAAGATCGGCGGTACCGACTACGGCTACTTAGGCTTTGAAGCCAACATCACGAAACTCCTGAAATATGACCAGCCTAACGTGCTGGCCGTGCACTGCTCGACAGGCAACATGCCCAACTCGCGCTGGTACACGGGTGGCGGTCTGTTCCGCGACGTGCATCTGGTGCTGAAGGACTCGGTGGCCATTGCCCGTCACGGCATTTATATCAACACCCCGCAGATCAGTGAGCAGGAGGCTACGGTCAACGTGCAGGTGGAGGTAGAAGGCATCAAGAACAAGAAGTACGACCTCGTCATCCAGGCCAAGATCTTTGGCCCTGACGGACAGCAGGTGGGCGAAACCCGCATCGATGCGCCGAAGGACAACAAGCAGCCGACGGTGGAGGTGCAGCTGCCACAGGTGAAAGTCAGCCATCCGCAGCTCTGGTGGTGCGAGAAGCCTAACCTCTATACGGCAGAGGTGTCGCTGATTCTCGAAGGGCACACTATCGACCAGCTTTCCGAGCGCTTCGGCATCCGTACCATCGAATTCTCAAACCAGTTCGGCTTTAAGCTCAATGGTAAGAAAATCTTCCTGCAAGGCATGGCCAACCACCACGACATCGGTGCTCCGGGAGCTGCTGCCTATGAGACGGGTATTGCGCGTATGATGGATAAGATCAAGGCTTTCGGCTTCAACCATATCCGTACCAGCCACAACCCCTATAGTGAGGCCTTCCTGCGACTGGCCGACGAGAAGGGTATCCTGATAGTGGATGAGCTCTATGACAAGTGGAGCAACACGCTGGCATGGGCAGGCCGCCGTCCGTGGACGGAGATGTGGTGGGAGAACCTGATGGAATGGGTGAAGCGCGACCGCAACCATCCGAGCGTCATCATGTGGAGTCTGGGTAACGAACTGCAGTTCCAGGAGGAGCGTTGCGGATTCCCGACCCGCGACTGGGGGTGCACCACCTATGATATCATGAACACGCTCGTGAAGCGCCTCGACCCGACGCGCAAGACCACGGTGGCCATGTATCCGGCCCGTGCAGGCGGTATCGTGAAGCACAGCAAGGAGTACCGTCTGGAGGAGAACATCATCCCGCCGGAACTGGCACGCCATACCGAGGTGGCCAGCTTCAACTACTGCTGGGAGGACTACGACAAGTATATGAAATATGCCCCGCACATGATTCTCTATCAGAGTGAGGCAACTACCAATGAGCTTACTGCCCCCTGGGCGAATATGGACCGCGAGCACATGGTGGGCCTGGCCTACTGGGGCGCCATCGAGTACTGGGGCGAGTCGAACATCTGGCCGAAGAAAGGCTGGGACTACAGTTTCTTCCGCCATTCATTGGAGCCTAACTCACAGGCTTATCTCATCAAGACCATCTTCAAGCCCGAGGAGCCGCAGGTGCATATCGGCATCGCAGGAAAGGTGGACACCCTCTGGTGGAACGACATCGTAGTTGGCCAGACCCGCGTATCCAGCCACTGGAACCGTGAGGAAGGGCAGAAGTATAAGGTCTATACCTATACCAACGGCGACGAGGTTGAACTGTTTGTGAACGGCAAGAGCATCGGCGTAAAGAAGAACACCGACAAGCGCAAGCCCAACGTGATTTACTGGGATGGCGTGCAGTATGAGCCGGGTATCATCAAGGCTGTTGCCAGGAAAGACGGTAAGGTGTATGCCGAGCATCAGTTGGAGACTGCCGGCAAGGCTGTCCGCCTGATGATGGAGACGGAGATGCCTGAGTGGAAGGCCGACGGCATGGGATTGCAGTACGTAAAGGTATATGCCGTGGATGCGAAGGGGCGTGTTGTCCCAACATATAATGGTAAAGTGACCTTCAAAGTGGAAGGACCAGCCCGCATCATCGCCGTGGATAATGGCAACCATTCGAGTGACGACCTCTTCGACGGCAACCAGAAAGACCTCTATGAAGGATTCGCGATGGCTATCCTCCGTTCCAGCAAGGATCAGGCCGGAAAGGTCAGAATCTCTGCATCATGCGGAGGCTTGAAATCTGCTTCTAAGACCATCTTGACAGAATAATTAAAGAATTTGTCGATAATTCTTGGAGATTTGCAAATAGTTTCATATATTTGCAAAATGAAACAGAGAAGACTAAGAGCTAAATATTTAATCAGCCTTATCATGATTCTCTGCACCCTTCCGATGGAGGGTGTAGAGATCTTTTCGCGGAAGTACAATTCCGGCAACGGCCTGCCAGACAATAACGTACGATTTCTATTGCAAGACAAGAAAGGGTTCATCTGGATGGGAACCCCCGGAGGTCTGTATCGTTATGACGGCTATTTCTTTACAGCCTATAAATACGAGGCGACAGGAAATGCTCAGCTGCTGAACAATAATCATATTACCGGGCTCTATAAACTGCCAGACACCAGAATCCTGATAGCGGAGCAAGGTGGCCTGTTTTCTGTGTTTGACATTGACAAAGACCGTTTCGCCGATGTCGCTGACGAATACAAGCAGGAACTGTATGATGCCTGCCGAAAAAGATATACTGGCAATCTTATCCATGACAATCTTGGAAACGAAGTAGAAATAGGCTCTACAGGGGATATCCTTTACCGGGATCGAAAAACGGGAGAGACCATCAGCATGCATGTGTTCGACAAGGCTCTGATACCTGTGATCAGTAGCAAGAAATACAAGGTGATTACTTCGGAAAAACTTCAGCAGATATGGGTATCCACCAACGGCTACGGCATCACCATCTACGACCGTAAGACCAAGACAGAGCAGCATATTCACCAGTCGTCTGGGCTGATTTCTACAGACTTCATCCTCGATATGATTCTGGACAAGGATGACAATATCTGGGTAGCTGATGAATTCCATGGTGTGGTCTGTCTGTCGGCAGCCCAGCCGGGTTTCAAGTCGCTGCTCCTCGATCCAGACAGTAAGTTGCTAAGAAGCAATCAGGTGTATATCATGCAGCAAAGACCTGATTCGACATTGGTTGTTGCCAACACCTTAGGCGATATCTATATCACCGACCGACAGCTCAACATTATGCCAGAGCCAGCGTACAAGGGCATCGATGTCCATGCTCTCTGTTATGATAAGATGGGACGACCCTGGATAGGAACGCGACAGAGAGGTATCAGAACTGCCGATGGGCAATGGCTGACCCACGATGAGAAGGATGAAAAGACTATCTCTGACAACAATATTTACAACATGGTCTGCGACAAACGGGGTAGGATATGGGCTGCACCGGAAAACGCACATCTTGATGTCATCTTCTCCAACGGAGATGGTCAGTATAGCGTACGTCATCTCTTCTCCAAGAGCTTTTCTGCCAAGGTCATGTTGCTGGATCATAACAACATGATGTGGGTAGGAACCAAAAACGGACTCTATTATTTTAGCCCAGACAAATTGTTGGAAGACAGTACCAGCTATCGGTGCCTGCTCTCAGCAAAGGATTTGAGTTATAGTGACGTAAACTGCATTTATGAGGATTCCCGTCATCAGGTATGGATAGGCACCGGTGGTAGCGGCCTCTTCTGTATCAGCAATAAGGAGGATCAGCTCGGGAATGAGCCTTTGGGCAACTACACCCAGACGGTGGGCCTCAGTTCCAGCGAGGTACATGCCATCATCGAAGACAGAAAACAGGTGATGTGGTTTGCGACCAAGAAAGGCATCACCTGTTATAACCTCCAAGACGGAAGTATCGACTACCATTATGACGAGCATAACTTGATGCGCAATTACTATGTCGATAATAGTGCCTGCATACTCTCTGATGGTCGACTGGCCTTCGGCACGAATGCAGGCATCGTCGTATTCCAGTCTGGCGAGAAAGCACAAAACAGGAAGAAGGGACTGCTCACTATCACGGATATACTCGTCAACGGCGAGCAAATAGGACTGATGGGAGAGAATAGACCTATTGACTGTGCACCCGATGATGCTGATGAACTGAGGTTGTCACACGACCAGAATTCACTGACTGTCAGATTCTCCGACTTCAGCTACCAGGCTGCAGGTGGAACTCGCTACGCTTACTATCTCGAGGGTTATGATAGGGGCTGGAGCGAGTTGAGTACATATAGTTTTGCCTCCTATAAGCACTTAGAGCCAGGGCGATATGTGCTGCATGTTAAGGCATACGGCACCTACATGAAACCAAATCAGGAGAAGACCCTGACAATCATCATTGCCCGCCCTTGGTGGGCGACATGGTGGGCTTATTTGCTCTACCTGCTGATTGGCATCGGCATCGGCTATGCCATTTTCCGGCATCTGCGTACGGTATATAGGTTGCGCCAGCGTATCAGTGTGGAGAAACAGCTGACAGAATATAAGTTGCAATTCTTCACCAACATCTCACACGAATTCCGTACGCCGTTGACCATTATCCGAGGAGCAATGGAACGTATCAAAAAACAGAAGACTATCCCTGCCGAGATGCGGCAGCCGGTGAGCAGTATGGACAAGAGTGTGAGCCGGATGCTTCGGCTGATCAATCAATTGCTGGAATTCCGAAAGATGCAAAATGACAAGCTGCGACTGGCTCTTGAAGAAACGGACGTGGTGAAATTCCTGAAAGACATATTCCAAAACTTCTGGGATATAGCAGACAATAAGCAGATCAACTACCAGTTCCTGACGCAGGAGAAATCGCGAGTGATGTTTGTTGATCGCTCCCATCTGGACAAGATGGTTTATAATATCTTGTCGAATGCTTTCAAATATACCCCTAGTCATGGAGACGTCATCTTCCGGATAAGATTCACTGACAGCAGTCTGATTATCCGTATTGAAGACACAGGTGTCGGCATACCCAAGGAGAAGCAGCCTGAGCTGTTCAGCCGGTTCATGCAAAGCGCATTCTCCAGCAATAGCATCGGCATCGGGCTCAACCTGACTAAAGCGTTGGCAGAAGTTCATCACGGGCGTATTGAGTTTGAGCCGAACCTTCCCAAAGGCTCTGTATTCACAATCGAACTCCCCACGGATCCTGCGGTCTATGACAAAGCTGATTTCCTGGCATCAGACCATCAGCTACTGACCGAACCGGTTATGACACCTGCCGACAATTATCAAGAACTGGCTTTACAACCCATGAACGATCGTGACGTTCTGATCGTGGAAGATGATTCCGATGTCATAGACTACCTACGCAGCACGTTGCAAAGATATTTCGTCGTGCATACGGCAATGGATGGTGTTGAGGCACTCGAAACACTTGAGCATCTGCATCCCGACCTCATCATCAGCGACATTATGATGCCAGTGATGGACGGACTGGAACTGGCAAGTCGTCTTCGCGCTAATGAGGCGACAAAAGATACGCCAATCATCCTGTTGACCGCGCTGACAAGCGATGACAGTAAGATTAAAGGCGTGGAAAAGGGGGCTGATGCCTATATTACCAAGCCTTTCGACCCACAGTTGCTCGTTACGACAGCCGTGCGACTTGTGCAGCAGCGTGACCAACTGAAAGACATCTATATGCAGAAGACCGCCGATTCGAAGGCAGCACTACCAGAAATCATCACCGACGAACGCGACAGGCAATTACTCGACGTGATGAATATCTGGCTATCAGATCACCTTAGCAATTCGCTTATGTCAGTCGATGATCTGGCTGCTGCTATGGGCTATAGCCGGACGATTTTCTTCAAGAAGGTGAAGGCACTGACCGGGCAGACCCCTGCAGACTATATCAAGACCTTGCGTATGAACCGCGCGGCAGAGTTGCTGAAGAACGAGACTGTCACCGTCGCCGAGGTATGCTATCAGGTCGGCATTAGTGATCCACACTATTTTGCCAAGGTTTTCAGGCAACAATTCGGTATCTCGCCCAAGAAATACCAGCAAGGCACAAGAGAAAACCAAACGGAAATCTAAAAGTAAAGGCTACCTATCTGTTTATCAGATACATACTTTAACATCTCCTTGGATAGTTTAGGAATCGTCATTTTCAGAATTCTCCGAGCTTTGGATGAGATTTGGGTCTGATTTTGGGTAACGGAGCATAAGAAAATCTGCGCAACCTATTGAAAATCAATTAGTTACGCAGATTTATCAGCGGAGAGAGAGGGATTCGAACCCCCGGTACCTCTCGGTACGGTAGTTTTCAAGACTACTGTAATCGACCACTCTACCATCTCTCCATGCCCGATTGTCTCGAAAGCGGGTGCAAAGGTACGGGTTTTTCTCGAAACGAACAAATTTTTTGGCAACTTTTTCTCGTTTTTGATGTAAATTGTGTAATTTTGCAGCGTGATTTACCCGAATAACTTCGAGCACAAGCTTGGTTTCGATGAAATCCGGAAGCTGTTGAAGGAGCGTTGCTTCAGCACTTTGGGGAAAGAGAAGGTCGATGAGATGGCTTTCTCAACTGTTTGCGGTGAGGTCAACGAACGTCTGACTCAGGTCAGGGAGTTCCGTAGGCTGAAGGAGGAAAAGGACGATTTCCCCATGCAGTACTTTTTCGACGTACGAGAGGCTGTGACCCGTATCCGTATGGAAGGCACCCATCTGGAGGAAGACGAAGTGTGGGACCTGAGACGTTCGCTCGAGACGATTGCCAATATCGTCAGATACCTCGAACGTGATGCTGAGGAAACGGCCAGTGGTGAGCTCAGTTACCCCTACCCTGCCCTTCATCGACTGGCTGAGGGCGTAACGACCTTCCCTGCCATGATCCGTCGCATCGACTCCATCCTCGACAAATTCGGCAAGATCAAGGATTCGGCGTCGATGACGCTGGCCAGCATCCGTCACGAACTGGAAAAGACACAGGGTTCCATCTCGCGTACCTTATATACTATATTACACGCGGCACAGAAAGACGGACTCGTGGAGAAGGACGCAGCCCCCACGATGCGCGACGGACGACTGGTGCTGCCAGTAGCCCCACAGGCAAAGCGTCGCATCAACGGTATCGTCCACGATGAGAGTGCCACAGGCAAGACTGTGTTCATCGAACCAGCTGAAGTTGTGGAGGCCAACAACAAGGTGCGCCAATTGGAGGCTGAGGAGCGACGGGAGATCATCCGCATCCTCACCGTCTTTACTGACGAGGTGCGACCTTACGTGAAGGAGATTCTCAACTCCTACCAGTTCCTGGCACAGATCGACTTCATTCAGGCCAAAGCCGAATGGGCGACGCTGACGAAAGCCTTTGAACCCGAAGTGGAGAACAAACCCCATATTGACTGGATACGAGCCATCCACCCCTTGCTACAGCTTTCGCTCGAAAAAAAGGGAGAAAAAGTGGTGCCGCTGGACATATCTCTAACCTCTGCCCCCTCACCACTAACCACTAAAGCCGGTAGGCTTCTTATCATCAGCGGTCCTAACGCAGGCGGAAAGTCCGTTTGTCTGAAGACGGTTGGACTGCTGCAGTATATGCTCCAGTGCGGTCTGCCCATCCCCATCGGCGATCGCAGCACCACAGGACTCTTCCAACATATCCTGATCGACATTGGCGACGAACAGAGCATCGAGAACGACCTCTCGACATATTCGAGCCACCTAATGAACATGAAGCAGATGATGAAACAGGCCGACGCTCATAGTCTGCTGCTCATAGACGAGTTCGGCAGTGGTACTGAGCCCACCATCGGAGGTGCCATCGCTGAAGCCATGCTGAAACAGTTCTGGAAGAAACAGACCTTTGGCGTCATCACGACCCACTATCAGAACCTGAAGCACTTTGCAGAGGATCATCCAGGCGTTGTCAACGGAGCGATGCTCTACGACCGCCACGAGATGCAGGCCCTCTTCCAACTCGCTATCGGACAGCCTGGCTCTTCGTTTGCCATCGAGATTGCCCGTAAGACGGGGATTCCTGAGGAGGTGATCAAGGATGCCTCAGACATCGTAGGATCTGACTATATCCAGAGCGACAAGTACCTGCAGGACATCGTGCGCGACAAGCGTTACTGGGAGGGCAAGCGTCAGACCATCCATCAGCATGAAAAGAGGTTAGAGGTGAGAGGTGAGAGGTTAGACGCCAGCATCGAGGAAATCGACCGCGAGCGTAAGCAGATTCTGAAACGTGCCCAGCAACAGGCTGACGAACTCTTGGCAGAGGCCAATCGCAAAATCGAGAACGCCATCCGTGAGATTCGTGAGGCTCAGGCCGAGAAGGAGCGTACGCGTCAGGTTCGTGAAGAACTGCAGGAATTCCGTGAGCAGGTTACCAGCGACGACAATCAAGGCTTGATGAGCGAGGAGGACTTCGCCAAGAAACTGCGCCAGATGGAAGAGCGCAAGGCCCGTAAAGCCAAGCGTAAGGCCGAGAAGGGCGATCAGGAGCGTAAGGCCAGCGAGAAGCTCGCAGCCCACGCCAAGACATCGTCAGAGCCTCAGGACCGTGAGCTTCAGAAGGGCGATACCGTCCGCATCAAGGGTCTCGACACGATTGGCAAGATTGAGAGTATCTCTGGCAAGCAGTGTACCGTTATTTTCGGTGACATGAAGACCAAGATGAAACTCGAGCAGCTGGAGTATGCCGACAAGTCGAAAGCAGAAAAGACCGTAGCCTCGAAACACGCTGACCTCGCAGTGAAGACCTCCAAGATCACTCGAGCCACGATGGAGGACCATCGTCAGAACTTCCATCAGGACCTCGACGTGAGGGGTATGCGAGGCGACGAAGCCCTTAACGCCGTCATGCATTTCCTCGACGACAGCATCCTCGTAGGCATGAGTCGTGTACGCATTCTGCACGGTACAGGCACAGGCGTTTTGCGCCAGTTGATTCGCCAATATCTGGGCACTGTACCCAATGTTTCCCACTTCCGAGATGAGCATGTCCAGTTCGGTGGAGCAGGCATCACGGTAGTTGATTTAGATTAAGTGTGCGCACACAATTTTATTAAAAAAACCAAAAATATTTGGCTAACTCATTGATTCTCCGTAACTTTGCACCCGAAAATTGATTAAACGCCCGTAGTGACGTGGTTCTCACGACGCGAAGTCGTCCTCTTGATACAGAAAATCTAAAGGATAATGCGGTTCCCGAGATGGGTGTCCGCCTAAAGTATAGAGATTATGAGTCAAATTATTAAAAAAGCATGTTTGAGCCTGATGGCTCTTGCGATGGTAAGCCTCTCAGCTTTGGCAGCAGGTAACGCCACAAAGAGCAACAAGACATCAGGATTCAACTGGAATCCAGTGATGGATGCTATTATTCAGGTAGAAAGCGGAGGCAATGCAAGGGCTGTAAGTGGAAACTCAGTCGGAGCCATGCAGATTACCCCGATTCTTGTGAAGGATTGCAACATCATTCTAAAAAAAAGGAACAGTAAACTGCGCTACACATTAGCTGACAGATACAGCTTGGAGAAATCTAAAGAAATGTTCCTGCTTATTCAATCATTTCATAACCCGGAGAACAACGTAGAGAAAGCAATCCGAGCCTGGAATGGTGGGCCAAAATACAGTGTCCGTGCTACCAACAGGTATTACAAGAAGGTTATGAACAAACTGAAGTAGAATCTTCTATTTCAAGAACCATACAGATCCGGTTGTCAAGATATGAAGCTTGGCGATCGGATTTAATTTTTAAATAATTCTAATTTATTTGCGCAATTACGCAACAATCATTACCTTTGCCGACGATAAAGAACTAAATAAAAGTATTGATTATGACACTGATTATCATTTTAGTCGTTGTTGCACTCATCGTGATTGCGTGCATCAGCATCTACAACAACCTCGTCAAACTGCGTAACAACCGTGAGAATGCCTTTGCGAACATCGATGTTCAGCTGAAGCAGCGTCACGACCTGATTCCACAGTTGGTAGCCACCGTGAAGGGTTATGCCCAGCACGAGAAGGAACTGCTGGAGCGAGTCACCCAAGCCCGTGCTGCCGCTATGAACGCCACTGGCATCAATGACAAGATCCAGGCTGAGAATGCGCTGTCGAGTGCACTCGCAGGACTGAAGGTATCCGTAGAGGCCTATCCTGAACTGAAGGCCAACCAGAACTTCCTGCAACTGCAAGAGGAGATCTCTGACATCGAGAACAAGATTGCTGCCACACGCCGTTACTTCAATACCGCTACACGTGAGCTGAACAACGCCGTACAGACCTTCCCGTCGAATATCTTCGCCAACATGTTCGGATTCCACAAGGAGCCCATGTTCGAGATTCCGAAGGAGGAGCGTGCTACCATCGAGAAGGCTCCTGAAATCAAGTTCTAAGGCAGGATGAGATACGTCGGAATCCAAAGCCAGATCTCGCGCAACAACATGAAGAGCATGTTGCTGCTCATCACCTTCCCCATCATCCTGCTGGGTATGACGTGGATCTTTCTGGCCATCATCTCCTATTTTGGGGCAGACTATTACGATCAGGTCGACGGCAACTACTACATGAATCAGGTGGGCGTCAACTACGAGCCTCAGGTGAGTATTGACTCCGTGAACTGGACGTTCTCGAAGATTGCCCCGTTCATCATTGGTGGTGTCGTCATCTGGTTCTGTATCGCCTACTTCAGCAATACGAAGATGATCCAGCGGGCCACAGGTGCCCAACCACTGATGCGACGAGAGAATCCAAGGGTGTACAACATCGTGGAGAACCTCTGTATGGCCTGTGGAATGGATATGCCGAAGGTGAACGTGATCGACGATCCCCAACTCAATGCCTTCGCCAGCGGTATCGACAAGAATTCCTATACCGTCACAGTGACCACTGGACTGCTCGACCGTCTCGACGATCGCGAACTTGCAGGCGTGATTGGCCACGAGCTGACGCATATCCGCAATCGCGACACCCGTCTGCTGATTACGAGCATCATCTTCGTGGGTATCATCTCCACCGTCCTCTCGCTGGTGGTGAGGATGATCTACAACCGTATGTTGTTTGGTGGCTTCAGCAGTAGCAACAACAACCGCAATGAGAAGGGAGGCGGACTCTCCGTGGTGGCCATCATGGTCATCGGAGCCATCTGCGCTGGCATCGCCTATCTCTTCGTCTCGCTCACCCGTTTTGCCATCTCGCGTAAACGTGAGTTCATGGCCGATGCTGGAGGAGCCGAACTGTGTGGCGACCCTACGGCACTGGCTTCAGCCCTGCGTAAGATCTCGAATAATCCAGGACTAGGCGACGTCGAGCGCGAGGATATTGCACAGATGTATATCATCCATCCGAAGAAGATGACTCAGGGACTGATGCAGTTCCTCAGTGGCCTTTTCGCCACGCATCCCAGTACGGAGGAGCGTATCAGGATTCTGGAGCAGTTCTAAGCAATATAGGTAAAAATGAAAAAACGCAGCCCTCAGGGGTTGCGTTTCTTCTTGTGTTGCGGAGGCAGGATTCGAACGTGCGACCTCCAGGTTATGAGCCTGGCGAGCTACCAACTGCTCCACTCCGCGATGTTGACTTTCACTGCAATTCAGGACGTTTCCCGTTTTGCGGCTGCAAAGGTACGAAGATTTTTCGAATTGACCAAATAATTATGCTGTTTTTTTGAAAAAATGCCGTTTTTTGAACTTTTCCCTCCTTTTTTCTTGCGTATTTCAAAGAAAAGTCTTAATTTTGCACACTGTTAGTGCTGTGTGCAATTTTTAAATCATAAGGAGGAAGCATATATGTCCATATCCAAAACCAGACAGAAGCTCGTTGATGTAGCACGCCAGTTATTCGCCAAGAATGGACTGGAGAATACGACGATGAACGACATTGCCCAACAGTCGGGCAAGGGTCGACGCACGCTCTATACCTATTTCAAGTCGAAGGAGGAGATCTACTATGCTGTGATCGAAAGTGAGCTGGAGCGCCTCTCCGACAAGCTCGACGAGGTGGCTGCACGCAAGATCCGTCCTCAGGACAAGATCATCGAGCTCATCTACACCCATCTGAGTCAGATAAAAGAGACAGTTGTGCGCAATGGTAACCTGCGCGCAGAGTTCTTCCGTAACATCTGGATGGTAGAGAAGGTGCGCAAACACTTCGACGACGCAGAGATCGAGCTCTTCCGAAAAGTCTACACAGAGGGTAAGGAGGATGGCGAATTCGACATCGACAACATCGACCTCGTGGCCGATATCACCCACTATTGTATCAAGGGTCTCGAAGTACCTTATATATATGGACGTATCGCGCACGGCATGAAGGAGGAGGATACCAAGCCCCAGGTGGCCAAGGTGGTCTATGGTGCGCTTGGAAAGTTCCAGAGAAGATAATTAGTTTACAGTTTACAGATCAAAGTTTAAAGTATAAAGTTCAAAGTTTAAAGTTAAAATTTATGGGATTATTAGAAGGTAAGACAGCGCTGATTACTGGTGCTGCACGCGGTATCGGAAAGGCTATCGCACTGAAGTTCGCCGCTGAGGGCGCAAACATCGCATTCACCGACCTCGAGGTCAACGAGGAGACTGAGAAGGAAATCGCAGCCCTGGGCGTGAAGGCCAAGAGCTATGCTTCGAACGCAGCCGACTTCGCTCAGACGGAGGAGGTAGTAAAGGCCGTGAAGGAAGAGTTTGGCTCAATCGATATTCTGGTGAACAACGCTGGTATCACGAAGGACGGTCTGATGCTCCGTATGACTGAGCAGCAGTGGGATGCCGTCATCGCAGTCAACCTGAAGTCGGCCTTCAACTTCATCCACGCCTGTGTGCCCGTCATGATGCGTCAGCGTGGTGGCTCCATCATCAATATGGCCTCTGTCGTTGGTGTTCATGGTAACGCTGGTCAGGCTAACTACGCTGCCTCAAAGGCTGGTCTGATTGCCCTCGCCAAGAGTATCGGTCAGGAGATGGGGCCCAAGGGCATCCGTGCCAACGCCATCGCTCCTGGTTTCATCGAGACGGCTATGACAGCTGCCCTGCCCGAGGAGGTTCGCAACGAGTGGAAGCAGAAGATTCCTCTCCGTCGTGGTGGTCAGGTCGAGGATATCGCCAACGTGGCAACGTTCCTCGCATCAGACATGTCAAGCTACGTCAGCGGACAGGTGATCCAGGTTGATGGTGGTATGAACATGTAATCAATTGATAATTGACAATTGATAATTGATAATTATGGATGTAATTTACGAGGACAACCATATTATCATCGTTAACAAACAGAGTGGGGAGATCGTTCAGGGCGATAAGACTGGCGATCGCCCCCTCTCTGATATTGTGAAAGACTATATCAAGGAGAAGTACCAGAAGCCAGGCGAAGTGTTCCTGGGCGTGGTGCATCGACTGGATCGTCCCGTCTCTGGTCTCGTCGTCTTTGCACGCACCTCGAAGGCACTCACACGACTTAACAAGATGTTTGCCGAGGGCGAGGTTCATAAGACCTATTGGGCAATTGTTCGCAACGCCCCTCGTGCCAGCGAGGGGACTTTAGAACACTGGCTCGTGAGAAACGAGAAGCAGAACAAGAGCTACGCCTACGATCGCGAGCGCCCCAATGCAAAAAAAGCCATCCTGAAGTACCGCATGACGGCTCAGGGCGATAACTACTCGCTGCTCGAAGTACAGCTGATGACAGGCCGTCACCACCAGATACGCTGTCAACTCGCTGCGATGGGCTGTCCCATCAAGGGCGACCTCAAATACGGTGCCCCTCGCTCGAATCCCGATGGCTCCATCTCGCTCCTGTCGCGACGCGTGGAGTTCATCCACCCCGTATCAAAACAAGAAATCACCGTGGAGGCTCCCCTCCCCGATGATCAACTTTGGCAAGCACTTGGACGTTTAGCCAAGTAGCAAAAAAAAAGACTGGAGGTCTTAGCGAACCTCCAGATTGTCGTGCTTTGTCATCCAAACACTGAACACTGTTCCTGCTAATGCCATTGCGGCTACTGTCATTGTTGTCATCATAATTGTAATCTACTATAATTTAATTGTTATACTTGTTTTCTTTTGACGGTGCAAAGGTACGGCGATTTTAGCGGTTTTGCAACGATTGGTTATGAATAGTCATGCCACGTACTATCGAAAATTTCGATAGCCAAGCACTTTTTCATGTCATTTGCTTTGCAGATATGACAAAAATGCGTATATTTGCACCAAAATCACGATTCTAGCACGAAAAAAAATGGAACTGAGACAACTCCGATATTTCGTAAAATTGGCCGAGACATTGAATTTCTCGATGGCTGCGAAGGAACTTTTCATCACCCAGAGCACCCTCTCCCATCAGATTCTGCAACTCGAGAACGACTTCCAGCAGCCACTCTTCTTGCGCAACAGCCACGAAGTGTCGCTCACGGAGGCTGGCGAAACGCTCCTCCCACTGGCCAAGGACACACTGATGTCAGCCGATAACTGCCTGCTGCGACTCGACGAACTGAAACATCTCGTGGGTGGCGAACTCAACATCGGCGTCACCTTCTCCTTTGCCAGCATCATGGCCGAGACCGTCACAGCCTTCCTACGCAAGTATCCACACGTGAAGATGAACGTCACGCAGTCGACAATGGCAGAGCTCATCGCACAACTCGAGAACCACGAGTTCGACTTCGTGCTCGCCTTCCGACCCACCGTCGCCAATCCCAAGATCGAGAGTCGTGTGCTCTTCCACCACCGTCTGGCAGCCATCGTCAACGAGCGTCACGCACTTGCCACTCACGACACCATCACCCTCGAAGAACTGCAACGCTACGACCTCGCACTCACCCGTCGAGGCACCCAGGCACGCTCAGCCTTCCGACATGCCATTGCCGATCACGACTACCATTATAAAATAAAGGTGGAGATGAACACCGTCTACCTGCTCTTCCGACTGGTGCGCGAGTCGAACTACGTCACCATCCTCAGCGAGAGTACCGTCGTGGGCGAGGACGGCCTGAAAGCCATCCCCATCGTCGACACCGACACCCCCGACAAGGAGATGCAAGGCTGCATCCATCTGCTGAAGAACACCTACGTGAAGAACTCCACCAAGGAATTCATCCGCATGCTCAGCGACAGCACCTCCATCCTCCGCAACACCCTCGCCGAGCCCTGAAAATAACTGTCACCGCTCGGCTATGCCGCTTCGCTTTGCGAAGAACTGTCACACGCAGAGCATCTGCGTCCAGTCCTCGTTGTTACGAGGGCAGAGGGTGTGGATGCCTAAAGACTGGGCTACTTCGACGTTCTTGGGACTGTCGTCGATGAAGAGAGTTTCGTCAGCAGTGGCCTGCTGGCCTTGAAGCATCATCTCGAAGATGGCTGGAGAGGGCTTCATCAGGCGGCACTCGTAGCCCGATCTCCTCAAAGCGCGCGATGGCATTCTCATAACTAAGCGCCAGCACAACACCCCCAAGATCGAATGCGAGGTTCTTAATAAGTGCCTCCTTCCTATTGACCGTCTTCATTATACCTAATTCATTTTCGAGGGCAAAAATACGAAAAAATTCGGATAAACCCAATTGTTTCCAAGGATTTGTTTGGCGAATTCAAATTTTCTTCCTATCTTTGCAGCGATAAAACATATTTGTTGAACATTAAATAATAATGCAATGAAAAAATCATTTGTAAACTACGGATCTAGTCTATCCCAATTAGGAATGCCATGCGTGTATTCAACTCATTTTCTCAATAGTACGAAAATAAATACTAAAAAACTTGTTTAATACGAATAAAAGTACTAACTTTGCAAACGAATAGATTATGGGAAGGTTTTTGGAACTGACTGAGACCGAATTTGACCTGATAGAGACTGTCAGAAATTACAAACGATGCTATCCGAACGGTGAGCCGCAACTAAGATGGGCATGCCAGAGAATGCTTGCAGAATTATTCGATGAACCACTTGAAGATTAAGAATTACGACATATGGCAACAATGACATTAAAAGAGACCCAGACGGGCACGATGAAGGCGCAGCTGGCAGATATCCTGATGGCTGTATCATGGTCTGACCTTTCGAGAACATACTTTGGCAAGTCGAACTCATGGCTATACCATAAGTTGGATGGAATCGACGGGAACAAGAAACCTACGGAGTTTACCGTCGAAGAACGATATCAGTTGAAGGGTGCTCTGATTGACCTCGCGGACCGTATCCGCAGGGCTGCTGAGTCAATTGACTAACACCAACCCCGCTTAGTCGGCTACGATTGGCAGTCAGGTCGGCTACGATTGGCGGTCAGCTTCCCAAGGGTTGGCGATCAGGTCGGCTATGGCCGTTTGTGGGAGGGGCGGCATGGGGTTGTTTTGAAAAATAAGCAAGGCTTATTGCGCAATAAGCGCCACTTATTTTGAAAGAAAAAGGGAGCTTGGATGAATAAGACGCTCTCTTTTGAGATAAGAGAAAGTGGGAAAATGGGAAAATGGGATTCGGTGTGGTTTTAGTGGGAAGATGAAAATGGGTGCTATAGATACGATTATGAAATTAATTAACTTTTTATATATCTTTAGCACCCTGTTTGTTCTGACCCACCCGATTCCCACTTTCCCACTTTCCTTGTTTCTCACTTTAAAAACTTCTAAATAGTTGGCTTAATCTGACGGATTTTTGCTACCTTTGCAGGCAAAATCAAAAAAGACAGAGTGACAATGAAGCAAATACATACCCCAAAAGAGCTGATGGAACTCATCAAAAGTAGCCTGTTCAAGGATATCGACATCGAGTGCGTGCTGACAATGACCAGTGCACAAGAGAGCACTTTCACACTCGAGCAGGAGGAACGACTGCTGGCAGCACAACCTCATGGCAGTCTAGCCAGCTGGCTAAGCGACCTGTTCTGGACTGCCGACAAGAAGCCGACATTGATGACTGATCCTCACCCTTGGTTGGACAGTGAATATGATATGAAGGAGCCTGAGGACATGAGCGACTTGAGCGACAACGAATACGACCTGGCAAGATGGATTTTCAAACTTGCTGCCTTCTCGCATGACCTTATTGTACACGCACCATTCCCCCTCGACGTGCTACAAGATGGACTTGACTGGTTTTACGAGGAAGATGAAGATAACTTCGGCTACAAGCATAAGTCACTCATCGAATGGATTCGCTCGACTCCCTATCGCCGCATTGCCGCATTAGTCTGCTATCAGGTGCTCGACAACGAGACCAACAGGGCCATCAGGACAAATCAGGCTATACAGGACTTCTATGCGATGGAGTGCTGGCGCCAGCATCCTGACTGGCAGTCTCTGGATGACTGTGAAGAATTCATCCATACTGCCCTCGACGGGATGGAGCAGATTGAGAATCACTATAATGACGGACACGCTGCTGGGCTCAACGACGAGGAGATACGCGTGCTCGACGCACTTTACGGCTTTGCACCTCACGACTACTTCAAGGAAGATTTCCCCCGTGTGCGCGACCTCTGCAAGGCTGCTAACGAATCATTGCCTGACAAACCATACGTGAAGAGCGAGAATGGCCAGCGTGAATATGCGCGTAAGATGCACGAGGCTTTCAAGGAAATCTTTGCCAAGTATGACACTCACTACGATCCCTCAGACCTCACTGACCTGACACCAGGCTATCTCAGTTCGTGGATCTACGACAAGTATTACGAATAAGCACAGAAGAGGAAAGATGGAATACTACAGCAAGCTGTCAGACAAAGGTCAGGACAGGCTCGAGACACTATTAAGCCAGGCAGACACATTGTTCTCATACGGATGGATGCGAGAGGCCATGTTCATAGAACTGAGAAATAATATCTCCCATAAAAAGGGATATTCACACTTTTGCAGTCGATTACAGGAAGAGAAGGAACTCATGTTCATTACGGAATACTTCATATCCTACCGCTCAACTCTTCAGAATATCATCGACGAATGCACGAATCCTTATGAAGATGAGGACGTGGTTGTGGGTCTGGCCAAAGAGCGCATGACCCTCATCAGCGAATATACCTCAAAGCCACTATCAAGAGAATGGGACAGGGTGAAGGTGACGTATGAAGACTCCTGGAAGGCATTTGCCCGCAGACGTGATTTCAAGAGCGAGTCGAGCCTAATGGAGCTGAGGAGTTTTCTACATCTGGTGGACAAAATCAGCCTCATCACAGACATCCTAAATAAGCATGAGGGCAGTTACGGGCTGAACCTGAACTATGCTAATTATAATCGGTATAGGCTCAAGAAAGAGGAGAAGAAGGAGAAGATGCCTCGTCAGAAATTGAAACAGATATTGATCAAAGCTTTGGATATGTGTCGCGCCTTCTTGTGGGCAAACACTTCGATGGGAGTAGTCTTTGCTATCTGCAAGGAAGACTATGGCTTTGAGGACAACGCATCCGACTTTGAGCGTTTCATGCAGGAGGTACTAAATGGCATTGAAGTCCCCCTCGACTATGGCTGTCCGCAGAACACCATTGCCAGCGCAAGGCAGTCGGGTGAGTATCTGAAACACCCCATCAGCCAGTGGCAGATGTACACAAATGAAGCGCGAGTATTCCGTCTGCTTTCAGAATTAAGGCTTCAACTGGAGAAGGCTGAAGCCGAAATCAAGGAGAAAAACACCGTGATATAGGGTATGAGTCTTAGAATTCTAAGACCAGAGCCTACCATTCTAAGGGAATTTCGGGCAGGTGCCTATAGGTAGTAAATTCGCAGCAGGAAAGGGAATAAAACCCCAATCCTGCAAGAGGGGAAAGTCCCCGATTGCCTTAACATTCTAATTTTATCTATCATGAACAAAAACAAAATTTATCCGACCTGTTCAGAAGACGTTTACAGTCCGATGACAAAACTGACTGCCGAGTGGTTTGGCAGCAAGACACAGTGCGAAAGCACAATCTCAATTATCAACGCCTTTCGAGAGACGGGAAAACAGAAGACCAAGAGTCAACTGCCCGTCTGCTGCTTCCAGGCGATGTTCGACACCTCTATTAATAAGAAAGGTGTAGAGGGTACCTGGCGCGAGAACCTCTATTCCCACCTGACGGGACTAGTGATGATGGACATCGACCATCTGGAGGTTGATCCTCAGACGCTCATCGACAAGTGGCTCAGTCGCGAGGACTTCAAGGAACTGGGCATTCTGCTGATTTACATCAGTCCGTCAGGCAAAGGTATCAAGGTGGTGTTCATCGCCCGCCCGGAATGGGGCAACCTCATCGACAACCAGTTTGAGATGGCCCAGTTGTTGGGTGTTAAAATCGACTTGGGTTGTAAGGACGCAGCCCGTGCCTCATTCATTCCCAAGGCCGACGATGTGAAGTATCTCGACGAGCGACTCTTCACCTACTCTAACCCTGAGTATGACGAGCAGTATGGCTCGCTCTATCGTCGCAAGCCCGCCAAATCAGGACCTACCCAGAAGAAGTGGAAGGCGTATGAGAAGCAGTTGCGAGAAGAGGCAAAAGCGCGCAAATCAGCCAAGAAAGCCGTCCAAGCAGCAACAGTGGTTCAAGAAGGATTGAGCAACGAGGAGACTATCTCCTCCGTTGAGGAATCAACAGCATGCGCTGCCTTGTACCACGGGGTGGCCTACTCAAAGATTGCCGATGAATTGGTTAAGACCTTGGGGGAGCCAGATAAGGGAGACCGCCACAAGACGATGATGCAGATGGGCAATATGCTCAGTGTGATCTGTGACAACGACCCACGCCTGCTGACCACCATCATGAAAGGTCTGCCCTTCATTCAGGAGATTGTCAAGGAGCGAGGCGCGCAAGAAGTGGAACGCGCGATGAACTACATCACGGAGAACTCTACTTACATCAACCCCTCGAAGGAGTTGAAGAAAGCCTTGCAACTGGCTGGTGTGAAGTCAGATGAGCCTGGCTCCAACGAGGCTCTCAAACAAGTACCACTTGCAGAATGGGCTAACGAGATTGAGGCACTCATGCCTTACTATCCTTGCCTGCGTGAAATCTGTCACGGATTGCCACGTGAGGTCTGGCCAGCTGCCCTCTTCGTTGGTGCCGCCTTCTTTGGCACGCTGATGACGCGCTGCACCTATCATTATTGGTGGAAGCCCAAGAAGGAGCGTCGATTGAATTACTGCGTGTACATTGTAGGTAATCCTACTAGTGGAAAGTCGTTTGCAGTCGACCTCGACGAACTGATTCTTGCCCCCATCAAGCAGCAGTCAGCAGAAGCCTCAAAGGCTATCAACAACTATAAGCGAGAGACCAAGGAGCGTAGCACTTCGACAAAGGCTCAGGAGCAGGATCCACTGAAGAAGTTCGCAGGCATCAACCGCTACATGCCCGCACGAACAGCCAATGGCGTCTTCATCGATAGTATGAACAACGCCGTAGAAGAGGTAGACGGCCGTTTGATGCATCTGCATATGGTGACCTTCGACTCTGAGCTCGCCAACTCTACGAAGATGCAGAAGGGCGGCAACTGGATCAACAAGGAGTCGATGGAACTGAAGGCCTTCCATAATGAGGAGGACGGACAGAACTACGCTAACACCGACTCTTACAGTGGAAACTTCACAGTTTACTGGAACTACATCTATACTGGCACCAAGGGCGCTTTGGATGAGAAGGTGAACGCTCGAAATTTCCACACGGGTCTGTCAACACGATTGGCTGCCATCCCTATGCCAAAGCCCAGCTTTGAAATGATGACGTTCGATGAGGATGAGGAAGCATCAACCAAGTGCGAGATGACACTCAGCGAGTGGGCTACGAAACTCGACAATCGATATGGCGAATTGCCAGTTAAGAAGTTGGTAGACTGTTGTCAGGAATGGTATGAGAACCGTCTGGAGATCGCCAAGTTCAACAACTGCGACGAGGCAGACCTGATGCTTTTCAGTCGTGTAGGCTATTACGGCATTAACATCACAGCTCCGTTTGTCGACATGCGCCACTGGGAAGAGCGCGAGCAAACTGGTAGCTATGTGACTGATGACGTCGACGCACGCTTCTGTCGATTGGTAATGGACATTCAGTATCGTTGTCAGCACCATTTCTTCGGAGCACTGGCTTACAACTTCCACGACAATCAGGCACGTGATGCTGCTGCCAACAGCACCCATCACAACACCCGATTTGCCCAGTGTTTCAAGCTGTTGCCCGAAAAGTTCACAACAGAGCAGTTCGCAGAGATATTCAATCTCGAGAATAATAACGCAGGTTCCAAACAACTGGCGACACTCATCGAGGAGAAGGCTATCAAGCGCACCAAACGTGGTCAGTATGAGAAACTCGTAGCCAACCTCTGTTGAGAAACAAGGAAAGTGGGAAAATGGGAATCAATATGTTTTTTTCCTGAGAAATGATACACCTTTCAGAAAAAAAGTGTATATTTGCAGTCGTAATGGGAAGGAATCTTCGGAAATGGGTGCTCGCTGCAGGGCTCTGGGCCGTGAGTTCGCTCACGGCGCAGAACCCCTTCACCCTCAAGAAGGAGCACGACAGCCTGTACTGGCTGAACGACTGGCGACTGCCCTACCCTGTGTATCAGTTCCAGACGGGCGATGTCAACGGTGACGGACGGGTGGATGCGATGGTGGGGGTCGTAAAGTCGACGCGCTTCTATCCTGAGAAGGCCCGCAGGCTGTTCATCTTCAAGCAGATCAGGTCGACGGCAGCCCATTCGAAGGGCGAGATCAAGGTCCGTCCGCTGTGGCTGGGATCGAAGCTGGGTGGCATCCTCGAGGACTTCCGTTTCATCGCTCCGTCCGAGGGCGACAGCATGGGCAGGATCCGTGCCCTGGAATCAACCACCGACTCGCTCTACGTGGTGTCGGACTACAAGTGGGAAAGCTTCGGTATGAAGTTCGACCGCTACATCATCAAAGGAACAGACAAACAAACAGCATTAAAAACCTTTAGCCAATGAAAAGTAAACTATTCCTGATGGCTTGTCTGGCTGGCTTGATAGCGGCCTGCAGCCCGAAAAAGAGTGTGGTCTCAGTGCCCCCGTCGCAGATCGACCTGGAGCAGCTGAAAGACAGTATCGACTACGCGATGGACGTGTCGGGACTCTCCCTGGCCGATGTCCGTACGCTCCGCAACGCCCCTGCTGCCCAGCGAGGCTATCCTTTCAAGGACTCCTACATCCGAGACGTCTTCCTGACTACCTCGTGGTACGACTCGCTGATGTGGGCCTTCGACGAGAACCTGCCCTACGCCGAGTACCCCAGCAAGGACGGCGAGGACATCTACGACTACTACGACCGCCTGGTCAATGAGTCGGGCACCTTGAAGTACAACGATGTGGAGAAGGCATTCATCGCCCGTCTGCAAGAGCGCGAGAAAGAGCTTCTGAAGCAGAACTTCGCAGTAGATGAAGGTCTGCGCGTGAACGTGGCCAATCTGACCAATCCCACACAGCTGAAGGAGTTCGACCCGCAGCTGAGTCAGCAGCTGGCACAGGACGGTTTCGCCATCGTGCCTGCCCGCAACTACCAGCTCTTCCAGGTGTACGAGCAGAACGACTACAACGACTTCCCCAGCTTCGTCACCACCGACCTCTACCTGCAGCTCTACCACCTCTATATCGACTGTATGCTGCGCGAGCTGGAGACCTACAAGCTCTATGCCCTGATGTACGACTACAGCTACGAGATGATGAAGGAGATGAGGGCCATCTACAATAAGAGCAGTCAGAAGGTCATCGAGGACGCAGCTGCCCGTAACATCCGCTTCTTCAACGTGGCCTACCATCTCTTCACAGGCATGACGCCCGATCCGGGCGATGACGAGCTCGTGGCTGAAGAGGTAGCACATGTCAGGAATCACGCTGACGGCCCCAGCAGATTCATCACCGATTTCAAGGATCTGTCGTTTGCCTACAGCCTCTTCCGTCCACGTGGTCACTACACCCGCAACCATGTGCTCCAGGAGTATTTCGAGGGTATGATGTGGCTTCAGAGTGTGCCCTTCGGCATGAATCACGAAGAGGAGGTGAATGCAGCCGTCATGATTGCCTACGTGATGAAGGACCACCCCAACATCAAGCAGAAATACGACAGACTGGACAAGCTCATCACCTTCCTCATGGGTAAGCACGACGACCTGAGCATTCCACAGGTCATCGACGAGGTGAACAAGACAGGACTGCCGATGGAGGAGCTGCTGACCAACAAGCAGGCGATGGACAAGCTGAAGAAGAACCTCGAACAGGTGGGCAACAAGCAGACCCGCATCCGTCCAGCCTTCGAGAAGACCAGCCACAACAAGATCTGCGTGCTGCCCCAGCGCTACCAGCCCGATGCAGAGGTGCTGCTGAAGATGGTGGACTACGAGAACAAGCCCACGAAGCGCGCCACTCCGAAGGGACTCGACTTCTTCGCTGCGATGGGTGTCACAGCCGCCGAGCAGATCCTGATGGACGAGAAGACCGAGTGGAAGGCCTTTGGCGACAGTCTGAAAGCCGTGAAGAAACGCATGGGCGAGATCGACTGGCAGGAGACTATCATCACCCAGTGGATGAACACGCTGAAGGTGCTGAACACGAGCGACAAGGATCAGAAGCTGCCCTACTTCATGGGCACCCCCGAGTGGGCCAGGAAGGATCTGAACGCAGCCCTCGCCTCGTGGGCAGAGCTGAAGCACGACGCCATCCTCTACGCCAAGCAGCCCATGGGAGCCGAGTGTGGTGGAGGCGGTCCCCCAGAGCCTATCGTGAAGGGCTACGTAGAACCTAACGTCTCGTTCTGGAAGAAAGCCATCGAACTGCTCAACAACACGGCCCAGCTGCTCAAGGATGAGCAGCTGATGACCGAGAAGCTGGAGGGCGCCACCGAGCGCATCCGTGAGGAAGCCGAATTCCTGTTGCGCGTCAGCGAGAAGGAGTTGGCAGGCAAGGAGCTCTCCGACGAGGAATACAGTCAGATAGAGTATATCGGTGCCACGTTCGAGAACATCAGTCTCGACCTGCTTCGTGAGAAGGGTCAGGATCTGTATGGCTGGGACTATGTGGAGGGAGCCGACAAGAAGGTGGCCATCGTGGCCGACGTCTACACCGCCAATGCAGACAACAACCCCAGCCAGTCGATCCTCTTCGAGGCCGTGGGCGATGCCGATGAGATCTATGTCGTCGTGGAGATTGGCGGCTATCTGTATCTGACGCGTGGTTCGGTGCTGAGCTATCGCGAGTTTATCCAGCCCATCGACCAGCCCCGTCTGACGGATGAGGAATGGCAGCAGCAGCTGGAGGGTAATCCTCGCAAGGGTGTGCCCGAATGGATGAAACGCATCATCGTGCCCCTGAACAATATGCCAGAGCCGAATGAGGAGGTATTCTACAGTTCTGGCTGTTAGTATCCTGCTCCATCTGTCGGCCTTTGCAGGTGATACGCTGAGCATCGTCTTCACTGGCGACATCCTGCTCGATCGTGGGGTGCGTCGCGTGATCAACCAACATGGAGTCGGCCATCTGTTTTCGGATGGCGTCGACTCCGTGTTTCGCTCTGCCCAGTTGGTGGTGGGCAACCTCGAGTGTCCTGCCACGAAGATCGATGCGCCCGTCTTCAAGCGATTCATCTTCAGGGGCGAACCAGAGTGGCTCGACACCCTGCGACAACATGGCATCACCCACCTGAACCTGGCCAACAACCACTCGATCGACCAAGGTCGCGAGGGACTCCTCGATACGCGCAGGAACATCGTCGAGGCAGGAATGACGCCCATGGGTGCTGGCGAGAATATGCAAGAAGCCTCAGAACCCGTGCTGCTGGCCTCCAGGCCTCGAAACGTGTGGTTCGTGCCCTCCCTGCGCCTCGCCCTCGAGAACTATGCCTATCTGCCAGACAAGCCCTGCGTCAGTCAGGAGCCGATGGACTCTCTGATCCGTCGTGTCTACCGTCTGCGTGAGGCCGATTCGACAGCCGTCATCATCGTCTCGCTCCACTGGGGAGGTGAGCATACCCTGAAGCCTGTGCCTCGTCAGCGACTGGAAGCCCACCAGCTGATCCTTGCAGGAGCCGATGCCCTCATCTGCCACCACACCCACACGCTACAGACCATCGAGACCTTCATGGGCAAACCCATCTACTACAGCATCGGCAACTTCATCTTCGACCCCACGAAACCCCTCAACGCGAAGGCCTGTATCGTGCGCCTGGAAGTGACCCAAGACAGCGTTCAGGCAGAGACCATCCCCGTTGAAATCCGCAATTGCACGCCATATTTAGCAAAATAATCCACCGTTCATGCGGTTTTTCGCAGAATTGTTGTATATTTGCACCGTCATTCGATAGATTGATGAAGAAAATAGTGAAGTGGATTGGGATCGCGGTGATCACCCCCATTCTGCTGTTCATCATACTCGCCGTGCTGCTCTACCTGCCGCCTGTTCAGAACTGGGCGGTGCAGAAGGTTGTTGCCATCGCCTCAGAGAAGACGGGGATGGAGATCACGGTGGAGCACGTCAGTCTCGAATTCCCCTTAGACTTAGGCATCGAAGGTTTCAGGATGCTGCACCCCAATGACTCGCTGAAAGATGTGACAGACACGATTGCGGATGTCAGGAAGCTGGTGGTCGATGTTAGGCTGTTGCCCTTGCTCAGGAAGCGCGTCGTCATCGACGAACTCTCGCTCCATCAGGCCAAGCTGAACACCAACGGCTTTATCAGCGATGTGCGCATCAAAGGCGAACTCGACGAACTCTGGCTGCACTCCAACGGCATCGATCTCGACAACGAACTGGCAGAGGTCAACGGCGCACGACTGAAGAATGCCAACCTCGACCTCGCACTCAGCGATACAGCAGCCGTCGACACCACACAATCACCCCTGAAGTGGGTCATCAATGCCGATAGCCTCAGCTTCAGCCAGACAGGTCTGACTATCCATCTGCCAGGCGATACGCTCAATCTGGGCACTTACTTCGACAGAGCCGTTGCCCGTAAGGCCGTCGTAGACATAGGGCACAGCATCTATAAGGTGGGAAGCGTCGACTGGAACGGTGGCCACTTCGCCTTCGACAACAGATACGAGCCCGAGACGGAAGGCATCGACTTCCTGCATCTCCTGATGAACGATGTCACCCTCAAGCTCGAGAACTTCAGCATGACACCTCAAGGCACCTCACTCTTCGTGAAGAAAGCCTTCTTCAAGGAGAAGAGCGGTCTGGTGGTGAGTGAAGTAACGGGTGGTGTGTCGCTCGATTCGGCCTTCAACCACATCCGCATGCCGCTGATGACGCTCAGGACCCCCGACTCGAATATCATGGCCGAAGCCGATCTCGACTTCACGGCCTTCGACGACAAGAATCCTGGTCAGATGAAAGTGCGCCTCTTTGCACAGCTGGGTAAGCAAGATCTGCAGATCTACGCAGGCAAGCTGCCCCAGAAGTTCATGGAGCACTTCCCCAATCGTCCGCTGAACATCAGAGGTTCCGTCAATGGAAACATGCAGCACCTCGAGCTCACAGGCATCGACATCGACCTCGCCACAGCCCTCCACGCGTCCATCAAGGGGACGGCAGACAACGTGATGGACATGAGTCGCATGAAAGCCGACATCAAGGTAGAGGCCAAGACCAAAGAGCTGAACTTCATGACAGCCCTCATCGATCCCAAGATGAGTGGCATCTACCGCATTCCCAGTGGGATGGACCTCAACGGTACGCTGAAAGCCGACGGCACCCGCTACACCGCAGACATGACCCTGCGCGAAGAAGCAGGCAACGTGAAGATGAAAGGCAGCGCCCTCATCCCTCTCAATGCCAAGGGAGAGATGGCGACGGAGTATATGACCTACGACGCAGACATCAGCATCAACCAGCTGAACCTGCACCACTTCCTGCCCAAGGACTCGATCTACACCCTATCAGCCGACATCAAGGCCAAGGGTCACGGCACGGACATGTTCTCGAGTCAGAGCCGACTCGATGCCAATGCCAACATCAGACTGCTGAAGTACGGCTATATGAACCTTGACAACCTCACCGCCTCAGCCACCCTCGAGAAAGGACATGCACTAGCCAATATCACAGGCCACAATGAAATCTTCGATGGCAGTATGGACGTCGACATGTTGCTCGACAAGAAGAAGATCGACGGCACCGTCAGTGCTGACCTCACCAAGGCCGACCTCTATCAGATGCGTCTGCTCGACAGGCACCTGACCATTGGCACCCACGGCAGTCTGAAGATCACCTCCGACATGAACCAGACGCACTACGTCAGCGGGCGACTCAACGAGGTCTACGTGAAGGATCTCAGGAAGACCTACAATCCAGGCGACGTGGGCATCCTCCTCAAGACCAACCCAGACACCACCGTCTTCAGAGCGCAGAGTGGCGACTTCATCCTGAAGTTCGATGGCAAGGGGGGCTACGAGAAGCTGATGAGTCAGGCCACCGTCCTCTCCGACTCCATCATGGCCCAGTTCGACGACAAGGTCATCAACCAGCCAGCCATCAAGGCTCTGCTCCCTGTGATGAAGTTCCACCTCGAGAGCAAGCGCGAGAACCCCGTTGCCAACTTCCTCCGAGCCATCGACATCGACTTCAAGGAGATGAGTCTGGACATCAACACCTCGCCCGAGACAGGCATCAACGGCACCAGTCATATCTACTCACTCGTCTACGACTCCACCCGCATCGACACCGTCCGACTGAACCTGACGCAGAAAGGCGAGCGACTGTCCTATCAGGGTCAAGTACGCAACAACAAGAAGAATCCCCAGTTCGTGTTCAACGCCCTCTTCGACGGTCACATCCACGAACACGGCGCGCTGGCAGGACTGCGTTACTACGACGCCAAAGGCCAGATGGGTGTGCGACTGGGAGCCACTGCCGAGATGGAGGAGGAAGGCTTGCGACTGCGCCTCTTGCCTGAGCGCCCCACCATCGGCTACAAGGAGTTCAACCTCAACAAGGACAATTTCATCTTCATTGGAAGAAACAATAAGGTACAGGCGAAAGTCGACCTGATATCCGACACCAAGACTGGTCTGAAACTCTATACCGAGAATCAGGACTCGACGATGCTGCAGGACCTGACGCTGAGTCTCCATCGCGTAGACCTCGGCGAGATCACCTCCGTGGTGCCCTATATGCCCAGAATAACTGGTCTGCTCAATGGCGACTACCACATCCTGCAGGATCAGAACGAGAAGTTCTCCGTCGTCTCGGATATGGCCGTCGAAAATATGAGCTACGAAGGATCGCCCATCGGCAATATCAGTACGGAGTGGGTCTACCTGATGAAGGAGGACGACACCCACGCCATCAACGCCCGACTGATGCTCGACGACGAAGAGTTCGGACTGCTCAACGGCAGTTACCAGAACAAGGGTGAGGGCGCCATCGATGCCGTCTTCACGATGACGCGCATGCCCCTCTCCATCTTCAACGGCTTCGTGCCCGACCAGATCGTTGGTCTCGAGGGCTACGGCGAAGGTGAGCTGACCATCAAGGGCACCACCCTCCATCCACAAGTCGACGGTGAGGTGTTCGTCGATTCCGCCTACCTCGTCAGTGTGCCCTACAGCGTCCGCATGCGCTTCGACAACGACCCCATCCGTATCGTAGGCTCCCATCTGTTGCTCGAGAACTTCGGACTCTACGCTTACAACGATGAGCCTCTGAACATCATGGGCGACGTCGACTTCACGAATACCGACCGCATCACCATCGACATGCGTATGCGAGCCCGTAACCTGTTGCTCATCAACGAGAAGCAGAAGCCTAAGTCGATCGCTTACGGCAAGGCCTTCGTCAACTTCTTCGCCCGCATGCGTGGACCTCTAGAGGAGATGAACATCCGAGGCCGTCTCGACGTCCTAGGTACTACCGACATGACCTATATCCTGCTCGACTCGCCCCTCTCGACAGACAACCGTCTGAACGAGCTCGTGACGTTTACCGACTTCAACGACTCCACCCAGACCGTCATCTCACGACCTGCGCCCAAGGGGGTGAGTGCCGACCTGAATATCAGCGTCTCGGAGGGTGCCCACATCGTCTGCAACCTCAATGCCGACCAGTCCAACTACATCGACCTGATGGGTGGTGGCGATCTCCGTATGAAATACGATTCAGAGGGCATCAATCTGACAGGCCGATACACGTTGAACAGCGGTGAGATGAAATACTCACTCCCCATCATCCCACTGAAGACGTTCACCATCACAGACGGCAGCTATGTAGAGTTCACTGGCGACCCCATGAACCCCAAGCTGAACATCACGGCCACCGAACAGGTGAAAGCCACCGTCACGGGCGATGGAGGACAGAATCGCTCCGTACTCTTCAACTGTGGCGTCATCATCACCAAGACGCTCAACGATATGGGACTGGAGTTCACTATCGAGGCCCCTGAGGACAACACCATCAACGGCGAGCTCACCACCATGTCGCCTGAAGAGCGAGGCAAGCTGGCCGTCGGTATGCTCACCACGGGCATGTACCTCGCCGATGGCAATACGGGTGGCTTCTCGATGAACTCAGCCCTCAGCTCGTTCCTCCAGAGCGAGATCAACAACCTCGCAGGCTCAGCCCTGAAGACCCTCGACCTCAGTGTGGGTATCGACAACACCACCGATGCCTCAGGAACGATGCACACCGACTACTCCTTCAAGTTCTCGAAGCGTTTCTTCAACAACCGTCTGAAGGTGCAGATCGGCGGCAAGGTGTCGACAGGTGCCTCAGATGACATGGGACAGAAGAACTCGTTCTTCGACAACGTGGCGATGGAGTATCGACTGAACCAGGATGCCACGCAGTATATCAAGCTCTTCTATACGCAGAACGCCTACGACTGGCTCGACGGCTATACTAGCGAATACGGAGCAGGCTTCATCTGGCGTCGCAAGCTGAGCAACTTCTGGGACATCTTCCGTTTCTGGAAGAAAGAGCCCCAGCCCACGATGCCAGCGCAACAACCCACCATGCGTCCTTCGACGACGCCACGTGACAGTATCCCTAACGACTCAATTCAAGTGCCTCATGAAACGAAGTAGCACCCTATATATACTGGCAGCAGTGTTCTTCGCATCCTGTTCGATGACGAAAGGCATACCCGAGGACGATCAGCTCTTCACAGGTCTGACGAAGATCACCTATGCCGACGAGAAGAAGGACGATCCCTATGAGGACCATCTCGCGACCACAAAGGAGGAAGTGGAGGCAGCCCTCGCCACAGAACCTAACGGCTCACTCTTCGGCAGCAGCTACTACACCGTCCCCTGGTCGTGGCACCTCTGGGTCTACAACAAATACTCAGGCAAGGACTCCGGCTTTGCCAAGTGGATGACCAAGAGTTTCGGCAAGCCCCCAGTGCTGATGAGTCAGGTGAACCCCACCCTCCGTGCCTCCGTTGCGCGCTCCGTGCTCCAGAACAACGGCTATTTCCGTGCCGATGTCACCTACGAGCTGGTGCCCCAGAAGAATCCCAAGAAGTGCAAGATAGGCTACACCATCACGCTCGACTCCCTATACAGGCTCGACTCCGTGTCGTATGTCAACTTCCCCACCCCGATGCAGGCGCTCATCGACTCCACCAGCAATGAACGTCTCGTCAAGCGCGACACGCCCTTCAGCCTCACGGCTCTCGATGGCGAGCGCGCACGCGTCAGCACCCTTTTCCGCAACAACGGCTACTACTTCTATAACACGGGCTACGCCTCCTATCTGGCCGATACCTTTGCCGTCGAGAACAGGGCCCAACTCCGTTTCCAGATGGCCAACAGCCTGCCCCAGGAGGCCCTCAAGAAGTGGTATATCGGCAATATCGACGTACAGTTCCGCAGATCTATGCGCGAACAGCTCAACGACTCCCTCAAGCGTCGCCATCTGACGCTTTACTTTAACGGTAAGAAGCCCCCCATCCGTCCAGGTGTCGTCCTCAAGGACATGCGTCTGCGTCCAGGTCAGGAGTACAGCTACGAGAAACATATGGAATCGGCGTCGCTCATCAACTCCAATGGGGTGTTCAGCAGTACCGACTTCCAGTTTACGCCCCGTCCTGATACCGACACCCTCGACCTGCGCCTGAACTGCGTCTTCGACAAACCTTATGACTTCTATATCGAGGGTAACTTCATTGGGCGCACCAACGGCCGTTATGGTCCGCTGGCGAAGATCGGATTCACCAAGCGCAACGCCTTCCGTGCTGGTGAGAAGCTCGACATCAACCTTCACGGATCCTACGAGTTCTCGAGCAGCGGAGGCGCAGGCAACAGCAACTACCAGTATGGTGGCGACATCTCCCTCGATTTCCCACGCCTGCTGATTCCCTTCTACAATGCCAATCGCATCCGTCGCGACAAGAACGGCCGTCCCATCCGCCGTCGGCGTTTCTACACGGCTCCTTCAACCCTCGCGCAGGTCTCCTTCGACGTCATCCGTCGCCCCGACTATTACAAGATGCAGATCGTTTCGGGCGAGTGGACCTACCGCTGGCAGAAGACGGCTACCAGCCGCCACGAGTTCTCGCCGCTCACACTGAAATATCAGTTCAAGAACACCATCACAGACAAATACGTGGAGCTGCTCCAAAAGAACCCCTATCTGGACCGTACCCTCGGCGACTTCTTCATTCCGAAGATGCGCTATACCTATTATTATACCAGCCCCTCCACGCATCGCAACCCCATCCGCTGGGAGGCCACCATCGCAGAATCGGGCAATCTCGTGTCGCTCATCGATGTCATGCGTGGCAAAGATTTCAACGAGAAAAACAAGGAGCTCTTCAATAATCCCTACGCCCAGTTCCTTAAGTTCGAGACCGATTTCACCAAGACGTGGTCCATAGGCGAGTCTTCGAGTCTCGTAGCTCATGTCAATGCCGGCTATATCTTCAACTACGGCAACAGCGAGATGGCGCCCTACAGCGAAGAGTTCTACGCGGGTGGTGCCAACAGCATCCGAGCCTTCTCCGTGCGCAGCATCGGACCTGGTTCGTTCTCCGACTACGGGCTCAACGACAGGGTGTCGCGCCAGACCTTCTACCTGATGCGTAACGGTGACATGAAACTGGTGACCAACCTCGAATTCCGTGCACCCCTCTTTGGCAACCTGAAGGGAGCCGTCTTCCTCGATGCAGGTAACGTCTGGCGCATGGGCCATCTGGATTTTGAGATCCCTGAGGACGCCTATGATGGCTACGACCTGACTGAAGAGCAGGAAGAGCAAGTCACAAAGGTGCTCCTGTTCACGGCCGACTGGCTCGACAAGATGTACTTCAAGCCCTCGCGCTTCTTCAAGGACATCGCCCTCGGCACAGGTGTTGGTCTGCGTTACGACCTGGGCTTCCTCGTCATTCGTCTCGACTGGGGTCTCGCCCTCCATATCCCTGGCCAGAATGGCATCAGTCGCTATTTCTTCAACGCTGATCGCTTCAAGGATCTCCACACCCTCCACTTCGCCATCGGCTACCCGTTCTAAAAAAAATATGTTTTTCTGTTCTTCTGTCTGAAAAATAATTCGTAACTTTGCACGCAAATTAATATAACTCAAAATTTATAAGCATATGAAACCAACTCTTTTTCTGCTTGCAGCAGGTATGGGCAGCCGTTATGGCGGTCTGAAACAACTCGACGGACTGGGTCCCAACGGCGAGACAATCATGGATTATAGTATTTACGATGCCATCCAAGCCGGCTTCGGCAAGATCGTATGGGTCATCCGCAAGGATTTCGAGGAGCAGTTCCGTACACAGATCCTCGCCAAGTACGAGGGACAGGTGCCCTGCGAGCTCTGCTTCCAAGCACTCGACGCACTGCCCGAAGGTTTCAGCGTTCCTGAAGGCCGTCAGAAGCCTTGGGGTACCAACCACGCCGTGCTGATGGGTAAGGACGTCATCAAGGAGCCTTTCTGCGTCATCAACTGCGACGACTTCTACAACCGCGATGCCTTCATGGTCATCGGCAAGTTCCTCTCCGAGCTTCCCGAGGGCGCCAAGAACCAGTATGCGATGGTAGGTTTCCGCGTAGGCAACACCCTCTCTGAGAACGGTACCGTTGCCCGTGGCATCTGCTCGAAGAACGAAAAGGGCCATCTGACCACCGTCGTTGAGCGCACGGAGATCGTTCGTTGTGCCGAAGACGGCAGCAACGCAGGTGCAGCCTCTGAGCCCATCCGCTATAAGGACGAAGAGGGCAAGTGGGTCACCGTAGCCGACAATACCCCTGTATCCATGAACATGTGGGGCTTCACTCCCGACTACTTCGAGTACTCTGAGGCCTATTTCAAGGAGTTCCTCAGCGATCCGAAGAACATGGAGAACCTGAAGGCCGAGTTCTTTATCCCCCTGATGGTCAACAAGCTGATCAACGAGGGAACAGCTACCGTCGAGGTGCTCGACACCACCAGTAAGTGGTTTGGTGTGACCTATGCCGCCGACCGTGAAGCCACCGTTGCCCGCATCCAGAAGCTCGTCGACGACGGCATTTATCCAAATAAACTGTTTTAGGAGTTTACGGTTTATAGTTTACGGTTTACAGATGATTACTTTGTCGATTCAGAAAGGATTACAGCAAATCACCTGTAAACTGTAAACCGTCAACTGTAAACAAAAAAAAGATGAATATCGATATCCTCAACCCCGAACAATATGCCCAGCTTCAATCGCTGATTGAAGGCAGTTCGAATATTATCATCACCAGCCACAAGAGTCCCGACGGCGATGCTATCGGAGCCACACTGGGATGGGCAGAGTATCTCACCTCCATCGGCAAGGAACCCACGATAATCGTGCCCGATCAGTTCCCCGACTTCCTGGCGTGGTTGCCCAACTCGCAGAAGATTGTTCGCTACGACAAGCATCGCGAGAAGTGCGACCTGCTCTTCAAGATTGCCGACCTCATCTTCTGTCTCGACTACAACGCACCGAGCCGTGTCGACGAGATGGAACAGTCGCTCATCAGCTCCCCGGCCCCTCGTGTGCTCATCGACCACCATCTGAAGCCCGAGGTGCCAGCCGTCCTCACCATCTCATGCCCTGAAGCCTGCAGCACGTGCGAGATGATCTTCCGCATCGTCTGGCAAATGGGCGGTTTCGAGAGTCAGAACACCCACTTCGCCATCCCCGTCTACTGTGGTATGATGACCGATACAGGCGGTTTCCTCTTCAACAGCACCCGCTGCGAGATCTACTTCATCATCAGCCAGCTGCTCACCAAGCGCATCGACAAGGACCGCATCTACCGTAATGTCTACCACAACTACTCCGAAGACCGCATCCGCCTGATGGGTTACGTGCTCTACGAGAAGCTCGTCTACCTGCCCGAGTACCATGCCGCCTTCTACACCCTGACGAAGGACGAGCTCCACCGCTTCCACTTCATGAAGGGCGATGCTGAGGGACTGGTCAATATCCCCCAGCAGATCAAGGGTCTCAAGCTCTCCATCTCGCTGCGCGAGGATACCGACAAGCCCAATCTCATCTGGGTGAGTCTGCGCTCTGTCGACGACTTCCCCGTCAACCTGATGGCCGCGGAATTCTTCAATGGCGGTGGCCATCTCAACGCCTCTGGCGGACGCATCAACGGCACCATGCAGGATGCCATCGAGACCGTCCGTAAAGCCATCGAGGCCTATGCAGACAGGCTGAAATAAAGATTTTTGAGTTAAGAATTAAGAAAAAAACGCCGACAGGGGCAATTTTTCTTAATTCTTAATCCATTTTTCCCCATTTCTTTGTATCTTTGCACCCAATATGAAGAAATTGTTATGCATATTGACTGTGCTCGCAGCCGTGCTATCCAGCTGTAACGACTACGAGACCTATGGCGACAAGAAGGAGAAGGAGCGCAACGCCATTGCGAAGTTCATCTCCGACTCTTCCATCGTGGTCATCACCGAAGACCAGTTCAAGCAACAGGGCATGACCACCGACGTATCCAAGAACGAATTCGTGAAGTTCGACAAGAACGGTGTCTACATGCAGATCGTGCGCAGCGGTTGCGGCACGGAGCTGGGCACCACCGAGAGCACCTCGCTCGTCTGCCGCTATCGTGAATACAACATCCTCAACGATACGACGCAGACTTGGAACGACACGCCCAACTTCGCCGCATCGCCCGATGTCATGAAGATCACCCGTAATAACGCCACGTTCACAGCCTCGTTCACCAGTGGCGTCATGTACACTTTCTATGGTGGTTCCGTGCCTGCAGGCTGGCTCGTGCCCCTCACCTACGTGAAGGTAGGCCGTCCCCAGTCGTTCGACGAGAACTGCGCCAAGGTGCGCCTCATTGTTCCCCACTCCCAGGGTCATGCCACCGCCTCCAGCAATGTAATGCCGTTCTATTACGTCATCACGTTCCAACGCCAAATGTAACAAACATAAAAACAACATACTGATATGACATTGATCAAATCCATTTCCGGTATCCGCGGAACCATAGGCGGACCTACCGGTGATACACTGAACCCATTAGACATCGTCAAGTTTACAACGGCCTACGCCCAGTTCATAGCCAAGAATGCCAAGACAGGCAAGATTGTCGTAGGTCGCGATGGCCGCATCTCAGGCCTCATGGTGCGCAACGTCGTTGTTGGCACTCTCATGGGCATGGGCTACGACGTCATCGATATCGGCTACGCCACCACCCCGACCACCGAGCTGGCCGTCCGCATGGCAGGTGCCGATGGCGGTATCATCATCACCGCCTCTCATAATCCCCGCCAGTGGAACGCCCTGAAAATGCTCAACAGCGAAGGCGAGTTCCTGACCGCTGCCGACGGTGCCGAAGTGCTCCGCATGGCCGAGGCCGAGGATTTCAACTACGCAGAGGTCGACAAGCTCGGCACCTGCACCATCGACGACAGCTACAACCAGCGCCACATCGACTCCGTGCTCGCCCTGAAGCTCGTCGACCGCGAGGCCATCAAGAACCGCAAGTTCCGCGTCTGCGCTGATACGATCAACTCTGTGGGAGGCATCATCCTGCCCGATCTCTTCAACCAGCTCGGTGTCGAATACGAGATCCTGAACCGCGACTGCACTGGCGACTTTGCCCACAACCCCGAGCCTCTCGAGAAGAACCTCTCAGGCATCATGGACAAGATGAAGCAGGGTGGTTTCGACCTCGGTATCGTCGTTGACCCCGACGTCGATCGTCTCGCTTTTATCTGCGAAGACGGTACGATGTTCGGCGAGGAGTACACCCTCGTCTCCGTGGCCGACTACGTCCTCAGTCATACCAAGGGTAACACCGTTTCCAACCTCTCGTCTACACGTGCCCTGCGCGACGTCACCGAGAAGCACGGTGGCCAGTACACGGCAGCAGCCGTTGGTGAGGTCAACGTCACTACGAAGATGAAGGAAGTAGGAGCCGTTATCGGTGGCGAAGGCAACGGTGGCGTCATCTATCCCGAGAGCCACTACGGCCGTGATGCCCTCGTAGGTATTGCCCTGTTCCTCTCCAGCCTCGCCCAGAAAGGCTGCACAGCCAGTGAGCTGCGCGCCACCTTCCCGGACTACCAGATTGCCAAGAACCGCATCGACCTCACCCCCGAAACCGATGTCGACGCCATCCTCGTCAAGGTCAAGGAGATGTTTGCCAACGACAACTCAGCTACCGTCAACGACATCGACGGTGTGAAGATCGACTTCCCCGACCGCTGGGTACACCTGCGCAAGTCGAACACCGAGCCCATCATCCGCGTCTACAGCGAGGCCCCAACCATGGAACTCGCCGACGACCTTGGCAAGCAGCTCATGCAAGTCGTTTATAGCATGCAGTAAATGGTATAATGGTACATTGTACATTACAGCATGATGTTGCCCGTCTTGCGATAACTTGATTTCGATTCGCCCGACTGTCTGCCATCGCCCGTCTTGAACTTGGTTGAAGGCAGGGGGATACAGGTCAGACGAGTCGCCAAGCCCGATCCGAAGTTCTGCTCATTCACCATCTTCTTCAGCGCGATGGGCGTAATTTTTCTTATATTTGTACCGTATTGTCGGATTAAATGTTTCTGTTATGGATCTTTGTAAGTTATTGATAGTTGCAGGCGCATTTCTGTGCAGTACTGCTGGAGCACAAGACCAACGTTTCGAGAACCCGCCCAAAGAGGCTCGTCCTTACGTGTGGTGGCATTGGCTGAATGGCAATACATCTAAGGATGGTATTCAGAAGGATTTGGAATGGATGAACCGCATCGGCATTGCCGGTTTTCACCAATTCGACGCCGGCGGTACGATGATGCAGGGTCTGCCACCCATAGTACCGCAGACCCCATATCTGAGCGAGGCCTGGAAGGAGAACTTTGCCTACGCCATCCATCTGGCTGATTCGTTAGGAATGGAAATTGGCATTGCTTCTGCCCCAGGATGGAGCAGCACCGGCGGCCCTTGGGTTCAACCAGAAGATGCGATGAAGAAACTCACCTGGCGCACGCTGGAAGTAAGTGGTAACGGCAAGAACCAGACACTGACCTTGCCGGAAACGTACAAGACCATCGGCCGTTTTCAGAACGTATGCGCCGGCATATATGCTCCCGTGTTTGAAAGGATGCCTCAGTGGTATCAGGACATTGCTGTTGTAGCCGTACGGGTGCCAGACACTGAAAAGAGTATGCAGGAACTTGGCGCCATCGTTACTACCAGCGGTGGGGATTTCTCCGTGGAACAACTGACCAATGGAGACATCAATGACGGAAATGAATTGGCCATCAACAAAGAAAGTACCCACGCCTGGATTCAATACTCCTTCCCAGAAACCGTGACCATCCGCTCCTTCACGCTGGTGGGCGGACAGGTGCAGGGACAATTCGACTACAACCGGACCTACGACAACACACTTCTATGCAGCCAGGATGGTAAGAGCTGGACGGAAGTCATCCGTGTACCTTCTTCCAATCTGGCACAGATCACCATGGACATCCCGGAAACCACCGCCAAGCACTTCCGACTAATGGTGGTAAATCCCCAGCCAGACTATAGCATGGTCATCTATGGTGCTCCGGTGGTGATGCCCACCGGCACCGCCATCCACGAGTGGATACTGAATACGGTCTATAAGGTGAACCACGCCGAGGAAAAGGCTGGCTTCGCTTCGCCCGGTGACCTATTGACGTTTCCCACGCCGACCACGGATGCTCCAGTACAGGAGACCATAGACCTCACCGATAAGGTAAAGGACGGTGTGCTTACCTGGAATGCTCCTGCCGGTAAATGGCGTATCTACCGCTTCGGCGCTTCCCTCACCGGCAAGCAGAATCATCCCGCTCCGCCAGAAGCCACTGGTCTGGAGGTGGATAAACTGGATGCAGATGCCTGGAACCGCTATTTCCATACCTACCTGGATATGTACAAGGAGGCTGCCAAAGGTTTGTTGGGCGCACGAGGCATTCAGTATCTGATGATTGACAGCTACGAAGCTGAACAGATGACCTGGACGCCTAAAATGGAACAAGCCTTCAAGAAGGCCAGAGGCTACGATTTACGTCCCTGGCTGCCAGCCCTTACTGGCGAGATCATCGGTTCTACGAAGGCTACTGAGGATTTCCTCTTCGACTGGCGTGAAACCATCGGCGAACTCTTTGCCGCCAATTACGACCGCGTGAACGACATTCTTCAGGAATACGGGATGAAGGGCCGTTACACTGAAAGCCACGAGAACGCCCGCACTTTTGTGGGCGACGGAATGGATCCCAAGCGCACGGCCACCGTGCCGATGGCTGCCATCTGGACGGTAGGTGCTGCGGAAAGTGTCGCCTACCAGGCCGACATCCGCGAATCAGCATCAACCGCACATATCTATGGGCAGAACATCGTTGCAGGCGAAAGCTTCACCACCAATGGCATGCTGGGCGGTGCCTACAGTTGGTATCCTGGGAACCTGAAGGAAGTGGCCGACGTGGCCATGATGAGCGGTCTCAACCGTTTCTTTATCCACGAAAGTCCCCACCAGCCTTCCGACGACTTCCGTCCAGGTCTGGGGCTTTTAATCTTTGGCCAATGGTTCAGCCGCCATGAGACATGGGCGGAATATGCCAAGTACTGGATGGATTACCTAGCCCGCAGCAGTTATTATCTGCAGGCAGGCCGCAATGTGGCTGATGTGCTCTGGTACTATGGCGAGGATACGAATATTGCCTCGGCTTATGCTCAGGCGCTGCCAGATGTGCCAGACAGCTATGCCTATGATTTCTGCAGCCCACACGCCTTGCTCCATTGCATCTCGGCTCAGGATTATAAGGTGATAGCCTTGGGTGAGCACACACAGAATATGAGCATTGAAATACTTCGGAAATTGCACAAGCTGGTTACTGAGGGCGTTTTCCTGATTGGAAAGGAACCCCAACAGATGGCTGGACAAGGTGACGATGCCACTGAATTCGAATGCCTGAAGTCCGACATCTGGCATACCGACCGGCACAATGTGTGGACTGGCTCCGTGGCTGAGGGACTACAGCACTTCGGCGTGGCACCCGACTTCCAGTCCTCAGTTCCCTGCATACGCTTCGTACACCATGTGGACGGTGAACGGAACATATACTGGGTGCGCAATTTCAGTGGAAAGGAAGTGGATACGGACATTTTGCTCCGCGACGCCAAGGGCACCCTTACCGTGATGAATCCCGTCACAGGCAAGCCTGTTTATGGTGCACTCAAGGACGGACGGCTACATTTGGGTGCTGATGATGCCCTCTTTGTGGTTGCTGATCCACACGCCGCCCCCGTGGCAGAGCCCACGCCTCTGAAGCCCGCAGGAGAGATTGCTCTCAGTGATCCCTGGATGGTTTCCTTCGAAGGGCAGGATGCTCCCGAAGGTATCCGGGAATGGCAGACGCTCTCTTCGCTTACGGAGTCTGACGAGGAAGCCGTGAAGTATTTCTCTGGCACCGTCACCTATAAGAATACCTTTACCCTGACCAAGAAGAACCAGCCCGCAGGTCTGTCTATTGATCTGGGCGAAGTGGGTCAGATGGCTGATGTCTTTGTCAATGGCGAACATGTGGACTTCCTTTGGAAAGCCCCGTACAAAGTGAATTTCGAGGGCAAGTTGAAACCCGGTAAGAATACAATCGAAGTGAAGGTGGTAAATACCTGGGCGAACCGTCTGATTGGCGATGGACAACCAGGTGTAGAGGGTCACAGCTTTACCCCAATACCCTTCTATGGAGTTAAAAGCCTCACGCAGAATATGGGTACCCTCATCCCCGCCGGTCTGATGGGGCCCGTGCACTTGCAAATCCTACATTATGAGTAATGCATTGTTAGCAGAAGATGCCGGGCTGGCTAGAGAAGTTCACAGAGCGCATTCTCGACCTCGGTGAGTGCATTGTCGCAAAAAGCAGCAAGGCCCGCGGTAATGCGAGCCTTGTTTACTTGATATACGATAGAATCGGGGGCGTCAAAGCATATAATACTTGGTCAGGAAGTAGGTCCTGTCCCAATCCACGATCTTTACCTCGGATTCCTTGGCTGGATGGATGTCGAACTCGTCGAGCACCATCACCTGCTTGTCCTTCAGGTCGTAGAGCGGCCACTCCTTGGCCTTGCCGTCGGGAGAGATGTCGGCGCTGAGCGACGGATTGCCAGTCTTGGCGAACTGAATCCACATCTGGCGCATGGTCTTCGAGAAGGTGGCGTCATATTGTCGGCCTTCGATCATTTCCGGATGATTGAACACGATGGGGACCTCTTCGAAATGCGCGCTCTTGCGTATCGGATCAGAAGATTCCACCCTATAGAAATAGGTGTAGGATTTGCCGCCACCCATGGTCTGGCTCTCCGACATTTTGATGGCGCCCTCAATAAACCAACTATGGCCGAACAGACGGCTGTCGGGATCGTAGTCCTCTACCGCCCCTTCCTGGCAGAAGCTCTCGAGCTTCGCACGTTCTTCGTCCGTCAGCAGTTGGGCAAACTTCTTCGTCTTGCGGTCAGCGGCCCACGCTTTGAAGCCTTCCGGGGTCCAGTCGGCCACGAAACAGTTCATTTCGTCCTTGTTGCAGCCCTGGAGGAAGGCGATATCCTTGGCTGCACCGCTGGCATAAGCCTCAAAGGGATCCAAAGGCAGGATGCGTCCGTCGCGAGCAGGGAACAGGCGTAACAGAACAGCCTCGGCTGCCGCATCCACCAGCGTCCGGGCATCGACCTTCAACAACTCGGCAACCGTCTTGCAGCCGAGAGCCGCCATCAGATCGTTCGTGGCAGCGATAGACTCTTCCAAAGAATTCGTCTGAGATGGGGCACCACTTTGTGCGATGACCTTCTGGAAATACTGTTGGGAACCGGGGATCAGCGGCTGCATGGTCACGCTTCCAGCACCGGCCGATTCGCCCCAGATGGTCACGTTGTCGGGGTCGCCACCAAAGGCTGCGATATTCTCATGGATCCACTTCAGCGCCATCGTCTGGTCGAGCAGCGCCACGTTCTGTGCATCGGGGAAGTCCTTGCCGTCAGGGAGGTGTGACAGATGCAGGAAGCCGAGGGCGCCCAGTCTGTATGCGACGGTAACGAAGATCACGTCGGGATTCTCTTTGATGAGATTGGTACAGTCAAACAGCTCAATGCCCGTTCCGCCTGCCAAAAAAGCACCGCCATGAATCCATACCATCACCGGTTTCTTCTTGGCAGTCGACTCGTCAGTCCGCCATACGTTCAGATAAAGGCAGTCTTCACCCTGATGGTCGCTGATTGACTGGTCCTGAACGGCGAGTTTTGCAAAATGACAGGCTTCATAGACCCCGTCGTTCGGAGCGTACTCCACAGGGGCTTTCCAGCGCAGATTCCCGACTGGCTGCTGTCCTACAAAGGGAATGCCCTTGTAGGTAATGATGTTCCCCGACTTCTGGCCTACGAAGGTACCGTTAATACACTTGACGGCCAACGACTGGTCGTACTTGCCGTCCGTAATCTGTTTGTTTTCGTTGTACTGAGACATCAGTTGCTCTTCAATTTCACTCATAGTTTTATTGTTTTTAGGGTAAATAATCCAGAGAAAAGTATGGCAAAGATAATCATTTTCCCTCAAACAGCATCACGTCTCATGCCCTAAGCTGCAGTTTTTGCAGATTTTGAAACAATTTTTGCAGATTTTGAAACAATTTTTGCAGATTTTGAAACTCGGTTTGCATATCAGATCAGCTCCTTGGCACGGGCGAGGGCGAGGTTGATGTGAGAACAGATGTTCTCCTCGCCGAGCATCGTGTCGAAACCAGCCTTGTGGAGCACGGCCTGCACATTCTCGTTGACACCAGAGAGAACCACCTGGATGCCCTCTCCCTGCGACATGAGGCAGAGGTTCGTGAGGTTGTGAATACCCGTGGAGTCGACGAAGGGCACCTTACGCATGCGGATGATGCGCACCTTCGGATGCTGGCGCTGGTGGCGCAGGGCTCCCATGATCTCCTCGAAACGGTTACCGGCCCCGAAGAAGTAAGGACCGTTGATCTCGTAGACCTCCACACCCTCGGGGATCGTGAGATGCTCGAGGTTGCCGAGCTGGAAGTCGCTCTCCTCTTCCTCAGGATTGATCTCGTCGCTGATGACCTTGACATCGGTGGTCTCAGCCATACGGCGCATGAAGAGCAGACAGGCGCAGATCAGTCCAACCTCGATGGCGATTGTCAGGTCGAAGATGACCGTCAGCAGGAAGGTGACCCAGAGCACGATGACATCGCTCTTCGGATTCTTCATGATGCTCATGAACGAGCGCCAGCCACTCATGTTATAGCTGACGATGACGAGCACACCAGCCAGACAGGCCATCGGGATATACTGGGCAAGCGGCATGAGGAACAGGAAGATAAGTAGCAGTACGGCAGCGTGGACGATTCCGGCCACAGGCGTGCGACCACCGTTGTTGATGTTGGTCATCGTACGAGCGATGGCTCCCGTGGCAGGGATACCGCCGAAGATGGGACTGGCCAGATTGGCCACGCCCTGAGCGATAAGCTCGGTATTGGAGTCGTGACGGTCGCCAATCACACCATCGGCCACCGTGGCAGAAAGCAAAGACTCGATGGCACCGAGGATGGCGATGGTGATGGCGGGAGAGACGAGGCTCTTGATGACATCCCAAGACAGGACAGGCACCTGAGCACCAGGAAGTTGACTGGAGATGGAGAACCGGTCGCCGATGGTCTCGACGCTCGACACACCCATATATTGCTTGAGCAGCAACACGGCAATGGTCATCAGGATGATGGCAATCAGTGAGCCTGGCAGCTTTCGCAGAAGTGAAAAGTGAGAAGTGAAAGGTGAAAAGTTAAAGAGTTTCGGCCAGAGGGCGATGACGGCGACAGAGCCGACACCCACGGCAGCACTCCAGGGGTCGATCGTCGGGAAAGAGCCCACATAGGCAATCCACTTCTCGATGAAATCAGAGGGCACGGAGGCCATCGTCAGTCCAAAGAGGTCCTTGATCTGCGTGGTGAAGATGGTCAGGGCGATACCACTGGTAAAGCCTACCACGATGGGATAAGGGATATACTTGATAATCGTGCCCAGATGGAGCACGCCGAACATGATGAGGAACACGCCCGCCATCAGTGTGGCAATCGTGAGACCTTCAAATCCATACTGTTGGATGATGCCATAAATAATAATAATGAACGCGCCCGTGGGACCACCGATCTGCACTTTCGAACCTCCGAAGACGGAGATGAGGAGTCCGGCCACGATGGCCGTGATGATACCCTTCTCGGGGGTGACGCCTGAAGCGATACCAAAGGCGATGGCCAATGGAAGGGCCACGATGCCCACGATGATACCTGCCAGCAGGTCAGTCGTAAAACTCTTGCGATCGTAGTTGCGCAAGGTCGAAAACAGTTTGGGCTTGAATGTCAATGTCGTCATATTTTTCTTCTTTTCTTATCTTGTTATCTTGAAAACGGACTGCAAAAGTACTAAAAAAAACAAAAAAATAAGCGATGTTGGCATAACTTATTCAAAATTAGCTTAATTTTGTTGCCGAAAATCAATTTATGGAGCAAACAGATAACATTAACAACAAACATTTAAGTCTTATGAAAAAAGTATTTTTCGCATTCATGGCTGCTGCAGCTATCAGCTTTACAGCATGCACCAGCAAACCCGCTCAGCCTGCAGAGACTGCAGCAGAAGAGACCGTAGCCACCATTAACGCCGACGACGAGGCAGCTGCTACCATCAACGAACTCTCAGAGCAGATCGAGGCTAAGGACGCCAGCAAGTTCCAGGAGGTACTCAATGGTATCCAGGAGAAGATCAAGCAGTTCCTGACCAGCGACCCCGAGGCTGCCAAGGCTTATGTAACCAAGGTTCAGGACTTCCTGAAGGAGAACGCCGACAAGATCAAGGAGTTCGTGGGTGACAACGAGACCATCAACAGTGCCATCAGCGCTCTGACCGAGTCGCCTGCCGACGCCATCGTCAGCGGTCTGACCTCAGCCGTAGAGAGCATCGGCAATGCCGCAGAGGGTGTGGCTGACGCTGCTGCAGAGAAGGCCGAGGACGCCAAGAACAGTATCGCCGACAAGGCCAACGAACTGAAAGACAAAGCCCTGGACAAAGTTAAATGATCATCAAAAGACTACTATACTGTGCAACACTGCTGGCCATCGCCGGCAGTGCTGCTGCTATTGAGAAGAACACCGTAGAGGTGATCTACGACGGTGACAAGGCCACTGTGACCATCGCCGACAACATCAGTTCGTACGTGACGGCAGTCGTTGAGAATGCCAACGTGAAACTGACACAGGCCGAGACGGTCACTGCGAGCGCCCCAGGAGAGATCTACTACATCCTCTCGGGTTCGTCGACCGACGGCAGTTTCTACCTCAGCGGCAGCTACAAGGCCACCGTCACCCTGAACGGACTGACCCTGACCAACACCAAGGGAGCGGCCATCGACATCCAGAACGGTAAGCGCATCGACGTGCGCATTGAGAACGAGACAACCAACACGATCACCGATGGAGCCGGAGGCGACTGGAAGGGCTGCTTCGTGTGCAAGGGACATACCGAGTTCAAGGGCAAGGGTACGCTCAACGTCAACGGCAAGACCGCCCACGGCATCTGGAGCAAGGAGTATATAGAGATCAAGAACTGCACCATCAACGTGGCCAGTGCCGTGAAAGATGCCATCAACTGTAACCAGTACTTCCTGATGGCCAGCGGTACGGTGAACATCACGAGTCCTGGCGACGACGGCATACAGGTATCGCTGAAGGACGAGAAGTCGACAGGCACCACCACGGACCACGAGGACGAGGACTCGGGCAATTTCTACATGACGGGTGGTACACTGAAGATCACAGGACACGGTGGCGTGTGTATCAAGGCCGACGGCACCATCACCTACAGCGGTGGTACGCAGGACTTCAACACGGCCGACGTCATCGAGAATGCCTCTACAGGCATTAGCCACGTAACGACAGAGAATCAGGAGGAAGGAGCCGTCGTCTACGACCTCAGCGGACGCCGACTGCCACAGGGCCTGAAAGCCAAGGGTATCGTCATCGTCAAGGAGAAAGGCGGCACCCGGAAAGTGATTCGTTGAACAAAACGGGGCATTCGTTGAACGGATTTGCCCCGTTTTTTAATTTTAATTAATTTTGCATTCCGTAAACAACAGGAATGAAAATGACATTTGAAAAAAACAGGAGGGCTGAGACCATCATCTACATCGTGCTGTGGACCATGCTGTTCATGGCGCCGGTGATGAGCATGTCTGTGCGCAGCACCCAGACAGGTATCGACTTCGACTGGAGTGAGATATTCACCGTGTGGAAGCAGTATGCCGTCTACTTCCTCGTGTTCCTCATCCACAACCACCTGATGGCGCCCATGCTCATCTACCATCAGCAGAAATGGCGCTACCTCGGCCTCAGCGTGGCCATCATCGTCATCTTCCAGGTCTACCAGTGCAACCACCGTCCCAATTTCCGTGACCGTGGGCCAAGACACGAGATGATCGAGAAGTTCGACCAGCAAAGGCCACCCATGCCGCCCGAGTTTGAATCAGGAGACTTCGAACCAGGTGAATTCAAGCCAGACGAACCCAAGCACGACTTCGAGCCAGGTGAGCCTAAGCACGACCTGAAGCCCCTACGCCATGAAGGCCCCCGCCGCCAGGGGGAGAAGCATCCACCGCTAATTCTCGGCCAGCGCGATATCATCGCCCTGATCATCGTCGTCCTGATGCTCGGCATGAATCTGGGCATCAAACTCTACTTCAAACAGCGCAACGACCAGAAGCACGTGGACGAACTGGAACGTCAGAACCTCGAACAGCAGCTGGAGTATCTGAAATATCAGATCAACCCCCACTTCTTCATGAACACGCTCAACAACATCCACGCCCTCGTCGATATCGACCCCGAAAAAGCCAAATCGACCATCCTCGAGCTGTCGAAGATGATGCGCTTCGTGCTCTATGAAGGCAGTAAGACGGTGGTGCCACTCGAGCGCGAGATCAGCTTCCTGCAAAACTACATCACGCTGATGAAGCTGCGCTATACGGACAAGGTGCGCATCGATGTTGACGTGGCCCAGGCGCTGCCCAACAAGGACGTGCCACCACTGATGTTCATCACTTTCGTCGAGAACGCCTTCAAGCATGGTGTCAGCTACCGTCAGGAGTCGTTCATCGAGATCAAGATCGAGGAGGTCAAGCGCGAAGGTGCCAGCCTACTGGCCTTCACCTGCAGGAACTCCCGCATCCCGAAGGAAGAGGACAAGCACGGCGGCGTGGGACTCGCCAACGTGCGCCAGCGACTCGACCTCATCTACGGAAAGAACTACCAGCTCGACATCCAGGACGAGTCAGACATATATCAAGTTAAATTAGCAATCCCACTATGATCAGAGTTTTAGCCATCGACGACGAGCCGTTAGCCCTGCAACAGCTGACGACCTATATCCAGAAGATTCCCTTCCTCGAACTCACAGGCCAGTGCCAGAGTGCCATCGAGGCCAAGGAGATACTGAACCAAGAGCCCGTTGACGCCATCTTCTGCGACATCAACATGCCCGACCTCAACGGCATGGAATTCGTGAAGTCGCTCGCTGCCCCACCCCTCGTCGTGTTTACAACCGCCTATTCGGAGTATGCTGTCGAAGGATTCCAGGTAAATGCCGTCGACTATCTGCTGAAGCCTTTTGGCCTCGACGATTTCCGTCGGGCTGCCAATCGCCTTCAGGAACGACTGGCCACCACCACTCCATCCTCCTCACTCCCCACTCCAACATCCTCAGACGAAGACGACACCATTTTCCTGAAGACAGACTACAAGGTGGTGAAGATTGCCATCTCGGACATCAGATACGTCGAGGGTATGAGCGAGTATCTGAAGCTGCACCTCAAGAGTACGCCCAAGCCCCTCATCACCCTCCTCTCGATGAAGAAGTTCGAGGAATACCTGCCGTCGTACTTCATGCGCATACACCGTTCTTACATCATCAACCTCAAGGAGATACAGGAGGTGAACAAGAACCGTGTAATCATGGACGCCGACACCTATCTGCCCATCGGCGACAACTACAAGGAGGCGTTCAACGACTACCTCAGCACGAAATTCCTAGGGAAATAAAGAATCCCCGCCAGGCCTGGCGGGGATTTTAAATCTTTTTACATATCCTCATAGGTATCGAGGTAAGTCACGTGGGTAACGAGGTATTCCTCAACACCATGCTTACCATCAGCACCACCGATACCACTCTTCTTCACACCAGCGTGGAAGCCCTGAATGGCCTCGAAGTGCTCGCGGTTGATATAGGTCTCACCGAATTCAAGCTCACGGCAAGCCTTTGTGGCGATATTCAGATTCTTGGTGAAGATCGACGAAGCCAAACCATACTCGCAGTCGTTAGCCCATTCAATCACCTGATCGATGGTCTCGAACTCAACCAAAGGAATCACAGGACCGAAGGTCTCCTCATGGATGATGTCCATATCCTGTGTACAGTTGTCGAGAACAGTGGCAGCATAGAAGTAACCCGTGGTGCCTACACGCTCACCACCACAGAGCAGCTTGGCACCCTGCTTGATGGCGCGGTTCACCTTCTCGGTCACACTCTCCAGGGCACGAGCCTCAACCAACGGACCCATGTCGACGGTGTCGTCCTTGCAAGGATCGCCCACCTTCACGGCCTTCATCTTCTCGACGAGAATCTTCGTAAAGGCCTCCTTCACCTCCTTCTGAACGTATACGCGCTCGGCATTGTTACAAATCTGACCATTGTTACCGATACGGCTGTCGACAATCCACTGGGCAGCGCGCTCAAGGTCGGCATCCTTGCAGACGATGGCAGGAGCCTTACCACCCAACTCGAGGCTGACCTTCGTGATATTCTTTGAAGCAGCGGCCATAATGCTCTCGCCTGCAGAAACAGAACCCGTCACGGAGACGATGTCAATCTTCGGAGAGCCAGCCATCTCATTGCCAATGACGGAACCCTTACCCGTTACGATGTTGATGACGCCAGCGGGCAGACCAGTCTCAGCCACCACCTTGGCGAACTCAGTACAGTTCTCAGGCGTGAGCTGTGAAGGCTTGATCACGATGGTACAGCCAGCAATCAGGGCAGCACCAGCCTTACGGGCGATGAGGAAAAAGGGGAAGTTCCAGGGGAGGATACCTGCTACGACACCAATAGGCTTCTTCGTGAGCAGGATGGTCTCGTTGGGACGATCGGATGGGATGATCTCACCCTCGATATGACGGGCGAAGGAAGACATGTACTCGAAATAGGCAATCGTAGCACCCACCTCGATAGAGGCCCATGTACGGGTCTTACCCTGTTCGCGCATGATGATCTCGGTAAACTCCTTCTCGCGCTTCTTGATGCCTTCAGCCATCTTCAGCAGATAGCCGGCACGCTCGATGGCGGGTGTCTTGGCCCACGACTTCTGGGCAGCACGCGCTGCGTCGAGTGCACGGTTAACGTCTTCGATGGTTCCTTCAGGCTGACGGCTGATTACTTCCTCGGTAGAGGGGTTCAACACTGCAATCCATTGACCATTACTGCTATTGCAGAACTGGCCGTTGATGTACATCTGTAAATCTTTCATAATTTGTTTGTTTTAATTAATGTAGATAAGTTTGTTGTGATTCTGCGAGCAAAGTTAGTGAAAAAACCGCCAAGATGACACTAAAACGGTGCAAAAAAATATTAAATCAACTTTTTTTCGTAGTTTTTACGTAATTTTGTACGCCGACAGGCCCTCTCAACCGTATCGCCGCCATCAAGGACCGTGTCAATGCAGCCCTGCCACAAATCAATGCCTGGTACGACGCCTTCGGCATCAAGAAGGGCGACAAGCTCTTCATCCCGAAGAAACAACGCGCTCAGATCTGGTAATTTGCGACATTGCGACAATGCGACAATGCGACAATTGGTGTTCAAATGTTCAAAATACGACACAAGCACACAATAATTTAACCATTCATCTTTAATTAAATTATATATATTATATATTATATTA
>JAFSNR010000180.1 GCA_017443345.1 Prevotella sp.
AGAGTGCAAAAGACATATTGCTCTATAGCTTCACAATCACCACCACGAACGAAAGAGCAACAACTATTATAGGAGCTGCCCCCAATATGGGCGCAGAATTCCCGTATATAGTTGTGGTTTGTGGTGAACCGTGAAGCGTATGGCGAATGTCTGCGCCTCTTTTATTACTAACAGTTTAAACAATATTAGGTATATGAAGAAGTCTATTTTATTGTATTCATTGGTGCTCTTATTCTGTTGTGGATGCTCGAACAATGCAAACAAGAATGAAGGGCAAAACGGTGCCTACAAAATGACTGGGAGCCTACCAAGGAACTGTGTGAGATGTTTATGAATGGCGATTATCCGTCAATCAGAAAGAAATATTGGGATATGAAAAAGGAGCATCAGAAGAAAGCAGAATCAACTCCAAAGAATGCAGAGAAAGTTGAAGCCGTTCAGGCACAACCAAAGGGCAAGGAGGTTGTTTATTTGTCGGGACTTCTTGAAGAGCAGTTCCCAGAGTGCTTTAATCGGTTGATCTCAGTCTTGAAAAGGCATGGCGTGGAATTTCGTCTGCTAAAAGGAACGAAGGACATCTGGTGTAAGGACTATATGCCAATACAAACGGAATCGGGCAAGCTAATTCAGTTCCGCTACGAACCGTCCTATTTGAAAGGTAATAAGGAGTGGGAAGATTCACGCTCGGACGGTAAAGAGGTCTGTCGGCTGAATGGATTTGAGCCTGTCTTCTCTAACATCAACCTTGACGGTGGAAATGTTTTGCTTTGCTCTGGCCGTGCAATTGTTTCAGATAAAATATTTACGGAGAATCCTGAGTATACAGATAAAGAGCAACTGGTCAAAGATCTTTCTGAATTGCTTGAGGCAGAAGTAATCATCATTCCTGCCCAGAACGGTGACATGACGGGGCACGCAGACGGCATGGTTCGCTTCGTAGACCATGACACAATATTGGGAAACAATCGCTCAGATGAATACAAGTATTGGACGAATGGCATAGAAAAAGTTTTGAAGGATTATAACCTCAAATATATTGATGTACCGTTCTTCTATAATTACAAGGATTCGAAGCATCCAGACCATGCGATCGGTGTTTACGTAAATTATCTGGAAGTTGGTAATCTGATTGTTCTTCCTGTCTTTGAGGTTGAGGAAAATAAGGATGATGAGGCAATCGCAGCCTTTAAGCAAATATTCCCTGATAAAACTATAGAGACAATCAACTTTAACGATGTCGCACTGGAAGGCGGAGTGCTGAATTGTACGACGTGGGTTTATAGAAAAGAATCGTAATTCACAGACTTCATAAACGCAGGGCGGATAGCCGCGCCGACATCCTCGGCCTCGGCTTCCCGCCCTGCATTTCTCTATATTTTTATCTCTTACAGCCTCTCGATTTCCTCTGCCGTCAGGCCGGTGTATTTTTCTATCTTCTCCACAGCCATTCCGTCGGCTTTCATACTACGGGCTGCCTTTACGATGTCCTCCTTGTTGGCATCATCGAACTCATCGGGCAGGGACTGCCATTCGTCCCAGTCGGTCTCTGAAAGATAGCGCTCAACCTGCTTCTTCAACACGGGAATGTCGTTGATGGCAGTATTGTATAGCTCTCTGTCGTCGATGGTGGTATAGTCGTGAACCAAGACGTGACGCATGCCTTGCACGAATTTCCACGGTGTCGCCGGATGCTCTTTCTTGAAAGCTTTCGTCAGCATAAAAGCAGCCTCCCCAACTACCTCCACGTTCTTCATGACAGAATAGTAGGTGCGCTTGTCAGCAACGAGATTCTCGAAGGAATAGCCCTCGATGAGCATTGTCACGTTGTTGGAATACTCGATGATGTCCTCCAGTCGTCCTTTATCCCTCGCTCTTTCTCTCATAAATCAAGATTTTATCACGGTTGGCTGTTTCTGCGGCGTATGGACGGAGCGTGCCCTCCACTACCAAATCTACTTCGCGGCCCAGCAGTTCCTGCAAGTCCATCAGCATGCCGCCGTGGGTGAAGAGCGTGAAGGGTTTGCCGGAGTAGTCGGGTACGAAAAGAATATCCACGTCGCTCCTCGGTGTTTCCTCGCCACGGGCGAAGGAGCCGAAGAGCCATGCCTTCAGGACGGGCTGCGTCTTGAAGTACTCGGCGATGACGTTGTTCATTGCTTGGGTGCTCATAAGCGTGTCGTTTTAAAATACGCTGCAAATATACGAAAGTTTTTGGAAACAAATCTCATTCCCAACAAAAAATTAACAAACCGTCACGAAAAAGGGCGGGAGACCAAGGTAATAGCCCCACACAAGCCCAGTCTCCTGCTAATGCTCGAAGGCTTCATCTAAAGCTTCCTTATGGCCTTGTGACATTTTTGTTTGTCCTTCTCCGATAGTTGTGGATGCATGACGGTACCGCCTCGTTCGATGGTGGCGACAATCTTGAAGCCGGAATAGCGGCAGATTTCGCGCATAGCACGTATGGCGTTCTTGATTTGCTACGAATAAAATGCCCCTCTTGAATTGCATCGAAGAGGGCGATGCAGGCAATCATCCATGCTACAGGGTTGAAGTATGACTGCCCGATTGTAATCATGCCGATGAAGGTATCACAGGGAGTGAAAGTCTGATCATCTAAGCCTATCACTTCGCAATTAGGAAATAGCAGTTTGTAGTGCTCACTTTCCATTGCACTGCCGCCCTTACCATGTATGTATAATAATGCGTTCATTACTATTTATTGTTTAATCAGTTTCATGACTCTTACTGGACGGTCCGAGCCGACTTCCAGATTGGGGCAGAGTGTTTCCTCGCCAGTATCAACGAATCCGCATTTCTCCATCACGCGACCAGACGCTGGATTTGAAGGAAAGTAGTCACCCCAAAGTATTGTGAAGCCCTTTTCGTTGAAACAATAGTCGATGACCATTTGAAGTGCTTCTGTACAGATGCCTTTGCCCCAAAACGGACGGGCTATCCAATAACCCACCTCCGTTTGATCTTCGGCAATTTTCAGGTTCGATGCGGATGCCGGGAGGTAGCCCACACAACCAATGGCCTCTCCTGACTCTTTCCATATGACAGCCCACATTCCTTCTGCATTGAAGACAGTTCGGATGATCTCCAGACTCTCCTCGACAGACTTATGTGGTGGCCATCCGGCGCGAGGCCCAACATCTGGGTCGCTGGCATATTTAAACAGCGTCTCAGCATCACTATCCTGCCAAGGGCGCAATAGTATTCTTTCTGTTTCCATCACTCTTCGTATCCTAACTGTCCCGGCAGACGCAGTTTCTCTTTCATTGGAAACGTGGCTTCGTAGGCCTCGAAAGCTTCTGGATTCTCATCAGCAACGAAGTAGCCTTGGGGCGGGCAATAGATCCCCTCACGATTACCCCAATAACCAGGAATCAACTCTTGGGCAAGGAAATACGGGACTTCCGACTCTCTCGGTTGACCTTCGGTCGACCTCTGTCGCGACTCGGCAGAGTCGATGCAAGCATCACTCTGCTCTCGCTGCTCCATCGGTTCAGTATGATAATGAATCTTCAGTTTACTGGCATAGTCGAAGCCTGCATGACGGTAGAACTCGATATTCCCTTCCATCTGAATCAGACCGATACCCATCTCCTTAGCTTTTTCCAACGCATATTTCAGCAGTTTCAAACCATAGCCCTTACGCTTGTAGTCAGGATGGATGCTGATGGGACCAAATGTCCAAGAAGGGAACACCGTTCCATCGTCAAGAATAATCTCGGCTTTGGAGAACATCACGTGGCCGATAATCTTTCCGTCCAATACCATCACGAAGTCCAACTCAGGGATGAAGTCGGGATTGGTTCTATACTGATTGAGCACATAATGCTCTGTGCATCCTGGACGATAGACGTTCCAGAATGCCTCGCGAGTCAAGTTCTCCACCTCGCGGTAATCTTCTGTCATTTCTAATCTGATATTCATTTTTGTCCTAACATTTCATTCTAACTTGATATTAACGTTTGAGCTATTAGTCGCAGAAAAAGGGAGCCAGAACCTGTTTGGGCCGCATCATCAATGGTAAATGGTCTTAAGTACATTTAAACTTGGTTTAGCTCTTTTTGTAAATTAGCAAGAAAACGTGCTGCCTGGCCACCATCCATCTGGACATGGTGGAACTGGAACGATATGGGCAGCGTGGTCTTAAACCAGCCCTTACGATATCGGGCCCAAGCCAAGAACGGATTATTGAACTTGCCGCTATATTGGTTTACGATGCAGTCAATCTCTGTCTGCACAAGGGTCGACGTGCCAATAATCATGTGGTCTTCAAGGAAAGTGCTCTTGCATTCGCAGGCAACCTGAGCAGTCAGCTTCTGATAATCATGATTGAACTGCTGCAAATCATCGGAATAAGGAATGTCGAACGAGCTGATATCGCCTTTGCTATTCTCCACGATGACATTGATGGCAAGCCTGTCGAACTGGAATAGTTTTCCTTGCTCCGGCAGTAGGTAGAACTCCTTAATATCCTTAGCCGCCCTACCTATGCACCAGCACATCAAGACGTTGAACTTCACGCCACTCTTCTTACTGACCTTTACCAAACGGGTGACATCAAACGTCTTCACCAGCGTGACCATTGGCATAGGCGACGACATCCACATGTTGAATGCATTGGCACGGATACTTTCCTGGGGGTTGATTTCCTGTTTCATCTTATATTTGTTTTATCGATATCCACGTGAGTTTTCGCCATAAGCCCTCTAACGGACCGCGCTGATGGCTGGCGAACCAAAAGCGGGCGAAGAGGTATTGCGTGATAACCATTCCTAATCCAACCATCACGGCATAAGTGATGCCCAGTTTGTAATAGCATGCGAGGCCGTAACCGCAGAAGATGGCACAGCCGATGATGGACTGCAACAGATAGTTGGTAAGACTCATGCGGCCAAAGATGCACAGGTGATGGAGCACTCGACGAACTCCCTCAAAAGCATACCATGCAGAGACAATTGCCGAGACAATCATCAGGAGAATGATAAGGTTGTAGATGGGTTTGAGCCAGCCTTCCAGTTCGCCAAAGTTAACGAAACTCAAAGCAATGACAATAGTGGCAGATATCAGGAGAATCTGATGCCAGATCTGCAGGTTCTTCCCTTCATTATAGAACATTCGCTGTCGCCCTAACTGCATGCCGAGGATAAAGAGGCAGAGCAATTGCGTCAGACGACCACTAAAGACATTGAAACGCAGATTCACCTCGAAGCCGTACCGCAGGTTTGTGAGGGCGTTCTCCCAGAATGTTCCATGTTCATGTGCATGATTGATTATCCCTGAAAGTTCGTAAAAGCGGGTATGGTCGATCTCAAAACCCGTCAACAGACAATACAGTTCTACGGGTTGGATGGCCAGTAGGCCAATGATGCACCACACCGCCTTCGACGGCAGATAACTAATGGGAATGAGCAACAGACCATAACAGGCATAAAGCATCAGGATGTCGCCATCGTAGAAGGCCACGTTGATGACACCAAACATAAAGAGCAGACACATACGCCATGCGAAGCGACCGGAGAAGCATTTGCCCTTCTGCTGCTGATTATCATTCATGATAAAAAAGCTCAGTCCAAAGAGCATGGCGAAGATGCCATACATCTTGCCAGACAGCAGCCATGCAAGAACGTCGGCTACAGTCTGGTCAGAAGGCAATGCGTGGATGATGGTCTCCTGAGTGAAGATATTGAAGTGCTCAACGGAGTGATACAGGATAATACCAGCCACAGCGATTCCTCGCAGGGCGTCGGCCACGTCAATACGTGTGTTTGGGAGTTTGCGGGTTGTATACATGCGATTCCTTTTTTGACTGTGCAAAGATACAAATAATTTCGGAAATTATCAAATAATCAATTCGTTTTACATACGTGCCTTCTGCTTCTCGCCTGCGCCAGAGCCGCGATACTTCGAGCGGGCCTCGTTGAACTTCCACGCGAGGTCGATGAGGAACGTGCGGCGGGCAGGATTGTCAGTCGACAATTCACGGATACCATAGATGGTGCCACCGGTCTTGTTGGTGTTGAAAAGGTCAACGCAACGCACATCGAGAGTCAGCTGTCCCAGACGGCGGAGGTTGAAATCACGCTGCACGCCGAGCATGAAGTTGAAACGCCGAGTGTTGATGCGGTAGTTGTTGTAGTCGCCCTTCGATGCCCACTGGGCATTAGCCGTCAGACGAAAACTGTGGGGCAGTTCGATGTCGTTGTTCCAGATGAGCGTGACGTATGGCTTGTTGAGAGTCATTATCGTACCGTTGGCCGTCAATGTCTTATAATTTTGGAAGACGGTGAACGCATACCACATGGGGTGCCAGTAGCCAATAGTGGGGCGTGCCGAGAGACTCAGCTCGAACTGGTTGTAGTCATCGGTGCTATTGATGGGACGTACGAGGCATATAAGTGGATCCGTACTGTCTGGGAATGGCTCGGTAGACATGGTCACGCTGTTCTTCAAGCGACCATACTCGACGGTCAGGTTTGCCCACTGATAGGCCGCATTCAGCACGAGGCTGTGGTTGTAGGTCGGCTTCAGATAGGGGTTTCCGCTCTGATAGGTGTAGCGGTTGACGTACATCGTTGTACTGGTCAGGTTTGAGTAGGCTGGACGCTGAATGTCGCGACGATACGACAGACTCAGTTGCATTTTTCCGATGGGAGCAGAAATGGTGGCTGTGGGGAACCAGTCGCCGTAGTTGCGGCACACCTCATCCTCACGCTGGCCGAAGTTAAAGTAGTCGTTCTTCAAGTGTTCATAGCGCAGACCGGCCTGGACAAACACCTTGCCAAACTGCCTGCCGTACTCGACGAAGACTGCTGCCGACTTCTCGTTGATCTCCGTGTCGGTGGCCTTCACAGGGACGTAGTCGGAAGCCTGGAATGTATAGGCATCCGTGCGGTGGTTGTAGCTGTACTCGCCGCCAAGGGAAAGATTACCGTTTAGTACAGGATAGCTGAAAATAAGTTTCGAAGCCCAGAAATTATTGGCGCTGTTGGTATTGCTCTCGATGGTGCGGTTGACGGGAGCTGCGCTGACAATCGTTGTCTGCTCCGTTGTGCGGCCAGGTGTCTCGGTATCATCGAAGAGACCGTCAATGTTCAGGTCGATACCCAACTGTCCGATCTTACCGTTGTAATAGGCGTTGAATATATGCTTCTTGACACTTTGGTCCTGCCAGATGTAGCTCGCCGAATGCTCAGACAGGATACCATTCTCGAACATGTCCGTCAGGTAGTCGCCTTTCGTCTCGCTTTTGGGTGTACGGTCATATTTGTAGTAAGCCCCGAAGGTATGGTTCTCACTCGCCATATAATTTAACTGCAACTGTGGCGACCATGCGTGCCAGGGATGTCTGATCTCTTGCGTGGAGTGCCCCGGCTTTCTCCAGGATGGTCCCTGCGACGGTGGTACGCATGGCGTCGCCCTTGACTCGCGTCTTCGGCAGGCGGCCTTTCACTACCACGCCACTTAATTGTTGCGTCTGGTTATACCATAATGCTGTGTCCACCTGCAGGCTGTCCTGTGCCTGGGCGAAACTCATCAGTGCCATCATTAGTGCAGCTATCAGAGCTGTCATCCTTAAATTCATCTTCTTCATATCAAATTTATTATTTACCATTTGTCGTATTTGACGCTGCAAAATTACACTTAGTTGCAAAAAGCTACAAATTTCTGGGATATTCTGCACGGAAATGTGACGAATGGAAATATCGTTATTGCTCATCTCACATCCCAAGCTCCTTCAATGCATCGTTTATCTCTTTCCTTGCTTCGTCTATCGATTGGTTCATGGCCGCATCCACCGCCTGCCACACGGGGTCCTGCCGATTGCCGTCTTTCTGGTCGGTGGCAGCTATGAGTTCGTCGCAGTCCTCAGAGAGCAGCAGATAGAGCGTCTTCTGCTCATCCTTGCCGTCCGTCGATACAGAGTACTTTACTTCGGTGTATGTACACGTTTTACCGTTCACATCGAGGTGGAGCCGCAGTCCGCAGCTTCCCCAATGCATACATTCACCGTCCTTCAGCCCCTGCTCAATGTAGGTCGTAGCGGCCTTCTTTACTTTTCCTTCTTGAGTGATGGGAAAACTGTCACATGAACTCAATACCAGCATCATCACAGATGCCATAACCATTGTTTTAACTGAATGTTTCATACCTTTTTGAATTTGATGATTTATTAAACTTTTGACGGTGCAAAGTTACGACAAAAATGAACCTTAAAACGACTAAATCACCAAATAAAAAGTCTTAATAAGAGAAACGTAACCTAATGAAAACCAGCGGTTACAATTCTTTAGAATCTAAATCAGGCCTCGCGGAATCTTAATCAGCCCTTAACGCTGTTGATGCAGGCCACAATATCCTGCCCTTCAGCAGCTCCGATCTTCTTTCTGATGGATGTCTTGCGCACATAGATGGTTGCGTCAGACTGTTGCGTGATGACCCCTATCTCCTTGGTTGAGAAGCCGGCGCAGAGCAGGCAGCATATCTGTACCTCCTTGTCTGTGAGCGTGTCCCCGTAATGCAGAATCAGACGCGTGTGGAAGTTGTCATAAAGGCGGTCGATAACTGGATAGAGATCCGACCATACTAGCAGGCTGTTCGTAGGTATCTCGCCGCCGCTGATGCCTGATATACGTTTCAGCAGGGCTTGGTTTTGGTTGGTGGGAGTACTGGCCACCAAGCGGATGATGCCTAACTGTTGCAACAGGATTTTCTTGAAGAAAGCATCGTCATCGGCCACTGGCTGCTCAGCCGTAGTTATTCCCGAGCTGCGTTCGCCTACCCGTAGCCTTTCCGTAGAAGTCGCATCCTGCGTCTCTGCCAACATTCGTGTCAAGGTGTCAATCCTGTCCTCCGCCTCTGCCAGTCGCTGAACGCGGTTTCTGTAATACAGCCAGCCGCCAACGCCGCCACCCGTCAACAACAGCAGGGCTACCGACAGCATCCAGCCCATGCGCTGCTTGCTAAGTTGTAGTTCGTAGTTGGCCGACTGCAAGCGGTTCTTGGTTTCCAGACGACGTGTAGATGTGTTCTCCTTTGCCTGCATATCAGCCGCAATCGAGTCGCAGTATCGCGCAAAATCAACATACGACACCTGCTTCCCGCTGGCATAGTCCAACAGGTAGCGCTCCTGCTCCAGCGCCACCCTGCGGGCGATGTCAGCATAGCCCTGTGCTTCCAGTTCCGCCTCGCTTCGGATAGCCTTCTCGTTACAGATACGGGCGGAATCCAGACGGTGCAGATTGATGTAGTTGCCCGCCATCGCCATCTGGATAGCCGACATTTCTGCGACCTGCGGCATCATTTGGGCAATCTGGTAGTAGATGTCGTTGGAACGGCGATACTGCCCGTTGTTCGCTAAATAGTCGGCATAGTTGCGCAGAAATTCACACGCCATCACCGTATCGCCGTTCTCCGTTGACAGACGGATGCTTCTGTCGTAGTATTGCTCCGACTGGCTGTCGCCCATCAGCGAGAGGTTCAGCCCCAACCGATAGTTGAGCACGGCCTGCTCTCGCGTCGGCAAGTCATAGCCCAATGCGACCCTCAACACCTCTACGGCTTTCTGGTACTCTCGCTGGTGTTCAAGGATACCAGCCTTCATTCCCAGCAGCCGCACCCGCTTCGCTGAGTCAGCAATCACTTCGATTCCTCTGTCTATTGCCTTGACAGCCTCCTCTTCTTTGTTCGTCCATTGTAAATAGGAGGCTTCCAACAGATAACTGTCTGCCTGCTTGTCCGTATCCGTCCTGTAATACGCAATAGCCTCCGGCAGCAGTTCATCCTCTGCCAGCGACAGGCCCAATGCCTGATGTTCCATAGCCCGATTCCACGCGTCTTGCAGTTGCTCATCACGAATCAGTCTGCCACAAGCCATCAACAGAAGGGCCGCTGAAAGTAGGATATATTTCTGATAGGTCATCATCTTTTCTGTATTTGTGGGTGCAAAAATACGAAAAAAAAGTAAAAACCTGCCATGTTCGCTAGCAAATTTTTCACTCTTCACTCTTCATTCTTCATTTTATTTTGTACCTTTGCCGCCTGTATGAACAAAGGTCACAAAGAAACCATCACTATCCGCATTATCAGCTGCGCCTTCATGGTGCTGGCGATAGCCATCTTCAAGCCCTTCGGACTCGAAGTGTGGCAATGGCAGGCATACATCCATTTGCTGGCGATATTTGCATTAGGCTTATTCAGTTGTTTCCTCACGGAAGTCATTCTGCGATACATTGTACGCATGCCCCGCTCATACGATCGTGGCGTCAGCTATATCATCAGCCGAAATCTCCGATTCCAATGCATCAACACGCCGTTGGTATCGCTGCTCATCTGTCTCTACCGTCACTTGGCGATGAGCAGTCTGGTAGAGGGCAATAAGCTGTCTTTAAACAATTATCTGGAGACATTAGTGATTATTGCCTTCCTATCATTTGCCATCGGACTCTATTGGAGATTTAAGTTCCGTAGCCGTTATTTGGCAGCAGAACTTGAAGAAACTCGTCTGTTGAATGAACAGTTGAAGAAATTGCAGACTTCGAACGTAGGAGTCGCACAACAAATGGAGAAGAGCCTTCAGGCAGGAGGCACCAAGCAGGATTTGCAGATAACACTCGAAGGAACCACCAACGAACATGTTACCCTCGAGATTTCCGACCTATTATATCTAGAAGCGGTTGGTAACTATGTTAAGGTATGTCAGCAGCTAAATGGTGAGGTACACACCACGATGCTTCGTGCCACGATGAAACAGATGGAAGACGCGCTACAAGCTTATCCCATGATAGTGCGTTGCCATCGTGCCTTTATGGTCAATCTCGGTCAGGTTGAACAAATTTCCTCCAATTCTCGCGCCATGCAACTCGTGATGCGTCACAGCCACGATGCCATCCCCGTTTCGCGCAGCAATGTCAATAAACTGAAGGAACTCCTGGGATAGGTAATACTATCTTGCTAGGACACGATGTGCGCAGTTAACAATTATAATATCAACCTAGCCAACAGACCTATCAGGGCCATGTGGATGGGATAGTAATAGTAGAAGAATTTGCCGAGCCAGTGACAGCGGCCTCGCTCCCCATTGTACATCGCTAGCAGCGGCACAGCCAACCAGCAAGCGAGATGCACCATACCGTAAGTCGGACTATGGAAGATAAAGAAGGCGACGGCATAGAGTGAAATGATCAGCATCATCCATAGCATCTGCTTGTGGAAATTGCCCCGGTTACGTCCGATCATGAGTATGGCTAACGGAGCTGCGCAACTCCAGTCGGATGTAAAGGTGAGGAGGCAGGCGACCAATGTGACAGCCACCTTCTGCCATCGGGCCAGCTGTTCCATGTCCCATACCTTTAGCAGTATTAGGCCCCACAGGAGTGGCCAGGCGATGCTCGTAGCATTGAAAAGCAGATTGTCAAACGGGTTGAAACCCGACATATTGAAGTAGCAGAAGGCGAAATGGCTCACCACAGCCAGCATCAGCAGACGGCGCAGGTAGCGGCTGAAGTTGTGCGTATGGTGGTAACCTTCAGCCACGAAGAAAATCATCATCGGAGCCGTCAGACGCCCTATGCAGTGCAGCCCTATCTGCAGCGGTGTCTCCGCTTGCTCATAGGTCTCGATACCCACCCAAGCCAGATGGTCTATCGTCATGGCGACGATGGCAATGACTTTCAACGCATTTCCGCTTAATCCTTTTGATATTGTTCTCTGCATAAGTATCAAAATATCAGTCTCACCCGGATGAGGCACAACAAAAAGAACCCCCACTCTATTCATTGGAGCGGGAGTTCTTTGGTTATCTTACTCAGCTTTCTTCGCTTTCTTAGGGGCTGCTTTCTTGGCTGCCGGCTTCTTCTCGGCCTTAGCCTTAGTAGTCTTTGCTTGTGGCTCGAATTTCTCGAGACGAGCCTTCAGACGGGTAATCTCCTTATCCTTCATCTCAATCTCATCACCCTGATTCTTGATGGTGGTGAGCAGGTTTTCCAACTCCTCATTGTCGATGTCAAGCGGATAAAGGGCATTCACTCTGTTGATGAAATCGCCAAGGATGTTCATGTAGTTGGTGAAGGCATCGAAAGGTCCGCTGTAGATACCACGATCGAGACCAACGTTGGAGGGCTTGGTGGTCATGAAACGGAAGTTGTTGGAAGCCTGCAGGTAGTCCCAGTCCTGATTGATGCGGGGATCGTTAGCAATAAGCAGACGATCGGCCACACTGTAGAGCTTGTTGAAGGCCTCATGCTGCATGGCGTTACCAAGCCAGCAGCTGACGTCGCGTTCCTCGTCGACCCAAGAAAGGGTATCGGGCACATCGAGCTGGCTAACGCTCTTGCTGGCCTTACAGATCTCTGTCGGGGTCATGAAATTAATACCCTTGGCCTTGGCACAAGCAGGCAATGCATGGATGAAGTCGAGGATATTAGAGCTGAGCGGTTGGGCGATACCCAAGGCTGAGAGCTCCATGAAAATGTTGATGATCTGCTCCTCTTCTGGCAGGCGGGCAATGCGGTCGATATAGGCATCGGCGAAGAGTGGATAGCCGTCCCACTCAGAGTTGTTGAAGCGCAGAGAGATATCGTCAGAGAGTTCTACATCACGCAACAGCAGCTTCAGGTTGGGGGCCTGGTTGCAGTGGTAAACGTAATGGGGTGACTTCCAGCCGAGCACGTGCTTAGCACCCTCGGTGAGCATACCCTTGAAACCCATGGCTGCAATCTGTGCACCGATATCGTCGCTATAGATGAGCGAAGAGTTGCGGGCTACGGTCGGACGCTTGCCAAAGAGTTCCTCGATCTTGTCGGCCTGCTTCTTCACGTCGCGGGCAAAGGTCTCTTCGTGCTTCTCATTGTTGGCCAATGAGGAGAGACCGTGGCTGTAAGGCTCGGCGAGGAACTCCACGCAACCCGTCTCGTTCAGCTGCTGCAGCTTCTCGATGACCTGAGGCGCATGCATCTCGAGTTGCTCAATACCTGTTCCCGACAATGAGAAGGCTACTTTGAAGAAGTTGCCATTCTCCTTGATCATGTCGTAGAGGGTGTTCAGGGCAGGCATATAGCTACGCTCGGCAATGTCGGTAATGCTACGCTCGTTCTCGTAGTCATCGTAGTAATAATGATCGGTACCGATATCAAAGAAACGGTAACGCTTCAGATGAATAATCTGATGTATCTCGAAATATAAACAAATTGTTTTCATAAACTTTGAACTTTTTTACCTTTTTACTTTTTTACCTTTTATTCTTCCCATCCGAGGGTACGGCGATAGAGTGTGCGGATCCAGCGCCCAACCTTTTCCCATGTAATCTGGTCTACCTCGCGCTTGCCCTCATCCTTCAGATACTGGAAGAGTGACTCATTCATACAGATAGAGTAGATGGCATCGGCGAGGGCGTGGATGTCCCAATAGTCAACCTTGATACAGTTGTCGAGAATCTCAGCACAGCCCGACTGTTTCGAGATGATTGAGGGCGTACCGCATTGCATAGCCTCAAGTGGCGAGATTCCGAACGGTTCGGATACAGAAGGCATGACGTATACATCAGAGTCTTTCAAGCACTCATAAACCTGCTTACCACGCATGAAGCCAGGGAAGTGGAAACGATCGGCAATGCCACGCTCGGCAGCGAGGTGAATCATCGCATCCATCATATCACCGGAGCCTGCCATACAGAAGCGGACGTTACGCGTACGGTGGAGCACCATCGTAGCGGCCTCAACGAAGTACTCTGGACCCTTCTGCATGGTGATACGGCCCAGGAAGGTAACGACCTTCTCCTTACCCGTATGGTCGGGACGAGGGATGTCCTGATACTCCTGTGGCAGAGGATAAACGGCATTATGGACCGTGAAACACTTACGAGGATCCTGATGATACTGGTTGATGACCGTCTGACGTGTCAGTTCTGACACACACATGATGCAATCGGCCCAGTCCATACCGTTCTTCTCGATGGAGTAAACCGTCGGGTTCACCTTACCGCGAGAACGGTCGAAATCGGTGGCGTGTACGTGGATACAGAGCGGTTTACCACTTACCTGCTTGGCATGGATACCAGCGGGGAAGGTCAGCCAGTCGTGAGCGTGAATGATATCAAACTCCTCCGTGCGGGCCACCTGGCCAGCAATAATGGAGTAGTTGTTAATCTCCTCGTGCAGGTTGCCGGGATAGCCTCCTGCAAACTCCATCGCACCCAAGTCGTTCACATTCATGTAGTTGAAGTCGGCATAGATATGCTCACGGAGCTTGAAATAGTAGTCGGGATCCATGATGTTGCCCACACGTTGCTTAACGTAGTCATAGTCGACATCACGATAAGCGATGGGCACAGCGTTCATGGCAACGATGCGGCAGGCATGCTGACTCTCATCGCCAAACGGATGAGGCAGACAAAGCACGGTCTCAATGTCGCCCTGAGCCTTCAGTCCCTCAGAGATTCCATAGTTAGCAGTGGCGAGTCCACCAAATACGTGAGGAGGATACTCCCATCCAAACATTAATACTTTCATAGTCGTCCCTCCTTATTTTTGATATGAATACTTATCCATGAGCTGTAACGTGCGCAGAATCTCTGCTACGTTCATTGCGAACGACATGGCACCACGACCGTGGAATGGCGGGTTGCCGTCGAACAGCTCTGAAATGGTACCAATGGCATGGTAGTCCATCTCATCCTCATAGCCTACGAGCTGTCGCTCGATGAAACTCAGGCGTGAACGCTTATAGAGCTTCAGTGAGGCTTCCATATAGAATCCGCCCAACCAAGGCCATGCGGTACCCTGATGGTAGGCGTAATCGCGCTGCGTCTGAGGGCCCACGTAAATGGGGTTGTAACCGCCGCTCTTCGGTGAGAGCGAACGGAGACCCTTCGGGGTGAGTAACTCGCGCGTACATATATCTACTACACTCTTCATCTGCTGCTGTGACAACGGAGAGTAATCGAGTGCAACGGCAAAGATCATATTCGGACGAACACTCCAATCCATCATATTGCCGTCAACATAGTCGAGTAAGTAGCCATACTCATTGACAAAGGTATCGACGAACGAAGCCTTGGCCAACTCGGCACGCTTCTCGAGATCCTGAGCTCCCTTCTCGTCACCCTTGTCTGCAGCCATCGAGGCACAGAACTTGAGGGCATTATACCAAAGGGCATTGAACTCAACGATGTAACCCGAACGCGGAACAACGGGACGGCCGTTGGCAGTAGAGTTCATCCAGGTAACAGCTTTGTCGCGTCCATTCGAGTAGAGCAAACCATTCTCGTCGAGACGGAGATTGGGATGACCGCCTTTGATGATATAGCTGACAATATCCTGGAGCAGTTTGCCATAGAGTTTGTAACACTGATCACGACCTGCCTCCTTGGCATACTGCTGGATGGCCCATACAGCCCAGAGGGGTACATCGGGTTGCTCGATCTCATAAATCTTGACACTCAACGGCTTGTCGGCCATGAACTCACGCAGTCCCTTCTCGGCGGTCTTCATCACCTTCTCGAAATAATCGACTTCCCCGATGGAGAGCGTCAGTCCCGGCAGAGCAATAAACGTATCGCGGGCACGAGCCTTGAACCAAGGATAACCTGCCAGCAGATAACGGTCGCCATTAGGCATGCGGTTGTGGAACTGATGGGCAGCCGCCACCAGACTGTGATAGAAATTGTCACGAGGAGCACGGTCGGCAACCTCCTCATCGAACAGTTTCTTCAATGAAGAAGACTTGATCTGCGAGGTAGAGCCAGAGAAGACAATGCTCTCGCCCTTCTTGATCGGCATCTCGAAATAGCCAGGTACATAAAGATCCTCGTTAGAGGCATAACCACGCTCCTGCTCTTTCGGATACTCCACACCACGATACCAGTCGGGCTGGAAAATAAACTCATTTTTCTTTGAGAACTGCATGTAAAGATCGGGATAGCCGGCATACATACAAGTTTTGATACCACCATCGACCTCGTGGTACTCACGGCTAGCCGTAGAGTTCTCGTGGGTAAACTGGCGAACCGAACGGAAGGCCAGGAACGGACGGAACCTCAAAGTAGTGGCAGAGTGGGCGTCGACCAGCGTATAACGGATCAGAATGCGGTCCTCATAATGCTGGAAGATTACCTCCTTCTTAAGAATTACACCACCAACCCTGTATGTCGTAGTAGGCACGAGGCTGGCGTCAAACTCACGGATGTACTTGTGTCCATTCGGACTGAAATTGTTGCCCTGATACTTGTGGAGACCGAGGTTGAATTCTGCTCCATGCTGGATGACCGTACAGTCGAGCGACGACAACAGAACATGGTTCTCATCATCGAGCTCGGGAACGGGAACAACCAACAGACCGTGGTACTTACGCGTGTTACAATCTACAAGCGTAGAACTGCTGTAGGCACCTGAACGGTTGGTACGGAGTAATTCACGACGGAGACTCTCCTGCAGGTTAGTCATCACGGCTTTTTCTAATCGTAAATAGCTCATAGTTCCTATAAAAGGTATTTAATTATTGAACATATTAGTCTTTAACTCCCCAAAGGTAGACATTTTTGGGGAGTTTTACAAATATCTTCAAGTGATTTAACAAACTTTTTGATTCTTACTGTGGTATCAGGAAGTTGATGACTTCCTGCTCGACATTGACAAAAAACGGTCCCATAGGAGTTTTCATCAAGCGCCCGTCGATACCGACCATCGCATGTTTGGCATATTCCACCCTTATTTCTTTGGTGCGATAAGGGTGTACGCTGCGGTGGTTCAGAAAGCGTCCCGTGATCAACAGCCATAAACCTTCGATGAGCTGTACTACCTCTGGATGGTATACCACAGAGACATCGAGCATGCCGTTATAAGGCACAGCATTGGGAGTTTGTCCGTAACCTGGTCCCGAGCCAATACAAACGGTCATCACCTTACGATCGATCACATCTGAATTGATGTGCAGTTTCATCTTATACTCCATACGGTGGAAAAGCATGACGAACAACGAACAGATGAACGAGAGGGTGCGTGAGCCCAGAAGGCGACGCGTCTGACGACGCAGGTTCATGATATCAGCCGTCATTCCAATATTGACACAATTAAGAAAATAGCGGTGACACTTCTCGCTTTTGGCGTTCGTATAACGGATGCAGCCCAGATCGACCTTCCGGATGCGGCGCTTAATCAGCGAGTCGACAGTCTCCTCCACCCTACTCTCATCAATATCCCAGAATCGGGCGAAGTCGTTCATCAGGCCGTTGGGGATGACACCGAGGGCGATACTATCACGCACCTCCTTTTCCTCCATCATCAAGCAATTGACAGCATCGTTCAAGGCAGAATCACCACCAACGATGATGATGGTCTTGTAACCATTGGATATCATCATCCTTATCAGACGCTCCACACTGTCAGCGGTCTCACTCTGAACAAAGTCATAAGCCACCCGGTGCTCATCGAGCACCTTCTGAATCTTCTCCCAACGCTTGCGCTTGTTGGAGATACCTGCCTTGGGACAGTATAGAATGCCCCACTTCATTGTCTCTATTGCCATAACTGCTTGATCTTTTCTATCTTTTCTTCCATCGGAAGTATCGCGTCAATCCAGTGTATCTTAAAGCCTCTGCGCTCCATACCACGGAACCATGTCATTTGGCGTTTGGCAAACTGATGAATGGCGATCTCAAGGCGCTTTGTCATCTCGTCGTAGGAGGTTACGCCCGTCAGATACTCCGTCAGGAATTTATACTCCAATCCATAATATATAAGGTCGTTGGCAGGAATGCCCTCGTCGAGAAGAGCTTTCACCTCGTTGACCATCCCCGCTTCCAGACGGGCTTTCAGGCGACGGGTGATCTTCTCACGACGCGCCTCACGATCGATGTTAATGCCAATAATCAGACTGTCAACTGGAGGCAGTTCCCTACGAGGTGTGGGATTTTCCAAGTTATAGGTCTCGATCTCGATGGCACGGATAGCACGCTGACAAGAGTCAACATCTGTCGTATTATGCATATTCGAGCCGTTCTTTTCTTTCAGCTCTTTCAACATCTCTGTCAACTCATTGAGCGAATTGCCTTCCAGACTGTCACGTAACGACTGGTTCTGCGGCACAGGCGAAAGCTTATAGCCTTTCAGTACAGCCTCTATATAGAGGCCGGTTCCTCCACAGAGAATAGGCACCACTCCTCGATGTCTGATATCCTGATAGACATCGTAGAAGTCCTGCTGGTACTCAAAGAGATTGTACTTTGTGCCTGGCTCGCAGATATCGATCAGATGATAGGGAATATGGAGGGTGGATTGAGGAGTTCGGAGGGTGTAATCCTCCAAGTCCTTGCCCGTTCCAATATCCATCCGACGATAGACCTGACGGGAATCTGCCGAAATAATCTCGCCACCGACCTCTGCGGCCAGGTGAGCTGCTACGGAGGTCTTTCCCGAAGCTGTAGGTCCTAATATCGTGATCATCCTATCCATTCGGTGACAAAGGTACGAATAAGTGAGCAGAAAAACAAATTAAAATTCAAAAAAATGTCTCTACTCACCTCCGGCTTCACTCTCAGAATAAGGATACGATACGTCTTCAATCTGTTTGAAGAGACGGAGATTGACATCAGCAGTCCCACGGAGCATCTTAATGGTTTCTATATATGCTCCAGGGATCTCAGGACCATTATACACCTCGTGATAGGCCTTCTCATCCCATTTACGTTGCTTGACAATACACTTCATCAAACGCTGTCCGTCGTAATAAAGACGGAACTCGAAGATATCACCAAAGACGACATCGGGATTCGTAGCATAAATGAACATCAACTGTCCCTTATTATCATAAAGATACTCCTCATAATACTCTCGGGCTGCAAAGTTGTACTTCCTCGTGGCAAACCACAGGTAATGGGGTGGATAAATCGCATCCGCCTCCAGTTCGTCGTAGTACATCCACATATGCTCGTGGTGAGGGCCCGTACCAGGCAGGTTCTGCTCTACGTTCAGATGGTAATATTCGTGAGGGATACCTTCACTAGGGAACTCACCGCTCATGTGGGCAATATGATCCTTGACATCGGCATACGACTTTCGGATATCCTCGATGGTGTATTGCGCATAGGCTACCTGTGTCCAAAGCGCCAGGAGTAAAAAGACCGTAAAAATTCTTCGCATCATCTCAATCCTTATAAACATAGGGCTCGGTCTTGGCATATACAGGTTTCATGCCGTCCCAAGTGAAAGTATGATGAACAGGTCCCTCATCACCCCACTCCTCCACAATGACATTCTTACCCACTCGGGGCAGTTTACAGAATATCTGCCTATAAGGCTTCCTGTCGCTCCATCTGTAGCCCTTCAGAATTTCCGGCTCAGGGGTGAGGCATTTCTTAGCAGGGTCGTAATCATAGAAACAAACGAAATCGATAAAGGGATCAGTGGGCTTGCCTAAGCGGACAGCCAACAACTTGTGGCCGTTACTACGATTCCAGAAGCAGGCCTCCATATACTCACCATCGGTACCTCCATCGGTCACTTCGGCGAAGCCGTTCTTGGCATCTACAGTCACCTTGAGAGATGTTTCTTCATCGAGTACCACCTTCGAAAGTCCTTTCTCCATAGCATCACGTACTTGCCCCACCATCCATGTGGGCCACGTCTGGTCGAAGCGCTCCAGCATGATGCCAAAACTGCCATTGATTACATTGTCGATGGTATGGGTCTTCCATCCCTCCTCAATGACTGTTAGCGGACAACTCTCAAAGTGTCTGTCTTGAACTTGATCCGGACCGATGTTGCGTCCTTTGATACTGTTATCGAGAGGATTATCCACCCACTTACTCGGCCCTTGCAGCTGCTCTGCCATCTCGATGGAACCCAAGTTCTGTGTGGGATGGTAAATCTCACATCCTATCAGATAGAAGGTGTTGTCGAGGGCAAAAAGCGGTGCATCGCCCCAGTTGGCATAGAAACGACATTTATCGAAAGTCAGTCCCTCGACACCACTGCCCTCAATGAGCGAATACTCACGGTTGTTGAAAAAGTCACAATTATTGAATTTCACGCCCATACAGCTCCTAAGCTCCATGATACCGTAAGTACAATCGTGAACGTTCGAATTGAACATGCTGAAGTCGGTGGTCTCCATCAGGTCAAGGCCGTAGGTACCACAGCCGTAAAGGTCACAGTCCTTCACCAGGTTCTGTCGTCCTCCTCTCACACCGATCACACCTCCCGAGCAGTAGCCGCCTTCAGTATGGCCAATCGTCAGGTTCTGTACCTCACAATGATCGCAATTAATCAAATAGAGACAATAGGAATAACGGGGATCCACCTCGATACTGGAGTTGCGCTCACCCTTGATAACCAGTCCAGAGAAGTTCACCAACGCCAACTGACGACCATCCGTCTCTGATTCGCTGACCACCAAAGGCTGTTTGCTGATAATAGCCGTCGCATCGGATGCCCACCGGCGACCAGGCTGATTCTTAAACATCTCCTCATTCTCCAAGACGCGCGACAGGTTCAAATGAACATCGGCTGCAACGACAACAGTACGGTTGTTACCCAGGGCAGCCAGGAACTGTGCTTCAGTCTTGACCACGATCTCTCCGCCTTTATCGATAAGTTCGTCAGTACCGCGCCCGTCCTCAGCCAATCCGCCGACATACTGATTGACATCCGCTCCATAACTGCGGAAAGTGTCGGGCACTGTCTCTTCACTCTTTATCAGTTGGATGTTCAACTGTTCAATGATATGGAGCTTGATGGCATTGTTATTGTTACCAGGCTTATACCAAGGTTGACTGCCGAAGTATTCCTGGAGGTCCTTTGACTGGAACTTCCATCCATGTCGTGCCAGAATCTCATTCCGCATGATACGTAGCTGATCCTTTGAGAAACGTCCGAGATAAGTTGTATTCAACAGACAGGTTGAGAGCTGATCGCTGACAGGCTGCTGTTCCAGACGGCGTTCAAAAGCGAGACTGTGTTCCAAATTATCGGGCGTGAGGGTCATCTGCCACACGGCATCGCCATTGGGATTACGTACGGCGAGGAAGTACATGCCATCCTGACGGATATACTGCACGCGCCAACCGACCTTCGCACGAAGTGACGCAGCCTCGCTTTCCTTACCTGTAAGGATATACTCACCAGACTTGCCTTCTACCTTTGCCAGCCCGAAATGGAAGCTGTCCGAGTGTTCGCCTACGCCATTCATATCCACGTTATTCCCCTGTACCTTAGCGGTATAGAGCACAGAACCGTCCCACCACATCGAACCGTTCTGAATGGTTTGAGCCTGAACGCCACAAAGGGCAAACAGACACATCACGACCGATAAAACGATCCTCTTACCATTCATCGTTGTTACCTCTTGATAAGTCATAATTTTAATGTCTTTAGTTTACAATTGAGTTCTATTTGCTATATGATGTGGCAAAGGTACATAAAAAAAACCGTCCCGCAAAGCGGAACGGCCTTTTTTTAATCTTTCCGACTGATATTATTTCAACTCAGCGAGATACTTAATGGTGCGAACCATCTGAGAAGTGTAAGAGTTCTCATTGTCGTACCAAGCAACAACCTGTACGAGAGAGTTGCCATCACCGATCTTAGAAACCATGGTCTGGTTAGCATCGAACAGTGAACCGAACTTCATACCGATGATGTCGCTAGAAACCAGCTTCTCCTCTGTGTAACCGAAGCTCTCGTTCTGAGCAGCCTTCATAGCAGCATTGATATCCTCAACAGTTACCTCACCCTTAACAACAGCGTGCAGGATAGTGGTAGAACCTGTAGG
>JAFSNR010000181.1 GCA_017443345.1 Prevotella sp.
CACGCACCATGAGATGTAGAGGTTCTCGAAGCGTAGCGAAGAGGTTCTCTGCACCTCACGGTGCGGAATATTTCACAGCCTAAGGACTATCTCCTATCGGCTCATTGGTATTTCCGACTGCAAACATAGTAACTGATTTATATAACTACCGCTGTTCCGCTGGTGGCAACGGCGCGACCTTCAATCTGTGGGGTTCTTGGACGAGCCAAGCGTCTCCTTCGTCGCCGAGCGGTTGATAGTATCATAATCGTTCTCTTTTGAAGTTCCTGTATATTAGACGTAATAAAGCAAGAAAAAGTTCTTGCTAAGGCAAGCGGCAAAGCCGAGCGGCATCAAGGCAGAAAAATATATAAAAAATGAGCAACACCCTTTGTGGATGCTGCTCCCTTATCATATTGATATTCTTTCTTTATTTCACCTCGCGCTCCTGAATAGCCTTACCTGAACCCCAGGCGGTGCCTACCTTCTCGCCGACTACACGGTATTCGTTCTTGCCAGAGTCGAAGATGACGGGCTGAAGTTTCGAGAGGTCGATGTTGCCTTCTTCGTCGAGGATGCTCTCGTCGGCACTCATGTTGACAATCTCACCCACTACACGCGTCTCGTTAAGGCTGGTCTCTTCGATTTCTATAGCACGGCATTCCAGTGTCAGCTTATATTCGTTGATGATAGGAGCATCCACATTGGGGCTGGGAGTGATGGTGAAGCCAGCCTTTGACACCTTATCTGGAACGTCGTTGCCGGAAACGATGCCGAAGTAGTCACTCTGAACGATGTCATCCTTAGTGGCAAAGCTGATGGTGAAGGCCTTCTTCAACTTCAGGTTCTCAGTTGTCTTATGTGGAGAGAGATTGAAGCAGATGTGCTTCGGTCCGCACTGGCCACCCCATGCAGCCATCATCACGTCGGGATTCTTGTTCTCATCCCATGTCGCAATCATAATGGCGGGCAATGGTGTGATAACAGCCTTGTCGCTGAAGTTCTTGCGGCCTTCCACTGCCTTCACTTCCACTTTCTCCTTTGCGGGATTCTCATTCACGTTTGTACCTGTCTTTTGCTCCTTATTTCCACAGGCAGTGAGCAGAATGCCTGTCAGCACGAGGGCTGAAAACTTAGTCATTGTTCTCATTTTGAATATCTGTATAAAATTATTGTTTATTATTTAAAAGTTGATGTTCACGCCACCCATGAAAGTAGCTCGTGACATGGGATAGCCAAGATTGATTTCGTAGCTCTGTGCCAGCAAGTTCTCACCGCGAAGCCATAGACCGATGTTCTTGCAGATGTCATAGTTAACAGTGGCGTTGAGCAGACAGAAATTCTCCTTTTGTTCATTATCGCCAACGGCGGTATAAAGACTATTGATATACTGCAGACCTGCGATAATGCTCCACTTGTCCTGCCGGAAATTAGCTCCGAGGAAACCTTTATATTTAGGGGCGGCCACCACGGGATTCTCCATGTGCAGGAAGCTGTGGTTCGTCTTCAGGATCCAGTGGCTGTTGATGGTGTATTGTGCCTCCAGTTCCAGACCGTAGTTCTTGATCTCACCCGTATTGATGTTCCGGCCCGCTACAGTCTGGATCATGTTGTCGCCCTTGATATAGAAGAGGTTCACGGCATACGAGAAACCTCCCAAACCGTGCCGCCACGACAGTTCATAGTTCCATAGTCGCTCTGCACGTAAAGAATCGTGGTTGGCTGTGCCGTACATATACATCTCGCGGGTGTTGGGATTGCGGAAACTCTTGCTGACGGATGCTTTCAGCGTGCCCGTATTGAGGGGGCGACAGACGATACCAGCCTGTGGCACCCATTCACCACCAGCCGTTGAGTGGTGGTCGTAGCGTAGTCCAGCATCTACGGTGAACCACTGGGTCAAGTCTTGACGGAAGTCCACATAGCCCGCCACCTCGTTCTCATGTGAGTGGGCACTCTGCATCAGTCGGCGCTGGGTGGTCACAGTCTCGCCCGTTTCGCGATTGGTGTACCAGGCTCGTCCGTAGATGTGCTGATAGTCTATGCCCACGGTAACGCGATTGCCCTCGAAGAACTGTGCGCTCTGATACCACGACACACCAGCTACGGCATCCTTTGAGTGGAACAGGTCGGTCTGCGGCGTGCCGCCTTCTTGATTATAGCCGTCGTTGATCTTGTGCCGTCCGAAGTTGTCGTAGATGCTCAGCGCACCGCTGGTCTTGTCAAAGTGGTTCTCGATAGTCAGACTGGCAGCGCCACGCGTAATCCACTGGTCGTTCTCCAGTTTGGGCAGCGTCACAGTGCCGGGATTCGAGGCGTTCCAATGCGTCAAATCCAAATCTACGGCAGCATTCCAGTGGTCGTTGATGTCGTATCCCAACTTGACGTAGCCACCGTACTGTTCGAAACCGGTATGTGGGCGGTGGTTGTCGGTGCGCCCATACTGCATGGCAACAGTAGATGAAAAGCGTCCGCTGCGTATCTGATTCGAAGCTTCTGCCTGCACGGTACCATAACTGCCTGCGCCGAGGTTGATATGCGTTCTTACTCCATCCTCGTGCATCGAACGGGTGACGATGTTCAGCACGCCTCCCATCGCATTGCTACCATAGAGAACGGATGCCGGTCCGCGCAGTACCTCTACACGATCTGCCATCAGCGTCTGGTAACTGTCTGAGATGGGATGACCATATACACCGTTGTACTGCGGATGTCCGTCAATGAGCACCAGCATCTGTCCTGCACCACCAGTCAGGCCACGTAAGCTGATGCCGCCTGCTGCTCCCGTTGAAACACCGTAGCCCATTATGGAACGACTCGTGACAAACAATCCAGGCACCTGCTGCATCACGGTGGGCAATACGCTCGTCTGCTGTTGCTCGGTCAGCGTCTGCCTACCGATAACATTTACCGTATAGGGCAGGTGGCGAACATCGGTGGCATTGCGTGTTCCCGTCACCACCACCTCTTGTAGAGACAAGGAGTCAGCAGTCTGCACTTCCTCTGCTGATGCAGGAGTACAAAAGGTGCTTGCAGCCAAAACTGCAAGTACAAAAAACAATCTCATTACTTATCAAGACTAATCAGTTCGTACTTACGGCTACCAAGACCTATCTTCTCTGCCCACTCGATGGTGTGGACGCCATGCTGCTTGTCTATGCGTTTCAGCAGGTCGGTAGGGTCGTTCTTAGCTGTCACTTTCTGCTGGTTAATGATGTCGATGCAGGCCTGGTCGAGCGCCACGGGGTCGGTTGATGCCAGGATGCCATAGTCCTCCAGTTTGACGGGTTTAGGATGGTCTACACAGTCGCAGTCAATCGACATGTTGTTCATCACCGAAATGAAGATGATGCCCTCTTGGCGCTGGAAGTAGTTCACCACACCCTGTGCCGCAGCAGCCATCGACTCCAGAAATCCGTCCTGATTACCAATATACTCAGGTGTCCACAGTTTCGACATGTCCAGTTTCTCCATCTTGCCCGACGAGTGGATGTAGGCCTTGCCGTTGCTGCTGGCACAGCCAATCGAGAGGTTCTTCAGCGAGCCACCGTAGCCACCCATGGGGTGACCCTTGAAGTGGCTCAGCAACACCATGAAGTCGTAGTTGGCCAGGTGTCCGCCCACGATGTCGTACTTGATGTGGCTTTGGTCCTTAACGGGTATGCGTATCTCGTCATATTCGTCCATGATATCTACAGGGAAATACTTCAGGAATCCGTGGCGCTCGATAACCTTCCAGTGGTTCTCTGAAGTGTTGCGCTCGTCCTTCTTGTCGGCTGGTCCGTTGCCGTATGCGGTATTGCATTCCACGATGGTGCCGTTCACTTCGTAAACCAAATCCTTAATCAGCTCAGGCTTCAGGAAGTTAGGGTTGCTGCCTTCGCCTGTTGAGATTTTCACGGCTACGCGTCCCTTGGCGGGTACGCCCAGCTGTTTGTAGATTCTAACCAGCGACTCAGGGCTGATGTCGCGAGTCACATACACTTTAGGTTGGGCCATTGAGACCATTGTTGCTGCCATGAGGCAGACGGTAACTAATACTCTTTTCATATCTTCGTTGATTCAAATGATGTTATTTTATTCGGATATAGTGTCGTTTTCTATCTCGCGTATCAGCCTGGCTGGCACACCACCCACAAGCGAGTTGTCAGGAATATCCTTAGTGACTACGGCTCCTGCTGCTACCACAACATTGTTGCCGATGGTCACACCGGGAAGAATGGTGACGTTGCCCCCTATCCACACGTCGTTGCCGATACGGACAGGCTTGGCAATGCCGAGGTGCTGGCGGCGACCCATCGGGGTGAGCGGATGGTTGACGGTGGAGATTAGCGTACCTGGTCCTATCATCACATTGTCTCCTATCCAAACCTCGCGTATGTCAAGGATGGTCAGGTTGTAGTTGCCTGTGAAGTTGTTGCCAATGAAGATGTTCTTACCGTTGTCACAGTTGAACGTCTTTGCTATCCACACTTTTTCGCCCTTGGCACCCAGCATCTTTTCGAGGTATGCCGACTGTGCCTCGTAGTCGGTATCGTTGATTGCATTGTACTCTCGGCACCAAATGATGGCACGCTCCTTAAGGGCTTCCACTTCGGGGTCATCGTAGCAGTATTCAAGTCCTGCCTTCAGTTTCTCTAATTCTGTCATGTACTTATTTTTTGAATTATGACGCAAAGGTAGTGCTAATTCCACAAAGTTACTTTGCTCTGCGGTCTTTTCTACTTTGCTCTGCGGTCTTTTTAAGAAGTTTTAAGTACTTTGCTCTGCGGTTATTAAATATAATGTGTAACTTTGCCCCTGAAAAAAACAAAGGATTATGTTTCAAGCAGGAGTAGAACTTTGCAATTACATGGACACTTTCTTTTGCTGTACCGTGACGAGCAGCAAGGAATTTGAGTCCGTCGTAACTGAACATATGCTGGTGTACGTCATTTCAGGAGAGTTGGATGTTATCAGTAAAGATCGTCGTCATCATCTGAAACGCGGTCAGGCCTATCTGATTCGCCGAAACTGCAAGGCGCACAAGATAGAATACCCATCGAAGGACGGAACACCGTTCAAGGGACTCTTCCTGCAGCTGAAGGTGCCCATGCTGCGCAAGACGATGAATGAATACGGGCTGACCGTCGGCGACGTACCACGCTACAAGTCGCAGTCGCCTTACGTCATGCTACCCGAACATCCATTGCTGACAGGTATGTTCCGCTCGCTGGAGTCCTATTTCGAGCTGAAGCAATATCCGTCAGAGCTGTTGATGGAGGCGAAAATAAAAGAAGTCATCATGACGTTGATAGAGACGATGCCGGAACTGAAAAGCGTGCTCTTCGACTTTGTGGAACCGTGGAAGATTGATCTGGCAGATTTTATGAACCAGCACTACACCGTCGACATGGACCTGCAGGGCTTTGCCCATTATACAGGTCGCTCACTTTCTTCGTTCAAGAAGGAATTTGAGGATACCTTCCGTATGCCCCCGATGAAATGGATTATCCGTCGCCGTCTGGACGAAGCCCGCCGACTGATAGAACAGGAACGCGAACGCCCTCTCGATGTCTATCTGCGTGTCGGTTTCAAGAACCTCAGCCACTTCTCTATCGCCTACAAGCGTGAGTTCGGCTATCCGCCGTCATGTGTGGGAGCATAGCCTTTCTTCATACCTTGTCATTCCTGATGCAGGAATGAATCCATGTTGAGAACAATAAGATAATAAACTATTGACTGTATCATATGAGCAACCGCCGATGCTCCTGTCCCCATTCCGTCATCTGATAGACGATGGCGAAGAGCCGCTTGCCGTGCTCCGTCTCACGGTATTCCACCCTTGGCGGATAGCCGTAGCACTCATGACGCTCTATCAGGCGATCGTCCACCATCTGCCGCAGCCGCTCCGTCAGCACCTTCTCGCTGACACCGTGAACAGCCTGCTGAATGTCCTTGAAACGAGTGTCGCCGTAGAGGATAGCCGTCAGCACCTCTACCGTCCACTTGCTCCGCAATACGTCCATCGTGTCCTTGATTGACATCACTTCTCGGCAGAGCACGGCAGAGTCCTTCGCTGTCATCCGGCTGATAATCTCGTCGATATTGTCATTCATAAGCAAAAATATATGCTGCGAAGATACGAAAAATATGGCACATTCAAGATATATATGCCACAGTTTTATGATAATTTACAAATATTCTGCAAGAAAATGATTACCTTTGCAGCGCCTTAGAAGGTTTGAGCAATCCCCGCCAAACGGGGATGCGGCCTAAGCCAAAGGGGCATTATGATTATGAACTGGATTATCTTGATTATCGCAGGACTGTGTGAGGTAGCTTTTGCCTATTGTCTCGGACGGACAAAAGATGTGGAAGGTTCCGAGTGGTGGATGTGGATTACGGCTTTTGCCACTTTCTATGTGCTAAGTGCAGTTTTGCTGGCCAAAGCCACTCAGACGTTACCCATCGGAACGGCCTATCCCGTATGGACAGGCATAGGCGCAGTGGGAGCCGTACTCGTAGGAATCTTCGTGTTCCGTGAGCCTGCCACATTCTGGCGATTGTTTTTCTTAACGACGCTCATTGCGTCAATTGTCGGACTAAAAACCATTTCGTAGTATGGAAATCAGATCAATGCGGCGCAAGCGCCAACAGCTTTCGGAAGAAGAAAGCATCGCGATATTAGAGAGAGCCACATCTGGCACTCTGGCATTGCTGGGTGACAACGGCTATCCCTACGCTATTCCCATCAGCTATGTCTATGCCGATGACAAGTTGTATTTCCACAGTGCATTGAGTGGTCACAAGGTTGATGCCATCCGAAACTGTGACAAGGCATCATTCTGCGTTATCGACAAGGATGACATCCATCCAGAGAAGTACACTACATATTTCCGCAGTGTGATAGCCTTTGGCAGGATTCACATCATTGAGGATGAAGAGGAAAAGCTATTTGCAGCCCGACTGTTCGGCAACCGATACAATCCGAATCAGGAGGAAGCCCTGCAGAAGGAGATTAAACACGGTCTGTCCCGCATGTTGGCCATCCGTTTCGACATCGAACATCTGACAGGGAAAGAAGCTATTGAACTAATGCGAGAACGTTAAAAGAAATATCGCATTCCGTAAGGCTATATTAGCTGATGTACCATGGATGGAACTAGTTATTGACAAAGCGCTTAAAGAAGGCTGTACTTATCTCAACACAGAGTCCTTATGCTGTCTTTCCAAGTTTTGCAAAATAGAGAGCGACTTCTTCCTGATCATAGCTGACAACGTGTTTGTTGAGGAAGTCCATTACCCCTTCTCTCGTGTAGTAGGCTTTCTTGTGCATCATCTTATAGGGTAGGATTCCCTCGCTACGATAACGTTGTAGGGAACGAACCGATACATGCAGCAACTGAGAAAGATCCTGATTGTCGAGCCACTGGTCTTGATGCAGTTGAGAGTCCTCCACAGGCTTTGGCACAGTCAGACCCTGCTGCGAGATAAGCAGTTGGGTAACCTTTTCTAACTGTTCCTGCAGACCTTTGTTCTGTTCGACAAGAAGCTGTATCAGAAGGCTATCCTTCTGAACTTTCTGCTCCAACCTGTCAAGGTGTGCCATCAGCTCTATGTGGTCTCTTTCAATCATTCAGTTTCTCTACTATCTGTTTTCGAGTGCAAATTTCGGCAATATCTCCCAAACTGTTTACCACCGTTTTAACACCTTGGTAATATATTTGTTTGATTACGCTTGGTTTTGGCTCTCAAATTATCTACTATTCGTTTCAACGATGCAAAGTTCGGTATTAAAACCGGCTCGGATTGACAAGTTGCCAACAAGTTGCCAATAACTTTTTCATCTATGATCTCCCTTTTTGTTCTCATTTCTGTTTTTTTCGTTTTGACGGTGCAAAATTCGGCATTTCCTCAGACTTATTTATTCAACCTTATACAAGGTGAAGAAAATTTTCTTGTCCGAGAGGCTGTTTTTGCCTCATTTTTTACGCTGTGTCACTATTTCGGGGGCAAAAGTAGAGATTTTGAAGGACTTCCAATGTCAACTTGATATCAACTTTATACAGATTTCCTGTTCTTTTCCTGTCTAATGCTCCTTAACACGCTGCAAAAGTACGGCTCTTCCTAAGAGTGTCATTGCAACTTCCTAGTAAGTTGTGCCTATTATTTACAATCTGTTAATATTAGTGGTGCGATAAATTTTAATTAATTGATTGAAGTTTCGGAAGTTAATAAAAACGTGAATATATAGATGCAAAAAAGGCATTGGAATCTTGCATATGTCGCAAGAATTGAGTACCTTTATGGTGCAAAACAAAAAGACTCAATATCCCAATGCCAGTGTACAAA
>JAFSNR010000182.1 GCA_017443345.1 Prevotella sp.
GCCCGCCTGTAGAATCATGGATGTATCATTACCACCATCACCAAAGGCCATTGTCCGGCTTGGGTCGAAGCCTTCATGACGTGCTATTGCGAGTATGCCCTTCCCTTTGTCAGCTCCATTGGCAGTGATGTCTGTGAACTCAGGGTGCCATCGCCCAGACACACATTGCGGCATACGTGCCAAAAGCTCTGGTTCATAGCTGGCTGGGAAGAAGGGTGTTAAAGAACCGCTGAAACTCACTCTCGAAGTTGGGCGTAAATACATCCTTGCCAATGGCGTCCCGAATCTCCTTCATCGACCAGAATCGCCCGCCGTCGAGTTCATCTGTCGAGGGACGTATCTCGCCGTCGTAGGTAGTGCGGTGGACATAAACCAGTTCCCGCTCTCGCTGGCTTTCGAAGACATACATGGAGACAAATATTGATTCAAAGTCACTGATCCCCAGCTCTTCACGCACTTCACGTTGAAGTGCAGCTTCAGGTGTCTCACCGTAGTCAATATGCCCACCTACAGCCGTGTCCCACTTTCCCGGTTGGATATCCTTCCACTCGGGGCGCTTCTGCAGATACACATCTCCATGAGAATTGAATACATGCAGATGCACCACGGGATGCAACAGCTTGGAACCGCTGTGACACTCCCCGCGTGTGGCCTGTCCTATCACAGTTCCCTCAATATCCACAATCGGGAATAATTCTTGTTGATTATCTTTCATATTATCCCGTTTCATTCATACTTTACATGAGTTTTAGCGCTTGGCATAGCTGATCAGGACATGAGGTGGGTTTAGCGCCGCAGCGTATGCCTTCCAAACGTTGGATCACGTCTTCTATCTTCAGCCCCTTCACCAACCGAGTGATGCCTTGGAGGTTGCCGTTACAGCCACCATAGAATGTCACCTCCTGAATGACGTTATTCTCGTCTGCTGTTACTTCAATGAGTTTCGAGCAGGTTCCTTGAGTTTGATATTGTACCTTTTTCATTATTCTATACTTGTTGAAGTTTTACCAGTCAAACGTTAATTGAAGATCTCTGTGAGCGCCTTCTGGCACGATGGGGCTTGTGACCGTCAACCCCAGCAAGCGGACTGTGCGCCCATGCATATTGACCTCATCCAGCAACTGAGTTGCAATCTGAAGGATCTCATCCATATCCTCGATGGCTGTTGTGCCGGTGTGACTGTGCGTTGTTTGGCGGAAATCGTTGTATTTGACTTTGAGCACGAGGGAGCGACCCTTGAAGTGATTCTTCTCCAACCGTCGAACCAATTCTGTGGCGAGTGGCGTGAGTTGAAAGGTCATCTCCTCATGGGTGGTGAGGTCTTCAGAGAAGGTGCGTTCACATCCTACAGACTTACGCACCCATTCTGTGACGATGGGGCGATTGTCAACGCCTCGGGCAAAGTCGTAGAACACACGTCCCATCTTGCCGAACTCGCGTGTCAGCGTGGCCAGCGACAGCGCACGCAGCTGTTTGCCATTCGAGACCCCTAAGGTGTGCATCCGTTCTGCCGTCTTCTCACCAACTCCCCAGAAGCGTTCCACCTTGAGGTCGTCGATGAAGGCGATGGCTCTGTCGGGGTGCACGATGCACAGGCCGTTGGGCTTGCGGTAGTCGCTGGCCACCTTGGCCAGGAACTTGCAATAGCTGACGCCCGCAGAAGCCGTCAGTCCAGTCGTCTCTAGGATGCGTTGCTTGATCTCCTTGGCAATATCCATCGCCAGGGGGAAGGATTTCTTGTTTGTCGTCACATCTAGGTAGGCTTCATCCAGGCTGAGCGGTTCGATGAGGTCGGTATAGTCGCGGAAGATAGTGTGGATCTGTGTGGACACCTCCTTGTAACGGCTGTAATGACCCTCCACGACAATCAGGTTCGGACAGAGCCGATGAGCGGTGGCCACAGCCATTGCCGAGTGTATGCCATATTTGCGCGCCTCATAGTTCGCCGTTGCCACCACACCTCGCGGACCGTCGTGCCCCACGACCACAGGATGCCCTTTGAGCGCAGGATTATCGTGTTCTTCGACCGAGACGAAGAACGCATCCATGTCAATATGTATAATCTTGCGCGTAGTCATTTCCTAAATGTCCATCAGGTTTACGTACTTCATATTGTTAATCGTTAAAATAATTCTTTGTAATCATAAATACAGCCTAGGATGCCGCAAAGATAACGATTATTTCTTTACGCCGAGCAAAAATCCACCAAAAATCTATTCCACAAGTCTTGCGGAATAGATTTTAAGTCGTTCAAAACGATGACAGCGGAAAACTTTTTGCGTAAAACCCTACGAACCCTCCCTACAGCCCCCCTCTCCGAAGGGTGCACCCTTATCGCGAAAACCCTGCACCCTTATCGCGAAAACCCTGCAGGGTTCCGAGAGGGGGGCTGTAGCGACCCAAAGGAGGTGACCATCACAGGCCTCCCCAAACAAAAAGCCCACTCACATGAGGCGAATAGGCGGAAGAAAATAGAATGAGAATGTTTATCTGAGAATCATATCTTTCAGCTTTACGTCAGGATGGTGGTACTGCCACGACTTGTCTATGTGTTTCCCTCCAAGCGTCATTGCCTGATGCGGACAGAAGTGAACACAACTGAGGCAGGCGGTGCATTCGGGACCTGTAACGGCCAAAGGCTTCTGCCCATCACGCTCTTGCATGGTGATGTTGCCGATGGGACAGATTCGGGCGCAGGTGCCACAACCAATACAACGTTCTGCGTTTACAGATGGTTGGAAAGGCTTTATCATCTTCTGCCCCATCTTCGTGTACATGGAGAACCATCCAAGCAAGTCCCACCCGCTGAAATGATAGGCTGAGCGTCTGGCTTTCACGTCAGCAATGATGAGATCCATGCGCGAGGCATATTTCTGGAACTTCCAAGTCTGTTTATTCGGGTTGCGTCCGTAGGCGATACCAGCACAATCCGGCATTCGGATTTTGTGGCAATAGGCCACCCGTATGCCCTTCTGCTTGAACACATGCTTCGCATACCACGATGAGATGCCTGCCTGTGCGCCACAGGTGATAATGACAAACACGTATGCCTTGGGGTTGATATTCAACATCGGTAACATACGTTGGACAGCTGGAGGTGGCGCAAAGTCGTATGACGGATATATCAGTCCGATGCGCTCTTCTGAGCTGATGTCTTTCTTTACGGCCTCTGCCATTGGCATCTTCTGCTCGTTTAAAGCCTCTGCAATTTTGCGTGCGGTTGTCAGGCTGTTTCCTGTTCCTGAGAAATAGATAATCATGAGTTATGAATGTTTGGATATCATCGTTTTATCTTATACTTTGCCTTCACTATCTCGTATGAGTTGCGTGTCAGCTCACGAAGGAGGTCATCGGGGGCGGTGGCGGCATCAATGCCAATCCAATGTTTGGATGACATATTAAACGGTTTGCCGATGCAACTGTGTTCCACCTGCAGTTCCTCGATGCGCTCTGGCTGACACTTCAAAGTAATGACACCATAGTTATCGCAATCGAAGAACGAGAACATGTGACCATGCACATAGAACACCAGCACCCCACTGGCATAGTGGAATGCCGTGAAAGGCAGTTTCTCTTCTACGTCTGCGCCTAATGATAGGCAATAGTCACGATAGTCCTCAATGTTCATATTTCAATACTTTCTCCTTCTCTACTGATTTCCCAGAAAGGAATGTTTTTCTGATTTGTAATATCCTATTGTTACAAGCTGGACAATGATGATGGCGGGAATGCCATACATAAACTTCTTGTGCATCGTCTTGTGGTTCCAGAGCTTCATGCCGAGCCAAGCGCCTATGCTACCTCCAAGCACAGCAAGAGTCAGTAATGCAGCCTCTCTGATGCGCCACTTGGCATGTTTGGCTTTAAGCTTGTCGATACCAAACGTGATGAACGTAGCCACGTTGATAACAGCGAGGTAAACGAGAATAATCTGTTGGATGGACAGTTCTTTCATAGGCTGTTATCTATTTCTGTATCTTCATTATATTCTATCTAATCTCAATATTTTTACGGGGCGGTTATCGCCTTGATACAGATGACTGCAATAGTTGAACTTGCCTGTATCGCGGAAGCCACATTTCTCCATCACTCGACCTGACGCCGGATTGTCAACGAAGAAATCGCTCCACAGAGTGTGGAAGCCTTTCACATTGAAGCAGTAGTCTATAAGCAGTCGTAGAGCCTCCGTGCAGATGCCTTGGTTCCAGTAAGGACGAGCCACCCAATAGCCCGGCTCAGCGTCATTCTCGCCGATGCTGATATTACTCTCGTCGTGAGTGTAATAGCCCATACACCCAATGGTCTCTCCCGTTTCCTTCAAAACGATGGCCCATGTATGGTCGTTATTGAACACGGTGCGGATAATCTGCAAGCTCTCCTCCACACTCTTATGTGGAGGCCATCCGGCACGCGGCCCCACCTCCAGGTCGCTAGCGTACTTGAATAGCGTTTCAGCATCACTATCCAACCAAGGCCGCAGTATAATCCTGTCAGTTTCTAACATATCAGGCAATTATATCTTCTCCATGTGATATCCCATCCGCTTCAACTGCATAGCAGCACCAAACAGATAGAGCTGATGCAGACAGGTGACATAGCCCTCGAAAGCTTCCTTGGTTCCCGGCTCAAAGTTTTGGTGCATCAGCGCATTGTTCACTCGCGAGGCACATTCTCCGACCAGTTTCTCCAAAGCATCATAATCTTTGCCTCTCAGCCGCAATACATCTTCACGGATGTATTCATCCATCTGGTCGTAGCCCCGCTTGTCGCGCATATAGGCATAGAGATCATCTATCTTGGAATATATCTCCCATTCCGTGTCCCACATCTTGGCCACCGCCATCCCGATATACATCATCCAGCCGAGCGAGGCTTGTGGATAGTTCTGGAATTCACGGATGCCGTCGGGAATATATGCCTTGGCTATCTCTTCCCATTTACCTTCCACGTCCGGACATTCAGGCAGACGTTTATCTACCTCCTTCGATCCCATCAGATACTGATGCAGGTCGTTATGTAACTGTTTTTCAAATGTCGCCATAGTTTAATTTATTTCTTCCAATGCCCCTGTCTCAGAGTCGATGATAAACCCACGAACAACAATGTCCTTGGGGACGAGAGGGTGTGTTTTGATGGTCTCAACTGTCTTGCGGACGGATTCGGGTGTATCCTTGAAACCCTCCAGCCAATGATCCAGGTTGATGCCACACTTGCGGATGGTGTCAAGCGTCTCATCCGTCACACCACGGGCTATCATCTCATGGTGGAAATGGTCGTAGCTCATGTGGCAGGCTCCACAATGAGAGTGAGCCACCACCATGATTTCCTCCACGCCCAGCTCATAGATAGCCACAATCAAGCTGCGCATGGCAGAGTCAAAGGCAGAAATCACCAAGCCTCCTGCATTCTTGATTATCTTGGCATCACCGTTTTTAAGTCCCAAAGCAGCAGGCAGCAACTCTGTGAGTCTGGTGTCCATACACGACAGCACCGCCAGCTTCTTGTCGGGGTACTTGCTGCTCAGATACTTCTCGTAGCCCTTCTGTGCCACGAAAGTCTTGTTAAAATCAAGTATTTGGTCAATCATAAGCATATCTTTAATGTACTTTTTAATCATTATACATTATATCAATCCGAAATGACGGAGGGCACCCATTATGCCATCGTCATCAACCGAGGTTGTGACGTAGTCGGCTTGTTGCTTCAATGCTTCTATGGCGTTACCCATCGCAACGCCTATGCCCGCCTGTAGAATCATGGATGTATCATTACCACCATCACCAAAGGCCATTGTCCGGCTTGGGTCGAAGCCTTCATGACGTGCTATTGCGAGTATGCCCTTCCCTTTGTCAGCTCCATTGGCAGTGATGTCTGTGAAC
>JAFSNR010000028.1 GCA_017443345.1 Prevotella sp.
ATCGTGATGGACGGACTCGACATTGGCACGGCGGTGTTCCCACAAGCAGAGCTGAAGGTGTTTGTCACGGCCAGCGCCAAGGTGCGTGCCCAACGGAGGTACGACGAACTGATGGAAAAAGCGAAGACGCAAGAAGAGAAGGACGCGCTGGATTTTGACGAGATACTGAAGAATGTGGAAGAACGCGACTACATCGACTCTCATCGCGAGGTGGCACCGCTTCGTCAGGCAGACGATGCTTTAGTGCTGGACAACTCGGAATTGACAAGGGAAGAACAGAGCGCGTGGCTGCTGGAAAGATTTAAGGAGAAGGTTGGCTGTGCTGAACAGGGGGATTGTGCTGCGACACAGTCGCAGCATACACAACAGAAATAGACGGAGCTATGCTGATAGAGATAGACGAGGGGTCGGGCTTCTGCTTCGGTGTGACAACCGCCATCAGGAAAGCTGAAGAGGAACTAGCAAAGAACGAGTCCCTCTACTGCTTGGGCGACATCGTGCATAATGGGCGCGAAGTGGAACGACTGAAAAAAATGGGGTTAATCACCGTTGACCATGCTGACCTCGACACCCTGCATGACACGAAGATGTTACTCCGTGCCCACGGCGAGCCTCCCATCACCTACGAAAAGGCCAAATACCACAACATCAGTCTGATAGATGCGACTTGTCCTGTGGTGCTGAACCTTCAGAAGCGCATCAAGAAGGCATACGAAGAGGGTGGACAGATTGTCATCTATGGCAAGAATGGACACGCCGAAGTGGTGGGGTTGGTAGGACAAACCGAAGGAACTGCTATCGTCATAGAGAATCTGGAGGATGCCAAGAAACTGGATTTCAAGCACGATATTCAGCTTTTCTCGCAAACCACGAAATCGCTGGAGGGTTTTCGCGAAATCGTCAGCTACATCGAACAAAACATGCAGGAAGGAGCACGTTTCAGCTACTTCGACACCATCTGCCGCCGTGTGGCCAACCGCATCCCCAACATCAGGAACTTTGCCGTACAACACGACGTGATTCTCTTTGTGTGTGGCAGGAAAAGTTCCAACGGGAAAGTGCTCTACAACGAGTGTCTGTCGATGAATCCGCATACATACATGATTGACGACCCTTCCGACATCGACTTTACGTGGTTCGACGGCGTGGAAAGTGTAGGCATCTGTGGTGCGACCAGCACTCTCTCGGAGCGCCAGTATCAGCGACAGGATGGTACCACGGAGTATTTCAAGAGTCGTGGTTTCGTACTTAAGAGAGGCGGCGATAACATCTATGGAGAACTCACGGGCGAGGCTGCATCGAAGAATCGCGATACGCAGTATTATCAGAACCAGCCTTATATCGTGAAAGGTTTCTGGAAGCAGCGTGTCTGGGGCGATAACAACGACCGCCACGAGAATGTGTTCTACATAACTGACATTCAAACACTGTAACATTAAAGATTCTTGGCGGAGCCAAGCGGCAAAGCCGAGCGAAACATTAAATATTAAACATTGAACATTAAACATTAAAAAGGACTGAATGTTTACATACCAAGAAAATACTCATTTCTCTCAGGCACTTCCTTGCACAAAGGAAGTGTTCTGGGAGCAAGTAAAGAAGCCTAATACGGCTTGGCGCATTGATGCCCGCAGGGCTATTCTTGCGGCTGTGGATGCTTCGAAGACTCAGGGCGTGGCGGCTCTTCAGACTTGGCTTAATAATGCTGACTATCAGAAATTTCTGCTGAAAAAGCGGAATCTGAAAAAGGAATCAGCCAAGAAAGCGTGGGCTACTAAATCTGACGCTGAAAAGTTGTTGGCTTTTGCTCAGGAGATCAAGGACAATTCAACGGCTTTTATATACAGTTGTAGAGAATTTGATGAGACTGAGACGAGCAAGGGGGCACCCTTCCGTCATAGAAGATTGGCAGATTGTCACCTGAACGGTCTTGTGATGCTCGACATTGATCATGTGGAGAATCCAATGGATATCTGGTACAAGCTACGTGACAATGAAGAACTGATGAAGCGCGTGGCTCTTGTACACATAACCAGTAGCGGTTTTGGTGCAAGAATCGTCTTCACGGCTGATATCAAGGATGGTAACTTGGCAGATAACCAAATCGTCTTTGCTGAGAAACTGGGCTATCAGCCTGATGAAAGCTGCATCGATGCGACAAGAAACTCTTTTTCTCCAAAGGAGGAGGATATCCTTTACATTAACGAAGAACTATTATTTGATTACTATGACGAAGATTTCGACAAGAGATTCACTCCTGAGTACCGTGAGAAGAGGACTCAACCATTATACCATGAGTTTCCTTCTGTTTATAAAGGCACGGATGCGGAGAATAAATTAGGCACGGATGCAGAGAATAAATTGGGCACGGATTCCACGGATTTACACGGCTTTAAAAAAGAACCCGAGAATCCTGTTGCAGTTAATAAAAGCAGTGATAATCCGTGTAATCCGTGCCAAAAATTAAAGTGGAGAGGTTATGATATTCAAGGGATTATTGATCAGCGTTATGCTGCTAAGCTGCCCTGTGCTGCAGACAGCAACCGTCACAACGAGAGTCTTAAACTCGCAACCGATTTGTTGCTTATGCTCGATGGAGATAAGGCCTTGGTACAAAGGATCGTCGAGGCACAATCGTGGGTCAAGGAAATCATTGATGAGCGCGATGAGAATGTTGAACAGACCGTCGCTTCCGCAGCCGAATGTGTGGCGCAGAAGGAGAAGAAGTATGCCTCTTCGCAGCCGTCAAAGGTGATGCTTGAAGCCATCAAGGCTTTTACAGGAAAGACGTATCAGGAGATTGTCAAAGGCGAAAGTGAGCAACAAGGGGCTAATGCACTTTATGGTCAACATAAGATTCAGCAGATGTTGCAAGGATGGGGCGAGGAGATTGAAGCTCTGTTCCCGGATTTTCCTCTGCTGAAGGATATCTGTGAAGGTCTGAAGAAGAGTCAGTATCCTGCTGCTTTGTTCGTGGGTGGTGGTACAGCCATGACTTTGATGACGAGGACTTGGTACAGATTCTATCATCGTCCGCAGCAGGAGCGCAGACTGAATTGCTCGCTGTATATTATTGGCCATCCTGCTTCAAACAAGTCCATGGCTGATGATATCTACAAGATTTTGTCAGCACCAATAGCTGCTGCAGATAAGGCAGGAAAGGCTGCTTTGAATCGTTATAAGCAGGACCTGAAGAAGAAGGCGGCGAATAAGGAGGGTAAAGATAAGCCGCAAGGCATCATCCGTATTCATCCAGCCCGTACTTCGAATGGTCAGTTGATTCAGGATATGCTGAATGCGAAAGAGACGATTGATGGTAAGGAGATCCAACTCCACATGCTGACTTTTGATACTGAGCTCGACAATGCTACGATGTTGCAGCAGGGTGGTTCATGGATCAATAAACAAAGTATGGAGCTGAAAGCCTTTCATAATGAGGAAGATGGTCAGATGTATCAGAACTCTGATTCACCTGTCGATGAATTCAACGTCACATGGAACTACATCTACACAGGTACGCCCATCGCCCTTAAAAGAAAGGTGAATGAACGGAACTTCGGGTCAGGACTCTCAACACGTCTGGCGGTGATTCCCATGCCCAAGACGAATTATGAGATGATAGAACTGGAGGATGTGAACAAGATTGACTGGGCGCGTCTGGATCGTATGAAGACATGGGCTTATAGATTGGATAGCCGCTATGGTGAACTGCCATTATGGCCTCTGGTCGTAAAAATGCATGGTTGGGTCAAGAACCGCATGGAGGACTGCGCTGAAGATGACAGTGAGGCGAATGAACTCATGCTAAAGCGCGTGCCTTATCACGCCCTTAATTATGCGGCTCCCTTCATTGATATGCGCCATTGGGATAGTCTTCATCAGGAGAATAACCACTGGATAGGCGAGTATGAGGTGGACGAAACAGACTGGAAGCTCTGCGAGTTGATAGCCCGAATTCAGTATGCCACCCAGCAGCATTTCTTCGGGGTGATGGCTGAGAAGTATTTCGACGACATGAATAATGACGTGCAGATTGTTGGAAAGCGACACCAGCAACGTTCATTGGATGGGTATTACAAACTGCCTGATACATTCACAAGGGAGGATGTGTTGAAATGCTTTGGCTATGACAATGAGAACTCTGTTAACACCAAATTAAGAAGACTCTTGGAGGGACACCTGATAGAAAAAATATCAGAAGGGAAAAACAAGGGTTGTTATAAGAAGGTGAATAGGATGGTTATCTAAATGTTCAAATATTCAAATGTTCAAAATGTTTTTTTATGAATGAAGTAATTGTAAATAGTAAGATGAAACTCTCTGAGCATTTCAATTTAGGGGAGTTGACAAAGACCAAGCATCAGACTGCGGATGGGAACATTCCGAGTCATGTGGTGATTGAGAATTTGAAGCGTATCTGCGAGAATTGGTTAGAAGATCTTCGTTACAGCTATAACACATTATATGTGTGGAATGTGGAAGGTGGCGCTCGGCCGAAGGACGCTTGCTACCATCGGGACGCAAGAATGAGGAATGAGAATACTCATGAGGCAGAGGAGGACGAGCCGATTATTATCAACAGCGGTTATCGTTCACCTACTGTGAATAAGTTGGCTGGAGGCTCGAATACTTCCAATCATCTGACGGGGTGCGCAGTGGATATCCGCTGCGCGGGTAAAGAGCAGATGATCCGCTATGCATCGATATTGTTAGATATCGCTGATGGAACGAAACAGGATTATGATGAATTGCTATTAGAGCAGCATGGCTCAGTCTGTTGGCTCCATTTCGCAGTGAGACCTAAGGACAACAGGAGACGTATAGAGTTCCTGAAAGTTTAGCGGCGGCCGCAGATGGGGGCGAAGGGGCAGGCGTGACAGCGATCGAGGTCGTCGGTGGGCGACAGGGCGAGGTCTTCGTTGAAGATCTCGCTTATTGTTTGGTTGAGCAGCTGCATGTATTCGTCGGCGACGGTGGCGATGTCGCGCACGGGTTCGCGTCCGAGGCAGAGGGTGGGGTCGTAGCCGTCGGTGCCGGCATGCTGGATGAAGAGCAGGGCGGGAGAGACTTCTTTAGATTTTAAAGATTTATCTTTAACGATGATGCTGTAGAGGAAGGCCTGGAGATAGTAGTCGCTGTGGTCGGGGATGTTGGCAGGATCGAAGATGGCGGCGACATCGGGGAGGGTTTTCAGACGGCGGGAGCCGGTCTTGTAGTCGACGACGCGGATGTGCTGGTCGCCTGTCTGGGAGTCGGTGATGCTGTCGAGACGGTCGATGATACCGCCGATTCTTAGTTTAGACAGATCCATGCTGACGTATTGCTCGAGGCCGAGGATGGTGAAGGGTGTCAGGCGACGGTCGATCTCGACGAGCTGGCGCACGTACTTGATGATGACCTCACGGTTGATGAGCTGCAGACCGTCGAGGGGCGGCATGGGGCGCGTGGGGTCGTCGAAATGGAAGAACTCGGTCTTGATGGCATCGTCGACGGCCCGCTCGATGTCGACCACGTCCTTGAGCAGCTTGTCGAGGTCGAAGGCGGTTATCTCCTGACGTCCAAAACGCTGGTAGAGGTTTTGGGCGGCCTTGTGGAAGATGTTGCCGAAGAGGCGGTTGTCGATGAGCTCTTCATCGTTGTCGACTGCATCTTCAAGGTTGCAGACGTAGCGGTAGAAGAAGCGCAACTGGCAGCGGAGGTAGTTGCTGATGGCGGTGGGGCTGATGCCGCCTGAGAGGCGCTCGCGGAGGTGCTGCATGACCTCTGGGGTCTTGGTGATGGCGTTGGGTGTGCGCAGCAGGGTCTTCTGGCCGGATTTCAGGGTTTTGAAGTTTACGGGTGACAGTTTACAGTTTACAGGTGACAGTTTACAGTTTACAGGTGACTGTTTACAGTTTACGGAGGAACGGTCGACCATGAGCTGGAGCATGAAGCGTGACATCTCGCCTGTCTGTCCGTCGTTGGTGGAGTTGTTGTAGACGATGGTGACATCCTTGGCGCGCTGGAGCAGTCGGTGAAAGTAGTGCTGGTAGATGGCTACCTTCTGGTCGACGGTGGTGAGTCCGTAAGCCTTGCGGATGGCATAGGGGATGAACGAGGTGTCGTTGACGCCTCGCGGCATATTGCCTTCGTTACAGGAGAGCAGCAGCACGTGGTCGAAGTCGAGGTTACGTGTCTCGAGCACTCCCATCACCTGGATGCCCTCGGCGGGCTCACCGTGGAAGGGGATGGTGGTGGACTGTACGAGCTGGGCGACGAGGCGCTGGAGGGTGATCGTGTCGACGGTGAGGACACCGCTGTCGACGAGGTCGCTGACACGGTTGAGTAGGGTGTACATACGGAAGCAGCTTTCTGCATCGAGCGCGCCACTGGCGCGCTCGTCTGCAGAAGCGATGGTGCGGATGATGACTAGGAGCCAGCGGAGGAGGGGACCGTTATCGGTATAGCGGTGGTCGGCGTAGTCGTCGGGCAGGAAGGGGGCATAGGGATGGCGGCGCACGGTGTCGAGCCAGTGGCGGCGGAAGCTGTTGGTCTTGGGCGACCAGCCGTTGACCTGCAGGTTGATGAGCTGGCTGACGAGCGAGGCGATGGAGGTCTGGAGCAGGGGGTAGCCTGTTGTGACATTGACCTTCTCGACGGTATCGGGGAGGCAGTGGACAGCGGCCTGTAGGAGCCCTTCGTCACAGAGCACGATGGCCGTTCGGCGCCCGTCGGCGATGCGCTCAGGGGTGAGCCAGTCGCTGATGTAGCGGGCCTGTATGTTCTCCGTAGGGGCTGATATAAAGGTGAGGTCGCGTGGCGGCTCTTCGTCGGTATCCTGATAGAAGATGGCCCTGCCTGCCTCGTCGAGGCGACGGAAGAGTGCCTGTTCTACCTGATGGAGGTGGTTGAAGCCGATGAAGGCGTAGGTGTCGTATTCGAACTGTATGTCGGGGTCGCTGACCACCTGGCGGTAGAGGGCTCCCTCGTAGGCGAGCTGTCGGCTGGCGAGCTGGTCGTTGTAGTGGCGGTAGATGTCGCCGATGTGGCTCCACAGGCGCAGGAATCGCTCCTTGAGTTCGCTGTTATGGTCGTCGGTGAAGTTGCTGAAGAAGCGTCGTATCATCTCGCGCTGCTCGTCGGTGAGGTAGGACACATCGTCGAGTTCGTGGATGTCGCGGAGGTTGGCGAAGATCTTATCGGCTGGCCCCATGTTCTTGTCGAGGTCGTCGAAGTCGGAGAGCAGCAGCTGTCCCCAGCCGTAGAAGTGGTCGAGGGTCTCGTCGATGCCTGTGCAGTGGGTGAAGCTCTTATAGAGTTCGCAGACGAGGAGTATGGGGTCGGCGACCTTCAGCTGTGAGTGGCTGCGGAAGAGGTCGCTGATGGTGATATAGGCTGGGCTCCAGATGGGGCGTCCAGCGAGGCGCGCGAGGTGGTCGTTGAGGAAGAGCGAGGCGCGCTTATTGGGGAAGACAACGGCTACCCGGGAGAGGTTGGTTCCATATCGTGAGAGCAGATCTTCTGCGACGTATTCGAGGAAACTTTTCATCTTTGAGTTTAAAGTTTATAGTTTAAAGTTTATTGTTTGATCTCTTCGATGCGGTTGGAATAGACGTACCAAAGGTAGCCGGTGATGTGGTGGTGACCCATCGAGGCGAGGAGCTGCATGTACTCGCGCACCTGGTCGTGATACTCGGGCTTGGGGGAACCAAACTTGAAGTCGACCACAATCCATTCCTGACCATCAGTCATCACGCGGTCAGGGCGACGCTCCTTCACCTGACCATCCTCAACGGAGAGAATGGTGCATTCGTTGAAGAGTGTCCAACGTTTTGAGAACCAATCTCGTACACGTGGATGTTCAAGTCGTTTCTTGAGCATACTGGTAATGCGCTCAGCTGAGATCTGTTCGTCGTAGAGCACGCCCTCGAACTGGAGTCGCTGGAGGGCATCGGGGATATCATCGACGGTGCGGATGGTGGAGAATATCTCGTGGAGGATGCTACCTGTCTGGATGTACTGGTGGCGCTGACGGCTATCCTCGTCGTCGCCTTCAACGAACTGTTGGCTGCGGTTGCTCTGGCGGAAATCGACTTTGTTGCTGAAGGTTCGCACAGACACGGACAGGGGTTCGGAGGGCTGGAGGAAGGGGTTGGTGGTTGTGGAATGTGGAATGTGGAATGTGGAATGTGGAAGGGTGCCGTAGGTGAAAGTGAGGATGGTGTCCTCGGATTCCTGGCCTTCGAGGGTAGCGCCTTCGAGTTTGTCGACGATGAGGGGGAGGCACTGCTCGATGAGGGCAGCGCGCGAGTTCTTGGCTCCTCGACGGCCGATGACGTGGAGGCTCTTGCGGGCACGGGTGAAGGCGACATAGAGCAGGTTGAGGTTGTCGACCGTGTTCTGCAGGTGTTCGTGCAGGTAGTCGGCTTCGTAGATGGTGCCCGTCATCTGTTTCTGACTGTAGTCGATGGGGGCGATGGGCAGGTCGCTGAAGGGTTGCTCTGTGGGGGTGCACCAGAGGATGTTGCCGATCTGCTTCTCGAGCTGCCAGTCGCAGAAGGGGCAGACGACGTGGTCGTACTCGAGTCCCTTCGACTTATGGATGCTGAAAATGCGCACACCCTCAGTCTCGTCGCTCTGGATGGTCTTGGCGCAGAGGGTCTCGTCCCACTCGACGAGGAAGGCGCTGATATCCGTAGCGTTCTCGCTGACGTAGTCGGACAGACGGTCGTAGAAGGCGCTGACGTAGGCACTCTGGTCCTGTAGGCGCTCCAGCTCGAAGATGGCATAGAGGCGCTCCACGAGGTCGTAGAGTGGGAGAGTGAGCAGTTCGCTGAAGTGGGCGGTATAGTCTTCGGGCAGCTGGCTGTCGAGCTCGACAGGTGACATCAGCAGTTCGTTGTTGTCGTCGTGCTTACCCAATACGTCGCACTGGTAGCTCTTGACGAGGGCTGCCTTCGTGAGCATGTCGTCGGGATGGATGAGGAGCCTCAGGGCGCCTACGAGGAGGCAGACGGCATCGGAGGCATCGAGGCGGAAGGCTTCGTCGGAGACGATGGTCACCTCAGGCATCTGCTGCATGAAGTAGTTGGCAATCTGGGGGATGACGCCGTTGGTACGCACGAGGATGGCGATCTTCTGTTGGGGGATTCCCTGGGCGATGAGGTCGCCGATGGTCTGGGCGAGAAGCTGGTAGGTCTGTGCCTGATAATCGTCGGCAGGCAACAGGCGGATGTCTACATAGCCGCTGTCCTCACGATGATCGGGAATGAGCTGCTCGACGTCGGCATAGGCGCGCTGGAGCTGTTCGGCCTCCATGCTGTTGAGTTCCTTCTGAGCCGCGTATTCGAGCTGGGCGGCATGGCGGAAGAACACGTTGTTGAAGGTGATGATGCGACGGTCGGAGCGGTAGTTGGTCTTCAGGGGCAGCGTCTCGATCTGTCCTTGTCGGAATTGGTGCTCGATATCGTTGAGCAGCCGCCAGTCGCCTGAGCGCCAGCGGTAGATGCTTTGCTTCACGTCGCCCACGATAAGGTTGGATGTGTTCTCGTGACTCATGGCCTCGGCGAGAAGCACGCGGAAGTTCTGCCACTGGACGGTGGAGGTGTCCTGGAACTCGTCGATCATGATGTGCTCGAGCTGGGTGCCGATCTTCTCGAAGATGAAGGGTGAGTCGCTCTCGCCGATGAGGGAGTGGAGCAGCTGCTGGGTGTCGCTCAGCAGGAAGCGGTTGGCGTTGGCATTGAGCTCGTGCACCTTCTGTTCGATGCTGCTGAGCAGGCGTAGCTGGTTGAGGTGGCGCAGGGTGAGGTCGGCACTCTTATAGAGTTTCCACTGACGTGGACGCTCCTCGACGGCATAGCGGAGGATGTCGCTCAGCGTGGTTTCTGTGAGTGAGACGATGAGTTCGCGACGGGGATGGGTCTTGGCGCACCATTTCTCAGGATTTTCCAGACAGTTGGCTACGGTGGCATTCTCGATGCCAGGGTCGAAGACGCCTTTCTGCAGCTTGAGGAAGAAGCCTGCGATGCCTCTGTTCTTGTTGGCGAGGTCGTCGATGGTGAGCCCCTCGCCGTCGAGGGTGTCGAAGAAGCTCTCTGCAATCTCCTTCATATGTTCGAGAGCCATCTGACGGAGTTCGCGCAGACGGCGGGTGTAGTCGTCGAAGAAGCCTTCTTCCTGCATCTTCTGTTCGAGGTCTCGGCTGACGGCCTTGTAGTCATCGCGGAAGATGGTGTGGCCAAAGTTCTTGATCTGGTAGATGATGTTCCAGGCCTTGTCCTCGGAGATGTTCTCCATGATGTACTTCAGGATCCACTGGAGCATGATGTCGGTGGTGCTGAGGTCGGCGATGAGCTGGTCGACAGCCAGTTCCTCGACCTGGTAGTCGTTGAGTCCGATGCGGAGGTTGGTGGTGAGGTCGAGCTCACGGGCCATGTTGCGCAGCACACTCTGGAAGAAGGTGTCGATGGTCTCGACGCGGAAATAGTTGTAGTTGTGGAGGAGGTTAGCCAGTGCGATGCCTGCGCGCTCACTGATGAGGCGTGGCTCGAAGCCCGTCTTCCTGCGGATGGCCTCGAGGTAGTCGTCGGAGTCGGGCAGCTGTTTCCAGATGCCATAGAGTTGACTGAGGATACGCATCTTCATCTCCTCGGTGGCCTTGTTGGTGAAGGTGACGGCGAGGATGCTGCGATAGCTGAGTGGGTTTTCCACGAGCAGGCGAATATACTCGGTTGCGAGTGTGAAGGTCTTGCCGCTGCCTGCGCTGGCTTTGTAGACTGTCAGGGGTTTTACCATCGTTTAAAGAGTTCAAAATCACATGCTATGCCGAAGCTTTGGAAGCTGATGTTATGGAAGCTGGCGAAGATTCCGACTGAGATGTAGCGGTTGGTGAAACCGTAGCCGAGCTCGAAATAGGGGCGTGTGTGCTGCACGTTGACGGCACTGACATAGAGACGCTCTTTCTCGATGTATTTGCCGAGATAGGGCGTCCAGGTGGCGAACAACATGGGTGTCTCGTAAGAGACGTTGGCACGGATATAGTAGTCGGACTCGTTATAGAGTCGGCTGTCGAGCAACTGGAAATCGCCGCTCCAGTCGTCGTCCCAGCCCTCAGGCAGGTTGTTGTCGCGGAAGTTGGCGTAGTCGAGGAAGTAGTTGTCGGACCTTTCGGTATAGAATCCGCCTCCCGCCCTGAGGTTAAGGACGCGCAGTCCCGGGATGCGATGCTTCCACGAGGCATCGAGCTCCCAACGCTCGTAGCTGATGTTGGAGCCGTTGACACCCTTGATACCCCGCTCCCAGTCGAGTGAGATGAGGGGGCCTTTGTCGAGCCAGGGGAGGAACTTCAGACCGATCATCGGGGCGAAGCTCCTGTAGACCTCGGGCATTCCGTACTGTCGCATGATCTCGCGGTTGACGGCGGTACGCTTGTGTATGACAAGACCCGTCTCGATGTCGAACCAGTCGAAGAGCATGATGTTGTTGAACACGCGGAGGTAGTTGTCCTTGAACATGTCGATGTCCGTATTGTCGAAGTCGAGCGTGTCGCCGTGTTCGTGGTTGATGAGATCGGCCACTGTGGAGTTGCTGATATGGTTGTCGTTACCGTAGATGATCTCTGCATAGCCGTTACGCTTCGGGTTGTAGGTCATACGGAGGGGCAAGTCGAAGAAGAACTGATTCAGTTTGAAGTTATAACCCAGGGTGGGCTCGAAGGTGAGGTAGCGGTATTGGTTGAAGCTGACGGTAGTGTAGAGGCGCATCTTGTAGGAGATGCCCTTGCTGCCGCTGTATCTGAGGTAGAGGGGGTTGATGATGGGCGTCAGGTAGAAGTCGAATCGGCCTGCCTCAGCAGCAATAGGTGTGACGAGGTTGTCGCCCGTTTGCCACAGGAACTGCCTGAATGTCTTCTTCTGAGGCACGGTGTCGGACTGCACGCTGTCGGGCTGGTGGGTCTTGTCGTACTCTTGATAGATGCGTTTGTCAGTCTCTGAGAGGGGGATGGGACGGATAGAGTCCATCATCTCGCGACTGGTGGTATGTGAAATGCTGTCGGGCAGTGTGAGCGGACAGTTATAGGCGGCATCGAACAGGGCTGAGATGCGGTTTCCCATGAATCGGAAGGAGGCTGCTGTGGTGCATTTGGAGGGCATGATGGAGCGTGCGCCCTCATCGCCCTGCGTAATCTCCGTTCGGAAGGAGAGCATGTCGTACTCGCCGTTGAGCAGTGTGCGGATGATGCGCCCCGTACCTGTCTCCACGATGGCATAGCCGTTGAGCAGCTGCGTGTTGTAGTGTTTCGGACGGAAATCGAGGCGCGTGATGCTGTCGTTCTGCTGTTTCTGCGTGAAATAGTAATAGCGGCGGTTCACCTTGTTGAAGGGCGAGAGCATGTGCCCCTCATAGAGGGCGACGCTGTAGATGTTAGGTGTCGCGAAGTCGATCAGCGTGGGCAGCGCCTTGCGGTTTCTCTTGATGGTGCCTGAGAGCACCTGGCTGTTGATGTCGAAGTCGTGGGCAGAGTTGAAGGTCACCTTGTTGTACGACTCGCGGATATACTCCCGTGGATCCTTGCAGAGCACGTCCATCGTGGGGATGAGCCATAGGGTGGCGTTGCGTCTCTCGACATTGAAGCGGAACTTGGCATAGACATTGTCCTGGATGCCCTTGATGGCGGCATTGTGGGCTTGCTGATACTCATAGATACGACCAAGGATGAGCGTGTCCTTCTTGGCAGCTAAGACACCAATCGCCACACTGAAGAGGAGTATGGCTGAGAGGATGGTTCGTTGGCTGAATAGTTGATCGTATTTCAATGTCGTATGTCTTATGTCAGTTTGTCCTTGAGATATTGTCCCGTGAGACTGTCCCCGCATCGTGCCACCTCTTCAGGTGTGCCTGCAATCACGAGGTTGCCGCCCTTGTCGCCTCCATCAGGTCCGAGGTCGATCACGTGGTCGGCACACTTGATGATCTCCATGTTGTGCTCTATCACGAGGATGGTGTGTCCTCGGGATATCAGGGCATCGAAAGCGTGGAGCAGCTTCTGGATATCATGGAAGTGGAGACCAGTAGTCGGCTCGTCGAAGATGAAGAGGGTGGGCTCTTGTTGCTCGCGGCCGATGAAGTAGGCGAGCTTCACGCGCTGGTTCTCACCACCAGAGAGCGATGAGCTGTTCTGCCCTAGTTTGATATAGCCCAGTCCCACGTCCTCGAGCGTCTTGAGGCGCTTGACGATGGTGTCGCAGCCCTCGAAGAAGGTGATGGCCTCAGAGATGGTCATATTGAGGACGTCGTCGATGTTCTTCTGATGGTATCTCACCTCGAGGATATCGTGCTTGAAACGGTGTCCGTGACAGGCTTCGCATTCGAGCACGAGATCGGCCATGAACTGCATCTCGACGGTGATGGTGCCAGCACCCTTGCACTCCTCGCAGCGGCCTCCGTCGGCATTAAAGGAGAAGTACTGCGACGTGAAACCCATCTGCTGGGATAATGGCTGCTCGGCATAGAGGTCTCGGATGGCATCGTAGGCCTTCACGTAGGTGGCGGGATTGGAGCGCGTGCTCTTGCCGATGGGATTCTGGTCGACGAACTCCACATGCTTCACGGCATCGATGTCGCCCTGCAGCCCCAGGTATTCGCCTGGTGCATCGCACACCTCACCGAGATGACGCTTGAGGGAAGGGTAGAGGATGCCCTTGATGAGACTCGACTTACCTGAGCCAGAAACACCAGTGACCACCGTCATCACGTTCAGCGGAATCTGGACATCGATGCCTCGCAGGTTGTTCATACGGGCACCCTTGATGTCGATATGTCTGTTCCAAGGCCTGCGGCTTTGAGGCACAGGGATCTCCTCGTTGTGGAGCAGGTACTTGACGGTATAGCTGTTGGGGTGTTTCTTCAGCGATGATTTGGTAATCTCGCTCGCATCACCATCGAAGACAATCTCGCCTCCCAGACGACCTGCATCTGGGCCGATATCTATCAGATGGTCGGCAGCACGCATGATCTCCTCGTCGTGCTCAACGACTACCACCGTATTGCCCAATGCCTGTAGTTCCTTCAGTACATGAATGAGGCGATCAGTATCTCGAGAGTGGAGTCCGATGCTGGGTTCATCGAGGATGTAGAGGGAGCCCACGAGGGAGCTTCCGAGACTTGTACAGAGGTTGATACGCTGACTCTCACCACCAGATAGGGTGTTCGAGAGACGGTTTAATGTCAGATAGCCAAGTCCCACATCCAGAAGGAATTGCAGACGATTATTAATCTCCGTCAGAAGACGTTTTCCCACTTCTGCCTCATGGGGCTCAAGTTCCAAACGTGAGAACCATTCCTTCAGTCGGACTACAGGCATCTGTACGAGATCTGTGATGCTGCGGCCACCGATTTTTACATATTCGGCTTCAGGTTTCAGACGTGTCCCATGACACTTCGGACAGGTCGTCTTGCCCCTGTAGCGGGCCATCATCACACGATACTGAATCTTGTATTGATTCTCCTTCACCATTTCGAAGAACGAGTCGATGCAGGGTTTCTCCTTCGTCCCTTTATCAGAGGGCAGGCCGTGCCACAGCCAGTCCTTCTGCTTCTGGGTCAGGTTCATGTAGGGTTCAAAGATGGGGAAATCATCCTTGGCGGCATGACGACAGAACCACTCGAGCCACTCCTTCATCTTATCACCATGCCAGCAGACCACACAGCCGTCATAGACGGAGAGCGTCGTATTAGGGATGACAAGCTTCTCATCGATACCGATGATACGTCCGAACCCCTGGCACTCAGGACAGGCGCCTGCGGGGGAGTTAAACGAGAATAGCTGGTCGCTGGGTTCTTCGAACACGATGCCATCAGCCTCAAAGCGGGTGGAGAAGTCGTAGCAGATATTCGATGGCGGGAACATCAGACGGAGTTCGCCATGTCCCTCGAAGAAAGCTGTCTCAGCAGAATCTACCAGACGAGCGATGGCATCCTTCGAATCGTCGACGCTCAAACGGTCGATGACCAGATAGACCTCACCAGGCTCCTCGGATAGAGGGGCATCGAGTACATCGTCGATCCGCACGATCTCTCCTCCCTGGGAAGGGCTGGGGGAGAGCCAGATGCGGGCATAGCCTTCCAACTGATAGGCCTTCAGCTGTTGCTCCAATGTGCGACCTTCAGGCAGATGGATGGGGGCCATCACCAGGAAACGTGTACCCTTCGAGTATTCGAGTACCTTCTGGACCACGTCCTCGGTGGAGTGCTTCTTCACCTCCGCACCACTGATGGGGCTATACGTGCGCCCTATGCGTGCGTAAAGCAATCGGAGATACTCGTATATCTCCGTTGAGGTGCCCACCGTACTACGCGGATTGCGCGATATCACCTTCTGTTCGATGGCGATAGCTGGTGGGATGCCGCGTATGAAGTCGCACTCGGGTTTATTCATACGCCCAAGGAACTGTCGGGCATAGCTCGAGAGCGACTCCACATAACGGCGTTGGCCCTCGGCATACAACGTGTCGAAGGCCAAAGAAGATTTGCCGGAGCCACTGACTCCGGCAATTACTACGAACTGGTTTCGGGGTATCTTGACATCAACACTCTTCAGGTTGTTGACTCGCGCCCCCTTGATTTCAATGCAATCGCTCAATTCTTACAAAATTGACTTTACGGCCTCGAGCATACCTACGCTCTGGATGAGGTCGAGATCCTGCTTGATCATCGCATTCAGACCTGGGATCTTGTTCAGGTTCTCCTGCCAGATGAACTCAGCACCGAGTACACCATCAGCAACCTTCTGAGTGTCACCAGTAGCCCAGAGCTCCTTCAGCAGATCCATGATCTTCTGGTCATCGTTAGGTACGATCTCTACACCGTCCTCACGCTTGCCACCCTTGTAGTAAGTGATGATAGCAGCCAGTCCGAATACGAGACCCTTTGGCAGCTCACCCTTACGCTCGAGATAAGTCTTCACTCCTGGGAGGTCACGAGCCTGGAACTTCGGGAATGAGTTAAGCATGATAGAAGTAACCTGATGGTCAACGTATGGGTTGTCGAAACGCTCCAGTACATCGCCAGCAAACTTCTCCAACTCGTCCATTGGGAGGTCGAGGGTCTGCATCAGCTCATCAAACTGTACCTTGTGGATATACTTTGAGATGACCTCATGGTTGCAGGCATCACGAACGATATTCACGCCACTGAGGAATGCTACAGGAGAGAGAACGGTGTGAGGACCATTCAGCAGTGTAACCTTACGCTTGTGGTATGGCTCCTCTGATGGAACGAACAGTACGTGCAGTCCTGCCTTGTCTGCTGGGAACTCGTTAGCTACCTCCTTTGGAGCCTCGATAACCCAGAGGTGGAATGTTTCTGCCTGTACAACGAGGTTGTCGCGGTAAGAGATCTTCTCCTGAATCTCAGCAATCTCCTTGCGTGGGAAGCCCGGAACGATGCGGTCTACGAGAGTAGCGTAAACACCACAAGCCTCCTCGAACCACTTCTTGAAGTCGGCACCAAGGTTCCACAGCTCGATATACTTATAGATACAATCCTTCAACACGTGACCATTGAGGAAAATCAGCTCACATGGGAAGATGATAAGACCCTTTGTAGGATCACCGTTGAATGTCTGATAACGACGATACAGCAGCTGAACCAGTTTGCCTGGATAAGAGCTTGCAGGAGCATCCTCGAGCTTACAAGCAGGATCGAAAGCGATACCAGCCTCTGTGGTGTTAGAGATTACGAAACGAATCTCAGGCTGATCAGCAAGAGCCATGAAGGCTGCGTTCTGTGTATAGGGGTTCAGTGCACGGCTGATAACATCGATACGCTCGAGAGTATTTACAGGCTTACCGTTCTCACGACCCTGAAGGTTTACGTGATAGAGACAATCCTGGGCATTGAGCCAGTCAACCATACCCTTTTCGATAGGCTGTACAACGACTACAGAACCATTGAAGTCTGTCTTCTGGTCCATGTTCCAAATAATCCAATCTACGAATGCGCGGAGGAAGTTACCTTCACCGAACTGAATAACCTTTTCAGGCATAACGCTCTTAGGAGCGAACTGTTTGTTTAGTGGTTTCATCTTTAAATAATGTTTTTATCGTTCATATTTTGCGAGTGCAAAGATAAGGGAAAAAATTGAATCTTCCAAATCTAAAGTGTCATATAACGTTAAAAATCCACGAAAACCTTTGCGAAAGATTTTCGTGGAAGTTATAAATGAGACCCTCCGCCAAGGGCAGGGGAGAGATATTATCTTGCTGATACGTACTTATGGAGTGTCTTTCGGACTGCTCCTGTGCCAGCATAGAGTTCTTTCACATAGCCCTCTATCTGTTCTCCGAGACCAGCCTCATAGAGGTCGAGTCCAAAGACATCAGCACGAGAATAAAGCTTCTTCAGCGGGCTCCAGTCCTGATCAGCCTTTCCAATCTCGAGAGGAGCTACGATAGCCTGCAGTTCTGCGAGCATTGGGTCTGGAGAAGGCTCGAATGAAGTACCATCATCCTTGATGCCCTTCAGATAACGGGCATATCCAGCGAGAGTGAGAGGAATCAGCACGAGGTTCGTCTTGTCGAGACCACGAGCGAGATACTTCTTTATTGTCTCACCGAAACGGATAGGCAGTTTCTGAGAGGTGTCCATCGCGATACGCTGAGGAGCATCGGGCATGAAAGGATTGGGCAGACGACGATTGATGACGGCACCAATAAACTCGTATGGATTCAGCACACCTGGATCTACGACTACGGGCATCGCTTCCATGTAACCTATCTTTTGGATGAATGCACGCAGGTCGTTATCAGCCATCTCTGCAGAGATCAGTGTATATCCCAGCATGCAGCCATAGATAGACATTGCCGTATGCAGAGGGTTCAGACAGGTGGTAACCTTCATGGTCTCAACCTTATCTACAGTCTCACGGGTAGTATAGAGAGCACCTCCGAGATCGAGTGGGGGACGACCATTGGTATAGTTGTCCTCGATAACGAGATACTGTACCTCCTCAGCATTCACGAAAGGAGCAGTGAAGGTATGTTTCTCTGTCTCGATATAATCGTTATCCTCGAAACCATCAACAGCGAGCAGCTCCTTCACCTTCTCATGTGGACGAGGAGTGATCTTGTCGATCATAGACCAAGGGAAGGTAATCTTCTTCTCATCCTTCAGGTAAGCGAGGAAAGCCTCTGGCACGAGACCGTCCTTCACCCAGCGCTCAGCATAGGCGAAGACACCAGCCTTTACCTTGTCACCGTTATGCGAGCAGTTGTCCATACTCTGAACAGTCAGTGGCAGTTGTCCTGCATTGAAACGCTCGAATAGCAGCGCACAAACCTTACCCATTGCAAAGAGAGGACTCATGCCACGAGCGAGGTCTGCCTCATTATAGGTATAACCCTTCTCGGTGATGGTGAAAGAGATCATCTGCAGTGATGGGTTCTTGAAGATCTCTACAAGACGATTCCAGTCAGGGAACTGGGGATCAGCCTTAAGAGCTTCAGTAACAGATGCAATCACCTTCTTCTCGATACTACCGTCAGAACAGAGGTTTACACACAGCGAGAGGTTGTTATAAGGAGCGTATGCCTTATCCACCACTTCGAAGTCGAATGTCTCTGCCACGATGACACCACGATCATATTTACCTGTGTTCAGCGCATCATTGAGGATGGCAGCTGGGAAGGCACGGAAGATGTTTCCTCCACCGAAATGTACCCATGTAGGTTCTTTGGCAGTCTTCTCGCGCAAGGTCTTGATGTCAAACTTCGGAAGCTCATAGCCTTTGGCTTCCCATTCTGCGGCATTGAAACTGCCGCTTAAAATATCATTCAGTTTCATATTAATCAAAGAATCCGGGTTGTTTGTATTCTATTCCTAACTCACGATCGACAGTAGCGAGGATACCCTGTACCTGTCCGAGAGCGAACATACGTCCGAGGAGAGTGTAGCCAGCATTATGTCCATGACTTGACTCATCCATGATACCTCCAGGCTGGTCTGTGAAGGTCATACCATGATCTACGCGCATTGGGAGATTGGGATTCTCCTTCTCGAAGATACGGCAGAGTTCAACGATGTCTGCACGTCCTCCCAGGTGTGATGCCTCTGTGAAGTCACCATTGGGGAAGATATGGCAAGAGCGCAAGTGAACGAAGTGAGTGCGTGATGCAAACTTCTTCGCCATCTCCACAACATTATTATAAGCACCTGCAGAGAGACTTCCTGCGCAGAATGTCAGACCATTATGCTTGTTGGGCACTGCATCGAGGAACCACTGGATATCCTCTTCAGTACGTACGATACGTGGTAAGCCCAATACCTCAATTGGTGGATCATCAGGATGTACACACATGTTCATACCGTATTCCTCACATGTAGGCATGATAGCCTCGAGGAAATACTTCATGTTGGCTCTCAGCTGAGCCTTGTCGATACCCTTATAGAGATCGAGGAACTCACGGAACTTCTGAACAGGAGCCTCGTCGTTCTCGCTGAAGTTACCTGATACGAATCCCTGAGTCTTGATAACGATGTTCTCCACCAGCTTGTGATCCTTTTCAGGAGTCATCGTCTTTGCCAGCTCGTCGCACTCTTCGATAACGCTGCGGCCTTCGCCCCAGCCCTCTGGGAATTGGAACTTTTCCCATTCCTCACGTGCGCCCTCGCGCTTAAGGATATAGATGTCGAAATATGCGAATTCGGCATAGTTGAAATACAGATTCGTAGAACCGTTTGGATTAGTATGGAACAGGTCTGTACGCGCCCAGTCCAATACTGGCATGAAGTTATAGCAGATGCAGTGTATGCCCTCGGCAGAGAGGTTGCGCAGACTCTCCTTATAGACCTCAATCTGATGGTCTCTGTCAGGACCGCCATATTTAATTGTCTCAACTACAGGCAGACTCTCTACCACGCTCCAACGCATACCATAGCTCTCGATATACGTCTTCAGGTCGTGAATCTTCTCACGTGTCCATACTTCACCTAAGGGCACATCATGAAGGGCTGTTACGATACCCTCTACTCCGATCTGCCTCAACATGGCAAGTGTGATCTTGTCTTTCTTGCCAAACCATCTCCAAGTTCTTTCCATATAGTTTGTCTTAAATTGTTAGATTGATTTTGCAAAAGTAGTCATTTTAGGCGAAATATGTTTGTTTTTTCCGCTCAAAAATTTGTCTATTTGTACTTTTTTAGCTTATTACCCATCATCAGCTGCCTGAAATCGATCGGTTTGCGACTTCCGGATAACGTATTTCTCGTCATTGTGGGGTTGCTCTCATTACCATAGCGGTCGGTTGTGGTTACGGCATAGTGCAGCGTTTTTCCCTTGTGGGGCACGGAGAGTGCCTGACCCTGCAGACGGGTGGCTATCAGGTTTCGTGAATCACGAGTGTCCACAGGATAGGTGTCCGAGGCATAGACATTATATAAAAGATAGTCGCCTGTCGTACTGCTCCTGCTCCCTGTCCAAGTGAGCAGATCGCTGTTCATGCTTCGGCTGATATTCAGTCTCCCGACGGCAGCAGGCTGTCGTCTTGATACCCAGGTCATCGGGGGGATGAGGGCTGGATACTGGTTAAAGTCTTGCGTGAAGGTGTATAGTCCTTTTGTATTGTCTGTGAAGAACTTACTGCGGAAGAAAGTTACACCAAGACCCAATTCGCGAAGTACATTCATCTCACGGGTTACGACATCGAGACTCCAGTTCTTCTCTCGCGGATGGAGCATGTAGGCAGCCAGTCCTGGGGCGATGATGCGTCCATAGCTGTGCTGCTTCCAGTCCACTGCGAAGGGGTAGAAGTTGTTGCCCTGGAAGTACATCATCGGAAAGAGGGCGTCCATCAGTCCGTCGCGCAGCCATCCTTGGGCATCCTGACAAACGGCTGTATAGGCGTTCCATCCACCACTGCGGTAGCGACTCAGGTCATCGAACTTGCCGATGGGTGAGCAAGAGATCATCACCCAGGGCTTCACACTCTTCACCGCTTGGTGGATCTTACGAACGATGGCCGTGATATTCCTTCTGCCCTCACTACGGCTCACCTTCAGCTTCCAGGTCTCAGGATAGCGGATATAGTCGAGGTGGATGCCATCGATGTCATAACGGTGGGTCACCTCTTCACACATTCGGGCAATATAGTCGCCCGTCTGGGGATTCTCAGGGTCCATATAGCCTTCCTCACCGACCTTCTTGATGAGCTTTGGCAGTTTCTGACGGATCTTCTTACAGCCGTCGGTATTCCATTTGCCCACGGGGATGGTTACCATCCATGCGTGACATTGCATACCGCGCTTGTGGCACTCGTCGATGCAGAACTGCAGCGGGTCGTAGCCTGGCGACTGCCCTCCGATGCCTGTCATACAAACGTCCCAAGGCTCGATGGCCGAGGGATAGATGGTCGATGCCCTCACTCGAGTCTGCAGCAGCACGGTATTGATATTGGCCTTCTGCAGTTGGTCGAGGATGCTGACCAGTTCCTGCTTCTGCTGATAGACGGAGCGCGAACGTGGCCAGTCGAGATTCTGGATGGTCGTGAGCCATACGGCTCTTACTTCGTGTTTCGGTGACTGGGCTGAGAGGTTCAAAGCCAGTCCTAATAAGAGGAAAATCCTTATAATTGTTTTCAAAATGTTGCTATTTTAGAAAAATTTGCTGCAAAGTTAGCATATTTTTTTCATTTCTCAAATAAAAACACTACTTTTGCATCAAAATTCATTCAAAAACATTTAGAATATGATTTCATTCTTGGTGAGCTTAGTAGCTCTTGTTTTGGGTTATCTGCTTTACGGACGCTTTGTAGAGCGTGTCTTTGGACCAGATGACCGTCCGACTCCTGCCTTGGCAAAGGCTGATGGACTCGACTATATTGTTCTTCCCAGTTGGAAGATTTTCATGATCCAGTTCCTGAACATTGCAGGAACGGGACCCATCTTCGGTGCTATCATGGGTGCGAAGTTCGGTCCTGTGGCTTATCTTTGGATTGTCTTTGGCTGTATCTTTGCTGGAGCAGTTCATGATTATTTCTCAGGCATGCTCTCCATGCGTCACGATGGTGCAGGTCTGCCCGAGATGATTGGTCGATATCTGGGTAATACCACAAAGAGTGTGATGCTTGTCTTCACGGTTCTTCTGCTGATCATGGTTGGAACGGTGTTTGTCTATTCACCCGCTGAGATTCTCCATTCTATCGGTGGCGAGACGATGATGTGGGTGGCCATTATCTTCGTCTATTATGTTATCGCCACGATGCTGCCCATCGATAAGATTATCGGTAAGGTCTATCCGCTTTTCGCCTTCTCGCTGCTCTTCATGGCAGGTGCCCTGATGGTTTGGCTTTTCCTCCACTGGCCTACATTGCCCGAAGTTTGGACGGACTTCTATAATATGGGAGCCGCTACGGAACCTGGCAAATGGACTGATAGTATCTTCCCCGCACTCTTTATCACAGTCGCCTGTGGTGCCATCTCAGGCTTCCACGGTACACAGAGTCCACTGATGGCCCGCTGCGTGAAAAGCGAGAAGATGGGTCGCCCCATTTTCTATGGTGCGATGATTACCGAAGGCGTGGTAGCCCTCATCTGGGCAACCGTTTCTTCATGGTTCTTCTACGGCAATCCTGCTCCTGGTTATGAACTCATTCAGAATGCGACGGCAGGCTTCCATACCTCAGCCCCCGCTGTGGTGAACCTCGTCTGCAACGAATGGTTGGGTGTTGCAGGTGCCATCCTCGCTATGTTGGGTGTGGTCGCTGCGCCTATTACTTCTGGTGATACCGCCTTCCGCTCAGGTCGTCTGATCGTAGCTGAGTGGCTGAAGCTCAACCAGCGTCCCATCATCAACCGTCTCTACATCTGTATCCCGATGTTTGCCTGCTCTATTGCGATGCTTATCTGGCAGGTAGAGAATCCCGATGGCTTCAATACCATCTGGCAGTACTTCGGCTTCTCTAATCAGGCACTCAGCGTCTTCACGCTCTGGACGATTACCGTCTATCTCGTGCGCAACAAGAAGCCTTATTGGATCACGCTGATTCCCGCTCTCTTTATGACGACAGTCTGCTCTACTTTCTTCTTCGTCTCGAAGCAGACGCTCCATCTGCCCGAGAACGTGGGCTATCCCTTGGGAATCGTCTGCCTCGTGATTGCCATCGCGTGGTTCTGCATCTGGTATAGGAAAGAAACAAAAACATTAAAATCATAAAACCAATTACGAATATGAAAAAACTAATGATGACTTTCGCCGCTCTTTTCATGGCGGTCAGTGTGAATGCACAGAAGTACCTCAACGATTCTGGTACCCCGTTCGAACAGAACAAGATGTATGTGGCAGCCTCTGTTTCAAGCGCCTCTCTTTCTTATTCCAAGTCTACCGATTTTAGTATCGGCATCGGTGGTAAGGTGGGTTACTTCTTCATCGACAACCTGATGGGATTGGGCGAGGTCAGCTTCATGAGCCTGAAAAGCGGTGATCAGTCAAACGTTGAGTTGGGTGCCGGTGCCCGCTATTATTTCGACCAGGTTGGCATCTTTGTAGGTGCCTTGGCCAAGTATGCTCACATGAAAGCCTACGACACTACTGTCAACGATTTCCAGCCCGAGATCCACGCAGGCTATGCCTTCTTCCTCGGCCGTCATGTGACCATTGAGCCCGAGGCTTACTACAAGCACAGCTTCAAGGACAGCGACTACTCAGGATTCGGACTCCGTGTCGGTGTTGGTATCTATTTTTAGTTTATAGTTTAAAGTTTACAGTTTATAGTTTAAAGTTTAGATGATATGCTAAGCGTTGACGAACTCGTTGACAGACTGATTGATCTGTCGTTTGCCGAGGATATCGGCGATGGCGACCATACCACCCTCTGCTGTATTCCTGAGGATGCGATGGGACGTTCCCGTCTGCTCATCAAGGAGGATGGCATCCTTGCTGGTGTGGAGATTGCCAAGGAGGTGTTCCGCCGTTTCGACCCTGAGATGAAGGTCGAAGTGCTCATGCAGGACGGTACCCACGTGAAGAAGGGCGATATCGCGATGATTGTCAGCGGACGCATCCGTTCGCTGTTGCAGACCGAGCGCCTCATGCTCAACATCATGCAGCGCATGAGTGGCATTGCCACGATGACTGCCCGCTACGTGGAGCGTCTGAAGGGTACTCACACCCGTGTGCTCGACACCCGCAAGACCACCCCGGGCATGCGTATGCTCGAGAAGCAGGCCGTGAAGATCGGTGGTGGCTGTAACCACCGCATCGGACTCTTCGACATGATCCTCCTCAAGGATAACCACGTCGATTTCGCCGGAGGTATTGTCAATGCCATCGACCGCTGTCATGCCTACCTGAAGGAGAAAGGGCTCGACCTGAAGATCGAGATCGAGGTACGCTCTTTCGACGAGCTCCAGCAGGTGCTCGATCATGGAGGTGTCGACCGTATCATGCTCGACAACTTCTCGGTACCCGATACGAAGAAGGCCGTTGATATCATCGCAGGTCGTTTCGAGACCGAGTCGAGTGGGGGAATCACCTTCGATACCATCCGCGACTATGCCGAACAGGGTGTCGACTTCATTTCCGTAGGAGCCCTGACGCACTCCGTCAAGGGTCTCGACATGTCGTTCAAGGCCTGCTAATATATAATAAGGTATGAAAAGGAAACTGATATTATCCGTTATGCTCATTGCAGCGACAGCTGCAATGGCATGCACCAACTTCATCGTAGGCAAGAAAGCTTCTGCCGACGGTTCGGTGTTCGTGACCTATAATGCCGACTCCTATGGCGCCTTTATGCCACTTGCCCACTATCCTGCTGCCACCCATCAGCCGGGTGAGATGCGGAAAGTCTATGAATGGGACACCTACAAGTACCTCGGCGAGATTGCTGAGGCTCCACAGACCTATAACGTCATCGGCAACTCCAACGAGTGGCAGGTGACCATCGGTGAGACCACGTTCGGAGGCCGTCATGAGATGGCCGACTCAACGGGTATCATCGACTACGGTTCACTCATCTATATCGCCCTCCAGCGCTCAAAGACCGCCCGTGAGGCCTTGCAGATCATGACCTCGCTCGTCGAGCAGTACGGCTACTGTTCCGAGGGTGAGACCTTCTCTGTGGCCGATAAGGATGAGGCTTGGATGCTCGAGATGATGGGCTGTGGCCCTGATCGCACGAAGGAGGCAGGGCGCACTGTCTGGGTGGCTATACGCATCCCCGACGAGGCGATTGCCGCCCATGCCAATCAGAGTCGTATCACGAAGTTCCTCGACGGCCGTTACGTGAAGGTGAAGATGAAGGACCTGATGAACCCCAAGTTCAATGCCCAGAACCCTAAATTCAAGGGTAAGAGCATCGTGCTCTGCTCCGACAATGTGGTGAGCTACGCCCGTACGATGGGCTGGTTCGAGGGCAAGGATGCCGACTTCTCCTACAATGCCGCCTATGCAGCCCCCGACTTCTCAGGTCGCCGTTACTGCGAGGCTCGCGTGTGGAGTTTCTTCAACCGCTTTGCCGACGACTTCTCAGAGTATGTCCCCTATGCTGCCGGTCTTGAGAACGACGCCAAGGAGATGCCCCTCTGGATCATCCCCAACAAGCTTGTGACACTTCAGGATCTGCGCGATGCGATGCGCGACCACTACGAGGGCACTCCCTTCGCTCTCGATAGCGATATCGGTGGTGGCATCTTCCAGATGCCTTACCGTCCCTCACCGCTCTCCTTCAAGATCGACGGTGTGGAGTACTTCAACGAGCGCCCCATCTCTACCCAGCAGACTGCCTGGTCGTTTATCTCACAGATGCGCGCTCAGCTGCCTCGTGAGATAGGTGCCTGCTTCTGGTTTGGCAACGACGATGGCAATATGGTCGCCTATACGCCGATGTACTCCTGTATGACGCGCCGTCCGAAGTGCTTCTCGGGCGAGGGTGCCGATGATGTTACCTTCTCGATGGACAATGCCTTCTGGGTGTGCAACTGGGTGTCCAACATGGTCTATCCACGTTACTCGATTATGTTCCCCACGCTGAAGGCCGTTCGCGACTCGCTCGACGCCTCCTATTCACAGCTGCAGCCCGAGATTGAGGCCAAAGCACTCGCTCTGCCCACCGCCGAGGAGCGCATCAAGCTGCTCACCGACTACAGCTGTCAGAAGGGTAACGAGATGATCAGCCGTTGGCAGCAGCTCGCCTTCTTCCTCATCGTGAAGTTCAACGACATCGTCGTGAAGCCCACCGACGAGAACGGCACGTTCCTCCGCACGCCTAACGGCCTCGGAGCCCGCGTCCAGCGTCCAGGCTTCCCCGAGTCCTATGCCAAGGATCTCATCAAGCAAACCGGCAACAAATTCCTTGTTCCCCAAGAAGAGAAAAAGTAGTTTGTAACGTGTAACATAAAGGGGGCGGTTGATGACGACCGTCCCCTCATCTGTTATAAATTATTAAAAGATGAGCGGATTTCTTGGTTCATAAGAAAATGTTTCATATCTTTGCGATATCATTTTGATATCACATTAACTGTAACAATTAAAATCTTATAACGATGGAGAATCAAGAGTTCAATTTCAAAGGTTCAGTACTCAACGGCTTCCTGATGCTGTTTGTCAACTTCGCAGTACTGGTTTTAGCATTCGTAGGTATCGTCTATAGCATTATCCAGCTCGACGGCAGCGATGGAGCCCAGGGCGGCTGGCTGTTGGGAGGCAGCATCCTGTTGCTCATCATCAATATCTTTATGTGGTTCGGACTGCTGCAACTGGAACCCAACGAGGCTCGTGTCACCACTTGGTTTGGCAAGTACGACGGCACTTTCTCTCAGACCGGTTTCTACTGGATTAACCCGCTCTACACCACCAAGAAGGTATCGCTGCGCGCTCGCAATCTCGATGCCGAGCCTATCAAAGTGAACGACAAGACGGGTAACCCCGTGATGATCGGACTCGTGCTCGTGTGGAAGCTGAAGGACACCTACAAGGCCCTCTTCGAGGTCGACTCTCAGACGATGGCCTCCAATCCCAATGCCATCGGGAGCGACACCAAGGGTTTGATGAATGCGCTGGAGAACTTCGTCCGCGTTCAGAGCGACGCAGCCCTGCGTCAGGTGGCTGGCCAGTATGCTTACGACGATGAGGACACGAAGGAAGGTGAGCCCACGCTGCGCTCGAGTGCCGATGAGATCAACCAGCAGTTGGAGGAGAAACTCGACGAGCGTCTGGCTCTGGCAGGTATCGAGGTCGTAGAGGCTCGCATCAACTATCTGGCCTATGCTCCGGAGATTGCCGCTGTGATGCTGCGTCGCCAGCAGGCTTCGGCCATCATCACCGCCCGCGAGAAGATCGTGGAGGGAGCCGTCTCGATGGTAAAGATGGCACTCGACAAGCTTTCGAGCGAGGAGATCGTAGAACTCGACGACGACAAGAAGGCCGCTATGGTGTCGAATCTGCTCGTGGTGCTCTGCGGCGACGAAAGTGCCCAGCCCGTTGTCAATACAGGAACGCTGAATCATTAAGACATAGTATTAAAAAGACTTTGTCTTTAAACCATGTTAATATGGCTGAAAAGAAGACCAAAAGTTTTATCCTGCGCGTCGATGCTGAGACGATGGACGCTATAGAGGCCTGGGCTGCCGACGAGTTTCGCAGCACTAATGGCCAGCTGCAGTGGATTATCACCGAGGCTCTGCGCAAGGCCAAGCGCCTACCTAAAAAGAAGAAAGACAATGGAACAGAAGAAAGAGTTTGACATCAAGACCATCAAGGTCTATCGCACCACCGAAGGCACGCTGTTCGAAGTAGCCTTCGCCATCGTGGCCATCATCGTCTGGGGGATTGTTGCCTGGATGCTCTATCGTGCACCGGCGATTGTGGCCACCCATTTCGACGCGTCGGGGCATCCGAATGCATACGGATCGCCCATACCGCCCGTTCTCATCGCAGGCATCATCACCACGGTGGTGGGCATCGCCATGATGGTGACGGCCTATTATCCCCGCTGGATCAATATGCCGGTTGAGATTACCAACATCCGTCAGGTCAAGCTTCTTGTCCGCAGTGTACGTGTGGCTGCTATCACCATATTGTTGATACCCCTGATGATAGCCTACATGTTGCTGGTCCATCTGTCGACGTTGCCCGTTTTCCTGTTCATCGCAGTCCTCTTCGCAGAGATCATCGTGTTCTGCATTCTCATCAACAAGGCAAGATGAGGCATCTAACAAGAAAATCTCCCGCTGATTGCGGGAGATTTATGTTACATGTTACACGTTACAAACTACTTCTCTCTGACGAACCTTCTTGGCTTCTCTACAGTCTTGCTGCTGTCGTTGCCCTCGCCGCGAGTCCAGCCGTAGTAGCCGTTCCAGCTGTCGTAGCCCCAGCGGTAGCTGTTGTAGTTCGGGCGGCTGACGTTATAGAGCTCGAACTCCACTTCGTTTCCGTGATCGTAGATATAGCCCGTGAAGCGATTGCTGTTCAGGCGATAATCGCGAATCTGGAGCGAAGTCCCTTCCTCAACGAAGTGCACGTAGATCGTACGGTTGTTAACCTCCCAGTTGATGTGGTTGGCCACATAGTCCCAAGGCGCTCCGCTGTAGTAGTCTACCCAGTAGCCCGTTCCGCTGGAGTAGTAGTAGGGATCCTTCGAGAATGTGATCTCGGTGGCTGTTGAATTGTAGTACCTGCCATCCCACTCTGAAGTGATGTACATATTACCCCTCCATGTGCCCTCGAGTGTGTAAGCGATCTGCTCGTCCTCGCAGGAGGTCAGCGATACTGCCATCAGGCCCATCATCGCCATCATCATCAGTGTATACAGCTTCTTCATAACTTTACCCTTTCCTTTATTAATTGGTTCGACTTTTGTTTTCTGGTGCAAAGTTAGGAAGATTATTGCATATCCGCAAGGGGAAAACCCATAAACCGGTGTAGGGTTTTCCCTAAATCGAAAATATATCAATAAATTTGGATTTTCACTTACTTATTTGTACCTTTGCAGCGGATTTCGGAAGGAGTCCTATATTATATATAAGGTACATGAGCGTTTTTAAGAAGAAAAGAAGATGGCACTGCCTGTCGGGGCAGGAGCCGACGGAAATGGATAAGACCATCATGTTCTGGGAGAACAAGGGCAAGCTGGTGCCTACGCGCGAGCTGATCAAGACCCCGGAGCAGATTGAGGGCATCCGCAAGGCGGGTGTCGTGAATACCGGTGTGCTCGACGAGGTGGCCAAGCAGATCCATGCGGGTATGAACACGCTGGAGATCGACCAGATCTGTCGCAAGTACTGTGAGGACCACGGGGCTATTCCCGCCTGTCTCGACTACGAGGGGTTCCCGATGTCGGTCTGCACGAGCATCAACGAGGTGGTGTGTCACGGTATCCCCAAGGAGGAGGATGTGCTCGAGGAGGGCGACATCATCAACGTGGACTTCACGACGATTCTTGACGGCTACTATGCCGACGCGAGTCGTATGTTCATCATCGGCAAGACCTCGCCTGAGAAGGAGCAGCTGGTGCGTGTGGCTAAGGAGTGTCTGGAGATTGGTATGGAGGCTGCCAAGCCTTATAGTTTTGTGGGCGATATCGGTCATGCGATAGAGAAGCATTGCAAGAAATACGGCTATGGCATCGTGCGCGACCTGGCTGGCCATGGGGTAGGGTTGAAGTTCCATGAGGAGCCCGACGTGAACCACTATGGCCATCGCGGAACGGGCATGCTGCTCGTGCCGGGCATGGTGTTCACCATCGAGCCGATGATCAACATGGGTACGTGGAAGGTGTTTATCGATGCCGACGATCCATACGGATGGGAGGTCATCACCGAGGACGAGCAGCCGAGTGCCCAGTGGGAGCATACGCTCGTGATGACGGAACATGGAGTGGAAGTGTTGACTTACTAGTTTATAGTTTAAAGTTTATAGTTTATAGATGATTACTCAGGAGGGTGATATTTATATATTAGGTATAGAGTCGAGTTGCGACGATACGTCGGCGGCTGTGCTGAAGAACGGCGTGCTGCTGTCGAACGTGACGGCCTCACAGGCTGTGCACGAGGCGTATGGTGGTGTGGTGCCCGAACTGGCTTCGAGAGCCCATCAGCAGAATGTGGTCCCTGTGGTCCACGAGGCCATCAAGCGTGCTGGTATCACGAAGGAGCAACTGTCCGCCATCGCCTTTACGAGAGGTCCCGGACTGATGGGGTCGCTGCTCGTGGGCGTGAGCTTTGCCAAGGGGTTTGCCCGTTCGTTGGGTATCCCCCTGATCGACGTGAATCACCTGCAGGGACATGTGATGGCGCACTTTATCCGTGAGACTGAGGACGATCAGCATCAGCCCCCGCTGCCGTTCCTCTGCCTGTTGGTATCGGGCGGCAATTCGCAGATCGTGAAGGTGAATGCCTACAACGATATGGAGGTGCTGGGTCAGACGATCGACGATGCGGCTGGAGAGGCTATCGACAAGTGTTCGAAGGTGATGGGACTGGGTTATCCCGGTGGTCCGATCATCGACCGGTTGGCGCGTCAGGGTAATCCGAAGGCCTTTACCTTCGCCGAGCCTCATATCCCCGACCTCGACTACAGTTTCTCGGGTCTGAAGACCTCGTTCCTCTACTCGCTGCAGAAGTGGGTGGCCGAGGATCCCGACTTCATCGAGAAACACAAGGAGGACATCGCAGCCTCGTTGGAGAGGACCATCGTGGACATCCTGATGAAGAAGCTGAAGAAGGCTGTGAAGCAGACGGGTATCAAACATGTGGCCGTGGCTGGTGGCGTGAGTGCGAACAACGGACTGCGCAATGCGTTCTACGATGCTCAGAAGCGGTATGGATGGACCATCTACATCCCGAAGTTCAGCTATACGACGGACAATGCGGCGATGATCGGTATCGTTGGCTACTATAAGTATCTCGATGGTGAATTCTGCTCGATCGATGCCCCTGCATTCTCGAAAGTGACGTTTAAGTAATCATGAAGATGTAAGCAATAAATAAAAAGATAGATATGGATTTTGAAAGTAAGGTAATTAGCAGGGATGTCAGTGAGATTCTCTGGGAGACAGAAAAGACGGTCAGTACGGCAGAGAGTTGTACGGGCGGACGTATCGGTGAGGCAATGATCGCTGTGCCTGGTGCATCGAAGTATTTCAAGGGTGGCATCATCTCGTATGTGAACGAGGTGAAGGAGAGTCTGCTGGGTGTAGACCATCAGTTGCTCGAAGAGAAAACGGCTGTGTGTGAGGAGGTTGCTGTGGCTATGGTGAAGGGAGCTTGCAAGGCCCTGAATACCGACTATGCCATCTCGGCAACAGGTATCGCGGGTCCTGGTGGTGGTACGAAAGAGATCCCTGTGGGCACCATCTGGTTGGCTTGTGGAAGTCTGAATAGAGTGGTGACCTTGAAGTTGGAAGAAGACCAGGGTCGCGACCTGAATCTGACCACTGCCACATACAAGGCGATGGAGCTCTTTTTGAACTTCCTGAAGGAAGAAAATGAGCCAAGACCCGTCTATGAAGGTTAAAAAATATTAATTCTTCATTTTTCAGTTGGTGCAATGATTTGAATCTCAATTAAAATGTGTACCTTTGCACCCTGTTTGGAATAAGTAAGTGTAAATCACAAGTAAAAAAGTAGATAGAAATGTCTAAAGTTTGTCAAATTACAGGAAAGAAGGCACAGACAGGTTGCAATGTGTCTCACTCAAAGCACCGCACTAAGAGAAGCTTTGACGTTAACCTCTTCAGCAAGAAATTCTACTATGTAGAGGAGGGTTGCTGGATTCAGTTGAAGATCAGCGCTGCTGGCCTTCGTATGATTAACAAGGTAGGTCTGGACGCTGCCCTGAAGCAGGCTGTTGCCAAGGGTTTTGTGGATTGGAAGGACATTAAAGTGATAGGAGACTAAGAAGATGGCAAGCAAGAAAGCAAAAGGTAATCGCGTACAGGTGATTCTGGAGTGCACTGAGCACAAGAACAGTGGCATGCCTGGAACAAGCCGCTACGTGACCACAAAGAACCGCAAGAATACGCCTGAGCGTATGGAGCTGATGAAGTATAACCCCATCCTGAAGAAGATGACTCTTCACAAGGAAATAAAATAATACGACTGAAGTATGGCAAAGAAAACCGTCGCTACCCTCCACGAAGGCTCAAAGGATGGTCGCGCTTACACAAAGGTTATTAAGATGGTAAAGAGCCCCAAGACTGGTGCTTACATCTTCGATGAGCAGATGGTTCCCAACGAGGCCGTTAAGGATTTCTTCAAGAACTAATTTTAATTTTACATAAAAAAGAGAGGTTGCACGTTAAAATGCAGCCTCTTTTTTTGCGGTTTCATCGGAATTTTGTAATTTTGTCCCCAGAATTGCGCGCGTGCGCAAATAATGATAAAGAAAGTATGGGAATATTTGGATTTTTTAATAAGGATAAGAAGGAGACGCTTGATAAGGGTTTGGAGAAGACCAAGACCAGCGTTTTCGATAAACTGGCTCGTGCCGTTGCCGGAAAGTCGAAGGTGGACGACGATGTACTCGACAACCTCGAGGAAGTGCTGATCACGAGTGATGTGGGTGTCGACACGACGCTGAAAATCATCGAACGCATCGAGGAGCGTGTGGCTCGCGACAAGTATGTCAGCACTTCGGAGTTGAATCGCATCCTTCGCGATGAAATTGCGGAATTGCTCGCTGAGAACAATTCGGAGGATAATGACAACTGGGACCTGCCTGGCGATCATAAGCCCTACGTGATCCTCGTAGTGGGAGTGAACGGAGTAGGTAAGACCACGACGATAGGTAAGCTAGCCTGGCAGTTCAAACAGGCTGGTAAGAAGGTTTATCTGGGTGCTGCCGATACGTTCCGTGCTGCTGCCGTTGAGCAGCTCTGCATCTGGGGAGAACGCGTTGGGGTGCCTGTTGTAAAGCAGCAGATGGGTTCCGATCCTGCCTCGGTGGCTTTCGATACCCTGCAGAGTGCGAAGGCAAATGGGGCTGATGTGGTGCTGATTGATACCGCAGGCCGTCTGCATAACAAGGTAGGTCTGATGAACGAACTCAAGAAGATCAAGGACGTGATGAAGAAGGTACTGCCCGAGGCTCCCGATGAGGTGATGCTCGTGCTGGATGGTTCTACGGGACAGAATGCCTTTGAGCAGGCCAAGCAGTTTGCTGCCGTTACTCAGATTACCTCTCTGGCCATCACGAAGCTCGATGGTACAGCGAAGGGTGGCGTAGTGATCGGTATCTCTGACCAGTTGAAAGTACCTGTGAAGTACATCGGACTGGGCGAGGGTATGCAGGATCTGCAGCTCTTCAACAAGAAACAATTTGTAGACTCTCTCTTCAATGAATAAGACCATAGATATCATATCACTCGGATGCTCGAAGAACCTCGTTGACAGTGAGGTTCTGATGGGTTTGATGGAGGCTAACGGCTATCAGTGTACGCACGATAGTGACGATCCCCAGGGTGATATTGTCGTGGTAAATACCTGCGGTTTCATCGCAGATGCCAAGGAGGAAAGTATCAATACCATCCTTGAGTTTGCGCAGGCCAAGACGGAAGGAAGAATTAAAAGACTTTTCGTAATGGGCTGCCTCTCAGAGAGATATCTTGCTGAACTTGAAGCAGAGATTCCAGAAGTTGATGGTTGGTATGGTAAGTTCAACTATAAGCAGCTGCTGAAAGATCTGGAGGGTTCTGACTATCAGGTTTGTGAGGGAAAGCGTCATATCACCACGCCTTCGCATTATGCCTATCTGAAGATCAGTGAGGGTTGCGACCGCCATTGTGCCTATTGTGCCATTCCATTGATTACAGGCAAGCATCAGAGTCGTCCGATGCAGGAGATTCTCGACGAGGTACGTCAGTTGGTGAAGGACGGAACGAAGGAGTTTAACGTCATTGCCCAGGAGCTGACCTACTACGGACTGGATATCGACGGCCAGCAACATATTGCCGAACTCATCGAAGAAATGGCGGATATTCCCGGTGTGGAATGGATTCGTCTGCATTACGCTTATCCGACGCATTTCCCCTGGGATCTGTTGCGGGTGATGCGTGAGAAGAAGAACGTCTGCAAGTACCTCGACATCGCATTGCAGCATATCTCGGACAATATGCTCTCGAGGATGCATCGTCATGTGACGAAGGAAGAGACTTATGAACTGGTGCGTCGTCTGCGTGAGGATGTGCCAGGTATCCATATCCGTACCACGCTGATGGTGGGATTCCCCGGAGAGACCGATGAGGACTTCGAGGAGTTGAAGGCCTTCGTGAAATGGGCGAGATTCGAAAGAATGGGCGCTTTTGCCTATTCTGAGGAGGAGGGAACCTACTCTGAGCAGCATTACGATGACGATGTGCCCGAGGAGGTGAAGCAATCCCGTCTCGACAAGCTGATGCGCATCCAGCAGAATATCAGTGCGGAACTCGAGGCCGAGAAGGTGGGGCAGACGCTGAAGGTGATTATCGACCGCAGGGAAGGTGACTACTATATCGGTCGTACGGAATATTGCTCGCCAGAAGTGGATCCCGAGGTGCTCATCCCTGCCGCAGAACGCAAGCTGACAATAGGCGAGTTCTACGATGTACACATCACCGACTCGGAAGAATTTGATTTATACGGAACAACCATATACGACAAAATATGAACAACAAAGACTTTATCGCAGAATTAGCACAGCGTATGGGGTATTCAGCCGACGATACCCAGAAGTATGTGAACAGCGTTGTCGAGGCGATGGGTGACCATTTCCAGGAAGGCGACTCAGTGCTTATTCCCACCTTTGGGACTTTCGAAGTGAAGAAGAAGATGGAGCGCGTCATGGTGAATCCCTCAACGGGACTCCGTATGCTTGTTCCACCGAAGCTCGTCTTGAACTTCAAGCCGAATATCAGTTGGAAAGAACGCGTAAAGAATGGAGGAGCTGAGTGATGGGAAAGATTTCGATACAGGATTTGAGCTCTGTACTCGTCGATAAGAGGGGGCTGAGCAAGAAGGAGGCTTCTAACTTCATCAGTGAGATGTTCGACATCGTCCAGCAGGAGTTGGAGAAGGAAAAGCTCGTGAAAATCAAGGGACTCGGAACCTTTAAGATTATCGATGTCGACGATCGTGAGAGTGTGAATGTCAATACCGGTGAACGCGTTTTGATCGAGGGTCACGGTAAGATTACCTTTACTCCCGACTCGTTGATGAAGGAACTTGTCAATAAGCCTTTCTCACAGTTTGAGACCGTCGTGCTGAACGATGGTGTGGAGTTTGAGGAAGAAGAACTCAGGGAGGAGGTCTCAGAGTCTCAGGAAACCGATGGCGATCCCTCTACGATGGCATTGGTAGATTTCGGTCTGGGCAATGTGAAAGCCGATCTCTCGAGTTTCCCCGTCATTGAGGATCATATCAAGAAGGACGATGAAATCGTAGAGGAACCTGTTGCAGAGGAGCCTGTTGTTAAGGAACCCATTGCGGAGAAACCTGTTGTCAAGGAGCCTGTAGTGGCAGAACCTATTGTCGATGAAATCGCAGAGGAAGAGCCTGTTGCTGAGGAACCCGCTAAAGAATCTGCTAAAGAGCCCACAGCAGAGGAACCTGCAACAGAAGAACCCATCGAGGAGGAACCTGCAGCAGAAGAACCTACCCCCGATGAAATCGAGGAGGAAGATGTGGTTTATGACGATGAAGAGGAGAATTCTGGTAGTAAGTCCTGGCTTTGGGCACTGATAGGTTGTGTGGTTGGTCTGGCTTGTGGTTATCTCTTGGGTAATTACTTCCCATTCGGAGCATCGCCACAGACACCCGAGGCTCCTCAGCAGGAGCAGACAGCTACCGCTAAGCCCGCCGCAGAACAGAAAGAAAATATCGTTTCCATCGATAGTCTGGAGGCCGTCAAAGATTCCACAGAAAAGGCTGCAACAGCTCAAAAACCTGCAAAGCCAGAAACACCTAAGGCAGAACCCGCTAAGGAGGCTCCCAAGACAGAACCAGCCAAGCCTGCTGCTGATGCAACGGAAACCCTCTCGGCCAAGTATGCTGAAAAGGATGCACGCGTACGTCTGGGTGCTTATCATATCGTAGGTACGGATAAAGTCGTCAAGGCCAAGGAAGGACAGACGCTGAAGCAGATTTCGCGTACCTATCTGGGACCCGATATGGAGTGCTACATGGAGGTCTACAACGACATGAAGGCCAACGACGTGTTGAAGGCCGGACAGGAAGTGAAGATCCCCAAGCTTGTGTGGAAGAAGGCTGTAAGGGCAAAGTCTAAGTCGGCCAAATAATAGAAATAGATTGAGATAACAAAATAAAACGAAAAGAATATTATGGCAGAAGCTATTGACATCCGTGAGTTGAATATTCGGATTGAACAACAAAGCGCATTTGTGACGAATCTTGTAAGCGGTATGGACCGCGTGATTGTGGGGCAGAAGCATCTTGTCGACTCGCTCCTCATCGGACTGTTGAGTGATGGACATATCCTGCTCGAAGGTGTTCCTGGATTGGCTAAGACATTGGCTATCAAGACACTGTCGCAGTTGATTGATGCGGATTATAGCCGTATCCAGTTTACCCCCGACCTCTTGCCTGCCGATGTCATCGGTACGATGATCTATTCGCAGAAGGACGAGAAGTTCCAGGTGAAGAAGGGTCCGGTGTTTGCTAACTTCGTACTGGCAGATGAAATCAACCGTGCCCCGGCAAAGGTACAGAGTGCCTTGCTCGAGGCCATGCAGGAGAAGCAGGTAACGATCGGCAGTGAAACCTTCCAGTTGCCAAACCCCTTCCTCGTGATGGCTACTCAAAACCCCATCGAGCAGGAGGGTACCTATCCGCTCCCCGAGGCACAGGTAGATCGTTTCATGCTGAAGGTGGTGATCGACTATCCCTCACTCGACGAGGAGAAGAAGATTATCCGTGAGAATATCGTCGGTGAGATACCTGAGGTAACACCAGTGACTACGGCCGAGGCCATCCTGAGGGCTCGTAGTGTGGTGCGCGAGGTTTATCTCGACGAGAAGATCGAGCAGTATATTGCTGACATTGTCTTTGCTACCCGCTATCCCGATCGCTATGGACTGAAGGACCTGAAGGATATGATCTCATTCGGCGGTTCTCCACGTGCCAGCATCAATCTGGCTAAGGCAGCCCGAGCCTACGCTTTCATCAAGCGTCGTGGCTATGTAGTGCCTGAGGATGTACGTGCCGTAGCCCATGATGTGCTTCGTCATCGTATTGGACTCACTTATGAGGCAGAGGCTAGCAACATCACCAGTGAGGAGATTGTATCGAAGATCATCAATAAGGTCGAAGTGCCCTAATCGTTTACAGTTTACGGTTTACAGTTTACAGGATGGAGACATCTGAAATCATAAAGAAAGTCCGTAAGATTGAGATCAAGACGCGCGGTCTGAGCTCAAACATCTTCGCAGGCCAGTACCACTCAGCCTTCAAGGGTAGGGGTATGGCTTTCAGTGAGGTGCGCGAGTATCAGTTCGGCGATGATGTGCGTGATATCGACTGGAACGTAACGGCCCGATTCCATCGGCCTTATGTGAAGGTGTTCGAGGAGGAGCGCGAGCTGACGGTAATGCTGCTGATTGATGTCAGCGGCTCGTTGGATTTCGGAACCCAGAAGCAGATGAAGCGTGACATGGTGACGGAGATTGCTGCCACCATCGCCTTCAGTGCTATCCAGAACAACGATAAAATCGGCGTTATTTTCTTCTCCGACAAGATCGAGAAATATATTCCGCCGAAGAAAGGTCGCAAGCACATCCTCTATATTATCCGCGAGATGCTCGATTTCCAGCCCGAGTCGAAGCGTACCGACGTGAAGCAGGCCGTAGAGTTCCTCTCCAGCGTGCAGAAGCGTCGTACGACGGCTTTCATTCTCAGTGACTTCTATGTGCGTAACGACTTCCAGCAGTCGCTGCAGATTGCCAGTCGTAAGCACGATGTGGTGGCTATCCAGGTCTACGATGTACGGGCTCGTGAGTTGCCAGATGTAGGCTTGATGAAGGTGGTGGATGCCGAGACAGGCTTCGAGCAGTATATCGATACCAGTTCGAAGAGTCTGCGCACAGCTTACCAACGTTACTGGACAGGGCGTCAGAATCAGTTACAGGAGACATTCAATAAAAGCAACGTCGACAATGTGAGCATTGCCACTAACGAGGACTTCGTAAAGGCTTTGCTGATGTTGTTCAAACAGAGAAGTTGATGAAGAGATTTGTGTTTCTTATTGCGTTGATTACTAGTGTGCTGCAAATATCTGCACAAGTACAGGTAGAGGCTTCCATTGACTCTATCCAGATCTTTGTGGGTGAGCAGGTACACGTCACGCTGTCAGCTACGGCGAAGGAGCAGTCTAAGGTCGAGTTCCCGCAGTTCAAGCCTACTGAGTATATCACCCCCGGCATTGAGGTGCTGGGTGCTGAGGAGCTCGAGTCGAAGCAGCAGGACAACGGCTTTGTGACTCGACGGATGGTCTATACGATGACCTCCTTCGACGATACGCTCTATTATATTCCCCCGATGAAGGTAAAGATCGACGGGAAGCCCTACGAGAGCAAGAGTCTTGCCCTGAAAGTGCTTAGCATCGAGGTCGATACGACGAATGTCGATCAGTTCTTCGGTCCCAAGGACGTACAGGATAATCCCTTCCAGTGGAGCGACTGGAGTCTGTCGTTCTGGCTCAGCGTGCTCTTCCTGCTATTGCTGGCTGTGGTCTACTACCTCTATCTGCGTCTGCGCGACAACAAGCCCATCATCACTCATATCCGTATCGTGAAGCGGCTGTTGCCCCATCAGAAGGCCCTGCAGCAGATTGAGCAGATCAAGGCTGACAAGATGGTTTCATCGGAGAACTCGAAGGAGTACTACACGAAGTTGACGGATACCCTCCGCAAGTATATCGAGGAGCGTTATGGCTTCAGTGCGATGGAGATGACCAGTAGTGAGATTATCGACCATCTGATGGCTACCCAGGACGAGAGTGCCCTCAGTGAGCTGCGCCATCTGTTCCTGACTGCCGACCTGGTGAAGTTTGCCAAGTACTCCACGCTGATCAATGAGAACGATGCGAACCTCGTGAACGCCATCGACTTCATCAATCAGACGAAACTCGAGAACGAACCTCAGGAGGAGACGGTGAAACCCCAGCTCACGGAGGAGGACCAGCGTTCACAGAAAGCCCGTCGCGTGCTGAAATCGGTGATTGCCGCCATCTCTGTGGTGTGCCTAGCCTTGTTCTGCTACGTGCTCTATACACTCTATCTGTTACTGAATTAAAGGTAAAAAGATAAAAAAGTAAAAAGGTAAGAATGGAATTTGCCAATAAAGAATATCTGTTGCTGCTCCTGCTCATCATACCTTATATTATCTGGTATGTGATGTACAGGAAGAAGTCGGAGCCCACGATGCGGATGAGCGATACATTTGCTTTCCGTTTCGCGCCACGCAGCTGGAAGGTCACGCTGATGCCCCTCTCGCTGATACTCCGGTTGCTGGCCTTCGTGATGATCGTACTCGTGCTGGCACGTCCGCAGACCTCCAACTCTTGGAAGAGTGAGACTGTCGAGGGTATCGACATCATGCTGGCGATGGACGTCTCTACCAGTATGCTGGCAGAGGACCTGCGTCCTAACCGCATCGAGGCCGCCAAGCAGGTGGCAGCAGAGTTTATCATCGGGCGTCCCAACGACAATATAGGCCTCTGCATCTTTGCAGGCGAGTCGTTTACCCAGTGTCCGATGACTACCGATCACACCTCGCTGCTCAATCTGTTGCAGAATGTCCGTACGGATATCGCAGCCCGCGGACTCATCGAGGATGGTACCGCCATCGGTATGGGACTCGCCAATGCCGTCAGCCGTCTGAAGGACTCTAAGGCGAAGAGTAAGGTGGTGATTCTGCTGACGGATGGTAGTAACAACCGAGGTGACATCTCACCGATGACGGCTGCCGAGATTGCTAAGAGCATGGGTATCCGCGTGTATACCATCGGTGTGGGAACCAACAAGGTGGCACCTTATCCGATGCCTGTGGCTGGTGGTGTGCAGTATGTGAACATCCCCGTGGAGATCGACACGAAGACACTGAGTTCTATTGCCAGTGTGACGGAAGGTGACTTCTATCGTGCGACGAACACCAAGGAGTTGCGTAATATCTACAAGGAGATCGACAAACTCGAGAAGAGCAAGCTCAACGTCAAGAAGTTCAGTAAGCGCTATGAGGCCTACCAGCCCTTTGCCCTTGCTGCCGTCCTGGCCTTGCTGCTCGAGGTTCTGTTGCGAATTACGATATTCCGTCGCATCCCCTAAATTGTAAAATAGGTAAATAAGAAAAAGGAAAAAATGTTCAGATTCGAAGACCCCATATATCTCTGGCTGCTGGTGCTGATTCCCATATTGGCACTCATTCGTTTCATCTCCTACAGGAATCAGAAGAAACGGCTGCGTAAGTTTGGTGAACCCGATTTGCTCAAGGCACTTATGCCCGATGTGTCGCGCTTCCGTCCTTCCGTGAAGTTCTGGATCCTCGAGGGCGCCCTGGCGCTGCTCGTGCTGATGCTGGCCCGTCCGCAGATGGGAACGAAGATCAGCCAGGAGAAGCGTGTCGGCATCGAGACCATCATCTGTATGGACATCAGTAACTCCATGCGGGCAGAGGATATCGTGCCGAGTCGTCTCGATCGCAGTAAGATGATGATTGAGAACCTCGTCGACCACTTTACGAACGATAAGATCGGACTCATCGTCTTTGCAGGTGATGCCTTCGTCCAGCTGCCTATCACCAGCGACTATGTATCGGCTAAGATGTTCCTCTCGAGCATCGATCCCTCGATGATGGCAACGCAGGGTACCGATATCGGACGCGCCATCGATATGGCTATGCATAGCTTTACCCCTGAGGAGGGCATCGGACGCGCCATCATTGTCATTACCGACGGTGAGAACCACGAGGGTGGGGCAGTAGAGGCTGCTGAGGCAGCGAAGGATGCCGGTATGCGGGTCTATGTGTTGGGTGTCGGTTCCTCAAAGGGCGCACCGATCCCCATCCCTGGCACAGGCGACTATATGAAGGACAACACGGGCAATACCGTCATGTCGGCCCTCAACGAGCAGATGTGTAAGGAACTGGCACAGGCCGGTGGTGGTGCCTATATCCATGTGGAGAACAACTCTGCGGCACAGGAGCAGCTCGACAACGAGCTCGACAAACTCTCAAAGAAAGAGACTACAACGACGCTTTACAGCGAGTTTGACGAACAGTTCCAGGCCTTCGGACTTCTGGCTATTCTGCTCCTCATTGTCGAGATCTGTATCCTCGACCGCCGCAACCCGCTGTTGAAGAATATCTCCCTGTTTAAACGTCGTGCCAAAGTGAGCAGTAACGTGATGATGAAGGTGTTGCTGATACTTTTCACCTTTCATCTTTCTCCTCTCACCTCTTATGCCCAGATGACGGACCGTCAGTATATTCGTCAGGGGAATAAGCAGTTCCGCTCAGGCGATTATGCCAATGCCGAGGTGTCTTACCGCAAGGCTATCGAGAAGAACGCCAAGAACCCGCAGGCTGCCTTCAACCTGGGCAACGCCCTGATGGCACAGAAAAAGGACTCTGCCGCTGTCGAGCAGTTCGAGGGTGCAGCCCGTCTTGAAACCAATCCTCTGCGCAAGGCACAGGCCTATCATAACATGGGAGTCATCTGTCAGACCCATAAGATGTACGGAGAGGCTATCGAGGCCTATAAGAACGCTCTGAGACTGAATCCGAAGGACGACGAGACCCGTTACAACCTCGTGCTCTGCAAGCATCAGAAGCAGAAACAGGATCAGCAGCAACAGAACCAGCAGGGGGGCGGTGACGACGACAAGAAACAGGACGACAAACAGAAGGATCAGCAGCAGCCTGACCAGCAGAAAGACAAGCAGGACGACAAGCAGCAGAAGGAACAGCCCAAGCCCCAGATGAGCAAGGACAATGCCGAACAGCTGCTGAACGCTGCCATCCAGAACGAGAAGCAGACGCAGGAGAAGCTGAAGCAACAGCAGCAACAGCCCCAGCGACGCAATATTCAGAAAAACTGGTAATGAGTTTTAAAGTTTAGAGTTTAAAGTTTATAGTTTATAGATGATTACTATACATGAATTGCAAAGTCGGAAGTGGATGGTGAAAGTACTGCTGATACTTTTCACTTTTCACCTTTCACTTATCACTTCTTTAGCTCAGACTCTGACCGGTTCTGCACCATCGCATGTGGCGGTGGGTGAGCAGTTCCGTCTGTCGTATACGGTCAATACACAGGACGTCAGTGATTTCCGAGCTGGCGACATCCCTGAGGAACTCGACGTGCTCATAGGGCCTAACCGCTCCATGCAGTCGAGCTATCAGATGATCAATGGCCACACGAGCTCCACCTCGTCCATCACCTATACCTATATCGTCTGTGCCACGAAGAACGGCACGTTTACCATCTCACCGGCCCACGTGGTGGTGAATGGCAAAAGCATCGCCTCCAATTCACTGACGATCAAGGTATCGGGAACGGCACAGAGCGGCAGCAGTCGCCAGCGTCAGAATGACGATGAGGGAGGGGAGATGCGCGATGCAGGCAGCCATATCTCGGGTTCCGACCTCTTCATCAAGGTCAGCGCCAACAAGAAACGCGTCCACGAACAGGAGCCTATCCTGCTCACCTATAAGGTCTACACCCTCGTATCGCTTACCCAGCTACGAGGCGACATGCCCGACCTGAAGAGCTTCTACACTCAGGAGGTCGACCTGCCCCAGCAGAAGAGTTTCTCGGTAGAGACCGTCAACGGACGACCTTACCGCACGTGTACATGGAGTCAGTATGTCATGTTCCCGCAGATGACGGGTAAGCTCCAGATTCCCAGTATCACCTTCGAGGGTATCGTCGTACAGCAGAACCGCAACATCGACCCCTTCGAGGCCTTCTTCAACGGTGGCTCAGGCTATATAGAGGTCAAGAAGAAGATCGTGGCTCCAGGCATCGAGATCCAGGTCGATCCGTTGCCAGAACGTCCGGCCAACTTCTCGGGTGGAGTGGGGCAGTTCAATATCTCTGCCCAGCTCGACAAGACGGCTACGAAGGCCAACGACCCTGTGTCGCTGCGGATTATCGTCAGTGGTGTGGGTAACCTCAAGCTGATCAAGCAGCCTGTCATCAACATCCCGAAGGATTTCGACCAGTATGATCCGAAGATTACCGACCAGACGAAGCTGACCAACAACGGGCTCGAGGGTTCGAAGATCTACGACTTCCTCATTGTGCCCCGTCATCAGGGCAAGTACGAGATACCGCCAGTGGAGTTCACCTACTTCGACACCAGCTCAGGTAGCTACAAGACTGCCCGTAGCGAGGGCTTTACCCTCGACGTGGCTAAGGGCTCAGGGGCTGGTGCAGTCAACGACTTCACTGATCAGGCAGGACTGAAGGAACTCAACAAGGATATCCGCTACATCAAGACAGGCGATGTCCGCACACAGGGCATCGACAACTTCTTCTACGGTTCTGTGGCCTACTGGGTAACCCTCATTGTCCTCGCCCTCATCTTCATCTCGCTCTTCATCGTCTTCCGTCAGCGGGCCATCGACAATGCCAACGTGACGAAGATGCGCGGCAAGAAAGCCAACAAGGTGGCTACGAAGCGACTGAAGAAGGCAGCTAAGCTGATGGCTGATAACAAGCCTGGCGAGTTCTACGACGAGGTGCTGCGTGCCCTCTGGGGTTACGTCGGCGACAAGCTGAACATCCCCGTCGAGCAGCTCTCCCACGATAATATCAGTCAGCGACTTGCCGAGCGTCAGGTTGATACTGAGACTGTCAGCCAGTTTATCGAGGCTCTCGACGAGTGCGAGTTCGAACGCTATGCCCCGGGCGATCCTAAGGGTAATATGAATAAGGTATACGAAAAAGCCATGACAGCTATCGAGAAGATTGAAGAGACGATGAAGAAACGTCGTTCGGCAAAGACGGTGACTGCCGTCCTGCTAATGCTCCTGCTGCCGCTGGGTGCACAGGCCGTGACGAAGGCTGAGGCCGACTCTGCCTATGCACAGGGCCACTATCAGCAGGCCATCAACGACTATCAAGCCCTCCTGAAGCAGGGTGCCTCTGCCGACCTCTATTATAACCTCGGCAACGCCTACTACCGTTCCGAGAACATCACGCAGGCTGTGCTCAACTACGAGCGGGCCCTGTTGCTCTCGCCAGGCGATCGCGACATCCGCTTCAACCTCCAGCTGGCCCGCAGCAAGACGATCGATAAGATTGTGCCCGAGTCAGAGATGTTCTTCATCACCTGGTACCACGCCCTCGTCAATCTCATGAGTGTCGACGGCTGGGCGCGCACCGCCATCTTCTCCTTGGCACTGGTCATTGTGCTCTCGCTGGTCTACCTCTTCTCTCAGCCCGTGTGGCTGCGAAAGATAGGCTTCTTTGGTGGCATCACGCTGCTCGTGGTCTTCGTGCTGGCCAATGTCTTCGCCTCTCAGCAGAAGCAGTCGCTCATCCACCGCAAGGGGGCTATCGTCATGTCGCCCTCCGTCACGGTGAAGAGCACACCCGCAGCCAACGGCACCGACCTCTTCATCCTCCACGAGGGTACGAAGGTCACCATCACTGACGGTTCGATGCGTGACTGGAAGGAGATCCGTCTGGCCGATGGCAAGGAGGGCTGGATTGAAAGTAAGAAGATTGAACTGATATAATCCCGCTACCCGTATGATTACTGATCTGTTACTCTCAGGCGAGGGCTTTGGCGCCCTGATCGAGGCCTACGACAAGCAGCTGCTCCTGTCGGTCAACGGCAGCGATTCGCTCTTCCTCGACCGGTTGGTACGTACCCTGACCAATGCCTTCACGTGGGTACCATTCTATATCAGTATGCTGTGGATCGTCATTCGCAACAACGAGACGATGCGCAATGTGCTCTATGTGCTCCTTGGTGTCGCCATCTGCGTGGTGCTTGCTGGCACTGTCGACGACTTGATTGTGAAGCCCACAGTGGCCCGCTGGCGACCTACACACGACCCTGAGATCGGTATGCTGGTCGATATTGTCGACGGCTATCGCGGAGGGCGGTTCGGCTTCTTCTCGGCCCATGCGGCTAATACGTTCAGCCTCGCCACTTTCTTCTGTTGGCTGGTGCGCAGTCGGGTGCTCTCCATCGCAGTGGTCATCTGGTCGTTCACCAACTGCTGGACGCGACTCTATCTGGGTGTCCACTTCCCCGGCGACATCCTCGTGGGACTCCTTTGGGGCTTCCTCGTCGGCTGTTTCGCCTACTTTGTCTATCATCGTCTGACGCGCCACATGACGGTCAGCAAGAACCATCTTTTCTCATCCCATTACACGGACACAGGCTACGACAAGAAGGATGTCAACGTGCCCCTCACGGTGCTGTGCTTCACCTTTCTCTTTGCCCTGATTAAAGCCACATTGATATGATTTCCGATCCCCGACATATCCGTATCAGCGATTATAACTATCCGCTGCCCGACGAGCGTATCGCCAAGTTCCCTATTGCCCGTCGCGACCACTCCAAGCTGCTCGTCTATCGTCATGGCGAGGTCAGCGACGATGTGTTCTATCACCTGCCCGAGTACCTGCCGAAGGGTGCGCTGATGGTCTTCAACAACACGAAGGTCATCCAGGCGCGCATGCACTTCCGCAAAGATACTGGTGCGCTGATCGAGGTGTTCCTGCTCGAACCTGCCGAGCCCTCCGACTATGAGCTGATGTTCCAGACCACAGGTCGCTGCTCGTGGTACTGTCTTGTGGGCAACTTGAAGAAGTGGAAGGAAGGCACGCTGACGAGGGAATTAAGAATTGGGGATCTGGAATTAAGAGTTTCTGCGACCCGAGGCCCGATCCACGGAACTTCTCACAGAATCGATTTCTCCTGGGAGGTAATCTCTAACCCCTCACCTCTAACCCCTAACCCCTCGAAGATTTCCTTTGCCGAGATCATCGACGCCATGGGCGAGCTCCCCATTCCGCCATATCTGAACCGCGAGACCCAGGAGAGCGATAAGACCACCTATCAGACCGTCTATTCCAAGATTAAAGGTTCGGTGGCAGCTCCCACGGCAGGACTTCACTTCACCCCCGAGGTACTCGCTGATCTCGATGCCCACGGCATAGAGCGCGAGGAACTGACGCTGCACGTCGGCGCCGGCACCTTCAAGCCCGTCAAGAGCGAGGAGATCGAAGGTCACGAGATGCATACCGAATATATCAGCGTGCGTCGCGACACCATCCGCAAACTCCTTGAACATGGCGGGGAGGCCATCGCAGTAGGCACCACCAGTGTCCGCACCCTCGAGAGCCTCTATTACATGGGTCTCAAGGTCATGCAGAACCCCGACCTCTCTGAAGAGCAGCTCCACGTCGCTCAATGGGAGCCTTATTCTGTTTTTAAAGAAGCAACGGCAGTCTCTTCATTAAAGTGTTTGTTAGATTGGATGACCTCTCATGGTCTGGAGGTATTGCATAGTAGTACCCAGATCATCATCGCCCCCGGCTACGACTACAAGATTGTGAAGATGCTGGTAACCAACTTCCACCAGCCCCAGTCTACGCTGCTCCTCCTCGTCAGCGCCTTTGTCAAGGGCGACTGGCACAAGATCTACGACTACGCCCTCGCTCACGACTTCCGTTTCCTCAGCTACGGCGATTCTTCCTTGCTGATACCATAGTGCCGCAAGAAAAAGCTTCAATCCTCCTGCATGGTCGCTGTATCCATGAGAGATATTGTCATTGCCAATAGTAAATCCCCGTTAGTGAAAATGCTAACGGGGATTTTTCAGGCTACACTCCCATGCACGAGGTCGTGCCGAGGGCGGTGAGTACTGCTGAGATAATCGAAGCCAGTATCTGCAGCGACCACTTAAGCGTTTCCTTCTTCGTCATAGTTCACCTCCTTTTCTTAATTCAGAATTCTTCAATTTTTCAATTCTTCAATTCTTCATTTAGTTCCCAAGATCAAACCCGCCGCTTTCGCCACTCTTGGTGAAGGTCTTGCTGGCTACCTCAGAGGTCTCACCGTCGAGGATGGCAATGGCCTTGATG
>JAFSNR010000183.1 GCA_017443345.1 Prevotella sp.
AAGTTAAAAGCACCTTGTCAAATTCTTGACGGTTTGTTTCTTTTCTACCCAAATGCTCATAAGAGCATTCGCTTCTTGTACTACTTCTGTCTATGTAAATCTTTCAAAGAACTCTTTCTTTTTGCCCCGCACCTCATTTTTGCGCGAAAGCGAGTGCAAAGGTACAACAAATTTCAATACCAACCAAACTTTTTGGAGATTTTTTTTTCAAAAACTCAAAAGTTTTCCAGTTTCATGACAATTATATATTACACCTTTAATATAATATAATAGGACTATTCGAAAAGTTCCTCAATTTCCACCTCAGAACCTTCCAAAGACTCGTCAACAAACGAACATGGATCATAGCCTTCGGGAAGATCGAATATAGCATTTTCATTATATCCCAACTGCTCATCTTTATATACCTGTTGCATATAAAGAGCAAAGATAGGTAGAGCTCCGGAGGCACCTTGCCCCATAGCCATAGAGTTAAAATGAATATCACGATCATCACCACCGACCCAACATGCATTAACAAGTGTGGGCAATATACCCATAAACCAAGCATCGCTATTATTGTTAGTGGTTCCCGTTTTTCCTCCAATATCGCCTTTCAAATTATACTTGAAGCGCAAACGGCTGGCAGTTCCTCCATCTACAACACTCTTGAGCATAAAGATCATTTTATTGGCACTCTCTTCACTAATTACCTCATTCATACGAGGTTGGAACTGAGCAATCACATTACCCTCACCGTCTTCAATCTTAGTGACAAACATCAAAGAGGCGCGAATACCATGATTGACAAAAGCCGTATATGCACTAGCCATTTCACCAACACTGATATCGCATGGACCCAAACAAAGTGACATAGAAGGATGAATTTCCGGGTTACGTATACCATATTCATGGAGCAAATCGACAAATGCCTGAGGATTTAGTTTACTCATCAAATAAGCAGATATCCAGTTATTTGACTGCTGGAGTCCCCACTTCAATGTAACCATCTCGCCATAACGAGCTTTACTGCCATTGCGAGGAGTCCATGCCTGCCCAGCGACCATATAAGTCTGCTGTACATTAGGAGCAACATCACAAGGCGAAAAACCATTTTCCATCGCTAACGAATACAAGAAAGGCTTTATGGTCGAACCCACCTGGCGACGTCCATCCATAACCATATCATATGCAAAATGAGCATAATCAAGTCCACCAACATATGCCTTCACGTGACCATTTTGTGGACATACGCTAACGAAACCTGTTCTCAAGAATGATTTGTAATATTTTATTGAATCAAGAGGCGTCATTACCGTATCGACTTCGCCATGATAGGTGAAAACAGACATTTCTGTCGGTGTACGGAAGGATTTATGAATCTCATCCTCAGAAGCACCACTTTCCTTCAAAACTCTGTAACGTTCGCACTGACGGATAGAACGGTTCAGAATCTGTTGAACCTGTTGGGAGGTCAAGTTAGAAGAATATGGAGCATTTGCCTTGTTTTTATTCTCCTTATCGAAAGCTGGTTGCAGGAATTTCACCACATGCTGATAAGCTGCCTGTTCTGCATATTTCTGCATACGCGAATCAATAGTCGTATATACTTTCAGACCATCTGTATATATACTATAGTTCTCACCATTACGCTTCTTGTTTTTGTTGCACCAACCGTACAAAGGATCTGTCTCCCAATTAATTGAGTCATTAAAAAACTTCACCATATTCCAAGAGGGATACAGTGCGCGCTCAGGTTTCTTTGCTGTCAGATAACGACGCAAGAACTCACGCAGATAGACAGCCAATCCTTCCTTATGATCAGACACATGGAACTTCAAAGATAGCGGCTCAGCACAATACTTGTCATATTCCTCTTGGTTCAGATAACCGGCCTTCAACATCTGTCCAAGAACCACATTACGACGATCACGACTGCGTTCTGGATTTCGAACTGGATTATAGTAAGATGGATTCTTGCAAAGTCCGACAAGAGTTGCAGACTCGGTAACCGTCAAGTCCTTAGGTTCCTTACTAAAATATGTATTTGCTGCAGTCTTGATACCGACAGCATTATGAAGAAAGTCAAAATAATTCAGGTACATCGTAATGATTTCATCCTTCGTATAATTACGTTCCAGCTTCACTGCGATAACCCACTCAATTGGTTTCTGGAGCAAACGTTCCATCGTTGAATTGGCATGTTCAGAATATAGCTGCTTTGCCAACTGTTGAGTGATAGTCGAACCACCACCTGCACTCTTCTGTCCCATTAATCCGCGCTTAATCACAGCACGTCCCAGCGCATAGAAATCTATACCTGAATGGTCGTAGAATCTGACATCCTCTGTAGCCACAAGTGCCTTAACAAGCGACGGAGCAATTTTGGTGTAATCGACCATCACGCGATTCTCACGATTATAATTCCAAGTGCCAATCAATTTACCATCGGCAGAATAGATTTGTGTGGCAAAACGGTTGATAGGGTTCTGCAGGTCCTCAATAGGAGGCATATAGCCAATCCATCCTTCATTAATGGCATAGAATGCGGTTGCAGCACCGAAAATGATGATAAACAATAATGTCCACAGAAAATAGACAAATAGCTTCCTCATAATCTAAATATTGTTACTTTTTTAAGTATCTTGGTGCAAAATTACGATTTTCTTTCAAAATATCGCACGGAAATCAGAAATAATGTGTAATTTTGTGCCAACAAAATGAAAATTACGAATGGATAAGCATAATTTTGTAACAATTGCCGACCTCACAAGAGAGAAAATTCTCTATATGATTGAGATGGCAGAAGAATTTGAGAAGCACCCTAATAGGGAGTTATTAAAAGGAAAAGTAGTGGCTACACTCTTTTTTGAGCCGTCTACACGTACACGACTCAGTTTCGAGACTGCTGCCAATCGTCTGGGGGCCCGTGTTATCGGATTCGCAGACCCAAAGATTACCAGTGGGACAAAAGGTGAAACCCTTAAAGATACTATCCTGATGGTGTCAAACTATGCCGACGTCATCGTGATGCGTCACTTCATTGAGGGTGCAGCTCAATATGCTTCGGAAGTAGCACCTATCCCTATTGTCAATGCAGGCGACGGTGCCCACCAGCATCCCTCACAGTGTATGCTCGACCTTTATTCGATCTACAAGACTCAGGGTACACTGGAGAACCTTAATATATATATGGTGGGAGATTTGAAATATGGACGTACTGTTCACTCTCTGCTGATGGCGATGCGTCATTTCAATCCTACATTCCATTTCGTTGCACCTAAGGAACTGGCGATGCCCAATGAATATAAGCTCTACTGTAAGGAGCACGGGATCAAGTATCAGGAGCATACAGCTTTCAATGAGAAAATCATTGCTGATGCTGACATCCTCTACATGACGCGTGTACAAAAGGAACGTTTTTCCGACTTAATGGAATACGAAAGAGTCAAGAATGTATATGTGCTGAATAATGACATGTTGAAAAGCGCTAAGCCCAACATGAAGATTCTGCATCCCCTACCCCGTGTCAATGAGATTGCCTACGAAGTAGACGACAACCCACATGCATACTATATCCAACAGGCAGGAAATGGTCTCTTCGCACGTGAGGCCATCTTCTGCGATGTACTTGGTATCAGCCTTGAGGAAGTTAAAAACGACAAAACTATCATCCTATGAACAAGAAAGAACGTCTGGTTGCCGCCATTGAGCACGGCACAGTAATTGACCACATACCTGCAAGCAAGACCTATCAAGTAGCCAGCTTGTTGGGGCTCTTCGAATTACAGACTCCTGTCACCATCGGAATCAACTATCCTTCACAGAAAGTAGGTAATAAAGGCATCATCAAGGTTTCTGACAAGTTTTTCACTGATGATGAGATATCCCGACTATCTGTTGTTGCCCCCAATGTCATTCTGAATATCATTCGCGACTATGAAGTTGTGGAAAAGAAGACAGTAGTTACTCCTGATGAAATCAAGGGCATCGTCAAATGCAATAACCCCAAGTGTATCACGAATAATGAGCCGATGGCTACCCACTTTCATGTGGAGAATAGCATTCTGACGTGTCATTACTGTGAGAAGGAACAAGATATTAATAAGGTAGAATTAGTTTAAACCCAATAAAAAGAACAATGAACAGAGACAACACAATCTTTGAGTTGATTGAGAAAGAGCATCAGCGCCAGCTGAAAGGCATCGAGCTGATTGCAAGTGAGAATTTCGTGAGTGATCAGGTAATGGAGGCTATGGGCAGTTACCTCACCAACAAGTACGCAGAGGGCTATCCTGGCCATCGTTATTATGGTGGTTGTCAGGTGGTAGACGAAGTTGAGCAGCTGGCTATCGACCGTGTTTGCAAACTCTTCGACGCAGAATATGCCAATGTGCAGCCTCACTCTGGTGCACAGGCTAACGCAGCTGTTCTGCTGGCGGTATTGAAGCCAGGCGACACCTTCATGGGTCTGAATCTGGATCACGGTGGTCACCTTTCTCATGGTTCTCATGTGAATACCTCAGGTCTTATCTACAATCCCATCGGCTACAATCTCAACAAGGAGACTGGTCGTGTAGATTATGACGAGATGGAGCAGTTGGCCCTCGAGCACAAACCCAAGCTGATTATCGGCGGTGGTAGTGCTTACAGCCGTGAGTGGGATTACAAGCGTATGCGTGAGATTGCCGACAAGGTTGGCGCACTGCTGATGATTGATATGGCTCATCCCGCAGGTCTGATTGCTGCAGGATTGCTGGAGAACCCTGTTAAATATGCCCACATCGTAACCTCTACAACCCATAAGACGCTGCGTGGTCCTCGTGGTGGTATCATCCTGATGGGTAAGGACTTCGATAACCCATGGGGTTACACAACTCCTAAGGGTGTAGTGAAGAAGATGTCGACACTGCTCAACTCAGCCGTCTTCCCCGGACAGCAGGGTGGTCCTCTGGAGCATGTGATTGCTGCTAAGGCCGTTGCCTTCGGCGAGGCTCTGCAGCCTGAGTTCAAGGAGTGGGCTAAGCAGGTTCAGAAGAATGCTAAGGTTCTGGCCGAGGAACTCGTTAAGCGCGGCTTCGGCATCGTGAGCGGTGGTACCGACAACCACTCTATGCTTGTTGACCTGCGCTCTAAGTATCCTGATCTGACAGGTAAGGTTGCTGAGAATGCTCTCGTAGCTGCTGACATCACGGTTAATAAGAACATGGTTCCATTCGACAGCCGCTCAGCTTTCCAGACATCAGGTATCCGTCTTGGAACACCTGCTATCACCACTCGTGGCGCTAAGGAGGATCTGATGGTTCAGATTGCTGCTTGGATTGAGGAAGTACTCAATGATCCTGAGAACGAGCAGGTAATTGCCAGTGTTCGCCAGCGTGTCAATGAGAAGATGAAGGATTATCCCCTCTTCGCCTATTAATTCTTCTTCATTATAACATAAAACGGGGCAACCACTTGGCTGCCCCGATTTTGTTTTCTATTCGGTTTTTTCAGATTCTTCTTCAGCGGCCTTGGTAACTGTTATATTCACACTATATGTATGCTCGCCGTCTGACGAAGTAACTTTTAGTATAGCCTTACCCTCAGAAACACCTTGTACGTTACCATCTGATGTAACAGTTGCAACTTTCACATCAGACGACTCCCAGGTAATATCATCGTCACCCGTGTTATTAACAAGTTCTACCTTCACTGTGCTACCAGCACTGACACTAACATCATTCTCGATATACAATGATCTGGTTTGTGTTACCTTAATTTTCTTCTGCAGGTCATCCCACGCAGGATTCTCTATAATGACATAACCTGTTCTGGTCTTTTTCTTCTCCGTAAACGATTCTACTCTGAATGACTCTATGAAAACCGTATCATTTTCCTGTTTCGTCCCACTTTTCGAAATCCAGTCGTCCTGCGGGTGTACATCATATGCGATATTGGTCTTTACTGTTACCTTGACAACTCCGCCTAATTCATCAATACTCAGTACAAGGGGATCAACATTTAATACAGCTTCGAACTTTTGATCGATGGTAATCGTGACTTTTACATTAGGATCCTTATCGCTAACAACATAGACATAGCCTGTTCGATCCTCGTAAGAGTCATTCTCTGCAATATTCAAGACAACAGTCGTATCTTTAAGTGCTCTTGTCTTAGCTTCCTTGGAAGGAGAAAGAGTGATCCAATCTGCATCATTATCATCAATCTCCACCGAATATGAGATATTGGTCTGGATAGGAATGGTTACTTGTCCGCCAGCAGTAGCTACAGTGTAATGATCTTCACTTATCAGCAAAGCATCCAACTGAGCCTGAGTGACGTTGAAAGTACGGGTTTGAGTCGTATCTATCTCATCAGAAAGGGTTACGACTGCAACTCGCTGATCGTACGTCGTATTCTCTTTCACATTCACCCTAATCAGAGAAGAATCCTTTCGGATTATGGCTGTACACCATTCAGTATTTGGCGAAATCTTATAGTGACTCAAGTCTTCAAGCCTGAACGTCTGTGTACCAGATGAGGCACTTGACGGGAAGGACATATCCTTGAGTATCAATTCTTTGATCCTGCTCTCGTACACATCTTCCTTACAGCCACTGAAGAATGATCCAGTGAGTACCGATGCCAGGAAAAGAATTATAAACTTTCTCGCCTTCATTCTTATGAATCTCAGTTACCTAATACTGGCGTATATAGTGGTGTAGTAAATGTGAAGTCCTTAAGATCTACATCATACTCCCATACCATATAATATGAATAGGTGGCTGTAGCGCTTATATCCGCCTGATCAATACAAGATAATTGTGATGTACGATATTCAGAGCCTGCATTCAAATAATAGTCAGCGTTATCTGTTGCAACCGGTTCATCACTTGTCTGATCACCATCGACTGTCACACGATGTAATGTACCTTTCTTCAAATGAATAGTTCGCTCAGTCTCCTTACTTGTCAATTTCATAACTAAGGAGGTGGCAACACTATCTTTCCAAGAAGTAATAGACCAAGTATATGATAATGAGGCAGCATCGATTTCCTTTACCTGGACTTTTGCTGAGTCGCTATACTTTCCGTCAGCCGTCTTAACGGTAATCGTAACCTCGCCAGCCGATACACCAATAACGGTACCGTCCTTTGTGACAGTTGCAACCTTCTCATTATCAGAAGACCAGACGACTTCCTGTCCTGAATCATTGCGCAGTGTCAGAGCCATACGGCCTCCAATGTTCACATCGATTCCAGTTTCTTCAATAAACAAAAGTCTGTTCTGAGTAACAGTTACAGTCAGATTCTTGGTAGTAATAGGCGAAATAGCCCCTGAGAAGATAATATATCCTGTTCTGCTAAGCTTCTTCTCTGTAAACGGAGTGACGATCATCTTGTATATATAGTTATCTTCATCAACCTCCTCAATAGTACCCTTCATGATCCAATCAGAATAATCATTCACATCCACAGGTACGTTTGTATTAACCTTGACGCTGATTTCATGCCTGAGTTCATCTACCTCTATCGTCTGAGGATCAATATTGAAGAAGGCAGTAAATGCCTGATTGATAGTAATTGTAATCTTTTCACCTTTGGTATTTTTCGGATCGTAGATTTCAATATAGCCCTTACGCGTAGAATAAGTCTCGTTCTTGGCAATTTCAAAAGTACGGGTCTTTTTCTCCAGACCTCTGGTAGATGCCGTTGATTCCTTGATCCAACCTGAATATTCAGAAGGAATATTGACTTTGAATTCGATATTAGTCATCACATCGATAGAGATCTGCTGTCCTTCGGTAGGAATATTGAAGGAAGTCTGGTCTTCAGGAACAAACAATCCGTCTTTCTGCACCTGACTAACCGTAAATGTACGCGTCTTAGTGGCATCTTGCGTGTCACTAATCGTCACTACAGCCGTACGATTATCGTATGTATCATTGGCTTCAGCCGTCACAATCATCTGAGAAGACGCTACCACAAAACTAACAGTACACCATGATTCACTCGATTTTGCAACGTAGTTGGTCAAATCCTCGTTTCTGAATGTCTGCGTATCTGAAGATGCGTCAGCTGGGAAAGCCACATCCTTAATGACCAGTTCATTAATTCTGCTCTCATACGGATCATCACTATTACAGCTCGTGAGACCAACTGAGAGGATTGATATAACTAAAAACAGTCCAAATGCACTTATTTTTCTCATTTTATAAACTATTTATAATACACAATTTGGGTGCAAAGATACAAAACTTTTTATAAACCTACACTTTTCAGACACTTAATTTTTCATAACGACCTGCAAAGGGACCTCTAAAGAGCGAATAAACCAGTGGATTCTGGCCTGCCATTCCTCTTCTGTACGCACATCATACTTAGACCATGCAGAGCCGAAATAGTAGGTAAAATGCTCCCCTTGATAATTCGGAACAACGCCTAAAGCATGATGTCCGATCTTCTTGGTTTCCACTTTCCCATAAGGGAACAACGCAGCCACATATAGTGGTGCATGATGCACATCGGGCTGATCTGTAGGATCAGTATAGGCCACGTAATTCTTCCCTAAGATGAGTCCCTCGGGATCTTCCTTCTGGATAACGACACCCGAGCAAAAGGCAGCAGGCTTTGAGAGACCGTCGTACCACACTTCCATCCTGTTGAAATTAGAGCCTTTATCGAGTCGGATCAGACGACTTTCGATAATTGTATCCCCACGGACGACGCGCGGACTCTGACGCAGACAGACCTCGAAACGCAGAGGACCATGCGTCAAGACCTCAAAGCGCTCGAAGCAATAAGGCATCACAATACTGTCGCCCAATAAGAGTGCCGGTGCCCCACAGCCCAGTGTCGCACCTACCTTGTAGGGATCAAGTCCTTTGCCGTGATCATGATGATAGGAATTGATGCGATAGAGTGAATCTCCCCGTTGACGATCGATCCTTCGAAGCGAGTCTACCTTCGGCATCATCACTACATCCTCAATATAATAACGATCGTTGACTACCGGATCCGGGGTGTTCTTCGTCCAGACATCGATACCGAAGCTGCGTTCACCCGTTGCCTCCAAAGCAGGCCCATATACCCTGTAGGCACCGCGATCGTTTTCCCACGCGAAGTCATCCTTTCGCTCAGGATGGATGGTTCCATCACACAAATCAGGGAATTGTGGTGTTTTACCCTTCACCAGCGTATAGCTGTTCGTACCGTGCTTCCTGACATAGGCGCCAATCAGCAGTTTCCCATCGTGCGTCCATTGGCACGGGATGTCCAACCCTGCCCTATCTAGCACACGGATACTGTCGCATGTCGTCTTCAGACGCTTGCACACCTCGTCGAGCGGCAATTCAATCACCTCTTCGCGATACTCATTCGAAGGGTTGGTTACCTCAACGGTCAGTTGCGCTTTTGTCTCCACGAAGGCAGACATCAGCAACAACGATATTATCCATCTTGAAACGTTCATTTCAGTTCTTCATTAAAGTGGTTAATCGCCTGACGGTACAAGTGGTGACGGGTATTACCGCCGAAGATGCTGTGATTTCGATTGGTATAGACCAACTGGCGGAAATCCTTATCAGCCTGCACCAGTGCCTCCACATATTCTGCCGTATTCTGATAGTGCACATTATCATCTGCCAGTCCGTGACAGATCAACAAGGCACCATGCAGTTGCGAAGCTCTGTAGATTGGGTTCACCTCGTCGTAGCCGCTCTTGTTCTCATTCGGCGTACGCATATAACGCTCCGTATAGATCGTGTCATAATAGCGCCAGCACGTAGGAGGAGCTATCGCCACTCCAGCCTTGAAGACAGGACGTCCCTCCGACATCGACATCAGCGTGTTCCATCCTCCATACGACCAACCCCAGATGCCGATACGCTCTTTGTCGACATATGTCTGCTGACCAAGCCACAAGGCGGTTTCCACCTGATCTCGCGCCTCGAGTTCTCCCAGACGGAGATAGGTACATTTCTCGAATTCTGCCCCTCGCCCGCCTGTTCCGCGATTATCCACACAAACGCAGATATAACCTTGCTGAGCCAGATACTGCTCCAGAATAGCACCTTGTCCGCTCATACCGATTCCCCACTGGTTCAGCACCTGCTGATTGCCCGGGCCACCATACTGATACATGATGACGGGATATTGGGTTGCAGGATTGAAGTTCGCAGGCTTCACCATCCATCCATTCAGCTTCACACCTTCGGAGGTCGTGAATGTGAACAGCTCCTTCTTGCCCAACTCATAGGCAGCGAGTTTGTTTTCCAGTTCTTGATTGTCCAGGATTGTCTGCAGCACCTTACCGTTGTTCTGGCAAAGGGTATACTCAGCCGGATGATGGAGGTCGCTCCAGATATTGATGAAATACTTGAAGTTGCTACTGAAGATAGCATGATTGACGCCCGCCTTCTGGGAGAGCACCTCTGTCTTGCCATTCGCATGCGCCACCATCACCTGCTGCTCTGTAGCACCCTCAGGATTCGCGGCAAAGTACGTATCGCCCGTCTTCTCGTCGTAGCCATAGACACTTTTCACGACAAACAGCCCATTGACAATCTGACGCAGCAGCTGTCCGTTCAGGTTATAGAGATAGAGGTGGTTATACCCGTCGCGCTCACTGGGAAGCAGGATGTGACTATCCGTCAGCTTAATCTCTTCGAGGCCCTCTTCCTTGAAATATTTATCAGCCTTTTCCTCCAAAGCCAGCTGGCATACTGTCGACAGCGGATTGGCCATATAGATACGCAGCATGTCCTGATGGCGGTTCATTGTCATAATGGCCACCTTCGTGGGATCGCTCGTAGCCTTGATGCGGGGAATATAGCCATCAGCGTCGAGCGGCACGTTGATCTTGCGGGTCTGATGCGACTGGATATCATAACTGTGCACGCTGACCTTCGAGTTCACCTGTCCAGGTACAGGATACTTATAGGTATAGTCACCGGGATATTCGGCATACTCACTGCGCTCAGGATTCAATCCCTTGAAGATCTGCATGGAATACTGCTTCACGGCGCTCTCATCGTAACGGATCCAGACAATCTGCTTGGAATCAGCCGAGAATACCATCGAACTGTTGGTAGAGAATTCTTCCTCGTACACCCAGTCGGGAATACCGTTGAGCACCTCATTGAACTTGCCGTCGGTAGTCACCTGACTCTCCGCATTGTCATAAAGCAACTTGACGAGCCAGATGTTATTATCCCTGACAAAGGCTATCTGATTGCCGTCGGGCGAGAAGACGGGTGTCTGTTGCGGCCCGCCGTCGCTCAGAGGCTCCAGTTTGTTGTTCCTGATACTATATATATAATAGGTGGCAGTGAACGAACGGCGATAGATGGACTTTGTCTTGGTCTGAATCAGCAGCCGAGTGCCATCCGGACTTATGATATAGTCGTTCACCCTGTCGATCTGTGCCCCTCGGGCTGTGGTGGCGTCAAACAAGACACTTACCTGCTTACCGGTACGGAAAGAGCTGATTTCTATCCGTTTACCGTCATCGCTGATCTGAGCGTAGGTCTCACCATCGGCCATCGGACGCACTTCCTTCATCGTCTTGGGGCGAAAATCACCGTTGGTAATACTCTTCAAGCTGAGTTTCTCTCCTGCGAAGGCCGAGGAACAAAACCATATAGCCAACACCGTCAGGATGGATAATCTGAGTTTCATCATCATTTTTGTTGTCTTTAGATACTTTTTATCATTTCATTGTGCAAAGATAGCATTTTTTTCCCTAACTTTGCACACTGATGGAATTAAATAAAGTGAATACGCCCTATTATTACGATTATGGCACCTGGATTCGCAGCCGTTTCCCCTTCCGCGTCCAGAAGATTTCGGTGGATGCAGGCTTCACCTGTCCCAATCGCGATGGCCGTATTTCTACAGGAGGTTGCATTTTCTGTAATAACCGTACATTTAATCCCTCCTACTGCGACAGCCGCCACAGCATCAGCCAACAGCTCGAAGAAGGCAAACGCTTCTTCGCCCGAAAATACCCCGACATGAAATACCTGGCCTACTTCCAGGCCTATACGAACACTTACGACTCACTCGCCCGACTACAGGCACTCTACGAAGAGGCACTCAGCGTTGACGATATCGTGGGACTTGTCATCGGCACGCGTCCCGACTGCGTGTCCGACGAGCTGCTCGATTATCTCAGCGCATTGAACCAGCGCACCTTCCTCATCGTGGAATATGGTATTGAGAGTGCCAACGACCTCACGCTGCAGTTCATCAATCGCGGGCACACCTTCGAACAGTCCTGGGAAGCCATCAGTAAGACCCACCAACGGGGTATTCTCACGGGCGGACATATCATCCTGGGACTTCCCGGCGAAGATGCCGAGGAGAGTATCCGTCAGGCAAGCCTCATTTCAGCCCTCGATCTCGACATCCTGAAAATCCATCAGATGCAGGTCATCCGGGGAACAGCGCTCGAGAAAATCTATGAGCAGAAGCCTTTCCATATCTACACAGCAGAAGAATATATCCATCTGATCGCCAGATACATACAACATCTCAGAAAAGAATTGGTTTTAGAGCGGTTCGTATCGCAATCACCCGAAGAATTGCTGGTGGCTCCGCACTGGGGACTAAAGAATTATGAGTTTACCAACCTCTTGGTAAACTATCTGAAACAGCACCATATCCGTCAGGGACAATTATTTGCGGAAGTCTGAATAGTTGTTGTTCTTCAGCATCAGATCGATAGGTATGTTCTTGTTCTCTGCCATGTATTTGTCGACCATCTTGACATAGTCTGAAACAAACAAGGGCTCATCCACTGCCTTGTTGACAGTCCAGAGGATCTTCCCGATATGCAGGTCACGGTCTTCCTGGCTGATCTGCCTGTCAGAGGGCAAGGGGTAAAGGCTCAGGAGGTAGAATCCGATGCAGTCAGGCACCATATACTTGCGGTCCATCATGCGCTGCTGCTCTGCCGAATAGCCATATTCAGGCTTCTGATAGAGCGCGTAGTTCGCACCCAGATACTTGTCCAGACAGATGCCGATCGTGTTGTTACCTACGATGACACTCTGATCCAGCGAACCTATCTGCGCATAGACCTTGGGCACCTCCACGTTGGGAATATGGCTCTTCAGGAAGGCAAACGCACTGGTAAGACCCTGATTGATATCGTCCATATTGGCATACTGCTGCTCGGCCTCCGAGATGATGCTTTGCAAGGTCGAGTCCTGATAGAAACGGAGGAACTTCGTGTTGATCTGCTGGTCGTCCACCTTTCCAATCCTGAGCACATCCTCTATCAGTGTCCTTGTCTGCATCGGATAGATGGTGTTCATCTGCTGCAGGGCCGAGAAATCGCCCGTTGTCAGATAAAGACTCTGGATGCGGTCATAGCGCTCTACGGTTACTTGTCCGTCTTCTTCAGGAGACGAAAACTGCCATTCGCAACCCAGACAGACGAACAGCGTCAGCAACAATAGATAATAAACCTTATGCACTATAAGCAGAATTTGAAAGCACAGCGACTCATTAAAATCTGTGCAAATATACTAAAAAATATTTTAAAATCCAAATTTTAACCTAAAAAAGATAAAAAATAGTGTAAAAACATGCACATTTTTGTTTATTTGTGTAAAAAAATTAAGATTTTTCGACGATTTTGTCTACTTTTGTGTGCTACTCAAAACATAACTACAAAAATGAAGAAACGAATACTGTCACTGGCATTGTTGGCTGCTTTCACGACAGCCGCTCTGGCCCAATCGATGAACACCCGTTATGAAGTGAAGAACCCATCCGACGTCGATCGCACGGACATCCCTGTCGTGATCAAATACGAAGGGGGCAATCCCGATGTCCATTCCGCCAAAGTCATGCTGGGCCAGCAGGAAATCCCCTGCCAGCTCGACGACCTCGATCAGGACGGCGTCTACGACGAGCTCTGTGTGCTGCTCGACCTGAAAGCCCGGGAGAAAGCGATCCTGTCGATCGAATACAATACGGCAGAGGCCCCTATCCCCTATCCGGCACGTGTCTATGCCGAGATGCTGCTGCGCAACGACAAGGTCAAGGAGAAGAACAAGCACAACAACTTCATCGAGTCGATCACGGCTCGCGGCGACTGTGCCAACTCCTATAACATCCAGCACCATCACGGTGTCGACTTCGAAAGCGAGTACAACGGCATCCGCATCTACTTCGACAAGCGACAGACGCTCGACCTCTATGGCAAGTTCCAGAAGCGCCTCGAACTGAAGGAGACCCAGTTCTACACCTCTAAGGAACAGAAGTCCGAGGGCTATGGCGACGATGTGCTCTGGGTGGGTAACACCTTCGGACTCGGTGCCTTCCGAGGATGGGACGGACAACAGCCCACGATGATCGAGCCCGTTGCCAGCCGCACGCAGCGCATCATCTCCTATGGCCCGCTGCGCACCATCGTCGAGGTGATCGACAAGAACTGGAAGCCCTATGCCGACAAACCGGCCATCACGATGACCATCCGCTATACGCAATATGCCGGCACCCGCAGCACCGATGTCGACGTGTTCTTCGATAAGGATGTGAAGGATTACCTCTTCTCCACGGGTATCATCAATGTGAAGGAATCCGTAGAGTTCTCCGATCAGAAAGGGCTGCGCGCCTGCTGGGGCACCGACTGGCCCTCGAGCGATCACGAGAACTTCAAGCCCGAGACCGTAGGACTCGGCATCTGGATCCCACAGCAGTATATCCGCAGCGAGGAACCAGCCAACAAAGACAACTATGCCTTTGTCGTTGGCACCGACGATCGCCATCTGAGCTATAAGGTCACCTATTGCTCCGACAACGAGACCTTCGGCTTCCACTCAGCCGAGGCGTGGTTTGAGTATCTGAAACGTTGGAAGGCGACGGATCAGGGAAGCTGTCCGAAGGTCTTGTGACCTTTCACATAATACTGCCAGAGCAAGGAGAACATTCTTTGCTCTGGTATTTTTTGAGCCCTGCGCGAAGTCTGTATAGCCCGTCTGTCACCCTCGAAGTCCTTTCTCCAACGCTTGAAAGCCCTTCTGGCACGATAGACGGCCTTGAAATCACCCGTGTTACCCTTCAGGATGAGCATCTCCCAGGCAGCCACGTAGTCGAGCACCCAGCGCCAGCGCATCACAGGCTTCAGTTCCTCCTCGGGCAGACACTTATAGAGCATCGTCAGGTTATTGCGGAAGTTCAGGAAGGTCTTCATCGGGTTCGACTTGGGTAGTGTGCCGCCCCCCACATGATAGACATAACTCTCTGGCAGACAAACGATTTTGCGGCCTTTGATGCGTAGACGCCAGCAGAGGTCGATCTCCTCGTTATGGGCAAAGAAGCGCCCGTCGAGTCCGCCGGCCTCCCAATAGTCCTTCGAGCGGATCATCAGTGCCGCTCCCGTGGCCCACAGGATTTCCGTCGCATAGTCGTATTGGCCGTTGTCGCTTTCTACGGTGTCGAAGATACGTCCGCGACAGAAGGGATAGCCGAACCTGTCGAGATATCCCCCACTCGCCCCCGCATATTCGAAGCTGTCGTGATCGGCGGCAGAGAGCAGTTTCGGCTGACAGGCAGCCACCTCCTTGTGGCTGTCCATATACTCGATCATCGGTGTCAGCCAGTGGTGGGTCACCTCGATGTCCGAGTTCAGCAGCAGGTAATACTCCGCCTCGATCTCTTTCAGCGCCTTGTTATAGCCCTCGGCAAATCCCCAGTTCTTCTCCAGTACAATCAGCCTGCACTCGGGGAACGTCGCTTTCAGGAAAGCCAGCGAACCGTCAGTCGAGGCATTGTCTGCCACATACACCGTCGCCTCGTCGAGCGAATACTGCATCACACTGGGCAGATACGTCCTCAGCATCTGCTCCCCATTCCAGTTCAGAATCACAATCGCCAACTTCTCCATACGCGCGTACCTTATTATATACTATAAACTCTAAACTCTAAACTTTAAACTATAAACTCTCAACGCCTGCTTATCAGGCGTCAGTTCTCCAAGCCTCACGTTCACCAACTGATTGTCCAGCTCCGCCGATGCCAACTTCGCCGGCAACTCCACGCGGATATAGTTCTTCGTAAACCCATGCATGGCCTTGCCGCGCGTAGCCTTCTCCAGCAGCACCTCAGCCTCTTCTCCGATATGCCTCCTGTAGAAAGCCTCCGTCTTCTGGTCCGACAGATCCAACAATCGCTTCGAGCGCAGTTTCTTGTCCTGATCGCTCACCGTGTAAGGGATGCTCAGGGCCGATGTCCCCGGACGCTCGGAATACGGGAACACATGCAGCTGCGTTACGTTCAACTTGTCGAGGAACTCATAGGTCTCCTCAAAGCACTCGGGCGTCTCACCCCGACAGCCCACCATCACGTCGACACCGATAAACGCGTCGGGCATCAGCGCCTTGATCTTGTGGATCTTGTCGGCAAACAGCTGGGCATCGTAGTGTCTGTGCATCAGTTTCAGCACCGTGTCGCTGCCGCTCTGCAGGGGGATATGGAAGTGAGGCATAAACGCGCGGCTATCGGCACAATAGGCAATCAGCTCGTCCGACAGCAGATCGGGCTCCAGCGAACTGATCCTGTAGCGGCTGATGCCCTCCACCTCGTCGAGCGCCTTCACCAAGTCGATGAAACTTTCGCCCGTCGTCTTGCCGAAGTCTCCGATGTTCACACCCGTCAGCACAATCTCGCGCCCACCTTCCTGCGCAGTCTCCGCTGCCTGCTTCACCAGCGAGGCAATCGTCGGATTACGCGAGAAACCACGGGCATAAGGGATGGTGCAGTAGGTACAGAAGTAGTCGCAGCCGTCTTGCACCTTCAGAAAGTAGCGCGTGCGGTTGCCCTTCGAACAGCTCGGTGCAAACGAGGTGATGTCCTTCGTCTTCACCTTATAATATTTAGCCTCGCCACGAGGGCTCTCGCCCCAGGCCTCCGAGAGATACTGTATCAGGTTCGCCTTCTCATTAGATCCCAGCACGAGGTCCACGCCCTCTATCTGTGCCACCTTCTCAGCCGACAACTGGGCATAGCAGCCCGTCACCACGACGAAGGCGCCGGGATGCTGGCGCACCATCCGGTGAATCGCCTGACGGCACTTATGGTCGGCCACCTCCGTCACCGAACAAGTGTTGATCAGACAGATGTCCGCCTGTTCACCCTTCTGTGCCGTTCCGACCCCCATCTCCTGCAAAAGTTTCCCGAAAGTCGAAGTCTCCGAGAAGTTCAATTTGCACCCGAGTGTATAATAGGCCGCCTTCTTACCTTGAAACGCTGCTGTATCTATCATCTATAAACTCTAAACTATAAACTTTCCCCATTGTTAGCGGGCACAAAGGTAGCTATTTTTTTCGTATTTTTGGCAATTTTTGCAAAAAAACCGTTTAGGGTCAAAAATACACTAAATTTTAACATTTCGTATCTCATTGATTTTCAGTGCTTTGCAAAAAAGTTACAAAAAAGACCAAAAAAAAATCGAAAAAAATGATACGTTGTATTAAAAATATGCTTAACTTTGCAGCGTTTTAATAAACAAATGATTGTTTTACAGATTTAAAAGCTTAGAAAAAATGAAGAAATTGGTATTTATGTTCGTAGCAGTTGTTGCTATCTCTTTCGCATCTTGTGGTAACCAGGCTCAGGCTCCTGTACAGGACACTGACTCTATCGCAGAGGTTGTTGATAGCGTAGTTGACAGCATGGCTGTTGATTCAGTTGCTGCTGATTCAGTTCAGTAATCAGTCGAACTCACTGAAAAAACAAAGACCGCCGGACGAGAGTCTAGCGGTCTTTTGCTTTATCTCACAACAGTATCTGTCCCCGCTGTGAGATTACTCACGCAGCACTTTAGGGAACCAAGGGTAGCGTTCGCACAGCAGGTCGATTCTTCACTTTTTCAGTTTTTCACTTTTTCACTTTTGACATTTGGGTTTCGAAAAAGCGCACAGAGCACAGAGCACAGTTTTTTAGAGAGCGATGAAGGCATAAAAAAGAGAATAATGTTATATATAATATTATACTATATATATAATA
>JAFSNR010000184.1 GCA_017443345.1 Prevotella sp.
AAATGGCAGTACGTAAATTAAAGCCCGTAACTCCGGGTCAAAGACACAAGATTATTGGCACGTTCGAGGATATTACTGCATCCGTGCCAGAGAAGTCTCTCGTTTACGGTAAGCGTTCAACCGGTGGTCGAAACAACACCGGTAAGATGACTGTCCGCTACATGGGCGGTGGTCACAAGAAGAAGTATCGTCTGATCGACTTCAAACGAGAGAAGGATGGTGTTCCAGCTGTAGTAAAGACAATCGAGTATGATCCTAACCGTTCAGCTCGCATTGCTCTGCTTTTCTACGCTGATGGTGAAAAACGTTATATTATTGCTCCTAATGGACTGCAGGTTGGTGCAACTCTGATGTCTGGTGCAGAAGCAGTACCCGAGGTAGGTAATGCTCTCCCGCTGGCTAACATCCCCGTTGGTACAGTGATCCACAACATCGAGATGCGTCCCGGACAGGGTGCCAAGCTCGTTCGTTCGGCTGGTAATTTCGCTCAGTTGACTTCTCGTGAGGGTAGCTATTGTGTGATTAAGCTCCCTTCAGGCGAGACTCGTCAGATTCTCTCAGCTTGTAAGGCTACTGTAGGTAGTGTAGGTAACTCTGATCACGCTCTTGAGCAGTCAGGTAAGGCTGGTCGCTCTCGCTGGTTGGGTCAGCGTCCTCACAACCGTGGTGTTGTTATGAACCCGCATGATCACCCAATGGGTGGTGGTGAAGGCCGTCAGTCAGGAGGTCACCCACGTTCACGCAAGGGTCTGTACGCTAAGGGTCTGAAGACTCGTGCACCAAAGAAGCTTTCAAACAAGTACATCATTGAAAGAGCTAACAAGAAGTAATCACGAAGTTAAACAAGAGTAAATTATGAGTCGTTCATTAAAGAAAGGTCCGTACATCAACGTATCACTCGAGAAGAAGATTCTCGCCATGAATGAGAGTGGTAAGAAGAATGTCGTTAAGACATGGGCCAGAGCATCAATGATCTCCCCGGACTTCGTGGGACACACTGTTGCAGTTCATAACGGTAATAAATTTATCCCTGTCTACGTTACTGAGAACATGGTTGGCCATAAGCTCGGTGAGTTTGCACCCACCCGTCGCTTCGGTGGACATGCCGGTAACAAGAAGTAATCCCAGGGAAAAGGTAAAAAAGTAAAAAAGTAAGAAAGTAAAATGGGAGCAAGAAAACATATTAAGGCTGAGGAAAGAAAAGCAGCACTTAAGACACAGTATTTTGCCAAGCTGAAAGGCTGCCCCTCTTCACCCCGCAAGATGCGCTATGTTGTGGACATGATCCGCGGCATGGAGGTTAATCGCGCTCTGGGTGTCCTGAGATTCTCAAAGAAGGCAGCAGCAGCTGATGTAGAGAAACTTCTCCGCTCGGCTATCGCTAACTGGGAAGCCAAGAATGACCGCAAGGCTGAGGACGGCGAGCTGTTCATCACCCGCGCATTCGTTGACGAGGGCGTTACAATGAAGAGAATGAGACCGGCACCACAGGGTCGTGGCTATCGCATCCGCAAGCGTAGCAACCACGTGACTCTGTTCGTTGACGCTAAAACTAATGACGTAAAAGAATAAGTATGGGACAGAAAGTTAATCCAATTAGCAACCGTCTTGGAATCGTAAGAGGTTGGGATTCAAATTGGTTCGGAGGCAAGAACTTCGGAGATAACCTGGTAGAGGATCAGAAAATCCGTAAGTATCTGAACGAGCGCCTGGCAAAGGCTAGCGTTTCTAAGATTGTCATCGAGCGCACGTTGAAGCTGGTTACCATTACTATCTGCACAGCCCGTCCGGGTATCGTCATTGGTAAGGGTGGTCAAGATGTTGACAAACTGAAGGAAGAGCTGAAGAAGCTCTATGATAAGGAAATCCAGATTAATATCTTCGAGGTAAAGCGTCCTGAGCTCGATGCCACGATTGTTGCCAACAACATCGCTCGCCAGGTAGAGGGCAAGATCGCTTATCGCCGTGCCATCAAGATGGCAATCCAGAACACGATGCGTGCTGGAGCTGAGGGTATTAAGATTCAGATTACTGGACGTCTGAACGGTGCAGAAATGGCCCGCAAGGAGATGTACAAGGAGGGTCGTACCCCGCTGCACACCTTCCGTGCTGACATTGATTTCTGCCAGGCAGAGGCGCTGACAAAGGTCGGTCTGCTGGGTATCAAGGTTTGGATTTGTCGTGGTGAGGTTTACGGTGACGTAGATCTGGCTCCGAACTTTACTCAGGAGAAGGCTGGTGGCCGCGGCAATGCCGGTAATGGTCGTGACAGAAAGTTCCGTAATAAGAAGAAGTAATAATCGTTAAAAGTAGAAGCTTATTATGTTACAGCCTAAAAGAGTAAGATATAGAAGACCTCAGGATGGACGTGGCAACAAAGGTAACGCCCACAGAGGTACAACGCTGGCTTTCGGCTCTTTCGGTATCAAGACAATGGATGCCAAGTGGATCGACAGCCGTCAGATTGAGGCAGCTCGTGTTGCTATCAATCGTTACATGAACCGTGAAGGTCAGGTATGGATCCGTATTTTCCCTGACAAACCCATTACTCGCAAGCCTGCTGACGTGCGAATGGGTAAGGGAAAGGGAGATCCCGCAGGATGGGTTGCACCTGTCACACCGGGCCGTATCCTCTTTGAAGTAGAAGGCGTTCCTTTCGACATCGCCAAGGAGGCACTTCGCCTCGGCGCTCAGAAACTGCCGGTAAAGACAAAGTTTGTTGTTAGACGTGATTACGATAAAAACGCTTAATTGAGTATGAAGATTAAAGAAGTAAGAGAGCTCGAGACCAAAGATTTGGCAGAGCGCATTGAAGCAGAGGTTGCCAAGTACAACCAGATGAAGCTGAACCACGCCATTACTCCGCTTGAGAATCCATCTCAGATTAAGGCCGCTCGTCGTGACATCGCACGTATGAAATCAGAACTTCATCAGAGAGAACTTAAAAAATAACAATGGTCCAGATGGAAACAAGAAATTTAAGAAAGACAAGACAGGGTGTCGTTATCAGCAACAAAATGGATAAAACCATTGTTATTGCAGCCAAGTTCAAGGAGAAGCACCCTATGTATGGTAAGTTTGTCCAGAAGACAAAGAAGTATCACGCACACGATGAGAATAACGAGTGCAACGTAGGTGATACCGTGCTCATTATGGAAACCCGCCCTCTGTCAAAGACAAAGCGCTGGAGAGTAGTACAAATCGTAGAAAAAGCTAAGTAAATATGATACAGACAGAATCAAGACTTACAGTAGCTGATAACAGCGGTGCTCGCGAGGCTCTCTGCATCCGAGTGCTGGGTGGTACCCACCGCCGTTATGCAAGCGTCGGTGATGTGATTGTCGTTGCCATCAAGAACGCAATCCCTACGAGTGACGTGAAGAAGGGTGCAGTATCGAAGGCTCTGATCGTGCGTACGAAGAAGGAGATCCGCCGTGCCGACG
>JAFSNR010000185.1 GCA_017443345.1 Prevotella sp.
GATACAGGCACCGAACCAGGAGGCTGCGGTCTTCGAGGTGTCGGGATCACCGCTGGAGAACTTGCCATAGACCTTCACACCGCCGATAAGGCCCACTACGGCACCGATGGCATAGATGAGTTTGGTGCCGGGTTCAAAGTACGAGGTTACCATGCTGGTTGCCTCGTTGATGCCTGCAAGGCCGTTGCCCTGGGCCATAGCGGTTGACACTCCGGCAGCAATGAGGGCTGCACAGGCGACGAGTTTACGATTGGTGCTCACCACCGTATTGTTCACAAACTTTGCTACATTCATTTTCATTTTTCGTTTACGTTTTAATTGTTATTACTATTGTTAATTGTGGATTGGATAATTGGATTCAGTGGTTTGTTGACTCACATCTATCCGTAGTCTTTCTGTTTCATCAGCATTGCTGTTTTAATTGTTCTACACGAATTCTTCAATACCAAAGTCCGCATACCGCTCTGCCATTGTGAAGCGTTTCGGACTGGCATCATCCTGACTCTTTTCCTTTTTCTCCAGTCTGGCTTCAGGTTGTTTCTTCTGCGACATCGTGGCTTCCGACATTTCTTTCTTGTACTTGTCTATCAGACTGCGTATTTTCTTTCCCTCATTAGGAGCCTGATTATAGATTTCGTCAAGCACCTCCGTATCATCAAAGAACTTATACAGCACTTCCGAGGCTTTCCTTTCCTCTTCCTCGTCAGGATTGTCTTTCCTGGCGATATGAAGTGAGAGGTCGATGTCATTAATGGGATTACCATCGGCATATCCCTCTACAGGCACTTCAGTTTCATCGAACATCGCATCAAGTTCCTCTGCGGGCACTTGTTTCCATTCTCTTTTCGTCTCAACCTCGCAATCCCCCACCGAAACCTCTTGTGCTATCTCCTTGCCGTCCTCCGTCATCTCACCCTTGGTGATGGCCTCCTTGCGCCTTTGCTCTTCCTCTCGCACTCGCTTTTTGCGAAGTTCAGCGTTCACGTCGAAAGTACTCTTGCCCATGATGTCATCATCTGACACCTGGCTATGGTCATTATCCTGCGAGCTATCGCTACTCACTTGTGTCTGTTGTGAACCAGCAGGGAAGAACTCATAGCACACCAAGAGGTAGATGACGATACATAGTATGGTTATTATGAAGAAACTGCCCATCAGTTCGCCAGTTTGCGGGATTTGCCATTGCAGTTCTGCAGCAGATGGTCTATCTGATCCTCATATCGCATCAAGTGGTCTGTCAGCACCATATCCACATAACTGGAGATATTCACACCCTCGATGTTCAGCGCATTCACTATCTTGCGGATACGTTCATGATAGGCATCACGCAAATAGGCCGACTTCCCACGACGTGCAGGCTTGTCCATCGGAGGATTCGAAAAGAGATTCAGATACTCTTCATCGAGATTGCTCAGAGGGGCGATATGGAATCTCCCATCACCATCAGCGTATTCCTTGCCATTGAGCCTTGCATCCAGAAGATGCTCCACGAATCGATAGGTCTGCTCATATTTCGACAACATATCGAGATAATCCTCATTGGTTAACGTACTCGCACCATTGGCAGTGCCTTTCTTGTTTCTGGTGATTCCCAGATATTCAAAAATCTTTTTCACTTCATTCTTCTTTTTTGTTAGTCAATATTTCTTCAAATCTCTGTTTTAGGAGCGTGTCCATACACCAGCCGAACTGCTCAAAATGCTCATAGAGCACATTATCGATATAGGCCGAGATGGAAAAACTCTTCTGCCCAAGTATCTCCGCTATCTGCGAGATACGCTCGTGATACCTCTTTCGTACATAGCAGGTCTTGCCTGAATGGACGTTGAAGTCGGACTTCCTCACGTATTGCCGTCGGTATTCCTCCAGCATTTCCGGTCTCTCTTCCTTCCTTGCAGGACTCCTTACCTTGTGCTTCACCTCTTCCCTACGAGGGGCTGGAGGTGGTACTTGTTCCGCTTCCTTCACCTGCGGATGCCTGCCCATCTCCGGCCTGACGCTTTCAATGAGGCTTTCCGCATCAAGGTCGATGTTCAAGTTCTTTTCCATAGGCTCACAGTTTGATGATGTCCAGTATCTCGTCTGTCAGTTCCTTGACACAACTTCCCTTGATGAGCGTTCTGTCTGGCGGGAACATCGTGGAGCGGAACATCGGGCGCTTGCCCTCCTTGTCAGCCTCCCTGCGGAATCGTTTACTGTCGGGAATTTCTGTTTCCAGTGCAGAAAGACCCATCTCATGGATGATACGCTCGTAAACATCATAAAGCGGTGTCTTCTCACGGGCATCCACCATGTTCCAAATGAAATAGAATCCCTTGATGTTCGTCTTGCCTGTTGTAATCAGCTTGTCGTTGATGAGATTGGCAAAAGTGAGTGAACTCTGTGCTACCACACGGTCTGCCGTTATAGGACAAAACACGTAGTCCATGTGGGCGATGGTACTCACTGCCCCCTTGTTGTTCAGCGTACCGGGAAGGTCGAAGAAGATGATGTCGAAGTCCTGCTGCTTCATCATCGTCATGGCCAGTTCCATGGCTTGCTCTGGACGACTCTCCACTATCGGATAGGCTCGTTTGCCTATCTTCTTGTAAAGTTCGACGCACTGCTTGGCGAGTGATTCGTCCTCCTTGATGTTCTCCTCGTCACGGCTTCTCATGTCTGAGGTGCTGAACTGCGGATAGTCACAGTCCACGATACCCACATTAAGTCCTTTCACATAGTGCAGGTAACTTGCCACCAGCACCGTCAGCGTTGTCTTTCCTGCTCCTCCCTTCTGGGTGGAGAAGGCGATGAATTTCGGTTCTTTCATTTCTCTGTTCTTTTTTATGAGTTATACAATCCGTTTGTTGTGATGTCGTTCCATCCATTCGTCCGTCAGGCACTTTGGCCTTTCGTCCATCCTTTATGTGTTATGGCCATCCGTCAGTCTGGTAGTCCATTAGTCCGGACTACCTTCCGTCCGTTAGTCCATTGCACCGTTGCACCTTCCGTCCGTCCATCCGTTATACAGGTGTGACGGGAGGCAGGCCGTCGCGATTGACGGTGCAAAGGAAAGACTAAATTCGCAACCCGCCAAATTTTTCGGGCCAGGTGGCCGTCGTGGCCGTATTCAAGCCCGCCACAGCGGCCAGTTTCGGCAAAAATTTTCTTCACCTTATATAAGGTTGAAAGTCCAAGTCTTGGTTTTTATAGACCTTTGCACCCGCAAACAGGCTCGAATGGCGACGGTCAGTGTCGGTCACGACCGATGACAGGTCTCTCGAAGCGACTAATCCGTCCGCAAGGCGGATTACGTATGCCCGCAGGAGCATAGCAAGATGTCTTTTGAGTTACTCAAAAGGTTTCGGGTTACCC
>JAFSNR010000186.1 GCA_017443345.1 Prevotella sp.
AAACTGGCTTATGGTATCAAAGGAATTGCTGAGACCTTTGGCTGTAGCATCCCAACTGCCAATCGTATTAAGAAGAGTGGTATAATAGACAAGGCCATCTCGCAGTTGGGACGTAAGATTGTTATCGACGTAGACATGGCACTTGAATTAGCAGCAGAAAGGAAGGAGGAAGAGCGTAATGATTGATATTGACGAACTAGCTAATCATATTCATGCCGATGTATTTGATGTGGCTAAGACAGGAATTCCTCTGGGTGTGTTTCCGAATGTCTTTCAGAAGATAGCCTTCGAGCTGGTGAACTACGAGAACTTCAATCTGGAGTACACGGTAGCCATTATGTTGTCAGCCTTTGCTACAGCTATTGGCAACACCTATCATGTGAGGATAAAGGGCAAGTGGGTAACCGCTTGCTTCCTCTACATGATATTGGTGGGCAGGCCCGGCCTTGGCAAGACTCCCCCTCTCGGCTTTCTCTATTTCCCTATCCGCGACTATGACCAGCGATTGCTCGAACAAGCACGTAAGGAGTATGAAGTCTATGCCCAGCAGCAGGCAGTCAAGAAAGACGGAGAAGCGACGGAACTGATAGAGAAGCCTCGCCTTATGCAGACGGTTATATCTGATTTCACTCAGGAGGCTATGCTGAGCATCCACTATGATAATCCTCGTGGTATTGTTCTGCTGGTAGATGAGGTCGTATCACTATTCAACTCCGTCAAGAGATACAGCACGAAGAGCAATCTGATAGAAGATCTGCTTTCTGCCTATAGTGGTCAGCAGTTGAAGGCTGTCCGTAAGTCTGAGGTGTTTCCTATCTGCATTCCTCACCCATGCATTAACTTGATCGGTGGCATCCAAACTAATCTCCTTGACGAGATCTTCCGAAAGGAATATGTAGCCAACGGACTCACAGACCGTTTCCTGTTTGTATTCCCCAAGAACAAGAAGATTCCCAAATGGCAGATTGGCATTGAACAGGAGAAACGGCCTGACACGATGAGCAAGTGGTCTTACTATATTAATAAGGTGTTGAATATTCCTTGTCCGCTGAGTGAGGACGGGATAACACCCCAACCTATAGTATTGGATTTCTCGGAAGAAGCCAGAACCTACTTCTATAATTGGAACAACAGCATCATTGATGAAGTAAATGGTATCGAGGATGACAACGAGGTAGAGAGCCGGAAAGTAAAGCTCAACGGTAATGCTGCACGTCTGGCCTTGATTCTTCAGGTGATGCGATGGGCTGCAGGTGAATGCCAGATGGATAGTATCGACATCACTTCCGTCAAAGGTGCAATCCAGTTGATAGAATACTTTGAGGACTCCTACAAGCGAGTAAATGCTCTCTCAGGGATGGACGAGCCCAATAGGAACCAGGATCGTTGGCTGGCTATGGTTGGTGACACCTTCACTTCATCCGAGGCAGAGCAGGCTGGACAAATGACTGGCGTTTCACGTCGTACAGTGTTTTCTTCCCTTAAAAGGCTATGCGAGACCACACCTCCTGTATTACAGAAGGTAAAACAAGGCGTTTACGAGAAGGTAGTGAAGCGTTGCACAACTGCACTCTGCACTTCTGCACTCTCCGATAGTTCAGAAGATGGCGGTGAAGGGAAA
>JAFSNR010000187.1 GCA_017443345.1 Prevotella sp.
GCGCTTCCACCACATATAGTAGCCGCTCCAGGGTAGTAGGCCTCCGATGATTGCGGCGAGAAAATACAGGATGCGAAGCAGCAGGCCTCCGATACTTCCCGTGTGTAACTGATTGAAAACGACTTGCAACGGCAGTTTGCCCTGTGGCATCTGAGCATTCTGGCCTGCTTGCATCACAGTCACTTGCTGCGGTTTCATCTGCAAATCCTTCTTGTCAGGATGGCCGTGCTTGTCGTGCTTGAACAGCTCCTGTTGCTCTCCTCCACCTAAGGCCGTGGCCGTACTGCGATACCATTGGAACGAAAAGATGGGCCCCGTCAGCGACATCATCAACAGGAACAATAATGCGTAGATGCCAAGAGACACATGACTGTCATAGACAAAACGACGGAAGCCCTTGCTGGTCTTTACCGACAGCCGGTTCATCAGCATCTTCTTCGATTTGGGCCACCACAGGATAATGCCCGTGAGCAGGATCAATGTCATTACCATTGCTGAAGTCCCGACGATGAAGCGCCCCACGCTCATCCCACCGTGTGTGTCGGCTGGAGACATCAACAGCCATCGGTGAAGTTTCTTCACGAAACGGACAACTGACGAGCCGCTCTCGCCAAGCCGTTCGCCTGTATAGGGATTGACCGCAATGGTCTGTCGTCCCAACTCAGCGAACTGTGCCTCCGCCACGATGCCATCCTCAGAGGGCATTTGCAGGGCAACAAAAGTCAGGTCATCGGTTTTCCACTGGTTGACGGCCTCTATCAAGTCGTCAGGCGATAACATTATGGCATCGTCAGGAACACTGATGCGATTGGCCATCCGATTCAGTTCATCCTAAAAGACCAGTATCGCTCCAGAAAAGCAGATAATGCTGATAAACACGCCAAACACGATGCCAAGCCATCGGTGAATAAAAAGAATTTGCTTTTTCATACGGTCTTTACTTTAATTTGTGAAACTTTCAAATAACTGTTTTGTGGAGTGTTTATTGCTCTCAGGCAAAAGTCTCTGCCAAGACCATATTTCGTCTGCAAAGTATTAGAAGAATTGTACTTTTACTTCAATACGCGCTTCAAAAATTCACGCATGAGGGCGGCAATCTCTGTGTGATGGCTTTCAAGGGCGAAGTGGCCGCTGGAGACGAAGTGGATTTCGGCGTTGGGCAGGTCGCGCTTGAAGGCTTTGGCACCTTCTGGGATGAACGAAGGGTCGTTCTCTCCCCAGACAGCCAACAAAGGTGGTTGGTAGGTACGGAGGTACTTCTGAAACTCAGGGTAGAGGGCAACGTTCGAGCGATAGTCGAGAATGAGGTCGTTCTGCATCTCTGCCCGTCCTGGCTGGCAGACATAATAGTAATCGAGTGAATAGCCGTCTGGACCTACTGAGCCTTCTGGAGTTCCGAAGGTATATTGTCCGATGATAGTTTCAAGGGCATAGGCCGATGCAAACTGTTGGCGTAGTTCGTCAGTAGGGTTCTGCCAGTATGCCTTGCGAGCCTCCCATTTCTTGCC
>JAFSNR010000188.1 GCA_017443345.1 Prevotella sp.
TAAGAGTCTCTGCTTTGGAGCGCACCCCACTCAGAGAACTTATTACTCAGCCTAAAAACTCGGTCAATCTCAATCATAATCTCACGGAATTAACTCTATTTGATGATATGGAATAATTAACGCGATTTTATCGCACCAGTATTAACAGCTTAACACCATACCGAACGTTCTGAATTGTGATGTCACAAACGAGAACTTTGGTAAACATTTCTATGAGTCATTCCAAGACCAAAAGGACAATTTCTGATAACTGCTTTTCATCATGGAAGGCAATCAATAGTATCAAGTATCTGTTTGAAGGTAATACGGTCGAGAATCGTTAATACATCATAAAAATGAAATCGGGTATGTCGTAAAATAGTCAAGCATAAAAAATCTCTCTTGATATATACGCGAGAGAATTGTCATGGAATCTTACTTTTTGCCCTCAATAGGTAATTTGGCAGATTCAGAATAAAATCTAACATTGCAGAAAAATAGGAGATATGGAACTGACAATAGATAAACTGGAGCAGCAGCTCTACAATGGCGAGATCTCACGCCTGGAGTTCGTACAGCGATCGCCAGAACATCGTGAGGCTTTCGCGGCCTTCTGCCAGGACAACGGCCTGACTGTCGATGACAATACAGCGGAGAAGTTCTTTGATTACCTCCTGAAGCAGGAAGAGAAAGCCCACACGGAAGGATTGGACTGATAGGATGAAGGATATTGAGTTTACACGGGAAGAGGTGGCCGCTGCCGTTGAGCAGGATGGCTGGGTGAAGGACATTGCCGCCAGGTTCGGCAAAGAGCCGGGTCTTGCCATGGACGAAGTGTTTCACTTCAACCTGGATTTATCTGCCGACATTGGCCACTCCAGCCCCATGAGGTGACCTATTGGCACGTTAAGAGGGTGTGCGGGATTATCTGTCAACTGTAAATAATTCTGCCGAAACGGGCATTTTCAGGAGGTTAGCCGGAAAAACGACCTCACCAGAAGCCCTCTGAGGCCATAACGGACACTCGGTGGATATGTAATACCCCCGAAAATCGGGCGAAAAGAAAAATGTTGACACAGGCCGGAAGGCCATAAACGAGCGATCTCAGACATAGGCGGGGAACTGCCTGGCTTGGAGCCTTCGGTGCCCCCATAGCAGGCGGTGAACTCGCCTTCTTATTGCTTTTTTATTCAATATTATTTTTATAGATTAAAATGTATTGTCACTTTATTGTCTTAAAATTGTGTTAAAATTGTCGGTTTGTTGACGATTTATTGTATCTTTGCACCGTATGAGAAAAGTTGGTGATATGAAGTTGTATAACTTCGAGGAACTACTGGAGGAGGATTACGGGCAATTTGGTACTCCAGAACGCGATGAGTTTGAACGAAGCGTGGATGAATCTGTTCATGCCTACAAATATGACCGGAATAGGTAAAATTGCCCTATGGTAGAAATTTCTCGTGAAAAGTTTGGTTGTTTGAAATAAAATACCTATTTTTGCATCAGAAATTATGTATGTATTAGAGTGTACATATTAAAGTAAGTAACATTGATGAACAGATGGTGTTGGTTTCCAACACGTTACATCAAATAAAGAGATGGAGCCTCTCCTTCCGCGAGAGATCCCTCTCTCTCCGCAAAGAGTTCAATGATTTGGTCGTTGAGCTTTTTTTTTTTGCACGTTTTACGTAAACGTTTTCAGTTTTTTTTAACCCCAAATGGCATTTATTTCACAATTATTATGTATCTTTGTACCCGAAATCGACAACTATCGGTGTATAAAACAAATAAATTCTTATAATTAATAAATTTGTATAACTAAAACTAACGTGTATGAATCATCAAATCAAAAGAGCCTTTATGGCTATGCTTTTGTCTGTGTTCTGCTTCGTGGCTTATGCTCAGAAGACAGTCACAGGAACTGTAGTTGACACTGCAGGTGAGCCCATGATTGGTGTAAGTATTCTCGTTGACGGTACCACCATCGGTGGCGTGACCGACTTCGACGGTAACTTTACCATCAAGGATGTTCCCGAGAATGGTGTCTTGAAAATCTCTTACGTAGGTTTCAAGGATCAGAAGATCTCTGTAGCAGGTAAGAGCAGTATTAACGTAACCTTGCAGGAAGATGCCATGGGCCTCGACGAAATCGTGGTCGTTGGTTACGGTACAATGAAGAAGAAGGACTTGACAGGTGCCGTTGCCAGCGTTAAGCAGGGCGACATCGCACAGGTTGCAGCTCCTAACGCCATGCAGGCCATGCAGGCTAAGGTTCCTGGAGTCGACATGACTCAGAGCAGTGGTCAGGCTGGTGCAGGTGTGAACATCACGCTTCGTGGTAACCGTTCTATTTCTGCCAGCAACTCTCCTCTGATCATCGTTGACGGTGTGGAGTACAGCGGCGACCTTGACGTAGCTGCCAACGACATCGAGTCGATGGACGTTCTGAAGGATGCTGCTTCGACAGCCATCTACGGTACCAAGGGTGCAAACGGTGTTATCATCATCACCACCAAGCGTGGTAAGAGTGGTAAGACCCGCGTTGACTTCAGTGCTTACCTGGCTTTCAAGAGCCCGACTAACGCTGTCAAGAGCATGTACGGAAATACTGAGGTTCAGCGTTTCGTTGACCGTGCCAACTATCAGGCAGACCTGGCATCAGGTAACTGGGGATCTTCAAATCTGACTTACAACGACGTATTTGGTGAGACCACGATTGCTGGTAACGACAATTACAAAATTACTGACCTGATTGCTCGTGGCGACTTCGTTGACTGGTATGACCTGTTCATGCAGAACTCTACCTCTCAGAACTATGAGGCCAGTGTCAGTGGCGGTAACGACAAGACCAACTTCAGCGTTTCTCTGTCTGGAATGATCGATAAGGGTCTTCTGAAGCATGACCAGATGAACCGTTATGGTGGACGTGCCAATATCGACCATATTATTAATAAGGTGGTAAAGATCGGTGCCAGCATGGCATTCACATACAAGAGCCACGACTCTCGTAACAACTCTGTATTCGACCGTGCTCGTAAGATGACTTCTCTGACAACGGCTTATCTGCCCGACGGTAGCATCAACGAGACTCCTAACGTGCTCTATCCTGCTCACGTAAACCCATTGATGGACGAGGGTGACAACTACTCAAAGAATATTGAAACCACCCGTTATCAGGGTAGTGCCTATCTGCAGCTGACTCCGATTAAGGGTCTGACCTTGAAGTCTCAGTTCGCTGTTGATCGTCGTAACTCGCGTACAGGTATGTACAACGACTATCATTCAGTAAACCGCTATCAGGCTCCTACTACGACTTACATACAGAACAATCCTGCTATCCGCACTAACATTGACTGGCAGAACACCATCAACTACTCTACCACATTTGCAGAGAAGCACGATTTGACCGTTCTGCTCGGCCATGAGCTTTCTCAGACTGTCACAGAGAGTCTGGACCTGAATGGTACAGCTGGTCAGGAGCACTATTACACTCAGCAGTGGTATGATGTTACCAAGATGCAGAGTGACGTTAACTATACATCTTCATATGTAAAGTCACGCATGCTGTCATTCTTCGGTCGTGTTAACTATACATTCGCTGATCGCTATCTGGTATCTGCCTCTATCCGTGCTGATGGTTCTTCAGTACTCGCAGAAGGCAAGAAGTGGGGTTACTTCCCCTCAGTATCTGCTGGTTGGCGTATCTCAGAGGAAAGCTTCATGGAGGGAACCAAGTCTTGGCTCGACAACCTGAAATTCCGTGTAGCATGGGGTGTTTCTGGTAATGCTGCCGTTGATCCCTATCAGACGATTGCTACCGTATTCAATACGACTCCTGGTTCAGCAACAGACTTCATCCCGATGTCACTGAGCAATCCTGAACTGACATGGGAAACAACCTCATCTCTCGACTTCGGTCTTGACTTCGGTTTCTTGGGTGGCCGTATCAACGGTTCGATTGACTACTATATCTCTAACACCAAGGATCTGCTCTACTATGCTACCAATCCTCCTTCTTCAGTGTTCACATCTATCCTCTCTAACGTAGGTGAGTCAAAGGGTAGAGGTCTTGAGATCGCCTTGAACGCTCTGGCTATTAAGACCAAGGACTTCTCTTGGGACATCAATGCCAGCTACACGAACTCTAAGGACGAGCTGAAGAAACTGGCTGACGGTATGGACAAGAACGTAACAGGTACGACAGCCCTCATCGTAGGTGAGCCTCTGAGCATCTACTACGACTATGAGACCACAGGCTGCTGGGGTGTTGGTGAGTACGAGCAGTATCTTGCTGCACATCCTGACTTCAAGGCTCCTATCGCCAACTATGGTACACCAGGTACTCTGAAGATTACTGATACCAATGGTGACAACATGATCGACGAGAGCGACAAGATCGTTTATCAGCGTTCTCCGAAACACATCATTGGTTTGACCAATACCTTCACATTCAAGGACTTCTCTCTGAGCATTCAGGCTATGGCTCGTCTGGGCGGTTACTTCCAGTATGCCAAGAACAATGCCCTGGGTCTGAACGACGGTGATGCTAACTGGGCAGACGTTGACTACTGGACACCATCTAACCAGGGTGCCAAGTTCCCCTCTCCAGGTACCAATGGTACAGGTTACTCAAACATCTATACGACTTACATGACTTCACTCCTCTATGAGAAGGCAGACTTCTTTAAGATCAAGGACATCACTTTGAGCTGGAATATTCACAAGCCTTGGCTTGAGAAGGCTCATATCGCCAACGCCAAGATCTACTGCTCTCTGAAGAACTACATCACCTTCTCTAAGGTGGATAAGTTCGACCCCGAGGCTGGTGGTTCTATCAACTTCCCTCTTGCTAAGCAGGTTATCGTTGGTGTGAATGTTTCATTCTAATATAAAGTTTTAAAGATTACAGAATATGAAAAAGATATTTGCATTTGCATTAGCAGCCATTGCCCTGATGGGCACTACGTCTTGCTCCGACTATCTCAATGAGGACAACAAGACGGGTATGACTGCCGACCTGACCTACGCCACTGGCACAGGTATTGAGGGTTTGGTAAACTCATGCTACGCATACACCCGTGCCTGGTGGGGCAAGGAAGCTGCCCTGGGTTTGACAGAGTGTGGAAGTGACGTCTTCCTCGCTGGATTTGACAACAAGCAGAAATCACTGGTTTCTTACACTTTTACCTCTCGCTCACTCGATGGTAATACGGCTGATGACCCCTGTTTCGATCATTTTTGGGAATTGTCCTACGATGCTATCGACGTCTGCAACAATGCCCTCGTGTACATCGACAAGAACGAGGTGATCACCGATGCTAAGAAAGAGCAGTACAAGGGTGAGGTGAAGTTCCTCCGTGCCCTCTACTATCTGCAGATGGTTGCCACATGGGGCCCGATTCCTTACACCACAACACCTGTGGCAGCTCCTGTATCTACAGCTCCTACACGTGTCCCAGAGGCTGAGGTTCTCAAGAACATCATGACTGACATCGATGAGTCAATGGCTCACTTCAAGAATGCCAACTTTACACAGAAGAAGGCCAATGGTGGACTCCAGGCTCGTGCTACCTTCTATGCTGCTGAGGCCCTGAAGGCTCGTACTGCCCTCTTCATCGCTTCTTGGCTGGGTGACAAGAGCTACTATTCTATCGCTCAGGCTGCAGCTGAGGATGTAATTGCCAATTCTGGCGCTTCTTTCTATAGCCGTTACAGCGACACCTGGAACCTGAACAACGAGGCTGTACAGGATAATAAGGAGGCTATCTGGGGTGTATACTATAACAACGATCTGACAACAGATAACTGTATCCCTTATCGCTATAAGACTGATGCCAATGGTAATCATCAGAGCTTCAACTCTCTGATTACCCGTACAGGCTACAGCCGTGGTGGTTCGGCTATGAACCTGATGTTCGTGCCTATGTGGAACAATGGTAACTCTGGTGACGTTGGTGGTAACGGTACTGGCGACGACCGTCTGTTCGTTCGTGTACTTGGTACTTCAACAGCTTCTATTAAGAGTAAGCTCACTGGCCAGATGGTAACAGTTGACAAGTACTACTCTCCTTACGGACGTGGTTTCACCCGCTATACCACAACACCATATCTCTGGAAGATCTTCGAGGAGATCCGTGATGTTGACCAGCGTTGTGACGCTACCATGCTGACTCACTATAACATTCCGAAGGGTCTGGAGGGTAACCGTCCGAACCACTATCCAAAGCTGGGTCAGTTCATGACCGATCCTGAGGTGGCTTACGCTGCCGATGGCAACTACTTCAACCAGGGTGACACCGCTATCTACTACTGCTACATGGATGGTGACTCTCCCGAGGGTAAGGCAAAGCAGGAGTGGGCTAAGGACCGCTATCGCATCCAGTTCGCATTCGGTGGTGACATCCCCGTTTTCGATTCAGGTGCTATGACAGCTGTTCCTACACAGAATAAGAAAGAGAAGTCTGACGTTTATGGCGACGGTCGTTACAACAACGTGAACATCGGTGGCTGGAAGTCATTCCCAGGTATCAAGAAGTTCCTCGACGACCAGTACAACTCTAAGTATCCGACACACGACATCACCTATCGCGATGCTATCGTCTTCCGTCTGGCTGAGATGTACCTGATCAAGGCTGAGTGCCAGCTCGCTACTGGTGGAGATGCTCTTGGAACGATCAACCAGCTCCGTGCTGCACGTGCCATCTCTGGCAAGGACAACTCTATCAGTGGTACTGTTACCATCAATACCATCCTCGATGAGCGTGCTCTCGAGCTCTGCGGTGAGCAGTTGCGTTGGTTCGACCTGAAGCGTACCCACACCTTGGTTGACCGTGTGAAGACCTACAATGGTCAGGGTGCTTCTAATATCCAAGCATACCACTACTATCGCCCGATTCCTGAGGCTGAGTTGGAGGCATGTACCAATGTCATTTCCACTGCCGCCAGCCAGGATGCCAATGGTGTGCTCCAGTACTCTTCAGCTGCTGAGGGTATGTGGCAGAATCCTGGATATTAATCCTATCCGCTATACAAAGAAATCTCCCGTTCAATCCGAGCGGGAGATTTTAATATTCAATAACGATTATCAACTATCAAACATCAACTTATGAAACGATTACTCACAACGCTCCTCTTGGCTGCGGCCATCGGATGTCTGAACGCCTCTGCTGCGACCACAGCAGTGCAGGACGAACAAGAAGGTCAGTACAGCCTGAAAAATGGTCATCTGACCATGCTCATCGATGCTACCCATGGTGGCAAGATCCTCTCATTTAAGTATGACGACCAGGAAGTCCTGTCACAGTTGAAGTGGCTCGAGTCGTTCGGCAGCACCTTCTGGACCAGTCCTCAGAAGGAATGGTATTGGCCCCCAGTACCCGAATACGACAAGAAACCCTATACGGTGGAGAAGGTCGGCGATGCCCTGAAGATGACCAGCGAGGTAAACGACAAGCTGAAATTCCGTATGCGCAAGGAGTTTGCCATCGACGAGCAGGATCAGTGCATTGTCATCACCTACTGTCTGATCAACGAGAGTGAAGACCCTCGACAGGTCGCCCCTTGGGAGATTACCCGTGTGCAGAATCAGGGAGGACTCATCTTCTTCGAGTCTCCCGTCGATAGCATCTGGCCTGCTGGCTTGATGAACTTCCAGGAGTCGAACGGCATTGCCTGGTATCAGCCCGACGAGGCAGCCGAGAACCGCAAGGTCAATGCCGACGGCAAGGGTTGGCTCGCCTACTGCTGCAACGGACTGCTACTGGTGAAAAGATTCACTGATCTGGACGCCACTCAGCCAGCCCCCGGCGAAGCTGAGATTCAAGTCTACGTGAACCGAGGCAAGACCTACATCGAACTCGAGAGCCAAGGCGCCTATACCACCCTTCAGCCGAAGGAGGAGCTCCGTTGGATCGTCCGCTGGTATCTCCAACCCTGTCATCCCGACACTCAGGAAACTCTCATTCAGCAAGTTAGAAACATAGCACATCCCTGAGCAATTATACAAGAGTTTTTGCAAAATCTTTCTTTCATTCTTTCACTAGGGTGGTTGAAAGTGAAAATTATGTTATAATAGTATATATAATTTATTATATACACTATTATACTTTAGCATGCAGTGTTGATTGGGCCTTATGAATGAAAGAAAGAATGAAAGATTGCAAGAATTTCAGTACCTAAACGAGCTCAAGAAAAAATCTCAAAAACACTGAAAATAGATGACAAATCGTTTGGTGGACTCAGAAAATAGTCATACCTTTGTACTGTCGAAAGGGAATATAAATTTACGGCATAGTTATCTCGAAAAATTTTCCTAGTGCACGAGGAAGTTTTACCTAGTTACAGCCCAAATGGGCATCATAACTGACATTTATGAAATTTATTAACATTGTCATCTAACATTCGAGTTTATTATCTACTATGGCACTTTAAGTTAAAGCAGTAGAAAATAAATATAAATTCAGCAAGGCCTTCACCAAAAGCGGTGAAAACGGCGGGTTTGACCTCGGAAGCTAAGGCGAAATCTCACAACGGGGACAATCCCCGTTGTGAGATTTGGTGTTTAGATGACGTGGAGGCCGAGGAAGACCATCAGGCCGTTCATCAGGATCCAGAAGATGGCGAATGGCATGGTCTTACGCATGATATCACCATCCTGACCCTCCATGTCGCAGGCGGCTGTAGCGATGGCAATAGACTGCGGAGAAAGCAACTTACCACCCTCAGAACCGGCACAGTTGGCAGCTGCGAGCCAGTTGGTCTCACTACCACTGACACCGAAGAAAGTGCCCTGGTTCACGAGTCCGAGGTCGGCAGCGGCCGTAGCCTGCAGCTTACCGAAGAGAATGTTGGCATTCGTAGCCGAACCCGTCACGAAGGTTCCGATAGAACCAATCAGCGGAGCGAAGAACGGGAAGGCAGCGCCAGTGAGCAGTACGAGGCCCTTGGCAATATCGTTGGTCATACCAGTATTGTTCATCAGCATAGCCATAGCCACCAAGCAGCAGATAGTAACAACGGTCTTCTGCAGGTTGATAGTGGTCTTGGCCAACAGTTTCATCAAGCGGCCAATGCTCATACCCTGGATCAGACCACCAATCACAGCACCCAAGAAGATCATCAGACCAGCATTCGACAACCAGCCGAACTTGAAGGTGTTGCCAATGACGGGCAGGTCGAACTTGGTTACCAACGTGCTGTTGAGCAGTTCGTTGATGGGAGGAACGATCTTGCTGCTAATCAGGATGAAGAAGATAATCAAACCATAGACACTCCAGGCCTTGAGGGTCTTCACGGTGCCGAACTGTTTCTTCTCGACCTTCACTTCGTCGGTAGGATTCTCTTCCTTGATAAAGAGCTTGTTGTAGATGAGCATCGCGATGATGGCTGCTACGGAACCAAGGATGGCGGGAGTCTCAGGACCAATGAAGTGAGCGCAGCAGAACTGCACGATAATAGAGAAGGTACCCACGAAAAGGGCGATGGTGATGTTCTTCACAATCTTCGTACGATCGGTCATCATCAGGATGAGGAACGGGGTGATGAAGAACATCAGCGAGAGCTGCAATATAATAAAGGTGGCCACCTCACACAGCTCCTCAGGCGTAGCCACACCACTGGCAGCTACCTGATTGGCCAGTGTCGTAGCAGGCAGACCCACGGCACCGAAGCCTACGGCAACGGTATTGGCCACCAGACAGATCACGGCTGAGAACATCGGCTTGAAGCCCAGTCCGATCAGGATGGCAGCAGGGATGGCTACAGCGGTTCCGAAACCAGCCATACCTTCGAGCACACCTCCAAGGCCCCAAGTCAGCAGCAGAACGAGCAGTCCCTTGTCGGAGGTCATCTGGATGAACTGTGTCTTGATGGTCTCAATCTCCTTCGTCTCGCAAAGAATGTTGTAGCTGAAGATGGCGCAGATGATGATCAGGATAATCGGGAAGCAGGCCTTCAGGAATCCCTCGATGACTGACCAGAGGGTAATGCCAAAGATGGAAACGCCAGCATACTTCTCTGGAATGATACCCATGGCGGGCACAGCAAACAGAGCCAGAAGAACAGTTACAATAAGAGTGATCACCGCACTCTTATAACCAGATACTTTGAAGCCCATCATCAGGACAATGAGCAACACAATTGGGATAACAGAAATGAGAGCTGTCATAGGTTTGAATATTTATTTGTTTATTACTTAATAATGTTCTTAGTTATTCAAATTCACGATTTTCGGCAAATTTACGAAGAATCTGCGAGATAACAACATTATTTTAGTGAAAAAAACAAAAATGGCAGAAAACTATATCTTTTTTGTCATCTCTATTCATTTTATTTTCGTATCTTTGCCCCAAAGTAAATGTGTAGTATAACAAAAAACCTATATAGCCCTATGATGAATCAATTTCTTACCGACCTCAGACAATTTATGCCGTCTGACCGTATTTACACCGATGAACTTCGTACCCTCGGATGGGGAACTGACGCCAGTTTCTATCGTCAGATACCCAAAGTTGTTCTTCGCAGCGATGGCGAAGCCGAGATTTCAAAGATTGTCCGCCTCTGCCAGAAATACAAGCTGCCCTTCACTTTCCGTGCAGCAGGTACATCACTTTCCGGACAGAGTTGTACAGACAGTGTGCTGATCGTTGCCGGCAAGCACTGGGAGAAATATGAGATAGGTCCCAATCAGGATACCATCAGGTTGCAGCCAGGTATCGTGGGTGCGAGAGTGAATGAAATCCTGAAACCCTACAAACGTGTGTTCCCACCCGATCCAGCTTCGATTGGTTCAGCGATGGTGGGTGGTATCGTCATCAACAACGCCTCGGGTATGAACTGCGGTGTTCATGCCAATAGCGACCGTATGATGGTGTCGGCACGTATCATTCTGACTGATGGTACTGTACTCGATACGGGTGACGAAAAGAGTAAGGAGGCCTTCCGCAAGAGTCATCCGGAGTTTATCAAGAAGATTGAAGCCTTGCGCGACAAGGTAAGAGCCGATGAAGCGCTGGTCTCGCGCATACGTACCAAATATAGTATTAAGAACGTGACAGGTCTTAACCTCCGTCCGCTCATTGCCTACGATGATCCGTTTGACATCATTGCCCATTCGATGGTAGGTTCTGAGGGTACGCTCGCCTTCCTCTCAGAGGTAACGATGAAGACGCTTTATGACTATCCATTCAAGGCTTCAGCCATGCTCTATTTCTACACGATGAAGGAGAGTTGCGAGGCGGTTGTAGCCATGAAGAAGATGAAGGCCGGCGAGGAAGACTTGAAGATGAGTGCCGAGAATCTCGTCGTGAAGAGTGCCGAGATGCTCGACTACATGTCGCTGAATTCTGTGGATGATCCCGTATTCCTGCAGTACAAGAAAGATGTGGATGCCGGTAAGATTCCAGGTGTGGAGCCTGGCGACTATCACAACCTCACAGCTATCCTCACGGAGACCAAGGGCATCACCCACGAGCAGCTGCTTGAAAAGATTGATAAGATCAAAGAGTGCTTAGGACAGTTCAAGCTCTATATCCCTGCCGAGTTTACCGAGGATCCTAAGATCTACGGCAAATACTGGGCTATCCGTTCAGGTATTTTCCCCAGTGTAGGTGGTACGCGTCCTATCGGTACCTCGTGTCTCATCGAGGATGTGGCTTTCCCCATCGAGTCGCTGCCTGAGGCAACGGTGAAGCTGCAGAAACTGATTGCCGACCACGGCTACGATGATGCTTGTATCTACGGACATGCTTTCGAGGGGAACTACCACTTCATCCTGAACCAGAGCTTTGCCGACGAGCATGAGGTGGCTCGCTATGCTGAGATGATGCGCGATGTGGCGAAGCTGGTCGTTGAGGAATATGACGGTTCGCTGAAGGCTGAGCACGGTACAGGTCGCAACATGGCGCCCTTTGTGAAATATGAGTGGCGTGAGCCTGCCTATGAGGTTATGAAGGAGCTGAAGGCTATTTTCGATCCTGAGGGATTGTTGAATCAGGGTGTGATCTTCAACGATGATCCTGAGTGCTTCATCAAGTGTCTGAAGCCGCTGCCTGTGCTCGACTTCGATTTCGCAAGCGTGCCTGACGGTGGCCACTATCTGATGGATCCCTCGCTCTCAACAGCCAAGGAAACCATCGAGCAGGTAAAGCGTGCCAACAAGTGTATCGAGTGCGGCTTCTGCGAGGTGAACTGTATGTCGTGCGGTCTTACTCTGTCTTCGAGAATGCGTATCGCTGTTCAGCGTGAGATTAGTGAGCTGGAGACTACCGGCAAGAATCCTGAACGCGTCGCAACGCTGAAGAAGCAATATAAGTATTATGGTGATCAGACATGTGCGACAGACGGTCTTTGCTCGACATCTTGTCCGATGAAGATCAATACGGGTGAGCTGACGCATATCATCCGCCAGATGGATATGAACAATAATGCTGCCGGCTACAAGATAGGTGAATTCGCTGCTAATCACATGGCAGGTATCAAGTCGGGACTACGCGTCGTGCTTGATGTGGCACACTTCGGACATATCACACTTGGTCCTACGCTGATGACGCATGTCTGTCGGACGATGAACAAGATGGGGCTGCCGCTCTGGACGACTGCTATGCCCAAGAAGCATCGTCAGCCCAAGAAGAGCGATCTCACCCAGTTCATTATCGAAAAATCCATCCCTCAGAAAGAAGGTGAGCACTTGCCATTGAAGGTGGTTTACTTCCCCAGCTGTATCAACCAGACGATGGGACAGTCGAAGTTCCATGGGAAGAAGCACGACCTGGTGGATGAGGTGATCCAGCTTTGTGCCAAGGCTGGCTACGAAGTGATCTTCCCTGAAGGTATGGAGCGTATGTGCTGCGGACAGATCTGGGAGTCAAAGGGTATGCTCGATATCGCCGACCGCAAGAGTGCCGAATTGGAAAAGGCGCTTTGGACGGCATCGGAACAGGGTAAGTATCCTGTGCTCTGTGCGCAGAGTCCCTGTCTGCACCGTATGAAGAAGGTAATGAAGAAGATGAAGCTCTACGAGCCTGCTGAGTTTATCTTGAAGTATCTGGCACCTCGTCTTGACTTCCATCCGATAGATCGTCACATCGCTTTGCATCTTACCTGTTCTACGCGTCAGATGGGTGTAGCCGACGATCTGATTGCGCTCGCCAAGATGTGTTCGAACAACGTCTATCTGCCAGAGGGCGTAGGCTGCTGCGGATTCGCTGGCGACAGAGGATTCACATTCCCTGAGCTCAATAAGTATGGCTTGCGTAAGTTGCGTCCACAGATCGAGAAGAACCACATCGAGGTGGGCTACTCGAACAGCCGAACCTGCGAGATCGGACTCGAGTCGAATACGGGCATTCCGTATATGAACATCGTCTATCTCGTTCACGAGTGTACCACACCTAAAAAGGCATAAGGCATCAAGTCATCCCCGCCAACTGGCGGGGATGATTCTTTTATTGCATTCTTTGGAAACCTTCCCAGCGAACGTTCCAAGTGCCGTTTTGGGGGAAGCCGGGATTGAGGGGAATGGTACAGCCGTCCCATCCAGCACACATCATGGCAATCGCTGTGAGCAGGGCACCATTACCTGGGAGGTAGATGCGCAGACGATCGGGTGTCTGGAAGTTGTGGCCGTTCTTGAGCCATGTGTTTTTCTGCGTGTTGATGAGTAGGGCATTAAGGGCTGTTTCTGGATCGCCTAAACGGGCTGCTGTCATAGCTATCATGCCGTAGTCCCATCCCCATGTGGTCTGCCAGTTCCAGTTCTCCATCACCCAGTCGAGGTTTTTCTTCATCTTCTCTTGATCATATAACAAGGTATAGGGCACATGCTGGCTGGGTAACAAGCCGCAGGCTCCCAGGACAGCAGGATGGTCATTGCGACATTTCTCATAGAAAGTCTCCATCTTCTTGGCTGGTGCTTCGACAGGCTTAGCAACCGTGTCGAAAGGATCGAAGGCTTCAGATGTGATGGCTTCGCTTTTGGGGATGCCTGCCGTATAGATGCCGTCAGCCTCGGGTAAGGGGGAGAGTGTGTTGACGATGTCGTCCCAGAGGGCGATACGCTCCTTGCCCTGACGCTCACGCCATCGATTAGCCACACTGAGTCCATACTGCCAATAGGCCAGTTCGAAAGGCTGGTTGTATGAGATGTCCTTAGTGATGGATTCCTGCATGGCGGTGGCACCTCGAAGTTGATAACGGCCTGAACGTTTGTCGAAGGTGACAAAGTCGGCCATGAACTCAGCGGTGGCTTCCACCTGTTCACCATAGGTCTTCAGGGTCTCTGCGGTAGGGTTGGCTCGGTACATCTCCTCAGCCAGATAGATGTAGTGGGGCTGTTGCCAGATGAGGAAAGAACCTGTGTTCGACGGGGCTTCACCTGCCCAGGGGTCAGTCATTTTCATCCAACGGACCCCCTTGAACCCCTGGCGCTCTGCAATCTGTCGGGCAACGGGGTAGGCTGTCTGGTTATACCATGTCAGGATCTGTTCAACGACCTCAGGGCGATTCCATAGGGCGAAGTCAGTGACGTGCCACCAGGTCATCTCCAGATGGGGTCGTCCGAACCAGGTGTTATAGGTCAGGCCGCTCTCTTGTGGCGGCATGTTGTTGGCGCAGTTGATCTGCGTGAGATACTGTGAGAGGACGACGCGTCGCTCCAGTTCCTTGGCACGGGTGTCGGTACACTGTGAAAAATCGGCGATGGCACCCGTGTTCCACCAACGGTTCCAGTGGCGCAAGGTCTGCTTGTGATACTGGTCGTACTCAAACCTAGTGGTTAGTGGTGAGGGGTGAGGGGTTAGAGAATACTCTGCGGATAACGTTATTATATCGTCGGTGGTAGAGAGTTCGAAATGGTGGGAGCCACGCTCCTCCAAGGTGGCTTCGCCTTCCCATTGCAACAGCACGTAGTAGGTGGTCTCGTCGAGGGTTCGCTCGATGAGGGCGTTGTGATCGTTCTGATAGATGATCTCGGATTGATGACGCTCAGGTTTTGTCCAGTCGTTGGCATCGTCGGCATGTTTACCGGTGGGGTAGGAGAAACGCAGCGTCACTGTGGCACGCTGGTCTTTCAGCAGGTTGCTCTTGATTCTGGCATATAGGGCATCCTTGGCAGGATGGACGCCAGTGGTGACTTCCACCGTCTCGCCATCAGCCTTGAAGGTGGATTCGATCTCGCCATCCCACAGTTTCTGCTCCTGACGGATGGAGGTGAGTGCGTTCAGGGGAATCTGGCGCCCTTCAGAGTCCTTGAGTGAAAGGCCGATGGTGCCGAGGTTCAGACGATGGGGATTCTCGCGGAAATACGCTGTTGCCTCCTTGTGGCGACCATCTTCTGCTTTCTTATATTCGACGGCGTAAATTTCCTGATGACCGTGTCCGAAGTCGAAGCTCTTCTCGCTTTCTGAGGGTGTCAGACCATTGGTGTTTTCGAACTTATGCCATCCCCAGTCTGACATGGTGTTCAGGGGCACACCTGCCCCATATTCAAAAGGGAACGACTGCAGGCCTGTGACGTCGACAGTAGCGGCCATATGTCCGTTTCCGACAGAGAGGGAGGCCAGATGGTCGGCCTCGGTGATGACGGGGTGGTTCCTAACTACAACAGCGTGACGGTCTATAGAGGCCGTCACGTTGCTGATGTTATATCCTAATTTCTCTATCTCGAGCGAGGCCCAGATGAAAGGACCTACACCTTTGGCGTCGTTGTCGCGGATCGGTTCGCTGATGTAGTATTCAAAGGATCCATCTCGCCGTTTGTTCTCCTTGACGTTGGGTGCCGCCTTCAGCACCTTCGCACTGACACCCGGACCGAGTCCTGCCACCTCACAGCATTGCGTCAGTGAGATGGTCTTGTCGGCATTCACACGGATGAAGTTCTTGATGATGCCCTGATAGGCCCTGATGCCTGCGTCACGATATTTGGTGCCGAGGTAGCCTTTGTTGTAGGCTTTCAGCATGACGTAGGCGAACATCGAGGAACAGGTAGACTCCAGATAGTTACCCTCGCGGCCAGGCTCGTCCATCACCTGGTACCAGACGCCACTCTCCTTGTCCTGCCACTTGATGACAGCATCGAGGTCTTTCTGCAACAAGTCGATGACCTCCGAGCGACGGGCATAGTCCTCAGGTAGCACGTCGAGCAGTTCGATGAGTGCCATCGAGTACCAGCCCTGGGCACGTCCCCAGCAGTGCTGCGTCTGACCAGTTTCCTTATCGGCCCAGAACATCTCCTTGGTCTCGTCCCAGGCATGACGGTTCAGACCCGTCTTGGGGTCGAAAGTACGCTTGTAGGTGACACTGATCTGGTCGACGGCGTCGTCGTAGATTTTCTTGGCATCCTTGGCCTTGAGCAGGTCGCGTGCCGTCATCGTGTAGAAGGGCAGTCCCATGAAGATGCCGTCGAGCCACACCTGGTAGCTGTAGATGGCTTTGTGCCAGAATACCTTGTCGACATCGGTTCTCGGCTGATCTTTCAGCTGTTTCATCAGCGTCTGGATGGCCAGCAGGTTCTTCTTCTCAGGATAGAGCTGATACATACGGGCCACGAAATGGCCTGTGCGGATCTGGTCGAGGTTATAATCCTTGATATCGTAGGTACGGATCTCGCCCTTCTCGTTGATCATCGTGTCAGTATATTCCTGACAGTACTTGCGGATGTCCTCACCGCCGTAAGCGAGATAGGTGTCGAGCATCGACTCGAGTTCGATACCCATCACGTAGCTCCAGCGGGGTTTCTTGGCAAAGTCGAGCAGATAGCTCTTCGGCACGCGTTTCATCTCTGAGTAGGTCAGCCACTCCGAGTAGTGCTCGTAAGGTGCCTTCTGCAGGGCGAGGCTGCCGTTGATGAAGAGGTTGTCGAAAATCACGTTACGAGTCTTGCCACTCATGAAATTGCCTTCCTTCACACCATTGAAGCGGCAGTTCTTCACGTTGACATCATAGACATAGGTATCCTCGTCGAGTCCGATAATCTGTACACCATACTTTGACTTCTCACTGGTGACGTTCTCCATGTAGACATTACGTACGATGGGGTAGAAGCCGCGACAGCAGATCTCATTGTGCTCGTAGTCGAGATTGATCTTCAGTACACTCTCATTGCATACACCCACCTTGATGTTACGCATATTGATATTCTCGATGATACCACCACGACAGCTGTTGGTCTTGATACGCAACACACGATCGAGCTCTGGCGAGTCCATCACACAATCGTGGGCATAGACATTCTGGCAACCGCCAGAGATCTCTGAACCAACAACCACACCACCGTGTCCGTTCTTCATCTCACAGTTACGGATGATGATATTCTTCGAAGGCATGTTACGTTCACGTCCGTCACGGTTACGTCCGCTCTTGATGGCGATACAGTCGTCGCCCGTATTGAAGTAACAGTCCTCGATGAGAACGCGGTCGCAGCACTCAGGATCGCATCCGTCACCATTAGGACCATCGTTGATCATCTTCACACGGCGAACGGTGATATCGGTAGAGTGGAGGGGATGGATGACCCAGAAGGGTGAACGCAACAACGTAACATCCTCCAGCAGGATTCCCTCACATTTGTTGAAGCTGATGAGCTGTGGGCGCAGACCGTCCTCGGGTCCAAATACGCGCTCGGGCGTGCGCTCACCTTTCTCATTAAACATGGGGATGCCATCCTCGCCATTTTTCAGCAGACGGGCGCGAGAGCCTAAACGCTGGCTGATCATGCCCTCTTTCCATCCGAAACGTGGATTGCCGTTCCAGGGCCACCATGTGTCGTTGGAGCCACCACCATCAATGGTGCCCTTACCCGTGATGGCAATATCCTTGGCACCAAAAGCATAGACGCATGGAGACAGGTTGAAACACTCCAGACCCTCCCATGAAGTTTCTACGATGGGATAGAGTTCGGGCTGAAAGGCAAACTCGAGAACGGCTCCTTCTTCAACGTGGAGATTCACCCCATTCTTGAGTGTGATGGCGCCAGTGAGGAACTTCTGTCCTGCAGGCACAACCACGCGGCCGCCACCCTTCTTCGAGCATTGGTCGATGGCCTTCTGAATGGCTTTCTGATTCTTTTCGGCCGTTGCATCGGGTTTGGCACCAAATTTTGTAATCACATACTCCTTGTCCGCAAACTGTGGGACACGGATACTCTGCTCAATCTGCCTGTACTGATTCTCATCCCATCCTTGGGCTGCAGCGATCATCGGGCAAATCAGACCCAGAAGTAACAATCCTAATAGTTTCTTCATCTTTGTATTTTTTTTAAATGCTTTAGTTCGTAGTTCACGATTTGCGTACAAAGATATACAAAAAGCGTGAAACTGCGAACTAAAACAGCATAAAAAATAACGTAAACGTTATCTTTTCAAGGCGTCGGAGAGCCAGTCAAGGGTGCCGTAGGTGTCCATAGCTGGGAAATAAAGACATTAAGAGCCAGACCAGGGTCGGGTTGCCTCATAAACTGCTCGCCTATCAGGAAACCGTTGTAACCGATTGCTTTCAACTGCTTGACGGTATTGGGATCATAGAGACCGCCTTCACTGACTTTAACACTGTCGACTGGAAGTCGGGCAAAGAGCTCAAATGATTTGTTCACGTCTATCTCGGAAGATTCGGGATCTCTGTTGTTGATCCCACACATGTCTGGCCTAAGTTCGGCATACTCTGTTTCCGCTTCTGTATTCATCTCGAGCAGAACCTCCATTTGTAGTTCATGCGCTTTGTCGATAAATGTCTGGCATTCTTCTTTTGTCAGGCAGGATGCGATGAGCAAAATAGCCGAAGCACCATAGAGCTTGGCCTGGTAGATCTGGTACTCGTCAACAATAAAATCCTTGTACAGAATAGGAATGGATACTTTCGACAGCTTCGCATTCCTGATGTGTACGTTGCTGCCTCCGAAATAATAGGAATCCGTCACGATACTCAAGGCACTGGCACCATTTCTCTCATAACTGATGGGTATGATACTGGGATTGGCATCATTGTTGATCCATCCTGTTGAGGGCGACTTACGTATGAATTCTGCAATGATACCAGTTGTCGACTTCTTTAGTATCTGACTCATAGGCGCTATCTGGGACATCTTTAAGATGTCAGTTCGTTGTACCAGGACATCCTGTTTCAGCTCCTTCTTGAAGTTTTCAACTTCTTTCTTCTTGAAAGCAACAATTCGTTCTAAGATATTTGCCATAATCTTAATATTTTGTTCTGTAGTGACTTGAATGTGGCGAGTTCTTTTTCACTATACAAAGGTATCTAAATAATTTCTTCTGTGCAAATATTTCCCGACTTTTTTGATAAATTGAAAGAAAAACCTTAATTTTGCCGCCAAATTCTTAGCAAGCGATGACATTAAAAGAGTTTTTATCACAAGGTGACCGGTTTGCAGCTAACATAGGCTGCATATTGAAAGATGTACGCGAAGGCTATGCTCGTGCAGAATTGGTTGTAACCCCAGACCATCTGAATGCAGGTGGTGTTTGTCAGGGTGGTGTATACTTTACTTTAGCCGATATAGCCTTGGCAGCAGTGATGAACAGTCGTGAACAGCTTACATTTGGTATTGAGAACAACATCGTATTCCTAAAGAGTGCCAAAGTAGGTGACACACTCATTGCCGAAGCAACAGAAGTGTTCAATCATCATAAGATACCTTATGTCGAAGTCCGCATCACCAATCAGGAGGGTGATCTCTGTAGCGTCGTGACGGGGCTGGCATACAGAAAAGCCGCCAATTTGAGAATTGACGGCTTGGAGTGATATCGTATTGGCTGATTCTGACTAAATCTCCCAACCAACGGCTGAAGCTCCAAGAACGGCTGCACTGGCACCGTCGAGCCCGCTAACAAGGAACTGAGCTTTGCCCTTGAATATTTTCAGTACGTGAGCCTCATAAGCCTCACGGATAGGTTTCATGATCAGCTCGCCAGCCTTGACCATACCTCCGAAGAAGATGAAGGCCTCAGGCGATGAGAAGGCTGCGAAGTCGGCACAAGCCTCGCCCAACATCTTACCTGTGAACTCATAAATCTCTTTTGCCAGTTCGTCGCCCTTGCCTGCTGCGATGGATACATCCAGCGATGTGATCTTGTCAGGATCCATTTCGCGGAGTAATGACGGACGGTTTGTCTTTGACAGCAATTCCCTGGCAGTGCGAGCTACGCCTGTTGCAGAGCAGTAACACTCCAGACAGCCTGTACGGCCACAGCCACATGCACGGCCTTCTTCGCCACGAACCATTGTTACATGGCCTAACTCACCTGCGAAACCATCATGCCCGTAAAGCAGCTGGCCGTTTACAACGATACCAGATCCAACACCTGTTCCGAGGGTGATGACGATGAAGTTCTTCATACCTCTGGCCACACCATAGACCATTTCACCGATGGCAGCGGCATTGGCGTCATTGGTCAGTGCTACAGGAATGCCAAGGGCATCGCTGAACAGTTTGGCCAAAGGCACTACGCCATCGTGAGCCCAAGGAAGATTGGGAGCGAACTCGATGGTTCCGTTATAATAGTTGCCGTTGGGGGCACCAATTCCCATGGCTTTGATCTTCTCGATGCCGCCAACTTGCTCAATGACGGGCTGAAGAGCCTCAACAGAAGCCTTGACGTAGTCGCCAACTTTTTCGTAACCTCCTGTTTTAATGGCTGTCGTAGCCTTGATTTCTCCACGGGCATCTACGATGCCGAATACAGAGTTTGTTCCTCCTAAGTCCAAGCCGATGACGTATGGCTTGATGTTTGGATTTTGCTGTTCCATAACTTATAGTTTTATTGTTTTAATTAAAAAATCACTTTCAAGCTACAAAGATAGGAAAAAACTTTCATCTAGCCTTCTTTTTTACGGAAATTAACCATCTCAGTTTACATTTTTCCAAAAAATAGGGTGCAACGTTTGGTGGGGTCGGAAAAATGTCGTAACTTTGCCCCATATTTATGCTATAAGGTGTATGACGAATCAAATACGACTTTTTTACGGCGCTTTGGCGATGTTGTTCGCTGTGCTCCTCCTGTCGTGTAGTGGCACGGCGAAAAAGCACAGAGAACTCAGGGCCAGTAGGGCTGACAGCATATTATTCGATATCGGCGTGGGCAAAGACTACGACCATCTGCGGGCTGTCACTGACAGTTTCGAGATGGTGGGCGACCTCTCTCCCCTTGATGCCAATCGCTGGCGGGGCACTTCCTATTATCGCCAGGGACTGTACAACATGGCTGAAGTCTGCTATCGCAAGGCCATGGAGTGTAAGGTTGAGAGTCAGGCCGATCAGCAGAGCTATAACAAATGTGCCCGTCGACTTTCTGAATTGTTGCTTATAAAGGGCGATTATGAGGGCTCCCTCCGTGTGGCCATTCCTGCCGTGAAGAAGATGGACGAGTCGGGTATCGGTTCTGATATCGATTATGCCATCTTGCTGAACAATATCGGCTGCTGCCAACTGAATCTTGGACAGGACAAGGAGGCCAATGAAAGTTTTCTGACGGCACGCGAACATTATGCCAACCGTTGGCAGAGTGATACAACGAGCCGCGGATTCCAGGAGGCAGTCATCGGTACGGTATACACCAGTATGGCCTATATCAACACGCGTCGCTACGAAGAATCTATCTATTGGATCGACCGTACAGAGATGCTCCTCAATAATTATCGTACACGACCAGATGCCCGTGTGGAGTATTTCGATGAGTATCAAGGGCGCATCGAGATTATGCGTGCCGTAGCCCAGCAGGGACTCGGCAAGACGAATGAGGCATCAAAGGCTTATGAAGCCTTCTTGAAGACCGACTATTCCAAGACCGATGCCGGGCGTATTAACGCCAATGACTATCTCGTGGCAGCCCATCGTTACAAGGAAGCTGCCGACAACTACCGATGTCTTGACAAGATGATGGCTGATGCAGGCTTGGAGATGTCGCTCGACAATATCCAACTCTACATGTTGCCCAAATATCTGGCCAATGCGGAGGCTGGACGTGGTGACTCTGCCCGTGTGGCAGCCCGTCGTATTCTGCTGAATCTCGACGAGGCCATTACAGGTCAGAAGAATAGTGCGATGGCTGAGCTAGCCACCATATACGACACTCAGGGAAAGGAGACGGAGATAGCCCGTCAACAGGTGGAAATGTCGAAACAGCGACTGATGGCGACCGCTGTGGCTTTGATTCTTGTCTTCACCTTTTTTATCATCTACACTCTGCACAAACGTAATTCGACTCATAAACTAGCCGCTGCCCACGCAGAACTGCAGAAAGCCTATAACCAGTTGGAGGAAACCACCACAGCCAAGGAGCGTATAGAGAGCGAGCTTCGTATTGCCCGCGATATCCAGATGTCGATGGTTCCCAACGTATCACCTGACCGTGAGGGGCTTGATCTCTATGCTTCGATGACACCTGCCAAGGAGGTGGGAGGAGATCTTTACGGATATCTGCTGATAGGTGATGACCTGTATTTCTGTGTTGGTGATGTCTCGGGTAAGGGCGTCCCAGCCTCGTTGTTCATGGCTCAGGCTACGCGTCTCTTCAGAACGCTTGCAGCCCAGAAGATGATGCCTGCAGAGATTGCTACCCGTATGAATGACGCACTGACGGAGAACAACGAGCGTGGTATGTTCGTGACGATGTTCCTCGGACTCGTCAACCTCAAGACGGGCAGGCTCGACTTCTGTAATGCCGGCCATAATCCCCCAGTCATCTATGATCAGACTAATTTGGGAACGTTTATTGAGATGGAGTCTAATGCTCCTATCGGTTTGTGGCCTGAACTTGAGTTTGTGGGCGAGACCATTGAGAGCATCAAGGGTAAGCCTTTTTTCGTATATACTGACGGACTCAATGAGGCTGAGAACCCTGAACAAGAGCAGTTTGGCGATGAGCGTATGCTGGAATTCCTTCATCATGCCCATTTCAGGGACGCCAGGGAACTCGTCGAAACCCTCAAAGCCGAGGTTGAGAGATTCCGTCAGGGGGCTGATCCCAACGACGATATGACGATGCTCTGTCTAAAAGTGAAATAAAAAGATTCGAAATATGCCTTTTCATGTACCAATTAATATATTGGATTTTATTTTCAAGGGTATGATGATCGGTGTGATCGCTTCTGCCCCAATGGGACCTGTCGGTATCCTCTGTGTGCAGCGAACGCTGAACAAAGGACGCTGGTACGGTCTGGCTACAGGAATGGGAGCAGCCGTGAGCGACATCATCTATGCAGGTTTTGCCGGTTATGGTATGTCGTTCGTCATGGACTTCATCACCAACGATCAGAACCGTTTCTATCTTCAGATTGCAGGAAGTATCATGTTGCTCTGTTTCGGTCTATACACCTACCGTTCTGATCCCACGAAGAAGATGCATCAGTCTGGTCAGCAGAAGGGAACCATCTGGTATAATGCCTGGACGGCCTTCCTCGTCACCTTCTCCAACCCTCTGATTATCTTCCTGTTCTTGGCGATGTATGCCCAGTTTGCTTTCGTGCTACCTAACCATCCCTTCGAGATGCTCGTAGGCTTTGCCAGTATCGTGGGAGGTGCCTTATTATGGTGGTGGGGACTGACGTGGCTGGTGGACAAAATCCGAACGAAGTTTGATAACTTTGGTATCAAACTTATTAATCAGATTATCGGAGTTGCAGTGATTATCGGTTCTGTGATCATGCTGTTAGGAACGACCACAAATCTTGTGAGGTTCTTTTAAAAGTAAAACGGTAAAAGAGTAAAAAGGTAAAAACGTAAAAGAGAAAAGAGATATGTATGTTGCTCAGGAACTGAGAAAAAAGAATATAGCCGAGTATCTGCTGTATATGTGGCAGATAGAAGACACGATCCGTGCATTCGACTGCTCACTCCGTAGAATCCGCGACGAATGGATCTCTCGCTTCGACTATTCTGATGAGCAGAAGGAAGAGGAGATAGACTGGTATGGTAATCTGATCCGTATGATGAATCAAGAGGGATGTCGCGAAAAAGGACATCTACAGATTAACAAGGTAACCATGCAGATGTTGATTGAACTGCATGACCAACTGTTGCAGTCGTCGAAATTCCCTTTCTACAATACGGAATATTACAAGGTGTTGCCTTTCATCGTAGAGTTGCGCAACCGTGGTGCTGACAAAGAGGAGAACGAGATTGAAACGTGTTTTAATTCTCTGTATGGCGTGATGCTCTTACGTTTGCAGAAGAAAGATATCTCGCCTGACACCCAACATGCCGTGAAGGAGATAACCACATTTATCGGTATGCTTTCCGACTATTATAAGAAGGACAAAGAAGAAGGATTGAAGTTTGAATAAGATATGAATATATTGATTACAGGCTGTAATGGTCAGTTAGGAAATGAGATGCAGTTGCTGGAGGAAACCAACCCCCAGCATACCTATTTTAATACAGATGTAGCCGAGTTGGATATCACCGACGCTGCTGCAATTGACACATTCGTGACAAAGAATCAGGTAGACGGCATCGTGAATTGTGCAGCCTATACGGCTGTCGACAAGGCCGAAGACAATCAGGATCTCTGCCGTTTATTGAATACGGTTGCTCCTGGCTATCTGGCAGCGGCAGTGGAAAAACGTGGAGGTTGGCTGATTCAGGTTTCTACCGATTACGTGTTCGATGGCACCAATCACACCCCTTATACCGAGGACGAGCCTACTTGCCCGAATAGTGTTTATGGTTCAACCAAACTCGACGGTGAAAGGGCTGCACAGCAGGCTTGTTCCAAGACGATGATTGTCCGCACTGCATGGCTTTACTCCACATTTGGTAACAATTTCGTTAAGACGATGCTCCGTCTGGGTCAGGAGAAACCTGAGTTGGGTGTGATATTTGATCAGATAGGTACACCGACCTATGCCCGTGATTTGGCAGTAGCTCTGTTTGCTGCGATCAACCAGGGTGTGATTCCAGGTATTTATCATTTTTCTAACGAAGGTGTCATTTCGTGGTACGATTTCACGAAAGCCATTCACCGAATTGCTGGCATTACTTCCTGCCATGTACGTCCTCTCCATACGGCAGAGTATTCCACACCAGCTCACCGTCCGCACTATTCGGTGCTCGACAAGACCAAGATCAAACAAACCTATAACCTTGAGATTCCCTATTGGGAAGAGAGTTTAAAAGATTGTATATTAAAATTGCTGAATTAAAAGAACCATGCGTGAAGAAATAGAAAGAAGACGAACGTTTGCGATTATTTCGCACCCGGATGCGGGTAAGACCACCCTGACAGAGAAGTTCCTTCTCTTCGGTGGACAGATACAGGTGGCAGGAGCTGTCAAGAACAATAAGATTAAGAAGACTGCCACATCCGACTGGATGGATATTGAGAAGCAGCGTGGTATCTCAGTGTCGACCTCAGTGATGGAGTTTGATTATACCCCAGAAGGCTCAGATATAGAATATAAGGTCAACATTCTGGACACTCCAGGTCACCAGGACTTTGCTGAGGATACCTTCCGCACCCTGACTGCCGTCGACTCTGCGATTATCGTGGTGGATGGTGCAAAGGGCGTGGAGACGCAGACAAGAAAACTGATGACGGTTTGTCGTATGCGCAAAACCCCAGTGATCATCTTTATCAATAAGATGGACCGTGAAGGTCGCGATCCGTTTGATCTGTTGGATGAACTGGAACAGGAACTAGAGATCAAAGTGCGTCCTCTGAGTTGGCCTATCAACCAAGGCGCTAAGTTCAAAGGGGTTTATAATATCTATGAACAGAAACTCGACCTCTTTACTCCCGACAAACAGCGTGTGACGGACAAGGTGGAAGTGGATATCAACAGCACGGAGTTAGACAAGCGAGTGGGAGAGGAGAATGCTTCCAAGCTCCGTGAAGACTTGGAACTCGTTGATGGTGTATATCCGGAATTCGAGGTCGAGACCTATCGCTCTGCCGAAGTCGCTCCTGTGTTCTTTGGTTCTGCCCTGAATAACTTTGGTGTGCAGGAGTTGTTGAATTGCTTTGTGGAGATTGCTCCCAGTCCTCGTCCGACGAAGGCTGAGGAACGTGATGTGAACCCGGAGGAGCCCAAGTTTACAGGCTTTATCTTCAAGATTACTGCCAATATTGATCCAAACCATCGCTCCTGTATTGCTTTCTGCAAGGTTTGTTCAGGTAAGTTTCAGCGTAACCAGCCTTATCTGCATGTGCGTCAGGGTAAGACGCTGCGTTTTTCTTCGCCAACGCAGTTCATGGCTCAGCGTAAGTCTACTATTGATGAGGCTTGGCCAGGTGATATCGTGGGTTTGCCCGACAATGGTATCTTCAAGATCGGCGACACGCTGACTGAGGGCGAGCAGTTGCATTTCCGTGGACTCCCCTCTTTCTCACCTGAATTGTTCAAATATATCGAGAACGATGATCCGATGAAGGCCAAACAGCTCCAGAAGGGTATCGATCAGTTGATGGACGAGGGTGTAGCCCAGCTATTCGTCAACCAGTTCAATAATCGTAAGATTATAGGCACTGTCGGCCAACTCCAGTTTGAGGTTATCCAGTATCGTCTGGAGAACGAGTACAATGCCAAATGCCGTTGGGAGCCCGTTCATCTTTATAAGGCTTGCTGGATAGAGAGCGATGATCCTCAGGAACTCGAAAACTTCAAGAAACGTAAATATCAGTATATGGCCAAGGATAAAGAGGGACGCGATGTGTTCCTTGCAGATTCTGGCTATGTTCTCTCTATGGCCCAAGAGGATTTTAAACATATTAAGTTCCACTTTACCAGTGAATTCTAACAATAAAAGATAAAGAATATGGAAAAGACTAAATGTTTGATAATCGGTAGCGGACCTGCTGGATATACCGCAGCCATTTATGCCAGTCGTGCCAACCTCAGTCCTATTGAGTACAGTGGTATGCAGCCCGGTGGTCAGTTGACACAGACCACAGAGGTAGAGAATTTCCCTGGTTATCCGCAGGGTGTGGATGGTAACCAGATGATGATGGATCTGTTGGAACAGGCTCAGCGCTTCGGTACTGATGTGCGTAATGGTGAGATTGTAAAGGTTGATTTTTCGAAGGCTCCCTATGTCTGTACAGCAGATGACGGTACAGAGATTGAGGCTGACACTGTGATTATCGCAACAGGAGCTTCGGCCAAGTACCTTGGACTCGATGATGAGCGCAAGTATAACGGTCAGGGCGTTTCGGCCTGTGCCACATGTGATGGTTTCTTTTATCGCAAGAAGACGGTGGCCGTAGTGGGTGGTGGCGATACTGCCTGTGAGGATGCACTCTATCTGTCGGGCTTGGCAAAGAAAGTGTATCTTATTGTGCGTAAACCATTCTTAAGGGCTTCGAAGGTGATGCAACAGCGCGTGATGGAGCGTGAGAATATTGAAATTCTGTTTGAGCATAACACCATCGGATTGTATGGCGAGAATGGTGTGGAGGGTGCTCATCTGGTGAAACGCAAAGGGGAACCTGATGAGGAACTGGTCGATATCCAGATTGATGGTTTCTTCCTCGCCATTGGTCATAAACCCAATACTGACATCTTCAAGGAGTGGTTGGAGACCGACGAGGTGGGTTATCTGAAGAAGATTAATGGTACGCCAGAGACCAAGATTCCAGGTGTTTTCGTGGCTGGTGATTGTGCTGATCCAGTCTTCCGTCAAGCTATCTCGGCAGCAGGTTCTGGCTGTCAGGCAGCTATTTTGGCAGAGCGTTTTCTGCTAAACCGCTAAGATATCTGGAAATGACAAGAGAAGAAGATATAAAACAGGCTGTTGAAACCATGCGCAAGGGTGGGGTGATCCTCTATCCGACTGATACTGTATGGGGCATTGGCTGTGATGCGACCAATGCTGAGGCAGTGAAGCGTGTTTACGAGATCAAACAGCGCGAAGACTCAAAAGCATTGATCTGCTTGGTGGATTCCGATGCACGTATGCAGCGTTATTTTAGAAATGTTCCCGATGTGGCCTGGCAGCTTGTCGATGGTCTGAAGGATAGCGATGCCAAACCAATCACACTGGTTCTCGATGGAGCTGTCAATCTGGCTGAGAACCTGATTGCCGAAGATGGTAGTGTGGGTATGAGGATTACCAACGAGCCTTTTTCGAAAGAATTGTGCTACCGCTTTCAGAAGGCCATCGTCTCAACCTCAGCCAATATCAGTGGCGAACCTGCTGCACAGAATTATTGTGATATTGACCCTCGGATTATTGAGGCAGTAGACTATGTCTGTTGGAGTCGTCGTCAGGAGCATAAGCCCCATACGCCATCTAGCATTATCAAACTGAAAGAGAACGGTGAAGTAACAATCATCAGGAAATGATTTTGTAGTTTAGAGTTTATAGTTTATAGTGGAAGCGGTAGTTGATAGAAGACCCCAATGGCTTCAGCAGTTACATGAGTGGCGGGTGGAGCATGTGAGTGAGAAGATGTTCATGATCATTCTCGCACTCATAGTCGGATTCTTTGCCGCCGTCGCAGCGTTCTTCCTTCATTGGATCATCAACCAGATTGTGATGCTGTTGACCAGCTCATTCGACCGTACTCATGCCAACTGGCTCTATCTGGTCTATCCCGTGTTGGGAATCTACCTGACATCGTTATTTGTCCGCTATATCGTCAAAGATAACATATCACATGGTATTACACGCATTCTGTATGCCATCTCAACCAACAAGTCAAGGCTGAAGTCTCATAACTGTTGGTCATCAGTGATAGCCTCTGCCATTACCATCGGCTTTGGTGGCTCTGTGGGAGCTGAGGCACCTATCGTGCTGACAGGTTCTGCCATAGGCTCGAATCTGGGTCAGTTGTTCCATCTCGACCGTAAGATGCTGATGACGTTAGTGGGTTGTGGTGCGGCTGGTGCTATCGCCGGTATTTTCAAGGCGCCAATAGCTGGGCTGGTGTTCACGCTCGAGGTCTTGATGATTGATATGACTATGTCTGCTCTGCTGCCTATTCTTGTGTCGTGTGTGACAGCCACCGTCTTTACCTATATATTCAGAGGCGATGCAGCGCTGTTTTCATTCCATCTGGATAGCGAATGGTCTGTTCAACGTCTCCCAGCGTGTGTATTCTTGGGTATAAGCTGTGGACTTGTATCGCTTTATTTCATTCGTACAATGGGCTTCTGCGAGGGAATCTTTGCGAAGTTCAAAGACCATCCCCATATCAAATTGGCCATAGGAGGTACGGTACTTAGTCTGCTTATCTTCTTGTTCCCTGCACTCTACGGTGAGGGCTACAGCAGTATCAACCTACTGTTGAACGGACAGACGAACGCAGATTGGGATAAAATACTTAACAATTCGTTGTTCGCTGGGCAAGGGGCGATGTTGATACCGTATATTGCACTGGTGTTGTTTACGAAGGTTTTCGCTACCTCTGCTACCAATGGCGGTGGCGGTTGTGGTGGTACGTTTGCTCCTAGTCTGTTTATCGGTTGCTTTACAGGCTTCCTTTTCTCAAGGTTGTGGAACATAGAACAGATTGGCGTCTATGTGCCAGAGAAGAATTTCGCCCTGTTGGGAATGGCAGGAGTGATGTCGGGTGTGATGCATGCCCCCTTGACAGGTATCTTCCTGATAGCTGAACTGACAGGTGGTTATAGTATGTTTATGCCGTTGATGATTGTCAGTGTGTGCGCTTATCTCACGATAATTATCTTTGAGCCTCATAGCATATATGGCTCTCGTTTGGCAAAGCAGGGAAAGTTGTTAACGCACCATACGGACCATGCTGTATTGACACTGATGAACCTTGATTCGGTCATCGAGAAAGACTATCTGAGTGTGACGCCTGATATGGAACTAGGCCAGATCGTGAATAAGATCAGCCGTAGCCATACTTCCGTGCTCCCTGTGTTGGATGCAGGCGGTATGTTGTTGGGAGAGGTTGATATCGCTAGAATTCGTAACGTACTTTTCCGTATCGAGCTTTACCATCATTTCAAGGCCTCACAACTGATGATCGCCCCTAAGGCGCGACTGAGTGATGCTACACCGATGGCAGATGTGATGCGGGCATTCGATCGTACAGGTGCAAATTGGTTGCCCGTCTTCGATGTGGAGAACCATCTGAAAGGCTATATCTCTCGCCAACGTATCTATACGATGTATCGTAAGATGGTCGCTGATATGAGTGAGGATTAAGGTTTAGTATTTATAATTTAAAGTTTATAGTTTAGAGATATGGAGAAGAAGGACTTAAGAATCGTGTTTATGGGAACGCCTGAGTTCGCAGTAGAGACTCTGAAGGCATTGGTGGAAAACGAGTACAATGTGGTGGCAGTGGTGACGCAGCCCGACAAACCTGTAGGACGTCATCAAGGTGAGGTCCAGCCTTCCGAGGTGAAGAAGTTTGCTTTGGAGCATGACTTGCCTGTACTTCAGCCCGAAAAGATGAAGGATCCTGCCTTCGTTGAGAAGTTGCGTAGCTACAAGGCCAACCTCCAGGTTGTTGTTGCCTTTAGAATGCTGCCTGAAGTAGTTTGGGATATGCCTGCTTATGGCACATTCAATGTGCACGCTGCCTTGTTGCCCCAGTATCGTGGTGCTGCTCCCATCAACTGGGCTGTCATCAATGGCGAGAAGCAGACTGGTGTTACAACTTTTTTCTTGGATAAGGACATCGATACAGGTCGTGTGATTCTCCAGAAGCCCTTTGATATTCCCGATACAGCTAATGTGGAGTTTGTCTACAACGGTCTGATGCATCTTGGTTCAGAGATCTGTCTGGAGACATTAGAGAAGATTATTGCTGCAGATGGTCATCCTGAGAGCATCCCACAGGAGGAACTTGAGGGAAAGTTCAAACATCTCTATGATGCTCCAAAACTCTTTAAGGATATTTGTGAGATCGACTGGAGACGTCCTTCAAAGCGCATCTATGATTTCATCCGTGGCCTCAGTCCATATCCTGGTGCCTGGACTTCACTGCTCGGTCCTGACGGAAAGACTGTTGACCTGAAGATATTCAAGGCCACGAAGACCGAGAAGAATCCAGGCATGCGTTCTGGTATGATTGTCGTCTACAAGGGCGTGCTCTATATCACCACAGGTGACTTTCTGTTGCAGATCGACGAGTTGCAGTTGGCTGGTAAGACTCGTATGAAGGCACGTGATTTCCTGAACGGCAATAAAAATATTGAGAGTTATATAATAAAATAAGGTGTGGCTGCGTTTATAGGTAAATTACTCATCAAATAAAAGTGGTTGCCTATGAAGTATTTTACTCCCGAAGACGTGTCATTGGAATTTAGTGAGACTTTTAAGCCGAGAGAGTCGACGCTCGACGTCATCCGGCAAGTCGCCTACACCTATGGTAAGAACATCAATCAGGCTACATGTCTGAATTAACAAAAGGATTATGGCATTAGTATCACCTTCATTGCTCGCTGCCGACTTTTTGTATCTCGACCGCGACATCGACATGATTAACCGCAGTGAGGCCGATTGGCTTCATCTCGACGTCATGGACGGCTCGTTCGTACCCAATATCTCGTTTGGCTTCCCTGTGCTGGAAGCTGTGGCAAAGGTATGTAAGAAACCGCTGGATGTGCACTATATGATTGAGCGTCCTGAACGTTATATCAAGCAGACGGCTATAATCGGTGCTATGATGATGAACGTTCACTATGAGGCCTCTGTACATCTGCATCGTACGGTTCAGGAGATTCATGATGCAGGTATGAAAGCTGGCGTTACCCTGAATCCCTCGACACCTGTCTCTGTACTCGAGGATATCATCGGTGATGTGGAGATGGTTCTCTTGATGAGCGTGAATCCTGGCTTTGGTGGACAGAAGTTCATCGAGAACACAATTGACAAGGTCAAGCGCCTGCGTCGGATGATTGAAGAAAAGGGTTGTAAAACTCTGATTGAAGTCGATGGTGGCGTACAGGGTGAAACAGCTCCCCGACTGGTAGCAGCGGGTGTCGATGTACTCGTCAGCGGCAGCTATGTCTTCAACGCTCCCAACCCTGAGCAGGTCATCACTGACCTTCGTCGGCTATAGGATTATTCCAGATTCAGATTGACGTTGTATTGGCGGGTCAGTTTTCGCAGGTTGATCAGCGCATAACGCATACGCCCCAATGAGGTGTTGATGCTGACATTCGTCAGTTCGGCTATCTCCTTGAACGACAGTTCCTGGAAGAAACGCATGTAGACGACATCACGCTGGGCTTCGGGCAGTGCCTCCATCAGTCGCTTGACGTCCTTTAGTACCTGGGCGTTGTTCAGTTCACTTTCACGGTTGCCGTCCATCACTGAGGCACTACGCAGATTGCTCAGATCGTTCTCCCTTGGTGCGTCCACGATTTTGTCACTCTTGAGTGCACGATAATGGTCGATGATCACGTTGTGGGCAATGCGAGTGAGCCACCAGATGAATTTGCCGTTATCGGAATACTGGTGATTCTGCAGTTTGGTAATCACTTTCAGGAAGGTCTCTTGGAACAAGTCGTTGGCCAAGTCTTCATCCTTCACCACATACATGATATAGGTGAAGATCTTTTCCTGGTTTCTTGAAAGTAACTCGTCGAATGCACGATTATTGCCATCGATGTAGGCTAATGCCAACTCCTCGTCGGTCATTGTCTTAAAAGTACTCATACTCATCAAATTTTGAATGGAGTAAAGTATGTTTCGATAGGCAATATTCTTTTAAATGGTTATTAATCTGGTGGCAAAATTAGATAAATTTGTGGAATTCTCCAAATTTTCTTTCATTTTTTTGCTAAAGGCTAGCTGCTTTTCGCTTTTTTGTTGTATCTTTGCACTGATATTGTACCTAAAATAAGATTAACATATGAAACTTTTTGTTCCTGGGCGCTTGTGCCTTTTTGGTGAACATACAGACTGGGCAGGTCACTATCGTACGATGAATGCCGACATCAAACCTGGTGCCGCTATCGTGACGGGTATAGAGCAGGGCATCTATGCAGAGGTGGAGAAGTCGAGTATCTTCGAGATGCAGAGTGTTGCGCCAGAGATTACTGATGTATGGCAGGATTTCTCTTGTCGTATGGATGAAGCAGAATTGAAGCGTATTGCCAAGAGCGGTTCCTTCTTCTGCTACTGTGCTGGTGTGGCCTCCTATATGCTGGAGTGGTATAAGGTCGGAGGTGTCCGTATCCGCATCACGTCGATGACGCTGCCCATGAAGAGTGGTCTCTCTTCTTCGGCTGCCATTTGTGTGTTGGTTGCGCGAGCGTTCAATGTATTATATAATCTCAATCTCAACACGTTGGGCGAGATGAATATCGCCTATGTGGGCGAACTCCGTACCAGTAGCCGCTGCGGACGTCTGGATCAGGCTTGTGCTTTTGGTGTAAAACCCAATCTGATGACTTTCGACGGTGATGAGATCGAAGTGCGCTCCTTGAATGTGAAGAAGCATCTGTATTGGGTGTTTGCCGACTTGTGTGCAGAAAAGGATACGATCAAGATCCTCTCCGACCTGAACAAGGCTTATCCCTTTCCGAATACCGACGCAGAAAGGGCTGAGCATGAGGCGCTGGGTGAACAGAACCTGGATATCATAGAACGTGCTATCAAGTTCATGGCTGAAGGTGACGCAGAGGCGCTTGGCCGGTTGATGACCGAGGCTGAGGCCTTGTTTGATGCCAAGGTGGCTCCGATGTCCCCTGCCCTCTGGGCGCCAAAACTCCATGCCGTATTACAGAATCCTACCATACAGTCTCTGTCATGGGGCGGAAAGGGTGTTGGTTCGCATGGTGATGGCTCAGTGCAGCTCTTGGCTCGCAACGAAGAGACTCAGAAACAGTTGGCCGATTATCTGAATCAGCAAGGCATGAAGGCCTATACGTTAACTCTGAAACCTGTCCACACGGTTCGCAAGGCGATCATTCCTGTGGCAGGCTTTGGTACACGCCTCTATCCGGCTACTCGTGCCATCAAGAAGGATTTCTTCCCCATCCCATGTCCAGATGGTTTTGTACGTCCGGTCATTCTGATCCTGCTTGAGGAACTGGTACAGAGTGGTATGGAGGAGATTTGTCTCGTGTTGGGTTCTGAAGAAGAGCGTCAGCAGTATATCGACTTCTTTGAGCGTCCGCTGTCTGATGAACATCTGCACAAGCTCACGCCTGAAGCCCAGGATTATGAGAATCGTATCCTCGACATCGGTAAGCGCTTGCGTTATGTCTATCAACGTGAGAAACGAGGCTTCGGTCATGCTGTCTATCAGGCTGCCCAGTTTGCAGGCAACGAGCCTGTGATGCTGTTGCTGGGTGATACGCTCTATCGCAGTGATTCTGTCAAGCCCTGTGCCTTGCAGATGGTTGAGGAGTACGAACGTTATAACTCGCTGATGGTCAGCGTTCATCCGATTCCGTTGGCAGAGGTTAGCCGTTATGGTATCCTGCATGGTGTATGGGAGAATAAGGATCGCACCGTCCTGAATGTCGATGTGATGATGGAGAAGCCCAAGTCGAGCTACGCTGAGGATTATTTGGGTGTGCGTAATAAGAAAGGGGATAAGGAATACTATAGCGTGTTCGGTCAGTATATCCTCACGCCCGAAGTCTTCCACCAGTTGCATGAAGACATCATGCAACGTGAGATCGATGGCGACCACGTATCCGAGATCGAACTGACCTCGGCCCTTGAGGCCGTTCGGAAACGTAGTGGCATGATCGGTATCCGCCTGAAGGGACGGATGTATGACATGGGTAATCCTGAGGCCTTACGCCGTTGTGTAGGGGAGTACGCTATTTGATGACGTACTCCTCTGCGCGACGCAAGAGATACTGGCCATAGTCGTTCTTGGCCATGGGTTGTGCTATTTTGATGAGCTGATCCTTGTCGATCCAGCCACGTTTGTAGGCAATCTCTTCCAGACAAGCCACTTTCAGTCCTTGACGCTTCTCAATGACTTCAATGAAGGTTGAAGCCTCTGAGAGTGAGTCGTGGGTACCTGTGTCGAGCCAGGCGAAACCACGCTGTAGTGTCTGCACGTGCAGGTTCTTCTGCTCCAGATATTTCTGGTTGACGGTGGTAATCTCCAATTCACCACGTGCACTCGGCTTGATGTTCTTTGCGATCTCCACCACACTATTGGGATAGAAGTAAAGGCCTACCACTGCGTAGTTTGACTTGGGCTTGACAGGCTTTTCCTCGATGCTCAGACAGTTGCCGTTTTCGTCAAACTCTGCCACACCATAACGCTCAGGGTCGTTGACGTAATAGCCGAACACGGTCGCTTGTCCGTTCTGCTCGGCATTGGCCACAGCTTGTTTCAGCATACCTGTGAAACCGCTTCCATAGAAGATGTTGTCACCAAGAACAAGACAGGCACAATCATCGCCGATAAACTTCTCACCTATAATGAAAGCTTGAGCCAGTCCGTCGGGAGAGGGCTGCTCTGCATATTCGAACTTTACACCCAGGTCTGATCCGTCGCCCAACAGCCGTTTGAAGCCTGGCAGGTCGTAAGGGGTTGAGATGATCAGTATCTCACGAATACCAGCCAACATCAGGGTAGAGATGGGGTAGTAGATCATCGGTTTGTCGAAGATGGGAATCAGCTGTTTGCTGATGCCCTTGGTGATGGGGTAGAGGCGTGTGCCAGAACCACCTGCTAATACGATTCCTTTCATAATGCTCATATTTTACGCTGCAAAGATACAAATAATTCTTAAATCTTAATTCTTAATTCTTATTTTTTTGTACCTTTGCAGGCGATTAATAAACATTAATATTGAACTTATGGGATTTTGGAATAAAATTTTCGGAAAGAGCGACGAGCAGAAAGTAGGCGGCATGGAGGATTTCATGACGCTGATTCGTGTGTATTTCCAGGCTGCGATGGCTTCCGACCTCGGTATCACCAATCTGGCAGCATTGCCCGACATGCGAGTTTTCAAGGCTACCCTGAAGGTGCCCACCGTTAATAATAAATTAGGTGTCGGTGAACGCAGTCGCTGCAAGAAGATGCTGAAGGAGATGTATGGCATGGACGATGACTTCTTCAAGGAGATCGATCAGAGCCTTCGCAAGCGTTGCAAGAAGTTGCAGGATGCACAGACCTATCTGTTACAGTTCCAGGGATTTACGCAGGATATCATGATGTTGACAGGCAACCTGATGAAGTTCAAACTTCGTCTGCCTGGTTTCATGAAGAAGGCCCTCTATACGATGACTGAGAAAACCGTGAACGATATCTTCAACAAGAACGATTTCTCTGATGCCTCAGTCATGAAGACCGTTGTGGCTGTCCGCGAATACAACCGTCGTCTGGGCTTCTCACAGAAGTGGGTGACCGACTTTGTATATAAGGTCGTGATGCTGGCAAAGAAGGAGCCGAGACCATCTGGTGACGAGAAATAAATTAAAATTTCTTAAAAGATAAGGCTAAGGCTTTTCTTTGACAAAGAAAATATATAACTTTGTACTCCAAATAGTTATATATGAGTTCAAACGATCAGTCATTGACAACATTTGAGACGCGTGTGCGGCAGATGATTCTCCGTTTTCAGGAGCTGAAGAAGGAGAATGAGAACCTGCAGGCACTCGTGGAAAAGAATGGACAGGACATTCGTGACCTTCAGGCCAGACTGACTCAGGCGGACCATGACTATAACTCGCTGAAGATGGCAAAGATGATGGAAATCACCGACGGCGATTTGGAGGGTGCGAAGGCACGTCTGACAAAGCTGATACGTGATGTCAACAAGTGCATCGCCATCCTAAGCGATGAGGAACAATAAAGGTGCTATACAATGGCAGAAGTGAATAACGAGAAACTACATATAAGGCTGCACGTTTACGATGAGGAAATCGAAGTGACGGTGAAGCGTTCCGACGAGGAGCATTATCGTAAGGCAGCCAAGCTCATCACCGACCGCTATAATGCCTATGCTCAGGCTTATAAGGGTCGTAAGGGCGAGCATACAATAGCGTTGATGACGCTGATTGATATTGCCCTGATGTATGAGCGGGAGTGTGGCAAGAACGACACAGCTCCCTACAATGATATTCTTGCTAAGCTGACTTCTGAGATTGAAGAGGCGCTTAAGTAAGTATATCATTTTAACAACATAGATTTTTTATGGATTTAATTTTTGTACTATTGATTGCCGCTGGCGCTCTCGCTTTGGGAGGTGTCTGCGGATATCTTATTTTCCGCTACGTTCTGAAGGGGAAATACAAAGAGATGGTCGATGCTGCTGAAAAGCAGGCTGAGGTCATCAAGGAGAAGAAACTGTTGGAAGTGAAGGAGAAGTTCCTCAACAAGAAGAGTGAACTCGAGAAGGAAGTGCAGCAGCGCAACCAGCACATCCAGCAAAGCGAGAACAAGCTGAAACAGCGTGAGATCTCCCTGAACCAGCGTCAGGAGGAACTGGGGCGTCGTAAGAACGAACTCGACAACCAGCAGCAGCGTATCGACAACGAGAAGAAGCTGCTCTCAGTGAAGGCTGATGAGTTGGAGAAGATGCAGCTGAAGGAGCGTGAGAAACTCGAGGAAGTGTCTGGACTTAGTGCTGAGGAGGCAAAAGCTCGTCTGGTAGAGTCGATGAAGGATGAGGCCAAGACGGCTGCTGCCAGCTATATCAATGAGATCATGGACGAGGCCAAGCTCAATGCCAATGCACAGGCCAAGAAGATTGTCATCCAGACCATCCAGCGTGTGGCTACTGAGACTGCTATCGAGAACTCTGTCAGCGTGTTCCATATCGACAACGATGAGGTAAAGGGCCGTATCATTGGTCGTGAGGGTCGTAACATTCGTGCACTCGAGGCCGCTGCAGGCGTTGAGATCGTTGTTGATGATACCCCTGAGGCCATCGTGATTTCTGGCTTCGATCCTGTTCGCCGTGAGGTCTGCCGTCTGGCTCTCCATCAGCTCGTCAGCGATGGTCGTATCCATCCTGCCCGTATCGAGGAGGTAGTAGCCAAGGTGAAGAAGCAGCTCGACAATGAGATTATCGAAACTGGTAAGCGCACAGCCATCGACCTGGGTATTCATGGTCTGCATCCAGAACTGATCCGTATCATCGGTAAGATGAAATATCGTTCTTCTTATGGTCAGAACCTGTTGCAGCATGCTCGTGAGACTGCCAACCTCTGTGCAGTGATGGCAGCCGAACTGGGTCTGAACCCCAAGAAGGCCAAGCGTGCAGGTCTGTTGCATGATATCGGTAAGGTGCCTGATGAGGACAGCGAGATGCCACACGCACTCTATGGTGCCAAGATCGCTGAGCAGTTTAAGGAGAAGCCAGATATCTGCAATGCCATTGGTGCTCACCACGACGAGATGGAGATGCAGACGTTGTTGGCTCCGATCGTACAGGTTTGCGATGCTATCTCTGGTGCCCGTCCAGGTGCCCGTCGTGAGATTGTAGAGGCTTACATCAAGCGTCTGAACGACCTTGAGGCCATCGCCATGAGTTATCCTGGTGTGACCAAGACCTACGCCATCCAGGCTGGTCGTGAGCTTCGTGTCATCGTCGGTGCCGATAAGATGAACGATGCCGAGAGCGAGGCTCTGAGTACGGATATCGCTACGAAGATCCAGAACGAGATGACTTATCCTGGACAGGTGAAGATCACCGTTATCCGAGAAACACGAAGCGTCGCTTACGCAAAATGATAAAAGTAATCCCCACTCAGACCGAGCGGGGATTTCTTTTTTTGCTTGTATTTTTTTACTTGAATTTCACTCCCATGTTGTAGAGGATGAAGCCATAGATATCAGCTTGCTCCTCTAATACCTTTGCCAAGGGCTTGCCACCGCCATGACCTGCTTTCGTGTCGATGCGGATAAGTACTGGGTTGTCGCCCTGATGACACTCCTGCAGCGTTGCAGCAAACTTAAACGAATGGGCAGGTACCACACGGTCGTCGTGGTCGGCTGTAGTGACGAGGGTAGCAGGGTAGGCTGTGCCAGACTTCAGGTTGTGCAGTGGCGAATAGCCCTTCAGGTACTCGAACATATCCTTCGAGTCCTCACTGGTGCCGTAGTCGCTCGCCCAGTTCCAGCCGATCGTGAACTTATGGTAGCGCAACATGTCCATCACGCCAACCTCTGGGATGGCGACACCAAACAGTTCTGGCCGTTGGGTCATACAGGCACCTACGAGCAGACCGCCATTGGAGCCGCCGACGATGGCTAGCTTGTCCTTACACGTATAGCCCTCGCTAATCAGCCACTCGGCAGCACCGATAAAGTCGTCGAACACGTTCTGCTTCTGCATCTTCGTACCAGCCAGATGCCACTCCTCACCATACTCGCTGCCACCTCTCAGCGTCACCTGGGCATAGATGCCGCCATTCTCGAGGAAGGGGATGCGTGTAGCCGAGAAACTCGGACCGAGGGAGATGTTGAACCCACCGTAGCCATAGAGATAGACAGGATTCTTGCCGTTCTTCTTCAGTCCTTTCTTATAGGTGAGGAACATAGGTATACGTGTACCGTCCTTGCTCTTGAAGAAGACCTGCTCAGAGGTGTAGTCGTCCTGACGGAACTTCACCTTGGGCGATGAGTAGAGCTCGCTCTCGTTCTTCGCCATGTCGTAACGATAGATGGTACCAGGAATAGTGAACGAGGTGAAGGTGTAGAAGCACTCTGGCTCCTTCTCGTCGCCAGCGAAGCCGACGCTGCCGACCGATGGCAGCTTGATCTCATGGCGCAATTGACCGTCGAGACCATAGAGATAGGCATGATCGGAGGCGTCCTTCTGATAGGTGAGGATGAACTGTCGGTTGATGACGTCTACATCGCCAAGTGCATTCTCCTGCTCAGGAATCAGCTCCTGCCAGTTGTCGACACCAGGCTGACGGATATCTGCCACCATGATGCGACCTTTCGATGCACCGTAGTTGGTAAAGAGATAGATCTTGTCGCCGTCGCTGTAGACAGGGCTGTACTGATAGTCCATGTTCGAGGTCATCTGGATGAACTGCGACTCAGCCTGTCTCAGGTCGCGCACGAAGAGGTTGTTGCCTGAGCCTGCGCCAGCCTCATAGAGGTACATCAGCGTCTCTTCCTCATTCACGCTGGTATAGTAGAATCGCATGGGGTATGCGGCGTTCTGATAGAAGAGCACGTCCTCACTCTGGGGCGTACCGATCTTGTGATAGTAGATCTTGTGACCAGAGTTTACGTTCGAGTACTCCTTACCCTTCACAGGTGCGTCGTAGGCACTATAGTAGAAGCCGTCGCCTTTCCAAGCAGCACCAGTGAACTTGGCCCACTCGATGTGGTCTTCCGTCAGCTGGCCCGTCTTCAGGTCGATGACGAAGATCTCCTCCCAGTCGCTGCCGCTTCGTGAGATGGTGTAGGCTGCGTACTTGCCGTTGTGCGAGAAGTAGACACCCTTCAGGGCCACCGTTCCATCGTTACTCAGCTTATTGGGATCGAGGAACACACGAGGCTCACCGCCCAACTTGTCCATCACATACATGACGCTCTGGTTCTGCAAACCGTCGTTCTTGTAGAAATACCACTTGCCACTACGCTTGCGAGGGGCAGAGATCTTCTCGTAGTTAGCCAACTCCGTCAGACGCTTCAGCAGTTTGCCCCTGAAAGGGATCTTCTGGAGATAGGCGTTGGTCACCTTGTTCTCTGCCTCCACCCATGCAGCTGTCTGGGCGCTGGTGTCGTTCTCGAGCCAACGATAGGGGTCGGCCACTTTCACACCGAAATACTCATCGACGGTACCGTCTTTCGCAGCTTTGGGATATTGTAGTCCCTGAGCTGATACTGCTGTGCTGGCTAACACTGACATAGCCATAAGGATCAGTTTCTTCATGATGTCTATTCAATGTCGAACAGTTTGATAAAGCCAGTCATCGTGAGAATCTTCTGAACCTCACCAGTGACGTTTCTCAGGACCAGACTACCGCCTTTGGCAGCACTCTCTTTCTTCAGTTTCAGCATACCACGAAGGGCCAGACTGCACACGTATTCCAGATCCTTACAATCGAGCACGACGTGCTTGTCGATATTATCCAACAAGGGTTTGATGCCTTCGAGGAACTCTGGTGCTACATTGGTGTCGAGCCATCCGGATAGTTTGGCAACGTATGTGCCGTTTTGTTCTTGAATAATGATATTCATAATGCTATGGGTTTAACGGAGTTAATGGATAGATGATATTCACAATGAAAATATTGGCGAAGAGGATGATGAAGTTCATCAGCAGACCGATGCGCATGAAGTCGCTGAAACGGTAGCCGCCAGGGCCATATACGAGCATGTGGGTGGGCGAGCCGATAGGAGTGGCGAAGCTACTGCTGACGCTCACCATCAGGGCAATCAGGAACGGATAAGGTTCGTAGCCCAACTTCTCAGCTGCCTGGTACATGATGGGGAAGAACATGGCACCTGCTGCTGTGTTGGAGATAAACTCGGTGATAAAGGTTCCCACCAGACAGATGGCCGTCATCACCACAATCGGGTTCGTACCACAGACATCGAGGATGCCGAAGGCCAGGCGTTCAGCGATACCCGTTTTCTGGATGGCAACGCCTAACACTACAGAACCTGCGAACACCATCAGAATCTCCCAGTTGATGGACTTCATGGCCTGATCGACGTTGCAGCACTTGAAGATAAGCATAGCCATCGCAGCGAGGAAGGCACATTGTAACAATGGGATGACATTGAGGGCCGAGAGTACCACCATCGCCATCATGATGGTTGTAGATATTAATGTCTTCTTGCCGATATTGGGCACCTGGGCCGAGTCGAAGAACTGCAGCTGTGAGGATAGTTGCTCTGTATTCATGTTCATGTTTGCCGGGCATTCAAGGAGCAGGGTATCGCCTGCCTGCAGAACCACCTCGCGAGGCGACTGGTCGATACGTTTTCCACGACGGGCTACAGCCACCAGCACCAAGTTGTTGTCTCTCTCAAACGAGCTGCCGCCAATCTTCGAGTTGATCAGGCTGCTGCCGAAGTTGACATAGGCCGTGCGCAACTGGCGGCTTTTATCTACCTCACTTGCAGTGAACACCATGTGGTCGGCATTCACCAATCCATGACTCTTCTTCAGGTCGAGGATCTCGTCAATCTGTCCTGCAAATACCAGACGGTCGCCACCCATGATGAGCTCATCGTCGGGAACAGGAGAGGTGACGTCATCATAGTGCAAGATCTCAATCAGACTGCCACCATGCACATCGTCCAGACCAGCCTCGGCGATGGTCTTGCCGACCTGAGGACAGTCGGATGGCACCAACAGCTCGACGGTGTAGTCACTGGTAGATTCAAAAGCAGCCTCTGGCGCTTTGCGATCGGGCAACAGCTTGCGCATGGCGATGATGGAGAGTACACCGATACAGAGGCAGAAGAGACCAGGAATGGTGGTCGCCAGCACGTTCATCGCCTGTCCTGTGTTCTCGGCATAGAGACCAGAGATGATCAGGTTCGGCGGGGTACCGATCAGCGTGCACACACCACCCATACCCGAAGCGTAGCTCAGTGGTATGAGCAGCTTCGATGGTGAGATGTTCAGCTTCTTAGACCACATCTTGACGATGCCGACGAAGAGGGCCACGACGGTGGTGTTGCTCAGGAACGAGCTGAGTGCAGCCACTGGCAGCATCAGTCTGATGACAGCCTTCGAATAGCTGTTGGGCTGACCTAACAGATGTCTCACAATCCATTGCAGCACGCCCGTATGCGTCAGTCCTGCCACAACGACGAAGAGTACACCGATGATGACTACCGACGTGGAGCTGAAGCCCGAGAAAGCCTCCTTGGCACTGAGCACGCCAGTGACGAAGAGGATGGAGATGGCTCCGAGGAACACCAGGTCGGCACGGAGCTTGGTGAACAACAGGACGGTGAACATCGTGAGCACCGTCGCAATGGTAATCCAAGCATAGAGGTTAAATCCCCAGAAAACGATTGATTCCATAATTTATGATGTTTTATATTTATTACTTTTCACCTTTCACTTTTCACTTTTCACTTCTTTCTTCAGCGTCAGCCGATTATATCCGTCAGCTGTCCGTTCGTACGTCATTGAGTCCATGATGGTGCGCATCAGGTGGATGCCCAGTCCGCCGATAGAACGCTCGTCGAGCTCTGCGTCTATGTCGACTTCCGCATGCTGGGTGGGGTCGAAGGGCGTCCCATGATCCTTGATGACTAGCGTCAGCACGTTGTCACTGACATCTGCCGTCACCTCCACGTGGCCTCTCATGCCTTTCGGATAAGCGTAGTTGATGACGTTGGCCACCCATTCCTCCAAGGCGAGGTTCAAGGTCTTGAACGTTTCTTCGTCGATGCCATACTCGCGACAGACGGAGAAGAAGAAGCTGCGCATACGAGCTACCTCCGTCATCTCGTTCTTCATGATGAGCCGTCGTGAGGGCGAGATGCTTGCCTCCTGGGCGATACCATGCCTTACGAACAGCATCGTCAGGTCGTCGCTCTGTTCCGTACCGTCGGCAAAGACTGCCACATGCTGTTTCAGGAAGTCGATGACCTCAATGGCCGATGCTTTGCAGTTCTTCTCGACATCGTGGAGCACGCGTTGTTCACCGAACAGCTTCCTGCTGCCGTCGTTCGAGAAGTACATCGCCTCCGTCAGTCCGTCGGTGTAGAGTAGGAGGGCACTGCCTGGTGGGAAGTCCACCTGTTGCTCCTGATAATTATAGTGGTCCTCTACGCCGATGGGCAGGTTCGTGTCCACCTCCAGCAGACTGCACTCGCCTTCAGCCGAGATGATCACTGGGGCATTGTGGGCGGCATTGCAATAGGTCAGATAGTGGGTCTTCATGTCGAGCACACCCACGAAGATGGTGACGAAGACATACGTGTCGTTGGTCGAGGCGATGGCGTGGTTCATTTCTCGCACGATGTTGGCCGCACTCTGATAGTTGCCTGCGAGGTTGCGGAAGAGTGTTCGTGTGACTGCCATATAGAGCGATGCCGGCACGCCCTTGCCAGCCACATCACCGATGATGAAGAAGAGCTCGTCGCCCTCGATGATGAAGTCATAGAGGTCGCCTCCCACCTCCTTGGCAGGTGTCATCGAGGCAAAGAGGTCGAGGTCCTGTCTTTGTGGGAAGGCCGTCGGGATCATCCCCATCTGGATGTCGTGGGCAATCTTCAACTCGCTCTGCAACCGTTCCTTGCTGGCCGTCGTGGTCTGCAGTTCGTTGATATGCTGCTTCAGCGAGTGCTGCATATATTCGAACGAGTCGCGAAGCTGCTTCAGCTCGTCCTCCGAATGGATGTCGGGCAGGGGGGTGTCGAGATTGCCCTCGGCGATGCTCACGACGGAATCTGTGAAATCCTTCAGTGGTTTCACCATTTGGTAGATGGCCCATGTACAGAATACGAAGAGCGACGTGAGTCCCACGATGAAGACGATGGTGCCGTATTTCACGATCTGATGGGTCAGCGGCAGGGTCATACTGTCGCCTGTGAAGTAGAAGAACAATCCTACAGCCACCAGGAAGACGGCTGCCGCAATACCCATGATTCTGAAACTGAGCCTTGCGGCAAACGACTTCTGATACGCCAGGTCGTACTTGTATTCAAAGTTCGGTTGCTCTACCAAGGTATGTATATTGTTTTATGTTCTGTCTGCAAAGATAGTGTTTTTATTCAATAAAAACAATTTTCTACGGAGATTTTTTACGTTCTCCGTAGAAAAAACTTTAAAATACGGTTACTTGCGGGCGCAAGGAATCAGTATCTTATATCTCGATGAGCTTGCCGTTCTTCTTGGCTTCCTCGATCCACTTTGGCTCAATCTCCTGCAGGAAGCGCTGCTTCTTCTCACGCAGGGTCTTCATGTCGAGACCAATGTATTCCTGTGCCTTAGCCTTGGTAGAGATGTCGGGCATGGGAACGTCGCCAATGAAGCCATGCTTAGCCAGCACCTTCGACAGCATCAGACGTGCATCCTGCACCTGTACCAGACCATCGCTGAACAGACGCTGAACCTCCTGCGGAGCGTGGAACGAAGCACCGTGCGATGCAAAGGCATAGTCCCAGCGCCACTGGCTCGAGCGGATCAATTGCAGGATGGGCTTCATCTCAGCCTCTGTGGCACCCTTCTCCCAGGCGAACTTGGCCTCGATGTGGGCGGCTGCCAACTGCTTCTCTAACTTCGTGCGGCTCTCGCGGGTCTTGGCCTGGCGCTCATAGACGTTCTGCTTCAAGACCTCGGCATCCTGACGGTGACAGGTCTGACAAGTGCGGTCGATATTGGCCAGTGGTGATGTGACGCGGTGGTCAGAGAACTTCACGCCGCCCTCCTGCTTATACGGCATGTGGCAGTCGGCACACGATACGCCACGCTGTCCGTGGATGCCCTGTAGGGCCATCTCGTAGCCTGGGTGCTGAGCCTTCAGGATCGGGGTCTTCGACAGCGGGTGGATATAGTCGTAGAAACCTATCGAGTCATAGTACTCCTCTGCAGCCTCACAAGTCAAGCCCTTGTCCTGCGGGAACATCAGGTAGTTGGCCTTGCCAGGATTGTTGGGGTCGTCGGGCTTGATGAAGTAGTACTCCGTATGGCACTGGGCGCACACCAGCGAGCGCATCTCCTGATGGCTGGCCTTACGGACATCCTTGCCGGCACGCTGCCAAGCCTCGTAGAGTGCTGGACGTGCAGGGCGAAGGTCCATCGTACGGGCATCGTGACAGTCAGAGCAACCAACAGTGTTGTGCATCTCTGCTCCCAGTCCGCTCCACTTGCCTGCGTAGGCATAGTAGTTGGTGGGATCGAAAACAGACTTGGAATCACTGAGTTCGCGCATCATGCGAGGTACATCCGGTCCCTTACACGTCCAGCAGGTGGCTGGCTGCATATCGCCGTCGCTATCGATGCCTGGGTTACCCGTGCGCAGAATCTTACGCAGGTCTTCGATACAATGTCTGTGTCCGCGAGGGGTGTTGTAGTGGCGTGAGAAAGCATAGCCAGCCCACAGGATCACCATCTCAGGACGGTCTGCCAATTCATCAGTCTCCTGAGAACCGTTGAACATCGAACGGAACGTGGTGTCCTCGGTCTGAGCCCAGGTCTCATACTCACGTGGATAGTCGGCCTTGAACTTCTCGTTCTGGGCCACGATACTGTCCTCAAACACGGTGCGCTTGTTGTTAAACACACTTGCTACTTCGGCACGGCGCTCCATCAGTGATGAAACGAGCAGGCCCAATACGAAGACCACTACTATAGCGCCTCCGAAGAGCACCCAACCTTGCCATTTCTTTAATGTCTTTGCCATAATATCTTATTTTTTAATTCTTCATTCTTCACTTTTCACTTTTCATTTTTCATTTCATCATGTTCTGCAGCCACTCGGGTACCGGGCTTGGCGGCAGGGGTGTCACACCCTCCGCATTCGGTGTAGCCATCAGCGAGTTCATGCCGCTGTGGGGCACGTTGCGATGGCAGTCCCAGCACACCTTGCCTCCTGTAGCCTGCTGTTTCATGTAGCCCATACGGCCGGTCTTCACAAATTCCTGGTTCAGTTGCGTGTGGCAGCGTATGCAGTTGTCCATCACCACCTGCCCCGTCAAGGCCTCGGCCATCGGAGCCTGCCGCTCCGAGTGAGTTACGAAGTAGGCCGTGTGCTTCAGTCCGTCCACCGCCTTGAAACCGTAGTAGAAAGCCAGGTTCTGGTGAGGCACGTGGCAGTCGTTGCACGTGGCGTCGCGTCCGTGCGAGGAGTGGCTCCATGTTGCATAATAAGGGGTCATAATGTGACAGTTCACGCAAGCCGCAGGGTCGTCACCCATAAAATAGGTGTGTGCGCGCAGGAGATACATAAATAGTCCACCCAAGCCCACGATGACACCCGCGAAGACCAGCAGTCCCACCTTTTGCCTATATGAGAACAGATCTGTCCAATTAAATAGTTTTTTCCAACTCATAAAAGTAGAATATTCAAGTTTTGGCGCAAATATAATCATTTATATGGATATACAGTGGTAACATCTGTTATCTTGCCGTATAATTAATGTTAATTTTCAGAATTGTTCACACTTTTTCTTTACTTTTGCCCCTGTTATGGATATTGATACTTTACATGGGCTTGCGCTTTGCCCGCTTTTCAATGGTCTTCAGGATTCCGAGATTATCGACCTGATGCACAAGGTTCGTTACCGTGTTACAAACCTTTATAAAGGCGATATACATGCCTATGCCGGCTATGCCTGCCAATATGCTGATATCATCATCAGTGGCGAGATGGTGGCCCACCTTGTGGGGCCCTCGGGACGTGCTATCCGGATGATGACCCACCAGCCTGGTACGTTGCTGGCGCCAGCTTTCCTGTTTGCTGACAACAATCAGTATCCTGTGACGGTCGAGGCCAATGTCTCCACGTCCGTCTTGCGCCTGGCGGCTGCTGACCTTGAGAGGTTGTTGCAGATGGACCAGAGGCTGATGATGAACTACATCCGGCTCCTGTCCAACACGGTGGCCCGTCTCACCAAGAAGATCAGCATGCTTTCCTTGAATGTGCGCGAGAAGCTCGTCCTCTACCTGAAGGAGCAGAGCCGCCTGCAACAGTCCAATGAGATCATCCTGCCTCTGTCACGTCAGGAGCTGGCCGAGCACTTTGGTATCCAGAAGTATTCGTTGCTGCGCTGCCTGAACGAACTGAAGCAGGATGGTCTTATACAGGTGGATGGCCGTCGCATCCGGATCCTGTCTAAACTTGATATTAATATGTAAAGTCAGTCTTTTCGACGCCCTCGCCGTAGATGGTCTTGAAGTCATCCCTCATCGAGATGACGTGATAGCCCGCCTCGCGCCACTGGTCGCCCAGCTTGAGGGCCTTCTCACGGTTGGCGTGGTCTCTGACATCGTCGTCGGCTATCAGCATGAAGGCGACTGAGCGATGAGGACTGCTCAGACAGTAGTTGTGCATCGAAGTGTCGCCACCGCTGTTGCCAAACGAGATGACGGGGTTCTTGCCGATTTCCTGACTGATCTGGAACACCTTGTTTGTCTTCAGGTTCTTGATGATGAGCTCGTCCGTACGGATCAGGTTCTCAGCCTTCTCCATCGTGTAGTTGACACCTTCCACTTCGCCCTGCTTGGTGGAACGGAGCTTCACGTCCATGCCGATCACTCGGTTCGAATTGATGCCGATCGACTCTACCAGAGCCCTGCAGATGAATCTGTCGGAACCCGATACGACGTAGAACGTAAAGCCGTTGGCCTTCAGATAGTCGAACACCTGCAGCATCGGCTGATAGAAGCTCTGTCCGTAGGTCATGCCCTTGAATCCGTTGGCCTGCTTGGCGGCGTAGGCCTTCACGTAGGCGTCGAACTCAGCCACTGTCATGCCCGCATAGGCCTTGGCTGCGGCGTAGGCGTGCTTCATGTCGAAGTGGTCGGGCAGCTTCTTGCCGTTCCTGACGAAGTCCCTGATGTCCTGTGCGGCCTCCTTCACGTCGTCGGGCGCCTTGTCCTTGTACGAAGGATCGTCGAGTGCACGATACTCCAGCAGGTTATACTCGAAGTAGGTGGGGTAGAGCTCGCCCACGAAGGTGCCGTCCATGTCGAACGTCGCGATGCGGTCTTCCTCCTTGATGTAGTTCTTCGAGTTGGGGTCGGTCACGTCCTCCACGTAAGCCTTCAGCGTGGTGATGGCCTCACAGGCGTTCCACTTGGTGAAATAGTCTTTCTTGACCAGGTTGTCGTTGTCCGTACTACTACAGCTGCAGAGGATACTGATGTAGACGATGACGATGGGTAATAGAATTTTCTTCATACTTTGTTTATTTGTTCGTTGTAGTTCTGCGTGCAAAGATACACATTAATTCTCAAAAACACTCCTTTTTGCCGATTTTTTTTCAAAAGCGGTGAGGATTTGTTGCAAATGAACAGCAAAATCAGGCACCCCTTTTCAGGGATGCCCGATCACTTTAGAGCCCCATACACGAGGTCGTTCCGAGTGCCGTCAGCACAGCCGAGATAATCGATGCGATGATCTGCAGCGTCCACTTAAGCGTTTCCTTCTTCGTCATAGTTCACCTCCTTTTCTAAATTCAGAATTCTTCATTTTTTCAATTCTTAAATTTTTCAATTTTTCAATTTTTCAATTCTTCATTTAGTTGCCAAGGTCAAACCCGCCGCTCTCACCGCTCTTGGTGAAGGTCTTGCTGGCTACCTCAGAGGTCTCACCATCGAGGATGGCGATCGCCTTGATGGTCGTAGTGGCGTTCAGCGTGATGGCCTCGCTATAGAGCGTGCTCTCTGCTGAAGGTGCGCTGCCGTCAGTGGTGTAACGAACCTCTGCGCCCTGAGGACCCTGGATGGTCACCTGAGTGGAGTCAGTGAACGGAGACGTTCCTGAGATCTCCGGAGCCATTACGTTCTCGTTCTCCTCAGGATCCTCGATGGTGCCATCGTCGGCTGAGGTTACACGCTTCACCTCCTTACCGGTGCGGTCGATACAGGTGATCTGGATAGCCGTGTTCTTCAGCTCGTCCTTCAGGTCGACTGCGGGAGTGAAGACGATGCGACGGGTCTTGATCAGCGAGGTCTTCACGTCGTTCACGTCCTCTACCGACTTCGCACGGAGTCCGAATCGCATGCTACCCAGTCCGGGCAGAGCCACCGAGTGACCTTCCGTTGCCCACGCCTTGATCACCTCTCCGGCTGCATCCCAGCAAGCCTGCATCACGCCTCGGCTCACGCCTGAGCGGAGAGCTGCCTCCTTGATGACCTTCTCCTGCGAGAGTGCGATGTACAGGTCGGGCGACATCACCCAGCGCCATACGCCTGCGTCGGTCTTACTAAATTTAACTTTCTTTTCTACTGCTTTTACTTTAAGTGCCTTAGTACATAATAAACTCGAATGTTAGATAATAATGTTAACAAATTTCATAAATGTCGGTTTGGGTGCCTGTTTGGGCTGTAACTAGGTAAAACTTCCTCGTGCACTAGGTAAATTTTCCGCGCTAACTAGGCCGCAAATTTTTATTTCCTTTCGACAGTGCAAAGGTACGACTTTTTCTGAATCTACCAAATATTTTATCAACTTTTTTCGATATTTTTAATTATTTTTCTGGAGGTCGTTTAAGCACTGAAAATCTTGCAATCTTTCATTCTTTCTTTCATTCATAATGCCCAATCAACACCGCATGCTATAGTATAATAGTATATATAATATATTATATATA
>JAFSNR010000051.1 GCA_017443345.1 Prevotella sp.
AGGGCGCAGAGGTTCGCTACACCACCGACGGCAGCAACCCAACGGCTGAGAGCACGCTCTACTCCGAGGCCATCACCCTGAACGCCACCACGACCATCAAGGCCATCGCTATCCTCGACGGTGTATCCTCTGAGGTAGCCAGCAAGACCTTCACCAAGAGCGGCGAGAGCGGCGGGTTCGACCTTGGGAACTGATCAAAGTTGAGAGTTGAAAGTTGAAAGTTTACGGAAAGGAGGTGAATTATGACTAAGAAGGAAACGCTAAAGTGGACGCTGCAGATTATCGCATCGATCATCTCGGCAGTACTGACAGCCCTCGGAACGACCTCGTGCATGGGACTGCAGTAGAGAATCGGAAACGAGGGAATCTAAAAGAGAAATCCCGCTGACTCGCAATGAATCAGCGGGATTCTTATCTTAAAAAGTCGAGGTGACAGGACTCGAACCTGCGACAGCCTGGTCCCAAACCAGGAACGCTACCAACTGCGCTACACCTCGGTGCTTTTTTCTAAGCGGGTGCAAAGGTACAAAGAAAAATTGAGAAATTGAAAAATTGAAGAATTGAAATCAATTTAATTAGCCTTTTTTAACAGCCCGACTTCAATTCTTCAATTCTTGAATCCTTCAATTCTTACTTGATGATTCCTTGCTCAACGAAGATCTTCTTCAGGATCTTCACAGAACGCTCCACCTGCTCCTCGGTGTGAGTGGCCATCAGGGCATAACGCACGAGGGTGTCCTGAGGTGCACATGCGGGAGGCACAACGGGATTGATGAACACACCAGCCTTGAAGGCGAGCGAAGTCATCAGGAACGTCTTGTTGGCATCGCGCACGTAGAGCGGGATAATCGGGCTCTCGGTCTCACCGATCTCGAAGCCTTCCTCGCGGAAGCGCTTCAGGGCGTAGTTGGTGACAGCCCACAACCTCTCGATACGCTCAGGCTCCTGCTGGATGATGTGCAGGGCCTCGAGGGCTGCTGCAGTGGCAGCGGGGGTATTGGATGCCGAGAAGATATACGAGCGGGTGTTGTGACGCAGGAAGTTGATCGTGTCCCAGTCGGCAGCGATGAATCCGCCGATCGAGGCGAGCGACTTGGAGAAGGTACCCATAATGAGGTCAACCTCGTCGGTCAGTCCGAAGTGGTCGCACACGCCCCTACCCTGACGGCCGAATACGCCGATGCCATGAGCCTCGTCGACCATGATCGAGCAGTTGTACTTGTGCTTCAGCTCAACGATCTCAGGCAGCTTGGCCAAGTCGCCCTCCATCGAGAATACGCCGTCGACCACGATGAGCTTGATGGCCTCATGAGGCAGCTTCTGGAGCACGCGCTCAAGATCCTCCATATCGTTGTGCTTGTAATGGAGCTGCTTGGCAAACGAAAGACGACGACCGTCCACAATACTTGCGTGGTCGCGATCGTCGCAGATGATATAGTCGTCCTTGCCCACTACCACGGCCAGCACGCCTTGGTTCACTGAGAATCCGGTAGAGAAGCAGAGGCACTCCTGCTTGCCGATGAACTCGGCGATCTCCTTCTCGAGCTGCACGTGCAGGTCGAGTGTTCCGTTAAGGAATCGGCTGCCTGCACATCCTGATCCGTACTTGTCGAGCGCACGCTTGGCGGCATCGATGATACGCTGGTCGCCGGTAAGACCCGTATAGGCGTTCGAACCGAACATCAACACTTGATGACCGCCCATTTCAACCTCTGTGCCCTGCTTTCCCTCGATAGCACGGAAGTAGGGGTATACGTCAGCCTCCATGAACTTCTGCGGCTCACGATAATGCGAATATTTCTCTTGTAATTGTCCCATTCCGATATGGTATGTTTTCTGTTGTTTTATATATTCAGGCTGCAAAGTTACACATTTTTTATGAATTCGTGCAACTTTTTCTTAATATTTGTGCTTAAAATGTATTTTTATCGTACAAAAATGCGAAATTTCAACTTTTTTTTGTATTTTTGCACATGAATAGAAGTATGGAAAAGAAGAAAATCACATTCATATTGAACCCAATCTCGGGTACTCACTCGAAGGATGAGATACCTGCCATGATAGAAAGCACTCTCGACCAGGGGCGCTTCGACACAGAAATCGTATTCACAGAATACGCCGGTCACGCAGCCGAGATTGCCAAGGCGAGAGCCGAGGCCAAGACCGACATTGTGGTGGCCGTCGGTGGCGACGGGACGGTGAACGAAGTGGCTCGCTCGCTGGTTCACACCGATACTGCCCTCGGCATCATCCCATGCGGATCGGGCAACGGACTGGCCCGCCACCTCTGCATCCCCCTCGACACGAAGAAAGCCATCGCCATCCTGAACGAGGCGAAGATCGAGGCTTTTGACTACGGCATCATCAACGGCATGCCCTTCTTCTGCACCTGCGGCATGGGCTTCGACGCGTTTATCTCGCTGAAGTTCGCCGAGGCTGGCAAGCGCGGACCGATCACCTACGTGGAAAACGTGCTGAAGGAAGGACTGAGCTACAAGCCTGAGACCTACGAAGTAAGCGACGAAACGGGCGCGAAGAAGTACAAGGCGTTCCTCATTGCCTGTGCCAACGCCTCGCAATATGGCAACAATGCCTATATCGCACCAGGTGCCACGATGAAGGACGGTGAGATGGACGTGATCGTGATGGAGCCCTTCGATGTGCTCGATGCGCCCCAGATAGCCGCCGACCTGTTCATGAAGACGCTGGGCAACAACTCGAAGATCAAGACCTTCCGTACCAAGCACCTTCACATCCACCGCAAGGAAGAGGGAGCCATCCACTACGACGGCGATCCGATCATGACGGGCACTGATGTCGACGTGCATATCGAGCACCTGGGACTGAACATCGTCACCAACCCCAATGCGACTGAGGATGTAGGCCAGCCCAATTTCTTGCTCAACGCCTTCAGCGACCTCTTTAATAATATAAATAATGTACGTGAGGACATTGAGAAGCGTGGTCGCAGAATCCAGCGCGTGAACAAGGTGTTACTACGTAAGCTGACGAAGCTTTAGGGGTTAGAGGTTAGTGATTAGAGGTTAGAGAGATGTGGCAAGTCTGGGTAGTAACCGTTGTTCTGGCGTGCTCGATGGCCTATGCTGGTTATCGCATTTATCGGGCTCTGACAGATGAAAATGAAGCCTGCAGAGGCTGTGTTTTATCGGAAAAATGCACGAAAAAGCGAAAAAATCGGAAAAACATTTGGCAGTGTCGAGAAAAATAGCTACCTTTGCACCCGCATTCAAGAAAAGGTGCCTTGGATGAGTGGCTTAGTCAACGGTCTGCAAAACCGTCTACGGCGGTTCGAATCCGCCAGGCACCTCCCAGAAAAGAAGAAATCGCAAGTTCCAAAAGGGCTTGCGATTTTTCTTTTGTCAACAGGCGAAGACTGCCGTCGCCTACTCCTCTGAATCAAAGAGGTTGCCAATCTCGGATATCTCATCCTCGTCGAACCACTTGGAAAGACGCTTCTTGGCCTTTTCCACAATCTCCGGGTCGATGCCCGTCCACACTTTCTTCAACACGTAGAGCAACACGGCAAAGTCGTCGGTGAGTCCGGCAATGGGAATGGCATCGGGAATCACGTCGAGCGGACTGATCATATAGCCCAGGGCACCGATGATGATGGCCTTATCGCTCTTGCTAACCTTATCGCTCTGCAATGTATAATAAAGTATCAGTGCCGCATAGACCAGCTTGGCTCCGGCACGCTTGGCGATACGCGCAAGTTTCTCGGAAAACTCCTTCTGCGAGAACTTGCCTGAATAGTTCATAAAATCGGGTAATTCCATGTTCAATCTATTTTGGTTAAGTGTTATTTGTTAATTCTGATGATTCTGATACCAGTGTGAGAGGGATGTTTCTGAAGATACTGCGCGAGGGTCATCGGTTCGAGCACAACCTTCTTGTGAAGCATCGAGGCATTAAGCAGATGGAGCCCATCGTCCTTCCAGACAGCCAAGCCGAGGTGAGCAATGTCAAGCCCCTTCTTCTTACAGGTGATGGCGATGATGTCGCCGTCGCGCACAGCCTTGCGAAGCAGGCTGCCGTTCGAGACGATCGCCTTGGGGATATAGCGGAACTTGCCACCCGATACGCGCTGTTCCATCCGACGTATATCGCTGACATATTCGGGGTGTTCGCGCAGAGCCTTATAACTGTTGGGGTGCGTACTCATGTAGTTGACGTTGACCGTCTGTAGCGCCTTGAACGGCGGATTAGGCGCCTGAATCTCCGTCACGATACCCTTGGCCTCGTTAGCCGTGATCCACTCGGTGAAGTAATGGATGCGGCTGGTATAGCTGTCGGCAATGCCCTCCCGATAGCGCATGTTCCTAAGGGCATCGAGGTAAGCCTGCCACGTATATTGGCCGCGATAGGCACAGAGCGTGAGGGCCGTGACATTCTCAACGAGCGTGGTACAGTCGAGCTGACGCGTATTTACGATCAGTCGCTCGCTGCTATACGTCTCGAGTGTGTGGGCCACATAGGGCACACCCAGGAACTTGCGGGCAAAGAACAGCGGGAAGTTCGCGGTGCGAGGCTGTTGGCGGGCCTCTCCGAGCAGTCGGCAGATGGTCACACTATCAGCAGGCAGGGCACTCACGGCACCCTTCGCATTGGCTGCACCCACACAAAGGCAGGTCCACCACCCTATGGCTATGAATAATAAGAATCTCTTCAATCTGTCATTCAGAATTTGCTTAATATACGGTCCATCACCCAATTGACCGGCGTAGCCGATACGCTGGTACAGGTACATACTGACAGTCCCTGCAGGTGCTCGATCACGTTCTTGATGAGCGGATACTGCACGTAAGGGGGATTGGGCACAGTGATGCTCTCGTCGCCCTCACTGGTCTGTAAGCGGATGGGGTTATAGTCGAACACCGAGAAGCTGACCTGTCCCTCCGTGCCGATGATCTCGATACAATCCTCGCGCGCACTCTCATGGGCCACATAGCACCACGAGCCGCTGCCAGGCAGGCCGTTCTCGAAACTGAAGCAGGCGCTCACCGAATCCTCAGCCTCATAGTAGCCGCCACGATTGGCACAGATGCCTCGGGCTTCGAGGATCACGCCGAACATATCCTGCAACAGGTCGAGCTGATGCGGGGCCATATCGTAGAAGTAGCCGCCTCCGGCAATCTCGGGCTGGAGTCGCCAAGGCAGCGGCATTCCGTTCTTGATGGCCTCGGCATCGGCAGCACGAAGCGGTTCGGTATAACGGATCTGTACGTTGCTGATCTTGCCGATACGCCCGCTGTTACAGATCTCCTTTACCTTCTGGAAATAAGGCAGATAGCGGCGGTAGTAGGCTACGAAACAGGGGATGCCCGTCTGCTCGCTGATGCGGTTGATGCGGGCACAGTCCTCATAGCTGGCTGCCAGCGGCTTCTCCACGTAGACGGGCTTGCCAGCCTTCATGGCCATGATGGCATAAGTGGCATGACTCGATGGCGGGGTGGCCACATAGATGGCATTCACATCGGGATCGTCAATGAGTTCTTGCGCATCAGTGTACCATTTCTTGATACCGTGCTCGATGGCATAGGTGCGCGCACGCTGCTCAGTACGGCTCATCACCGCCTCGACGCTCGAGCCCTCGACCTCGCTGAAAGCCGGTCCACTCTTGCGCTCAGTCACCTCACCGCAACCTATAAAACCCCACTTTAATCGCTTCATAACACAAATTTTGGTGCAAAGATACGAAAAATCGAGGGTAGAACAAAAAGAATTCATTCTTTTTTTATAACTTTGCACGCGAAAATGAATCTGAAGATGGAAAAAGAAGATAAAGACATACTCCTGAAGATACGCAGCAGCCGAGCCTGTATTCGCGACGGCTATCGCATGTTTACTGAGAATTTCAAACGGATTTTCCGTTATACATGGCCCCTGGCCGTCGGCTTTGCCGTGCTCTCGGCGGTGGCTTCTGCCCTACCCGTACTGGTATCACCCGGACTGATGCTCGCAGGCCTGCTCATCGAGACGGTGGCCGTTATCGCGCTGTTGTGGCTGGCCAACAAGGTGCTCCACAAACGCGGATTCCTCGAGAAGACCCCGAAAGTGAAGTTCAAGCATTGGATGCGCCATCTGGGCATGGTATTGCTGGTCGCTATCTTTTGCTTTGTCATCGTGACGATACTCACCTTGTTCACCTCGTTGCCATCGGTCATCATCATGGCAGCCAACTGGGAATCTCAGATGGGTGTCATCAATGGCGACCCTGTAGGCATGCCCAGCTACGTCATGTGGCTGTCGATCGGTGCCTTCCTGATTGCCGGATTCCTCAGAGCCTACGTGTGGCTGACCATCCTCTGTCCGCGCTATCTGACCAAGGCTTCCATTGCCATGCAGGAGAAAGAACGCGAAGAATTCAACCAGAAAACGAATACGAAAAATAATGAAGAAAAGGCTATTGTTTATAGACCGTGACGGCACGCTCATCGAGGAGCCAGCCGACGAGCAGATCGACAGCTTTGAGAAGTTGAAGTTTGTCAAGGGAGTGTTCCGTAATCTCGCATTCATCCGCGAGAAACTCGACTTCAAGTTTGTCATGGTGAGCAACCAGGACGGACTGGGAACGGACTCGTTTCCTGAAGACACCTTCTGGCCTGTTCACAACTTTATTCTCCAGACGCTCGAAGGCGAAGGCATCACGTTTGATGATATTCTCATCGACCCTCATTTCCCTGAGGACAATGCCCTTACACGTAAGCCGAATACGGGTCTGGTAGAGAAGTACATGAACCATCCCGAGGAATATGATATCGCCAATTCATACGTGATCGGTGACCGCGAGACAGACCGAACCTTTGCTCGAAACATTGGCTGCAAATCACTGATCCTGAGCGATGAAGGTATTACATGGAACAAGATTGCCGAGATACTCTTTGCTGGCGAAAGAATCGCCGAAGTGAAGCGTACGACCAAGGAGACCGACATCCATATCAAAGTCAATCTTGATGGTACTGGCAAATGTGACATCTCGACAGGTCTCGGCTTTTTCGATCACATGTTGGAGCAGATTGGCAAACACGGTATGATGGACCTGATGATCCACACAAAAGGCGATCTCGAGGTCGACGAGCACCACACGATCGAGGACACGGCCATTGCCCTTGGCGAATGTATCCTACAGGCACTCGGCGACAAACGTGGCATTGAGCGCTATGGCTATTGTCTGCCGATGGACGACTGTCTCTGCTCTGTTTCACTGGACTTCGGAGGCCGTCCCTGGCTGGTTTGGGATGCCGACTTCAAGCGTGAGAAAATCGGCGAGATGCCTACCGAAATGTTCTTACATTTCTTCAAGAGTCTCAGCGATGCTTCGAAGATGAATCTGAACATCAAGGCCGAGGGTCAGAACGAGCACCACAAGATCGAAGGAATCTTCAAGGCACTGGCCCGTTCTCTGAAGATGGCCGTCCGTCGCGACATCTACCATTATGAACTTCCTTCAACAAAGGGAATGCTTTAATTGGACGAAAATTTGGTAATCCCGAATTTTATTCGTACCTTTGCAGCCCGTTTTATATATAATAAGGTATAAGGATAAGAGATGATAACAGTTACAAATCTGCAAATACAGTTTGGAAAGAAGGTTCTCTACAAGGATGTGAACCTGAAGTTTACAAGTGGAAATATCTATGGCATCATCGGTGCTAACGGTGCGGGTAAGTCTACCCTGCTCCGTGCTATCAGCGGTGAGCTGGAGCCTAACAAAGGTTCGATTGAGATGCTGCCAGGCGAGCGCATGAGTGTACTCGAGCAGGACCACTTCAAATACGATGCCTTCACGGTGATGGATACCGTACTGATGGGTCACAAGCCCATGTGGGAGAACATGAAGGAGCGTGAAGCCCTTTATGCCAAGCCCGAGATGTCGGAGGAAGACGGTAACCGAGCCGCTGAACTCGAGATGGCCTTTGCCGAGATGAACGGCTACGAGGCTGAGAGCGAGGCTGCCCAACTGTTGCAGAACCTTGGCGTGGCCGAGAGTCAGCACTACAAGCAGATGGCGGAGATATCAAACAACGAGAAGGTGCGCGTCATGCTGGCCAAGGCGCTCTTCGGACATCCCGACAACCTGTTACTTGACGAGCCCACCAACGACCTCGACCTTGACACCGTTCAGTGGCTGGAGGAATATCTCTCGAATCTGGAGCAGTGTGTGCTGGTTGTATCTCACGACCGTCACTTCCTCGATGCCGTATCAACCCAGACCGTCGATATCGATTTCGGCAAGGTAACGCTCTTCTCTGGTAACTACTCGTTCTGGTACGAGAGTTCTCAGTTGGCTCTCCGTCAGGCTCAGAACCAGAAGATGAAGGCCGAGGAGAAGAAGAAGCAGCTGGAGGAATTTATCCGCCGTTTCTCTGCCAACGTGGCCAAATCGAAGCAGACCACCTCGCGCAAGAAGATGCTTGAGAAACTGAACGTGGAGGAAATCACACCCTCAACGCGTAAATATCCTGGTATCATCTTCTCGATGGAGCGTGAGCCTGGCACACAGATTCTTGAAGTAGAGGGTCTGAAGGCCATTGATCCAGATGGAACCGTACTTTTCGACAATGTCAGCTTCACCATCGAGAAAGGTCAGAAGACCGTCTTCCTCAGCCATAATCCCAAGGCGATGACAGCGCTCTTCGAGATCATCAACGGCAACCGTGAGGCCGATGCCGGTACCTATAAGTGGGGTGTCACCATCACCACCGCCTATCTGCCACTTGACAATACTGAGTTCTTCCAGAGTGAGATGAATCTTGTGGACTGGCTCTCACAATGGGGGCCAGGCAACGAGGTGACCATGAAGTCATTCCTCGGTCGTATGCTCTTCAAGGAAGAGGATGTGCTGAAGCATGTCAACGTGCTCAGTGGAGGTGAGAAGATGCGTTGTATGATTGCCCGTATGCAATTGAAGAACGCCAACTGCTTGATTCTTGACACACCTACCAACCACCTCGACCTCGAGAGTATCCAGGCGTTCAACAACAACCTGATACAGTTTAAGGGCAACATCATCTTCGCCTCGCACGACCATGAGTTCATCAACACGGTAGCTGACCGCATCATTGAACTGACACCGAAGGGAACCATAGACAAGCTGATGACCTACGATGACTACATCTACGACGAGGCCATCAAGGAGAAGAAAGCCGAATTGTATGCGTAATGGCACGAAATTTGCATAAAGGCTTTCAGAACGTTTAAAACATTGCAATTATGACAGAAAAAGATATCAACATCGAAGGAGAAGAGACTCTGGAAGAGACTCCCGTAGAAGAAACTGACAAAGAGTCAGCAGAAAACGCAACTGAAGAAACAGCAGCTGACACTCAGGAAGAAGAAGCTGAGGAAAAGGATCCGCTGGAGAAAGCTCAGGAAGAGATTGACGAGTTGAAGGACAAGTGGCTCCGTTCTGTAGCTGAGTTTGAGAACTACCGCAAGCGCACCCTCAAGGAGCGCGCAGAGCTGATTTTGAACGGTGGTGAGAAGGTGATTACGGCCATTCTGCCCATTCTCGACGATATGGAGCGTGCCATCGAAAACGGTGCCAAGACCGATGATCCCGAGGTGCTTCGTGAAGGCATGACGCTGATTCATCAGAAGTTCATGAAGACGCTTGAGGCACAAGGCGTGAGTAAGATCGAGACCAAAGACGCCGACTTCGATACCGATGTTCATGAGGCTGTGGCAATGGTTCCGGGAATGGGTGATGACAAGAAAGGAAAAGTCATCGACTGTCTGCAGGAAGGCTACAAACTGAACGACAAAGTAATCCGCCACGCTAAAGTGGCCGTTGGGCAGTAGTTTTTTAGTTTAGAGTTTAGAGTTTAGAGAATATAATGGCACAGAAACGTGACTACTACGAGGTGCTGGGCGTTCAGAAGAGCGCTACAGAAGATGAGATCAAGAAAGCGTATCGTAAGATAGCCATCAAGTATCACCCAGACCGTAATCCTGGTGACAAAGAGGCTGAGGAGAAGTTCAAGGAGGCTGCCGAAGCTTATAATGTCCTGCACGATCCGAAAACCCGCCAGCAGTATGACCAGTTCGGTTTCGACGGTCCGTCCATGGGTGGATTCGGAGGCTTCAGCGGCTTCGGTGGTACCAGCATGAACATGGATGACATCTTCTCGATGTTCGGCGACATCTTCGGCGGCCACGGTTTCGGAGGTTTCGGAGGCGGTACACGTCGTCCCCAGCAGCATAGAGGCAGCGACCTCCGTCTGAAAGTGAAGCTGACACTTGAAGAAATCAACAAGGGCGTCACCAAGAAGTTCAAGGTACGCAAAGATATCCACTGTCCACATTGTAATGGCTCAGGCGCCGAGGCAGGAAGCGGCAAGGAGACTTGTCCGACCTGTCATGGAAGCGGTGTCATTACCCATACCACACAGAGTATCTTCGGAATGATGCAGCAACAGAGCGTTTGTCCTGTCTGCGGCGGTGAAGGAGAGGTTATCAAGAACAAGTGTAAAGAGTGTGGTGGCACCGGAATACAGAAAGGCGAAGAGGTTGTTGAGATCAGCATCCCCGCTGGTGTAGCCGAAGGTATGGTGGTCAATGTGCCAGGCAAGGGTAACGCCGGTAAGCATAACGGTCTGAACGGTGACATCCAGGTATTCATTGAGGAAGAGCCACATGACACCTTCGTGCGTGATGGCAACGACCTGATCTATAACCTGCTGCTCGATTTCCCCACAGCTGCACTTGGCGGTGAAGTAGAGATCCCGACTATCGAGGGTACCAAACTGAAGGTGAAACTCGATAACGGTACACAACCTGGCAAGACCCTGCGTCTGAGAGGAAAGGGACTGCCTGCCGTTCAGGGTTATGGAAGCGGTAAGGGCGACTTGGTGGTGAATATCAGCGTCTATGTACCGAAGACCCTCAGCCGTGAGGAGAAGCAGGCCATTGAACAGTTCAAGGACAGCGACAACTTCAAGGGCGACAAGCAGACACGTGACTCCATCTTCCAAAGATTCAAGAATTACTTTAATTAATATAATAGGTATATGACGTATTCGGAAACGTGTGAATTCCTCTATAGCCAGCTGCCCATGTTTGAAAGGCAGGGAGCAACGGGTTATAAGGAGGGGCTTGAGAACACCTTGGCCCTGGATCAGCATTTCGGACACCCACACCGTAACTATCGCACCATCCATGTTGCGGGAACCAACGGCAAAGGGTCATGTGCTCACACGTTATCCGCCATTTTACAGACTTGTGGCTACAAAGTAGGTCTCTACACCTCACCCCATCTGGTTGACTTCGGAGAGCGTATCCGCATCAACGGAACACCCATCTCGGAAGAGTACGTCATCGACTTTGTAGAGAAAGAGAAATCATTCTTCCAGCCGCTGGCACCCTCGTTCTTTGAGATTGTCACAGCGATGGCCTTCAAGTACTTCGCTGACATGGAGGTGGATATCGCCGTCATTGAAGTTGGCCTTGGTGGCAGACTCGATTGCACGAACATTATCACACCTATTCTCTCCATCATTACGAATATCGGTATGGATCACACCCAGTTCCTGGGAGATTCATTGGAGCAGATAGCCTTCGAGAAGGCTGGTATCATCAAGAACAACATTCCCGTTGTCATTGGTGAGACCACCCCCGAGACCAGAATGGTGTTCGAGTCGATGGCTGCAGAGAATCATGCTCCCATTACCTTTGCCGAAGATGTACAGGAGATCATCTCTGCCAGTCACACGCACCAGGGCATTGAATATCATACCAACAATTTCGGTATTCTGACAGGAGAACTCAACGGCTACTATCAGGAAAAGAACACGAATACCATCCTTTGCGCCGTCAAGGAGTTGGAGAAACTGGGTTATCTGCATCCCTGCCCCAGTACCAAAGTCAATGCCTGCCAAAACCGTGAAGTCAGAGATGGCTTCAAGAACGTTTGCAATCTGACAGGTCTTCAAGGTCGCTGGCAGAAAGTAAGCGACGTGCCTCTGACCATCTGCGATACAGGTCACAACGTACCTGGCTGGGAATATCTGAGCCAACAGATCAATGCAGTGAACTGTCACCGCAAGCACATCGTCTTCGGTATGGTGGAAGACAAGGACTTTGAGGGCGTGATGAACCTGTTACCCAAGGATGCCGTCTATTATTTCACCCAGGCCAACAACCATCGTGCGCTCTCAGGCGATATGCTCAAGATGTACGGCATGGGAATTGGCCTCCAGGGAGAGAGTTTTCCCGATGTCGCAACGGCTTACAAAATTGCACGAGATACTGCCGATAATAATGACTTTGTGTTCATTGGAGGTAGCAGTTATGTGGTCGCAGACTTCCTGAAAAACTGCATTTAGGCTTTTTTAATACTCACGAAACATTTTTTTCGTTGATTCCTTCGTCTATTTGGATATTTTTTTGTTACTTTGCAAAAAATTGTTTTGTAACTAAAAACATTCAATTATGGCTAATACAACAGAAACAGCGAATCTGTGTGGTCTGAAGCGGGAGAACTTCCAGACCACTATCAATGGTAAAAAAACCGATTTGTACATCCTCAAGAACCGTAAAGGTTACGAAATTGCCATCTCCAACTACGGAGGTGCGATCTGTGCCATTATGGTGCCTGACAAGGATGGAAAAGTAGCAAACGTTATTCAGGGACACGCTAGTATCCAGCAGCTTATGAGCGGCAACGAGCCTTACCTGTCGACATTGATCGGCCGTTGGGGCAACCGTATCTGCAAGGGTCAGTTCACACTGAACGGCAAGGATTACCAGTTGGCTCTCAACGACGGTCCTAACCACCTGCATGGCGGTTCAGTTGGCTTCAATGCCAAGGTTTGGGACGCTCGTCAGATGGGACCACGCTCACTGGCTTTGCACCGTGTATCTTCCTATGGTGAAGAAGGATTCACAGGAGAGCTTGACGTGACTGTAGAGTTCACCTTTACAGACCTCAACGAGCTCGTCATCGAGTATCTGGCAACCACCAACAAGAAGACCATCGTGAACCTGACTCATCACGCATTCTTCAGTCTTTCAGGTACTGCTGATCCTACCCCAACCATCGAGGACCAGATCTGTGAGATCAATGCCGATTTCTATCTTCCTACAGACGACACCGCAATCCCAACTGGTGAGATTCTGAAGGTAGAGGGCACACCATTCGATTTCCGTAAGCCCAAGACTTTCGGACAGGAGATTGATGCTGATAATGAGCAGATTAAGTTTGGTCACGGATATGACCACAACTATGTCCTGAACAAGCACGAAGAAGGTGAGTTGAGCTTTGCAGCAAGAATCACGGAGCCCAAGAGCGGACGTACACTCGAGTGCTACACCACAGAGCCTGGCATGCAGCTCTACACAGCCAACTTCGCTACAGGTTACAAGGGTGCCAACGACTGTACATTCCCACGTCGCTCAGCCGTATGTCTTGAGGCCCAGCACTTCCCCGATACGCCAAATCGTCCATACTTCCCAAGCGTAGTCCTCAATCCAGGTCAGCGCTACAAGCAGAAGACCATCTATAGATTTGGTGTAGTTGAATAATGATCCAACCAAAAATCAGATAAAAGAATTATGACTGAAACTAAGAACAATGGTAAGTTGATTGCTATTATCACCATGTGCTTCATCTTCGCGATGATCAGTTTTGTAACCAACATGGGTGCGCCCTTTGGTAACATCTGGGGATTCGAGTATCCGTTTGCTAAAGCATGGGGTAATCTGATGAACTTTGCCGCTTATCTCTTCATGGGTATTCCTGCAGGTAAGATGCTGACCAAATACGGATACAAGAAGACGGCCCTCATCGCCTTGATCGTAGGTATCGTCGGTCTGGTATTCCAGTATATGTCGAGCCTCGTAGGTGCTGGTTCATACGTATTTACATACGATAACATCCCAGTGGCCCTCAACCTGATCATCTACCTGCTCGGTGCTTTCATCTGCGGTTTCTGCGTATGTATGCTGAACACCGTGGTTAACCCCATGTTGAACCTTCTCGGAGGAGGTGGCAACAAGGGTAACCAGCTCATCCAGGTGGGTGGAACGCTGAACTCACTGACAGGTACACTGACCCCGTTGTTGGCAGGTATCCTTGTAGGTACCGTTACCAAGGACACCAGCATGAGCGATGTGGCTCCCCTGCTTTTCATCGGTATGGCCGTGTTCGCCATCTCATTTGTGATCATCAGCCGCGTTTCTATCCCCGAGCCTACGCTTGGAAAGGTGTCTCCTCAGTACGAACGCAGTCCGTTGGCTTTCCGTCACTGTCTGCTTGGTGTGATTGCCATCTTCTTCTATGTAGGTATCGAGATCGGTATTCCCATGGAGTTGAACTTCTATGTGACCAAACTTCCCTTTGAAGGTGCAGCAGCTATCGGAGGAACATTAGCAGCAGCCTACTGGCTCCTGATGATGATCGGACGTGCCTGCTCGAGTGCTATCTCTGGCAAGGTTTCTACCAAAGCACAGCTTTCTGCTGCCAGTGCTGTAGCGATCATCCTGTTGCTCATTGCTATCTTCATGCCCGAGAGTATCACTATCGCTTTCAACGGTCACGACGTGCCTGCTAAAGCGTTCCTGATTCCAGCTTGTGGTCTTTGCACATCAGTGATGTGGGGAGGTATCTTCAATCTCTCTGTTGAAGGTTTGGGCAAGTACACCGAAGCAGCCTCTGGTTTATTCATGACGATGGTTGTGGGTGGCGGTGTCATGCCGTTGATTCAGGAGGCTATGGCCAAGTCGGCAGGTGAGATTTTCAGCTACTGGCTCGTGATTGGCATGCTGGCCTATATCCTGTTCTATGCCCTCATCGGTAGCAAGAACGTGAACACCGACATCAAGGTAGATTAATTGACTATTAAAACACTAATTGATTATGGATATTGAATTTGTAAGAAGCCGTTTCATCAAGCACTTTGATGGAAAGACAGGCAATGTATATGCATCTCCAGGACGTATCAACCTCATTGGTGAGCACACCGACTACAATGGTGGTTTCGTATTCCCTGGAGCAGTTGATAAGGGTGTAATGGCTGAGATGCGCGCCAACGGTACTGAGGATACAGTGATGGCTTACGCTATCGACCTGAAGGACCGTGTAGACTTCAAGCTCTCTGACCCCGCTGGTCCTCGTGCAAGCTGGGCTCGCTACATCTATGGTATTGCACTGGAGATGAAGAAGTTGGGCGTTCCCGTGAAAGGATTTAATATCGCCTTTGCAGGTGATGTTCCCCTTGGAGCAGGTATGTCTTCTTCAGCTGCTATGGAGAGCTGTTTCGCTTGTGGATTGAACGATATCTTCGGTGAGAATAAGGTTTCTCAGTGGGATATGGTTCTCGCAGGTCAGGCTACAGAGCACAACTACTGCGGTGTCAACTGTGGTATCATGGACCAGTTTGCCTCTGTCTTCGGCAAGTCAGGCTGTCTGATGCGTCTTGACTGCCGTAGCCGTGAGTTCGAGTATTTCCCATTCAAGCCCGATGGCTATCGTCTGGTATTGCTTGATTCAGTTGTGAAGCACCAGTTGGCTGGCTCACCTTACAATGATCGTCGCAACAGCTGCGAGAACGTGGTGAAGCACATCGCCGCCAAGCATCCCGAGGGAAAATTTGAGACCCTTCGCGATTGTACTTGGGAGCAGTTGGACGAGGTTCGCGCTGAGGTAGGCGAAGAGGATTACAAGCGTGCTAAGTTCGTTCTTGGTGAGAAGGACCGTGTGCTTGCAGTCTGCGAAGCCCTCAACGAAGGCGATTACGAGAAGGTTGGCGAGATGATGTACAAGACCCACGAAGGTCTGTCAAAGGACTACGAGGTATCTTGTGAGGAACTCGACTATCTGAACGACATTGCCAAGGAGAACGGTGTGACTGGTAGTCGTATCATGGGCGGTGGTTTCGGTGGTTGTACCATCAACCTCGTTCGCAATGACCTCTATAAGAAGTTCATCGAGGACGCCAAGAAGAAGTTCAACGCCAAATACGGTCATGAGCCCAAAGTCTATGATGTAGTCATCGGCGACGGTTCACGTAAGATTTGCTAATTCAAACTTGTTATAAACGCCCTTCTAAGTGTTTATAAAGGTTAAATACGAGTGGTAAAGTGTAAAAAATACACTTTATCACTCTTTTTTCTTTCCTTTTTACTTGTCAGTTCAAAAATTAATTGTAATTTTACACCCAAAATAATTCTATAACATAATAAACAACTAAAACCAAGTTAAGATGAAAGCATTCAAAGTCACTTTGATGGGAGTCGGCGTTGCTGCGCTGATGCTCTCTGCTTGTACTGAAAGCCAGAAGGCTCCTCAGTTGACGGTTTCGGGTCTCGACCCTGCCAAGTTTGACACCACCATTCAATCGAAGCCTGTAAAGCTCTACACGCTGAAGAACCAGAATGGTATGGAGGTTTGTATTACCAATTATGGTGGACGTATTGTTTCGCTCGTCGTTCCCGACAAGGACGGCAAGCCTACGGATGTGGTGCTGGGCTTTGACAACATTGCCCAATATGCCGACACCCTGAATTCACCGTCAGACTATGGCTCAAGTGTAGGCCGTTATGCCAACCGTATCAAGAACGGTCAGTTCATTCTTGGCGAAGACACGATACAGCTGAAGAAGAACGATGGCCCCAACTGTCTTCATGGCGGTGGCAACACAGGTTGGATGCATCAGGTTTACGATGCAGAGCAGATCGGTGACTCCATCCTGAAACTGACGATTGTTGCTCCTGCAGGTGAGAATGGTTTCCCTGGCAAGGTGATGGCCGTCACTACCTATAAGGTTACTGCCGACAATATTCTCGATATGACCTGGGAAGCAGAATCGGACAAGCCAACCATCATCAATCAGACCAATCACAACTATTACAATCTGAGTGGTGACTTTACACAGCCTGCTTACGATCAGGTGCTCTATGTGAATGCCGACAATTTCACCCCCAGCGACAAGCTCTACATCCCTACGGGTGAGATCAAGTCTGTAGAGGGTACCCCGATGGACTTCCGTACACCGCATGCCGTTGGCGACAGCATCAACTCTGATTTCGACCAGATTCAGAATGCGACTGGCTACGACCATAACTTCTGTCTGAATACTTATAAGGATGGTGTTGGCAATGATTCGATTGTCTGCGCCAGCCTCTATTCTCCCAAGACAGGCATCTTCATGGAGATGTTTACCAACGAGCCTGGTGTTCAGGTCTACAGCGGCAACTTCCAGGGTGTCGGTGCCGATGCCACCATTATCCGCAAGCATGGCATCACCTACCCCAAGCACGTGAGTGTTTGTCTTGAGAGCCAGAAGTATCCTGATTCTCCCAATCATCCTGAGTGGATACAGCCCACGCTGAATCCCGATAAAAAGTATTACAGCCACGCAGCTTATAAATTCTCTGTTAAATGAGAAATTAAAATTGACAATTGATAATTGATAATTAATAATAAAGAAAACAATGAATTGGAGTTCACATGAATTCATTTGGCTCGACTGGGTTGTACTCATTGTCGGCCTCTTAGGAGTGGTGGCTGCTGTATGGTATGCCATCTGGAAAGACAAGAAAGCCCAGCAGGGCGAAGACTCTTCAGCTTACCTCTTTGGTAAGGGTGAGCCTTGGTATGTGATCGGTATGGCCATCTTCGCTGCAAACATCGGCTCTGAGCACCTTGTAGGTCTCGCTGGTACTGGAGCAAAAGACGGTGTCGGTATGGCCCACTGGGAGATGCAGGGATGGATGATCCTGATTCTCGGTTGGTTGTTCGTACCATTCTATCAGCTGCTCATCAACAAGATGGGTAAGATCATCACGATGCCCGACTTCCTGAAGTTCCGTTACACACAGCGTACAGGTTCTTGGCTCAGCATTATCACCCTCGTGGCCTATGTGCTGACAAAGGTTTCTGTAACCGCTTTCACAGGTGGTATCTTCTTCAAGTTCCTGCTTGACATTCCTTTCTGGTATGGAGCTATCGGCCTTATCGCCATCACCGCTGTCTTCACAGTATTCGGAGGCATGAAGGGTGTTATGACTCTTTCTACCATCCAGACACCTATTCTTATTATAGGTTCATTCCTGGTACTGTTCCTCGGACTTAACATGCTGGGTGATGGTAGCATCACAGCAGGATGGGCAGAGATGATGCGTGTCTGCAACGCTGCTCACGACGGATTCGGAACAACCCACATGTTCCACCCAGACCCTGCAGACCCAATGTATCCTCAGTTCCCTGGCTACGTAGTATTCCTCGGAGCATCTATCATCGGTTTCTGGTACTGGTGTACTGACCAGCACATCGTTCAGCGTGTACTTGGTCAGGTGCCTGGTGAGGACAACAAGGAAGTGATGAAGCGTGCCCGTCGCGGTACCATCGCTGCAGGTTTCTTCAAGATCCTCCCCTGCTTCATGTTCCTCATTCCCGGTATGATTGCCTACGCACTGTCTCTGAAGACGGGTAGCGGTATCGTGATGGATATCACCAACCACGAGTCTACCGATGGTGCTTTCGCCATGATGGTGAAGAACATCCTGCCTGCAGGTATCAAGGGTATCGTGACGATTGGTTTCGTTTGTGCACTTGTTGCTTCGCTGGCTGCTTTCTTCAATAGCTGTGCTACGCTGTTTACTGAGGACTTCTACAAGCCCATGAAGAAGGGCATGAGCGAGGCTCACTACGTATTCGTAGGCCGAATGGCTACCGTTGTTGTTGTGCTCCTTGGTCTGGCTTGGATGCCTATCATGATGAACATGGGTAACCTCTATTCTTACCTGCAGGACATCCAGTCACTTATTGCTCCAGCAATGGTTGCTGTATTCACCCTTGGTATCTTCTCCAAGAAGATTACACCAAAGGCTGGTGAGTGGGGACTTATCGGTGGATTCCTTATCGGTATGGTTCGTCTTATCACAAACGTTGTTACCGACTCTGGTAAGGCCGTTATGGATGGTGCTTTCTGGGATGCTACAGCATGGTTCTGGCAGACCAACTGGCTCATCTTCGAGTGCTGGCTGCTGTTGTTCATCATCCTGCTGATGGTAGCTGTGAGCTTCTTCACGCCAGCACCTTCTAAGGAGCAGGTCGATGCCATCACGTTCTCTGCTGACTTCAAGAAGTCTATCAAGGAGAGCTGGGGTGCGTTCGATGTAATCGGCACACTGGTAGTCATCGGCCTCTGCAGCTGCTTCTACTATTACTTCTGGTAATTCATCGACAATAATGACACAATTCTATAGTGAACATTCCAAGGTCTGGCTATCGGTAGACTGTATCATCTTCGGTTTCGACGATGGTAAGCTGAAGGTGCTTATCGGTAAACGCCAGATGGATCCTGGTCGTGGAGAATGGAGCCTCTATGGAGGCTTCGTCTCCAGCGACGAGAGTGTCGACGAGGCTGCTTCACGTACCCTCTACGAACTTACCGGACTGAAGAATGTCTTTATGCGTCAGGTGGGTGCTTTTGGAAAAGTCGACCGCGACCCTGGCGAACGTGTGGTATCCATCGCCTACTATGCTCTGATCAATGTGAAAGATTACGATGAAGATCTCCTTCAGGAGCATGGTCTGCAATGGGTGAACATTGATGCTATACCCAAACTCTACTCCGACCACAACGAGATGGTCAAGAAAGCCCGCAAGATGATGCAGCAGAAGCTGGCCAACGAACCTATAGGTTTCCGTCTGCTGCCCAACCTCTTCACCCTCACCCAGCTCCAACAGCTCTATGAGGCTGTCAACGGCGAAGAACTCGACAAGCGCAATTTCCGCAAACGTATCAAGGATATGGATTATATCGAGAAGACTGAGCTCGTCGACAAGAGTAAATCTAAGCGTGGCGCTCATTTGTATCGTTTCAACAAACGGGTTTATAACGAAGACCCGACATTTAAGCTTTAAGCAATTGACAATTGATTATTATGTTAGAAGAACTCAAAGAAAAAGTATTCAAGGCTAACCTTGACCTTGTGAAGCAGAACCTCGTGATCTTCACATGGGGCAACGTTTCTGGTATCGATCGTGAGAACGGCCTGGTAGTCATCAAGCCCTCAGGTGTCGACTACGACGTGATGAAAGCATCCGATATGGTAGTGGTGGATCTCAAAACCGGTGAGGTTGTCGATGGCGACCTCAACCCCTCATCAGACACCCCCACTCACCTCGTACTCTATCGCAACTTCCCCAATATCCAGGGTGTGGTCCACACCCACTCTACCTATGCCACAGCATTCGCTCAGGCAGGTCGTGACATACCCAATATCGGCACTACTCACGCCGACTATTTCTATAAGGATATCCCCTGCACGCGCGATATGACAGAGGAAGAGGTGAAGGGTAACTACGAACTGGAGACTGGTAACGTGATTGTCGACGAGATCCTGAACATCCGTAAGATAAACCCCGACCACACGCCTGCCGTTCTGGTGAAGAACCATGGTCCGTTCTCTTGGGGAACGTCTCCCGACAACGCAGTATATAACGCGAAGGTGATGGAGCAGTGTGCCAAGATGGCGTTCGTAGCCTTCAGCGTGAATCCTAACCTCACGATGAATCCGCTCCTCGTAGAGAAGCACTATATGCGTAAGCATGGTCCTAATGCATATTATGGACAAAAAGGTCAGAAACATTAAAATAACGTAACTATTAATTCTTTAAAACTTACAACAATGATCAAAGCATTTGATAATTTCGAGATTTGGTGGGTAACTGGTGCACAGCTTCTGTATGGAGGCGATGCTGTAGTTGCAGTTGATGGACACTCTAAGGAGATGGTAGCTGGTCTCAACGACAGCGGCATCATCCCCATCAAGGTAGTATATAAGGGCACAGCCAACAGCTCTAAGGAAGTTGAGGACGTGATGAAGGCAGCCAACAACGACGCCAAGTGCGTAGGTATCATCACCTGGATGCACACATTCTCACCTGCCAAGATGTGGATTAAGGGTCTCCAGGCCCTGCAGAAGCCTCTGCTCCACTTCCACACACAGTATAACGCTGAGATCCCCTGGGAGACAATGGATATGGACTTCATGAACCTGAATCAGAGTGCTCACGGTGATATCGAGTTCGGACATATCTGCACTCGTATGCGTGTTCCTCGCAAGGTGGTTTGCGGTTACTGGAAGGACGAAGCAGCTCAGAAGCAGATTGCCGTATGGGCTCGCGTAGCTGCTGGTGTTGCTGATGCCAAGAACGTTCGCTGTCTGATGTTCGGTATGAACATGAACAACGTAGCCGTTACTGATGGTGATCGTGTAGAGTTCGAACAGCGTCTGGGCTACCACGTAGATTACTATCCAGTATCATCTCTGATGGAGTATTTCAAGAAGGTTACTGATGCAGAGGCTGATGCCCTCGTTGAGGAGTACAAGAAGGAGTACACCATTAAGATCGACGAGAGTGGCGAGGAGGTTTACTGGCAGAAGGTGAAGAACGCTGCCAAGGCAGAAATCGCTCTGCGTCGCGTACTGAAGGACGAGGGTGCTACCGCTTTCACCACCAACTTCGACGACCTGGGTGATGCCGACATCGATGCACCTGACTTCTGTGGTTTCGATCAGATTCCTGGTCTCGCATCTCAGCGTCTGATGACAGAGGGTATTGGTTTCGGTGCCGAGGGTGACTGGAAGACCGCTTGTCTCTATCGTTCACTCTGGGTCATCCAGCAGGGCATGCCAACAGGATGCTCATTCCTCGAGGACTACACCCTTAACTTCGCTGGCGATCGCTCTTCATGCCTCCAGAGCCACATGCTCGAGGTTTGTCCGCTCATCGCTTCTGATAAGCCAAAGCTCGAGGTTCACTTCCTCGGAATCGGTATCCGCAAGCAGCAGACAGCCCGTCTGGTGTTCACCTCAAAGACCGGTCGTGGTATCAAGGCTACCGTCGTAGACCTCGGCAACCGCTTCCGTCTGATTTCTCAGGAGGTAGAGTGCATCGAGCCGAAGCCCATGCCCAACCTGCCTGTTGCCAGCGCTCTCTGGGTTCCACAGCCGACATTCGAGATCGGTGCTGGTGCATGGATCCTCGCTGGTGGTACGCACCACAGCGCCTTCTCTTACGACATCACCGAAGAGTACTGGGAGGACTTCGCCGAGATGACTGGCATCGAGTATGTCAAGATCAACAAGGACACCAAGACCTACGAGTTCAAGCAGCAGCTCC
>JAFSNR010000052.1 GCA_017443345.1 Prevotella sp.
CATACCTGCTTAACCCACAGGTGTCCCTTGCCAAAGCCCCATGTAAGGTGTTTCTGATAAAGGCTTTTGAACGGGGTAAAGTCGAGTGATACCTCTAACTCCCTACGGGTCTTGGCAAGTATAACAAGGTTCATGAACTTGATGATTACTGCTGCGGTGTCGCTGTCCCAGTCGCAAATAGTGCTCTCTAATGTTACTTTCATAATGATGATGTCTTTTGAATGTGAATATTGTCGATGATTATAGTTTACCCTCTTCCCTATACGACATGTATGCTCCGTCACATACGATAACATGGTCAAGGAGGAAAATGCGCATCAGTTGGCAGGCATCCTTGATGGCTTTCGTGAGTTGGTCATCTTGTCTGCTGGGGTGCGTGTTTCCGCTGGGATGGTCGTGGGCTAACGCTATGATGGTGGCATTGCATAGTACCGCTTCACGCATGATGATACGGATGTCAACAGCGGTTTCAGTCAGTCCACCTCGGCTAATTGGCATTGCCTTAATGAGTTTGTAGGACTGGTTGAGGTACATCACCCAAAATTCCTCCACTTCGAGGTCTGCCATACGTGGGTGCATATACTCATAGATGGCCGTTGCAGTCGAGAGGGTAGGCTTCAACCCTACTGCGGCTTTTTGTCTGCGCTTACCCAACTCGATAGCGGCTTGTATCTTGCAGGCGGTGAACGTACCAACTCCCTCAACGTCGGTCAACTCGTCGAAACGTGCCTTGCCCAATGTGTTGAGGTTGTGGTCGAACTTCTTCAGCATGTGCTGCGCTACGTCAATGGCGGAATACTGCTGCGTGCCGCTGCCAATCAGAATGCTAATGAGTTCGGAGTCGGATAGGCTCTCTACGCCCATATTCTGCAATTTGTCACTTGGTCTGTCTGTCGGTGCCCAGTTCTTGATACTGAGCCGAATACTTGTTGCTGTGTTCATAATCAGTTGTATTGATAATTTGATGTTCTACGATAACTCTTTGTCTTGGCGAGAAAGAGCGTCATTCTTACGTCTGCACCAGCCTTTTGCATCTGCTCAATGAATGCGTTGGCGGTGGCACAGGTCGTACAGATGTCGTCTATCAGCAACACACGCTTGCCGTTGAAGTAGTCGGTGTCTATCTGCACGTTGCTCTCCTGGTCGTGTTTCTTGCTGATATGCACTTTCTCACGCTTGCCGATAACCTGCACATGTTCAAATCCGTTGATTGCTCCGCACATGGCGCATACGTCAGCGGAAAAACTCTTGTATCTCCTCTTGTTGGTCTGCTCACAACTGGCAGGGATGCACACAATGACCGTATTCGACAAGTCCATTGAGGAAAGAGCCCTTCCTACAATCCTCGAAGCCCAGCGTGAGGCGTATTTACGACCTGCCTTGAAGTCGAGAATATGGCGCATATTTTCCTGCGTGTCGAAGTCTGCACGGCGCATATAACGCTGCGGAACATAGTTCATGAGGGCTACTTTGAGCATGGCGGTAGGGGATTAGAGGATGATACGTGTAAGGAATAGCATCGTCCAGAATAAGGCTCTCAGAAGCCAAAGGACGAGTTTCACTACTGCCTTGAAGCAATACCACAGGATGCGGACTGCCCACAGGATGATGCGGTATGCGATGACTGCGATAACCGCTGCTGTTGTCATTGTACTGTTGTATGTCATAATCTTCATTTATTTATGTGGATCCAGGAGCTGTGATGTGAAGTTCCTAATG
>JAFSNR010000189.1 GCA_017443345.1 Prevotella sp.
GGAGACTTGAATTATGCGTAAACAGTTTAAAGATATTGATATCTATGCAGGCATCAAGGCTCAAGATGGTGCCAAGTGGATTAGCGACAATAAGATTGAGGCTAACTGGAAGACCCCAGAGCACATTGAGGTTCGCCCAGTTTATACGAAGGAAGACCTGGAAGGTATGGAACACCTGGACTTTACAGCTGGTATTCCTCCTTATCTGCGTGGTCCTTACTCTATGATGTACCCCTTCAAGCCTTGGACCATCCGTCAGTATGCCGGATTCTCTACAGCTGAAGAGTCAAACGCTTTCTATCGCCGTAACCTGGCTTCTGGTCAGAAGGGACTTTCTGTAGCCTTCGACCTGCCTACTCACCGTGGTTACGACCCTGACAACGCTCGTGTTGTGGGCGATGTTGGTAAGGCTGGTGTAAGTATCTGTAACGAGGAGAATATGAAGGTGCTCTTCTCTGGTATCCCCTTGAACAAGATGTCTGTCTCGATGACGATGAACGGTGCCGTATTGCCTATTCTGGCATTCTACATCGTAGCAGGACTGGAGCAGGGCGCTCAGTTGGAGGAGATGGCAGGAACGATTCAGAACGATATCCTGAAGGAGTTCATGGTTCGTAACACCTATATCTACCCGCCTGCATTCTCGATGAAGATCATTGCTGATATCTTCGAGTACACCTCGCAGAAGATGCCTAAGTTCAATAGCATCTCTATCTCTGGTTACCACATGCAGGAGGCTGGAGCTACTGCCGATATCGAGTTGGCTTACACCCTGGCTGATGGTATGGACTATCTGCGTACTGGTGTGAACGCTGGTATCGATGTGGATGCCTTTGCACCACGTCTGAGCTTCTTCTGGGCTATCGGTATGAACCACTTCATGGAGATTGCCAAGATGCGTGCAGGTCGACTGTTGTGGGCCAAGATTGTGAAGAGCTTTGGCGCTAAGAATCCTAAGTCGCTGGCTCTGCGTACCCACTCTCAGACCTCTGGTTGGTCGCTCACAGAGCAGGATCCCTTCAACAACGTAGGTCGTACCTGTATCGAGGCTATGGCTGCTGTACTGGGTCACACCCAGTCGCTCCATACCAACGCCCTCGACGAGGCTATCGCTCTGCCTACCGACTTCTCTGCTCGTATCGCTCGTAATACTCAGATCTACATCCAGAACGAGACCAAGGTGTGCAAGCAGATTGACCCATGGGCTGGTAGCTACTATGTTGAGACGCTGACCAATGAGCTGGTACACAAGGCTTGGGAGCACATTCAGGAGATTGAGAAGCTGGGCGGTATGGCTAAGGCTATCGAGACCGGTCTGCCCAAGATGCGTATCGAGGAGGCTGCAGCCCGCACTCAGGCTCGTATCGACTCAGGTGTTCAGACCATCGTAGGTACCAATAAGTATCGCCTCGAGCACGAGGATCCTATCGATATCCTCGAGGTTGATAACACAGCCGTACGTACTCAGCAGGTAGAGAATCTGAAGGAGCTCCGTGCTCATCGCGACGAGGCTGCTTGTCAGGCTGCCTTGAAGGAGATTACCGAGTGCGTTCGTGAGTTCAACGAAGGCAAGAAGAGTAAGAACAACCTGCTCGATCTGGCTGTTAAGGCAGCAGGCTTGCGTTGTACGCTGGGTGAGATTTCAGATGCCTGCGAGGAGATCGTGGGTCGTTATAAGGCAGTAATCAGAACAATTTCAGGCGTGTATAGTTCAGAATCAAAGAACGATAGCGACTTCGAGTTGGCTTGCAAGCTGACCGATGAGTTCGCAGAGAAGGAAGGTCGCCGTCCTCGTATCTTCATCGCCAAGATGGGTCAGGATGGACACGATCGTGGTGCAAAGGTAGTAGCAACGGGTTATGCCGATTGTGGATTCGACGTGGATATGGGACCACTGTTCCAGACACCAGCCGAGGCTGCTCGCGAGGCTGTAGAGAACGACGTTCATGTTGTCGGTGCCTCTTCACTCGCAGCAGGTCACAAGACACTCATCCCACAGCTCATTGAGGAGTTGAAGAAACTGGGTCGCGAGGACATCATGGTTATCGCCGGTGGTGTGATTCCTGCTCAGGACTATGACTTCCTCTACAAGTCTGGTGTCGCTGCCATCTTCGGCCCTGGTACTTCCGTAGCGAAGGCTGCCGTCGAGATGATGAAGATCCTGCTCGAAAAAGAGTAGGAGATCGATATCGGAATCCCCGGCCGTGATTGGCTGGGGATTCTATTATATTAATAAGGTATAAGTGAAATGGAGAATTTGAGAAAGATTGATGTGTTGATCATTGGTGCTGGCCCTGCTGGCACAGTGTGCGGTAGTCTGCTGAAGCAGGCTGGTGTTGACTGTCTGATAGTCGATCATGCCACGTTCCCACGTGATAAGGTGTGTGGTGGTGGTCTTACGGTAAAGGCCTGGCGTCTGCTCGACATGTTGTTGCCAGGTATCAAGTACGACTATCGTCCCATCACCCGCATGCGTTGCCAGTTCGAGAACGACCCCGTCTGTGAGTTCCAGTCTGAGTATGCTATCCGCATGACTCGTCGTCAGGATTTCGACTACACGCTGTTGCAGTATTATCAGGCTCAAGGAGGCCAGCTGATGAAAGGCTCTTTTTCTCGTTTTGAACAGCAGGCTGATGGCAGGGTTCTGGTTACCTTGAAGTCTGGCGAGCAGTTCTCATGCCGCTATCTGGTAGCTGCTGATGGTGCCAACAGTCTCATCCGTCGTCAGATTCATGGAGAGCCCAAGTTACATGCCCTGTTCCTCGAACAGTACAACGAAGGAGAGACCGACAACGATGTGTTCGTTCATTTCTCCAGTAACTATAAACCAGGTGTCTTCTATAAGTTCTCCAGCAAAGGTCGCGATATGTACGGCTTTGCCTCTCTGGAGTCTAACGAAGACTTCCCCCGTCATAAGGCGAAGTTCTGTGAGACGCTGACTAAGTTTGGTGTGCCTGTGGAGCATATCCGTGGGGCTTATATCCCATTGAACACCGTTCCGCCTACAGCCGACAATGTCATTCTGATTGGTGATGCAGGCGGATTCGCCAACAAACTTACGGGTGAGGGCCTCTATGATGCCTTCAAGACCGCAGCCAATGCCCAGCGTGCCATCGTTGAGGGTAAGCCCTTCCGCGAGACCAACCGCGAGGAATTCATCAAGATGGAGCATCAGGTTCATGTGTTTAAATTCTTCTTCAGCCCCTTTGGCTGGCGACTCATCCGCTGGGGAATGCGTTATCCCAAAGTCATCAAGTGGCTTTTCGATGCCAAGATGAAACGCGAGACGTTCAGAAAGAGATGAAGAAGGTTGATGTCCTGATTATCGGAGCCGGTCCTGCCGGCTCTATGTGTGGCTACCTCCTCAAGAAGGCGGGGATAGATTGCATGATTGTTGATCATGCCACGTTCCCTCGCGACAAGGTGTGTGGTGGAGGAATGAGTCCGAAGTGTTGGCAATTGCTTGAAGAACTGATTCCTGACTTTAAATACGATTACAACAGCATCCGCCATGTGCGCTTTTGGGTCGAGGAGGATCGTTGTTGTGAGTTCGAGACGTCCTTCGAGTTCCGACTCGTCAAGCGCAAGGTTTTTGATATGCAGCTGTTGGAGCAATACAAATCGTTGGGTGGAGAAGTCCTTAAGGGTTCCTTTCTGCGTTACGATGAGAGCCAAGATGGCTTGACTGTTACGCTGAAATCAGGTGAACAGATTGCATGTCGCTATTTAGTGGGGGCTGATGGGTCTACCAGCAGTGTGCGTCATTTCATGACGGGGAATGATGACAATGGGTTTATCATTCTTGAGCAATATGTAGAAAAGTCTCCCGACAATGTGCTGGAGGTCGGCTTGTCCAAAAACTATGATGTCAATGGCTATTATTATCGTTTTCCAAATGGCGAATTTGATGTCATCGGCTATGGCGACCAGAGTTCTACAGTCGAAAAGTGTCGTGAGGTGTTGCGCCAGAAGAACAGCTCTGAGGCAAAGTTCCGAGGCTGTCATATCTATCTCAAAAACGAATATCCGCTGAACGATCGTGTTATCCTGATTGGAGATGCAGGCGGATTTGCAAACAGGACTACTTGTGAGGGCATCAAGGCTGCATTTATTACAGCCCGTCATGCTGCAGAGGCGATTACCAGTGGGCGCCCTTTCCGTGAGGTAAATGCACGGCTTTTTAAGAAGATGAAAAAGGAAGATCTGTTTACGCGGTTTTTCTTCAGTCCATCTACCATCTGGTTCCTTGGCCAGCTGTTCCGTTGGCCCTCGCTGATCAAATGGTGTTTTGAACGTGCCGTCAGGCATTAAAAAGAAGAAGCTCCCTCATAGCGGGGGAGCTTATTTCTTGCAGTCTCTTTTTACGGGGATTCTCCTATGACTGGAAAGAGTCTCTCTCGTCGGGTTTGTAAGCCTTGTTGTCCTCCTTCATGTAGATCTGAAGGTCGCTGAAATAACCCGTCTCCTGAAGCTTTGCCAGGTTCTCCTTGGCCTCCTCTTCTTTCAGATACTCCTTGGCTGTTGCCAGGTGATTTGTAAACTCGAGTTTCTTCTTCTCTGTATCCAGAACAGAGATCCACTCATCCTTCAATCGGTCTCCAATTACAAATTTCTTACTCATAATAGTTGCTTTATTAAAGAATGTCAGCTTGTTATTCGCCTTTGATGGCAGCTACACCGGGGAGCACCTTACCCTCGATGGCCTCGAGCAGAGCGCCACCACCAGTAGAGATGTAAGATACCTTGTCGGCCAGACCGAACTTGTTGACACAAGCTACAGAGTCGCCACCACCGATCAGAGAGAATGCACCCTCAGCTGTGGCCTCAGCGATAGCCTCGCCAATGGCACGTGAACCAGCGGTGAAAGCGTCGCACTCGAATACGCCGGCAGGACCGTTCCACAGAATGGTCTTGGCACCCTTGATGGCGTTGCGGAAATCCTCCTGAGAGGCAGGACCAGCGTCAACACCCTCGAAACCAGCGGGTACATTGTTGGCTGGGCAGGTGATGATCTCAGCACCCTCCTTAACAGTCATGGTACCGAAGTCGAGACCGTTGGTAGCGTTGCAGTCAGAACCCAGAACGAGTTCTACACCGTTCTTCTTAGCCAGCTCCTCAACACCCAGGGCAACGTCCAGTTTGTCGAGCTCAACGATAGAGTTACCAATCTCACCGTTGTGAGCCTTAGCGAAAGTATAGGTCATACCACCGCAGAGGATGAGCTTGTCAACCTTACCGAGCAGGTTCTCGATGATACCGATCTTAGAAGAAACCTTCGAACCACCCATGATGGCTACGAACGGACGCTTGATGTTAGAAAGTACGTTGTCAACAGCCTGTACCTCCTTCTCCATCAGCAGACCCAGCATCTTGTTGTCAGCATCGAAGTAGTCAGCGATGACAGCAGTAGAAGCGTGCTTGCGGTGAGCGGTACCGAAGGCGTCCATCACGTAGCAGTCAGCGTAAGAAGCGAGTGTCTTGGCAAACTCCTTCTGAGAAGCCTTCATGGCCTTCTTTGCCTCGTCGTACTCGGGAGTACCCTTCTCAACACCTACGGGCTTACCCTCTTCCTCGGGATAGTAGCGCAGGTTCTCGAGCAGCAGCGCCTCACCCATCTTCAGAGCCTTGGCAGCGTCGGCAGCCTTGGCGCAGTCGGGAGCGAAAGCCACGGGAACACCGAGTGCCTTCTCAACAGCCTCGCGGATCTGACCCAGAGAGAGCTTGGGGTTTACCTTACCTTTGGGCTTACCCATGTGCGACATGATGATAGTAGCGCCACCATCAGCCAGAATCTTCTTCAGCGTGGGCAGGGCACCACGGATACGGGTGTCGTCAGTGATCTTACCATTCTCGTCGAGGGGTACGTTGAAGTCTACACGTACGATTGCCTTCTTACCGGCAAAGTTGAATTCGTTGATAGTCATAATCTTAATATTATTAATAATGTGAAAAACATCTTTTTAATAGAATGCAAAGGTACAAATAAATTATGAAACACCATCGCATCAAGGCTCAGAGATTTTACTTTTTTTGCTTTTTTAATAGTTGAATCATTTTTTTTTCGTACCTTTGCACCCACAACTAATTTTTTTATCAATATTCAATATGAAAAAGTTATTATTACTTCTGTTTGCTGCCGGTCTATTAACCCCGGCATCTGCCCAGGAAAAATTCGAGCAGGGCAAACCAGGCGACGATGCCTACCGTTATCTGGACGACTACAAGCCCTTGAAAGAGTACATCGACTACGCCAAGTATCCCAATTTCAAGCTTGGTGTCGGAACCACCGTTCCCGACTATCTCAAGAAGTCAACAGTCTACAACTTGACCAACCAGAACTTCACCGAGACCGTTGCCGGCAATGCCATGAAGATGGGAAGTATCGTGGATGGCAATGGTAACATGAATTTCACGACCGTGAAGGACTATGTGAAAGAAGCCACCGAGGCTGGTCTCAATATCTATGGCCACACCCTCGCCTGGCACTCCCAGCAGCCGGTAGCCTGGCTGACAAGTCTGATTGCCGACAAGCCCGATCCCACCTCGGAAGAGACATATACTGAGGTCGCCAGCAAGGATTTCCGCACGAACAAAAGCGTCGGCTGGAAATCAGAAGAGTCGACCTACGGATACACCATCACCTTCGACGGTACCGATGGCATGAAGATTCACACCACGAAGAAGTGCGACAACTTCTGGGATGTACAGTTCCAGGCCATGACCGACATCATGCTCCAGGCAGGCAAGAGCTACAAGATGATCATCACGATACGTGGAACCGAGGCCGGTACGATGCACAGCAAGTTGGGCGACTTCTCTACAGCTTATAGCGATGAGACGTGTCCTAACTTCCCTTTCACAGCTGAGTGGCAGGATGTGGAAGTCAATTACAAACCCGTGTTGGACAATAACTTCCTCCTTCTGCAGTGTGGTGATTTCGTAGGCGACATCTACATCAAGAGCATCAAGTTCGAGGGCTATAAAGGCAAGACTATCCCTCTGACCCTGCAGGAGCGCCACGATGTCCTCGTCGATGCGATGGACCAGTGGATCAAGGGCATGATGGAAGCCTGCGACGGTAAGGTCAAAGCGTGGGATCTCGTCAATGAGGCCATCTCCGGTGGTGGTGATGATGGTGAAGGCAATTATGCCCTGCAACATTCACAGACCTATAACCCCAGCGGCACATGGGATGTCGGTGGCAACAATTTCTACTGGCAGGATCATCTGGGCGACCTCGACTATGTGCGTCAGGCCTGTCGCCTGGCCCGTAAATATGGCCCGAAGGATATCAAACTCTTCATCAACGACTACAATCTTGAGGGAACATGGGATATAAAGACGAAGGATGGTGTTGATGCAAGTAAGAAAGTCTGGTCTATGGTCAACTGGATTAAGAAATGGGAGGCCGACGGTGTGACTAAGATCGACGGTATCGGCACGCAGATGCACATCTCATATTTCGAAAACAGTAACTCGCTCAACGGTCTGAAGAAAGCTATCACCGGTATGTTCACTGTGATGGCGAATTCAGGAAAACTGGTTCGTGTCAGCGAGATGGATATGGGTTATACGGATGCAAACGGTAATAAGGTTACCACAGGCAAGATGACAGAGGAGCAGCATAAGAAGATGGCCGATTTCTACGAGTGGATCATCAAGGAGTTCTTCCGCATCGTACCAGCCGCCCAGCAGTGGGGCATCTGTCAGTGGTGTCCCACCGATTCTCCGGAAATGAGCGGATGGCGTGCCAACGAGCCTGTTGGCATCTGGGATCTCGATTTCTACCGTAAGCATGCCTATGCCGGCTTTGTTCGCGGACTCGGAGGTTCTGCCAGCGGTATTGGGAAGATCGAGCTCAGCAAGACCCTCGACACTTCTAAGGGCATTTACAACCTGAATGGAATGCGCATGTCAGCAACCAAGCTCGACGATCTCCCCTCAGGTATCTATATCATCAACGGCAAGAAAGTAGCCAAGTAGACAAAGAGAGAGGCATCCTATCGGGTGCCTCTCTCTCTTTGATTACACTCCCATGCACGACGTCGTGCCAAGGGCGGTCAGCACTGCTGAGATAATCGAAGCCAGTATCTGCAGCGACCACTTAAGCGTTTCCTTCTTCGTCATAGTTCACCTCCTTTTCTAAATTCAGAATTCTTCAATTTTTCAATTCTTCAATTCTTCTTTTAGTTCCCAAGATCAAACCCGCCGCTTTCGCCACTCTTGGTGAACGTCTTAGACGCTACCTCAGAGGTCTCTCCGTCGAGGATGGCGATCGCCTTGATGGTCGTGGTGGCGCTCAGCGTGATCTCCTCGCTATAGAGGGTGCTCTCTGCTGAGGGATCGCTTCCGTCAGTGGTGTAACGAACCTCTGCGCCCTGAGGACCCTGGATGGTCACCTGAGTGGTGTCAGTGAACGGGCTCGTACCTGAGATCTCTGGTGCAGTTACGCTCTCAGACTGCTGCTCACTGCCACCGCCCTGCTCAGAGCCGGAGTTCTGGCTACCACTGTTCTCAGAACCTGAGTTCTGTGAGCCCGAGTTAGAGCTTGAACCTGAGTTCGAGCTGTTGGAACCACCGCCGTTGGATCCACCACCGCCCAGTGCAGCAGCCTTAGCAGCAGCAATCTCTGCAGCGGCCTTGTCAGTCCAAGCGAGCTTAGCCACCTTGTTCAGCTCGTCGCGAGTGTACTCGCCAGTTGCCTGTGCCAGGAGCTTCAGACTCTGCACGGCAGCGCCAGTCTTGTCAGTCTTCGAGATAGAGCCGATGCTGGCAGAGATGGTCTTGTCGGTGTCGGGGTCATACAGCTTCACACAGCCGTTACCAATCACGCTCACCTTGAAGATGGCCAGATCGTCGACCTTCACCGTGTTACCCATCAGGGTCTGCTCGCGGGTACACTTCACGAAGTCTCGCAGGATACCCTCAATGGTTCCCTCAGAGAACGGGGTGTTGTGTTCAGCCATGTGCTTGGCCATGTCGTGGATGTTCAGCGTCTGCTTGTAGCTCACGCGAGGGTAGTACTTGCCGTATGCGGCAGATCCCTCAAGGTTGTTCTTTGAAAGATAAAGTTCAATCATTTTGTCTAATTTTGTTTTTGTGTTGTTAAATACTTTGGCAAACATTGTGGGTCGCCTTCCACATCGCCGGAGTTAACTTTTTTGGCGCCTATTCCCGTTTATCTCCTTTGATACTGCAAAGATACCACTTTTTAAATGGGCATTATGACTTATAAGGACTTATTCTGCCTTTTGTAGACTTATTTCTCAAATATTTTTCGTAACTTTGCAGCAGTAAACAAAAACATTGAACATGGAACAGAAAATCAAAACCTACGGACGATCAGAGCTGGCCCAGCTCTACTTTCCCAAGCTTCTGCAGAAGTCAGCCTGGCAGAAGTTCAAGTCGTGGCTGACAATCAATCCAGCCCTTCGAAGTCTGGCTGACCTCCCTCGGCGCACATTTACGCCTGCCGAGGTACAGCTGATCTACACGCAGTTAGGAGAGCCATAGAAATAAGAGCCACTTATTTTCTGTTAATCGCTTATTCTCAGTTCATTAAGAGCCACGTATCGAAAAACGCATGGCTCTTATTTGTGTGTGTGGTTTTTGGGGCTTCGATAAGACACGATCTTGGCATTTTGGGATTTTGGATATTTTGGAAAATTACTATGCAACAATTTGTCTATAAACTTCTATTTAGTCTTATGATATATAATAATATATATATTATTATATATCATATTATATCTTTATATCAAATTACCAATTAAAAAAACACAAAATACCCAAAAACCCAAAATCCCAAAATCCCAAGAACTGGATTCTCAGGTAATACATTAGATATAGCCGTTACGTTCTGAATATATCGCTTATTTCACAGCAGGGTCAGAAGAATTTGTGGCACAGCGTGATATAATAATGTAAATAGGACTTGCATCCCTGCAGGTCCTATTCACGTCTCATTACTAACTTTTAAACCCAAATGAAATAACAAACAACTAACTCAAACCTAAAACTTATGCATGTATGAATCAAAAATCTGATGCAAAGGTACGGGGATTATCGCCAGATTCCAAATAATCTGCCTAAATCTTCTCCAACTTGTTGCGACAGGTTGCCTGATTTGCGACAAATGCCCTACATAATACTCATGATTGTCGTATCACAAACAGGGTCAGGAGAATTTGTGACATGTCACAAATTCTCCTGACCCTACTGTGACAAGGTGGTGTCGGATTCAGTCAAAGAGAAATGTTATAGTTTCATCGAACTCGTCAAAGGCTTGTTGCATCCTTGGATTATCTTTTCTGAGGATGATTGCCATGAAATTGATCTGACCGTTCATCTCCCCCTCGGCTGTCTTGATCACATATTGTTCACGATGCTTGTATGTGTTAAACCATCTGACGAATAGTCTGTTATGAGAGGCCTGTTTCATACCCTTCGTCTCAGTGACGTAAAGCATCACATCATTGTTCTGCCTGAAGAACTCCTCGACGATAGCTATCAATGTCGCTTTGAACTTGGGGTCGCCAGGTGATGGCTTATTGAACTTGTTTCTTATGTCAAGAGCATAGGCACCACTGGGAATGAAAGTATCGTTTGCTTTAATACAAATCTCATAGTCCACATCGAAGTCCGTATGGAAGTAGTATAAATGCGGATAATCCGTATCGGTGGTTACCTTGTACGGAGCTTGTTTGTTGATGTTTTCCAAATTTAGAGTGTTCATAGTCTGATAGATTTAAAGGTGGGCAGTGTTAAACTAAACCTGCCAACCTTTTTTGGTGATACAATTCAAGTCTGATTTGAGCAGCCTTTCTCTCTTCTTCCTTTTCACGCATGAAAGCCCTGAAGGCTGCACGGACTTCCTCGCGTGTTCTTTTCTTGGTTGTTTCCATATCGATTCTTGGTTTTATTAAAAATTACCTGCAAAGATAGGAAGATTATTTGAGAAAAACAACTGTTAGTCGTATAGATCTGTTATTTTTTAGTATTTTTTGCCAATTTGGGGCTAAAGGCGTACGATTTTAAACGAAAAATGTAAAAATTTTACCTAAGAAGATTCTTGGTTATAAGACGAACGATTACCTAAAACCTCTTAATATATTCCTGCATCTATATACCCTAAACAGGTAACTTTTTGACTTCGTCGAAAACTCTCACACCCTCTTTTTTGATGTCCTACCCGAACAGGGCGCGGAGGGCTTCTTCTACCTTGCGGACGGGGTGGAGATTTATTTGGAACTTCTTTTGGTCGAAGCCCTGTAGGTTGTATTTGGGAATGATCAAATCGGTGAATCCCAGTTTCTCGGCCTCGGCTATGCGCTGCTCGATGCGGTTGATGGGGCGAACCTCTCCAGAGAGACCGACCTCACCGGTCATACACCAACCGGCCTCGATGGGGGTATCGACATTCGACGAGAGGACTGCTGCAATCACACTGAGATCCATGGCCAGATCGGTGACTCGCAATCCACCGGCAATGTTCACGAAGACGTCTTTCTGAGCCAGCTTGAAGCCTACACGCTTCTCAAGAACTGCCAGCAGCATGTTGAGTCGGCGCTGGTCGAATCCGGTGGCTGAGCGCTGGGGCGTGCCATAGGCGGCTGTGGATACAAGTGCCTGAGTCTCAACAAGGAATGGACGTATTCCCTCGATGGCTGAGGTGATGGCGATGCCTGAAAGTCCGTCGCGGTCCTGCGTCAGCAGAAGCTCTGACGGGTTGGAGACTTGTCGCAGACCGTTTTGCTGCATCTCGTAGATACCAAGTTCGGCAGTAGAACCGAAGCGGTTCTTGATGCTGCGCAGAATGCGATACATATAGTGTTGGTCGCCTTCGAACTGGATGACGGTATCAACGATATGCTCCAGAATCTTCGGACCGGCCAAGGTGCCTTCCTTGGTGATATGGCCAATCAGGATGACTGGTACACCGCTGGTCTTGGCAAAACGGAGTAGGGAAGAGGCACACTCGCGCACCTGGGCGATGGAGCCTGCGGAGGACTCGACATCCTCGGTCATGATGGTCTGGATGGAGTCGATGATGACCAACTCGGGCTGAATGTCCTTGATGTGGTCGAAGATGTTCTCCAAGGAGTTCTCGCAGAGGATAAGGAAGTTGTCGTTCTCCTCATGGGGGATGCGGTTGGCGCGCATCTTCAGTTGGTGGGCACTCTCCTCACCACTGACGTAGAGAATCTTCTTCTCAGGCATGCGGAGCATGGTCTGAAGTGAGAGCGTGGACTTGCCGATACCTGGTTCTCCACCAAGGAGAACGATGGAACCGGGAACGAGACCGCCACCCAGAACACGGTTGAGCTCCTCGTCGAGCATGTCAATGCGGGGATCGTCGTGGTCGGATATCTCTTTGAGCTTCAGAATCTTGTTTTTCCGCAGGGCATGACCAGCGGAAGCTGCTGCTGTCGTGGCGGCTTTCTGCTTCGTGTCAGCGGCAATACGGACTTCCTTAAATGTGTTCCACTGCCCACAAGCGGGGCATTTTCCTATCCACTTCGGCGACTCCTGGCCGCAGTTGGAGCATACGTATGCGATCTTATCTTTTGCCATATTGGCAACAAAGGTACGAAAAAAAAGTGAAAAATGAAACGTGAAAAGTGAAAAGTGAAAAAAAAGTCGTATCTTTGCACGCGTTATGAGGAGATTTTTTCTGATTATTGCGATTATATCACTGATTGTCGGCTGCGGACAGTCGTATGAAGAGACAAAACTTCTGAATAAGGCTCAGCGCCTCAGACTGTTTCGTGAGGACTCTGCAGCCCTGAAAGTGGCAGTGATGCCGACGCTCGACTGTCTGCCCGTATTTGTAGCCAAGGAACGTCAGTTCTTTGATTCGGCTGTGGATATCCGTCTGAAGCAGTTTACGGCGCAGATGGATTGCGACACGGCCCTGATGCGTCATCGGGTGGAGGGCTCTGTGACTGATCTCGTCAGGGCGGAACGGATGATGAAGTCGGGTGTTGACCTGAAGTACTGGACATCGACGAATGCCTATTGGTTGCTGATCAGTAACAGGCAGCAGCGCATCAACGACCTGAAGCATCTGGACGACAAGATGGTGGCTATGACGCGCTACTCCATCACGGACTTGTTGAGTGACATGGCTGTAGACAGTGCGAAGTTGAAACATGAGCGTGTGTTCCGTATTCAGGTGAACGATGTGAATGTCCGTCTGAAAATGCTGGAGAACAATGAGATGGACGCCCTCTTCATGACAGAACCCCATGCCACACAGGCTTTACTGGCGAAGCATAAGGTATTGATGGATACGCGCAAGTCGGACATGCAGATGGGGGCGTTCGTGTTCCGTGTAAAGGGCATGGACGACAAGAACCGTCAGCGCCAGATGAAGGCTTTCCTCAATGGCTATAATGAGGCCTGTGATTCAATCAATCAGTATGGCGTGAGGAATTATCAGGCTGTTATCCGGAAGTATTATGACGTGTCGGAACAGACGCTGAAGAACCTTCCCGACACGCTGAAGTTCCAGCATGCCACTCCTCCGAGTCAGAAAGATATAGAAACCGCCCAGCAATGGCTATCCAAGAAATAAGGTATGGTACAGAGTGAATCACTGAATCAGGTCTTCGACTACCTGAAAAGCCGACGTCTCGGTGAGGCTATCCAGACATTGGAGGCCTTTCTCTCCGTACATCCCCATCAGATCAATACTGACAGGCTTTTCGCCATCAGGACAGACTATCAGTTGATGGCTGACTATTGGCGTCGTGGATTCAAGGATCCACAGCTACCCAGTCTCTATGAGAACCTGTTGCAGCGTATGTATGTGCTGTGTTCGAATATTGCCATCAACTATACGGTACGCCATACTCCCTACCTCTCGTCATTAATGCTGAAGGCCCACATGACACCTCGCGACTGGTCGCCACAGGTGATACGTGAAGAACTGGAGTCGTTTGTGTCGGACATCGCGCTGGCCGATCTGGAACCTGAACATGTGTCGGAAGCGAAAAAGAAAGAAATCTACGCACGTCACCACGAGTCGATGGTGATCCTGTTCGACTATATCCTGACCAGCGGTCTTTGGACTGACGGATTTGCCACAGCGATGGAGGAGATGCTGCTCTCACCGACACTGGATACCAACGACCAGCAGTTGCTGATCAGCAGTGTGATGCTTTCGTCCATCAATTATTTCGATATGGCGAAGTTCCGTATGCTGGTGCATGTCTATCAGCGCGCCACCGACATATTTGTGCGTCAGCGGGCTTTGGTGGGATGGGTTCTAGCCCTGCATTCTGACTTGGGGCAGAACATCTACCAAGAGGAAGTGCAGCTGGTGGAGAAACTCCTGGAAGACGAGGCGGTCTGCAAGGACTTGGTTGAACTCCAGCAACAGATCATCTATTGTATCAATGCCGAGGCTGATAATGCCATGATACAGCAGGAGATCATGCCCGATCTGATAAAGAGTCAGGGATTCCGCATTACGAAGAATGGTGTGGTGGAGCAAGAGGAGGACGAACTGAACGATATCCTGCATCCTGACGAGACTGAGAAGAACATGGAGAAGATGGAGGCCAGCTTCCATCGGATGGTTGACATGCAGAATCAGGGATCGGATATCTACTTCGGAGGCTTCTCGCAGATGAAGCGATTCCCGTTCTTCACGGAGCTGGCCAACTGGTTTGTGCCTTTCTATCCAGACCATCCTTCTATTACGGAGGCACTCGGTAAGTTTAAGAGTAGCCGTTTCTTGCAGATGATGTTGAATGGTGGTCCGTTCTGTAACAGCGATAAATATTCTTTCTTGCTGGCCTTCTCGCAAGTCATCAACAGCATTCCCGCTCAGGTGCGTGAAATGATGGATCGAGGGGATGTCGGACTTTATGAAGTGCCTACGGAGGAAAGACAGAAGCCTGCCTATATCCGCAGAATCTATTTACAGGATATCTACAGGTTCTTCAGGATCTTCAAGCAGCGTGATTGTTTCAGGACTATCTTCTCACCGACAGACGAAAGGTATCTCTTTTTCCAGAATCCGATATTCAGGAGTACCCATCTGGAGGCTTATTTCAATGACATGACAGCCTTCCTGATCAAGAAAAAGAAGATGAATGAAGCCTTGAAGCTGTTGAAGAACTATGGTGATCACCGTCGTGACTTCCAATATTACATGATGGCTGGCTATCTGGGGTATCAGCCTTTGGAGAGTTATGCCCGTGCGCTGGAGATGCAACCTGGGAATGAAAGAGCCATGAGAGGGTATGCACGTATATTGTTTGCAGAAGAACGTTACGGGGAGGCCTTGGAAATGTATGACCAACTGGTTGCCATTCAGCCTGAGAAAAAGAGCTACCTGCTGAACAGAGCTGTCTGCCAGACTAATCTCGGACGATATGAAGAGGCGGAGAAAGTGCTCTTCCGTCTGAATTATGAGACGCCCGACGATGATCATGTGAATCGTGTCCTAGCCTGGGCGTTGACTTGTGACGGGAAGTATGAGCAGGCTGATCATCTCTATCGTCAGTTGCTTTCGGTAGAGGAACCTTCAGAGGATGACCTCCTTAACTATGGCTATAGCCTGTGGTTCAGCGGAAACATCGATGATGCTGCAGATTGCTTCCATCGTTATCTGAAGGAATCGGGACATGACAAAGAGTATATTATCGAGAACGAGGTGGACTTGATTCAGGATAAGGGCATCACTGAGCCTGAGATCCAGATGATGCTCTATATTCTCTGATTCTTCTCCTGATACGTTCGTTGAGCCAGGTAAAACCGAGTGGGATTCCTACACCTGCGATGGTATACAGTATCCAGAAACAGTCTTGTTGAGAGTACTCGTGGATGACCATGTGGCATCCGATTTGATGGATGTCGAGACCATAGTACCATATCTTCACAAGACTGACTACCTTATAGGACACGATGTGGAAGATGAAGACGTAGAGCGTGTGATCACCAGCGTACGTCAGGAACTGCTTCAGTTTCCCTTCATGTTTGTCGAGCCAATTGCTGATGTTATAGGTCATCAGGAATCCCAACAAGGCAGGAATGGGCAACGACAGGAACTGGGTGTAAGTGGACCGCCAGTTCATGTTGGCTGTCAGATAGACGGAGAAGAGTCCGACGACTATCGCAAAGAGCAAAGTCGTCCACAGGGACGCATGGTATCTGGACACCAGTTGATTGTATCCGTCGACAAACTGCCTGAAGATAAACCCGCAACCAAAGAAGAAACAACCCATCATGTCGCGATAGCCGCCTTGTACGAGTGTGACTATCCTCAGTCCCTCATGGGTTTTCCAGCCGCAGAGGATGAGCATCAACAGACAAATCATGTAGGGGATGGCTTTCTCTAACTTCCTCGCCTTATCTGTTCTGGTTGCCAGACGATGAATCCCCCAATCCATCACCTTATATAATATAAGGTATAGGATGCTGGCCACAAACAGGCCTCTGAAGAACCAGAATGCACCACAAAGGAACTGGTCATATCCTCCCATAGCTGTGAAGATGTTCCAAAGATTCTGCTGTATCTGATGCGATGTGTAGGGATGTGTCACACCACCCATCTCGTTGCCATATCGCTCGTTGAGGACGCCAATGTCGAACATCCAGTTGTGAATAATCAGGAAGAATACTGACCATTTCACGAAAGGCCAGTAGAGCCCCTTGATGCGCTTCTTGATGAAGGTGGCCTCATCGTTGAGATATTTCAGTGAAAAGAAATAGCCGGCAGTGATGAAGAACAGCGGCATGTGGAACTCGAAGATAAACTTGCAGAGCCAGCCTGGCGCTTCAGCGTGGGCTATAACCATCAGGATGATGGCAATACCTTTGCAGATGGATATCGTCGTGTCGCGTTTCATGTCTTAAATGAGGAAAGTCAGCAGGTGGCCGAGCCATCCTTTGATTCGTTGCCAGGTATTGCGGCTTTTCTTCCATTCCTCCATGGAAAGATAGTCGCTTTTCTTGGTATCTTCGATAAACTTGCGGTCCAGTTCCAGGGTTGTCTCCTTGTCGATGATGAGTGCGTTGATCTCATAGTCGTAGCGCAAGCCCCGGGCATCGAGGTTTGTGCTGCCAACAGTACAGAACTTGCCATCAACGGTCATAATCTTAGAATGATGGAATCCTGGTCGGTAACGCCACACGTGAGCTCCGCGTTTAATCAGCTTCTTCATGTTGTACATCACGATGTCGGGCGTCAAAGGCTCGTCATATCGGGATGAGATGAGGATATCCATCTTGACACCGCGTTCTGCACAGCGTTTCAGGGCTTTGATAACCTGATTGGTGGGGACAAAATAAGGATTGATGATTTTCACGGAATCCTTCGCATTGTCGAGTGCCTGGACGTAGAACCTTCGCATGATCTCATTGGATGTGTGAGGTTCGCGGTTGGCGATACCCACCATCTTGTTGCCTGCTTTTGTACCCTGGAAATATTTGGGGTCAGTCAGATCCTCTTTTGTTAACTTCTTCCAGAATCTGACGAACACTTTCTGCAGGTCGTTTACAGCCGAGCCCTCAATACGGCAGTGCATATCGCGCCATTCTCCCACCTGCTCTGTGCCCACAATATAATAGTCGGCCACGTTCATGCCACCAGTATAGCCGATTCGCCCGTCGATGACTACAATCTTCCGATGATCGCGTGGCCAGATATGATTGACCCATGGAAACCTGATGGGGTCAAACTCATAGATTTCTATGCTGTCGGCATGCAGGCTGGCGAGGTGTTTCTTCTTCAATGGCTGGTTGTTGGAATCGTTGCCGAATCCGTCGAAGACAGCTCTCACTTCTACGCCTTCCTTGCGTTTCTCCCTGAGGATGTCGAAGAGAAGGGAGGCGATGGAGTCGTTTCTGAAATTGAAATACTCCAGATGGACACTTTGCTTTGCCTGACGGATGTCTTCAAACAGTCGGGCGAATTTTTCTCTGCCCGACATCAGCAGTTCAACGTCGTTGTTCTTTGAGAAAGTGATGCCCAACTCACGCATCTGGCTGACAGTCAGGGAATCGCTGGTCTGTGCTTTACTATAGAGAGAAATCAGCAGGAATAGTATGGTGGCAATCCCTGCTAACTGGTATCTGTTGCCTATCATTTGCGATGTTTTAATCTGTATTCAAGGGGTGTCATTCCAAATTTTTCCTTGAAGATGTTGATGAAATTCTCTGCTGTCATGAAACCAATGTTTGTCGCCAGCTCACTCATGTTGATGTTGGTACGTTTGAGCAGGATACAAGCATGTTTCAGACGCATATCGCGAACCACCTCTGCAGGTGTCTTGTTTGTCAGGCTCCTGATGCGGTGGAAGAATGGAACGCGTCCCATACCCATGGCGCTGGCCATCTCTTCGAGGCTGATCTGGCCTCGACTCATGTTCTGCATGACGTACTGCTCGATATTCTTCAGCAGTTGTTGATCCATCTCGTCGAGCATGGAGTAGTCGGATGTCGACTCCTCGCTTTGCTCATTCTCGGGCAGGATACCTTCGGGCAGGTTACTACCCTTACGAGCCAGCTGGTTCTTCTTGTTAACGATAGTCGTATCGACAAGATTCATGGGGTCATCAGTCGTTACCTCTGTATCAGTATCGGGCTGAATGACTTCAAGTCCCATGCTCTCAGTTGCTGTCGTCATACTTGTGTTACGCTCCTCCAGCATACGGGTCTCAGCACCTTCAATCAGGTTGCTGTTGACATTGATGGCACCTAAGCCAAGTACCTTGTTGAAGCGCATACATGCTTCCTGCATATTAAACGGCTTTGCGAGATAGTCGTCGGCAGAAAGGGTGATGTTCTTTGAACGCATGTCCTGAGGTGTCAGTACACCATCGGTCATCAGCACAAACTTCATCTTCTGGGTGACGATATTCGTCTTCAGCTGGTTGCAGAGATCGCTACCCGTCATCGGACTCATCTCTTGTTTACATACAACGATGTCGCACTTCATCTCTTCCAGATCCTCTGAGGCCTTCTCTATATCATTGTAGATATGGAAATCATACACATATTTCAACTTGGCTGAAGCGAACTTCAGGAAGTCCTCATTATCATCGATCATGACAACGGTGAACTTAGCGGTAGGCGAGTCGAGGGCAGCTCTTGAACGTGTGCTCTCAGCTGTCAGCGTATCACCAATCTCCGGCAATTCTATCTCACCCTTACCATTGAGCTCAAGTCGATCCTGAACAGTATTCTTGGCTTTCTCCTCAGGATTCTCGAGGTTCATCTGCATATCTGCCACACGGGTAATGATCTGAAGCATCTGAGAGTGGAGAGCATTCAGCTGCTCCTTCTCCTCGAGTGTGGTCTCTTTCTCAGAGAGGTTACCGATGATAGAGGTCATACGGGCCATCGGCTGGCGGAGGTCGTCACTGGCAGCCTTAATCTCTTCGCGTTGCAGTTTCAGTTCGTTAATGACAGCATTCTTTCTCTGACGTATAGCCTTGATCTGTTTCAGTCCGACGCGCCAGAAGTAAATAACGACTACTGCCAGAATAATGTAGGCAACGATCATCCACCATGATAACAGCCAGTGGCGCTCGATGTCGATTTCCAGGATACGCTCCTGGTTGCTGACAGCACCTTCGGCACTGATGGCTTTTACATGGAGGGTATATTTGCCACTTCCGAGATCTTTAAATGTTACACCGTGGGTAAGGGCATTACCATTACGCCAGTCCTCGTCCTTTCCTTCCATCCAGTACATGAACTGCAGGCGCTCACTTTGGTTATAGTTACCTGCTGCAAACTTGATGGTAAAGGTATTCTGGTCATGACCCAGGTTAATCTTGTTGGTCTCATTAAGAGCCTGAGGCAGTATGACTCTATTACCGTACTCGTGGCCTGTGAGGATCTCCTCTTCTCCAATAAACAACTGGGTAAGCATCACACGAGGAAGGGCATCGTTGTCATCATTGCCTTTCTGAATAACCCAGTTCACTCCATAAAGACCACCCAGAAGTACATTGCCGTCATCGCGGGTCAGAATGGAACCGTGATTAAACTCATTGCTCTGAAGGCCATCGGAGGTGCTGTAATTGTACATGCCATAGTTGTTCGTACCATCCTCATGGTTACGCTGTACCACGATGCGACTAACGCCACGACTGGTGGTTACCCAAATGCTGTGATTCTTGTCTTCGGCTATACCACAGACGTTATTGTTGCAAAGGCCCTGTTTCTCTGTCAGATAGTCAAGATCGTCAGTCTCCATATTGAGGATGTTCAGACCTTCACGTGTGCCTACCCAGATTAACCCTCTTGAATCCTGGAACACCTGTGTAATATAATTATTGGTGAAAGTCTTGAGGTTGTTGGAGTTTCCTGTAACCACTTTCTTCTCTGTGTTCGACAGATTCAGGACAACGAGTCCCTCAGCCGTTCCAACGTACATGATATTCTCCTTGCCATTCTTGTTGTAGAAGAGACAAGTGATATTGTTGGTATTGAGTTTGCCATTCTCTCGGGTATAGGACGAGAAGGAGTTCATTCTGGGGTTGTAAACCTGAAGACCTCCATTAGTGGCAATCCACAGATTTCCGATTTTATCAACACACAAGTCATTCACGTGGTCGTCAATCAGTGTACTGGTACTGTCCTTTGCCAACGAGAAGATGGTAGAGCCGCTATTGTTAATTCTGGTCAGACCATTGCGCTTGGATCCTACCCAGAGGCTACCGTCAGGCGTTGTCTCCATGCACGAAACTTTCAGACTGGCTAGTGTTCCCGTATAATCGATGATGCCATGATCACTCGTGCCATACCAAATCTTACCATTGGCATCCTGTGTCATAGCAGTGATGTCACCTAAGAGGTTGGAACCAAAGCGGTAGATATAGTCTCCAGAATAGGCTACACCGGATTTTTCTGTACCTACCCATAGCAGATCCGTGTCGTCGACATACACGCTCTGGATACCTATATTATCCTTGACCCACTGATTATCATTAATATTACGTGGCTGTACGTTTTCAATCTGATGGGTGTTGACATCCATCTTCAAGAGGCCTAGCTGGTCAGAACCAATCCAGATGTTGCCACTACGGTCGCCTGCCATACTATTGATATTACGATCGACACCGATATTCGTTAGTCCCAGCTGTTCTCCGATAGTGGACTCCCACGTGTCGGAGCTCTTATTATACATATATAATGTGCCTTGACCATAAAGCCAGATATTGTCCATCTGATCAGAGAAAGCTCTGAGTGATTTTGATCTGTGACGCTTCAGCGTGGCAATGCCTTCTGCAGCCCATACGGTATGTTGCTGATGCATGACATCGCAGCAGACCATACGTCCGTCATCGTAAACAATGATGGCGCCATCACGGCATTCGCTGATAGAACATACAACTCCCTGAGGCACTCCATGTGCGTCATCAGTATAGCCGAATTCGTAAAGCAACTGCTGTTGCTGGTTGTAGCAGACAACGCCTTTGTTGGGGATGGCTCCCCAAAGATTCTTATGCCTGTCGATGTATACGATGGAAGGAATTGTCTCAATACCCATGCGTGCAAAAGTCTGCTTCATATCGCGCTCAAACGTTTCTGTCTGAGGATGATAGATGCAATAGCCCGAAGAGGTCTGAATCAACAGATTGCCGTCGAGCATTTCCTGAATGGTGTTGATATAGCTGTCGTTAAGCGATGAACCGTCTTGTGAGTCGCTTTGGAAGTTTCTGAAAGAGTAGCCGTCGTAGCGATAGAGTCCTGCGGGTGTACCAAACCAAATGTATCCACGCGAATCTTTTAAGATACAGTTCACCTGACTGGATGTCAAGCCATCGCGTGCATCCAGTGTTTTAAACAGATAGTCGGCTGTCACTGCCAAAGGCAGGGTGAGCAGCAACACGATCAACAGTTTCTTTATAGTCTTCATAAGGTCTTATTTTCAATCTTTTAAATCATACACGAGTAGTGGTCAACGACACCTAAGAGGTGGTTCTCTTCGTCGATTACTAACACAGAGTGTACTTTATATTTATTCATAATTCTCTGAATTTCCGTAATTTTCGTCTCTGGTTTGACAGTCTTGGGTGTACGTGTCATGATGTCACTAACCGTTCGGTTGAAGAATTCTGCCTGCCACTTCTCCATAGCGCGACGGATATCACCATCGGTAATCAGTCCCACGATTTTGCCATTTACCTCAGCAATGCCTAGTCCGAGTTTGCCTTTGCTTACAAGGATGATCGCCTCGCCCAGATGCATCTCTGGTGGTAGTACGGGAAGATCATCTTTAAACATCACATCCTGTGCTGTTGTCAACAAGCGTTTTCCAAGTTCGCCACCAGGATGAAACTGTGCGAAGTCTCTTGGTTGGAAATTACGCTTCTCAATCAACGCTATAGCGAGAGCATCGCCCATCGCCAATTGTGCCATAGTGGAACTCGTGGGTGCGAGGTTCATCGGACAAGCTTCTTTTTCGACAAACACATTCAGATGGCAGGTTGAATATTTCGCCAGGAGCGACTGTGGATTGCCACTCATACCGATGATGGGGATCTTCATCTGCAAAACCATCGGAATAAATCTCAGTAGCTCGTCAGTCTGTCCTGAATGGGAAATGGCCAGAACCACATCGTCGGATGTCATCACGCCTAAGTCGCCGTGAAACACGTCAAGCGGATTAATGAAAAATGAAGGAGTGCCAGTGCTCGAAAGGGTCGCAGCAATCTTGGCACCGATGTGTCCACTCTTGCCAACACCTGTTACGATGATTTTTCCCTTGCATTCAAACATCAATCTGACAGCTTCGTCAAAACTGTCGTCAAGTTGTGATGCAAGCCCTAACACGGCTTCTGCTTCGTCCTTGAAACATTGTATGGCGTATTCTTTTGCTTCTTTCATTTTAAATCAGTTTTTCAACCAGTGCCTCCAGACGGTCTAATTCCAACATGTTGGCGGCATCGCTGAGGCCTTCGTCTGGATGAGGATGTACCTCAAAGAAAAAGCCATTGGCTCCAAATGCTTTTGCTGCCAGTGCCATTTGTGGAACAAATCTTCGGTCTCCACCTGTTTTGCCATCAGAACCGCCAGGCCGTTGTACGCTGTGAGTACAGTCCATGATAACCGTAGGTACTAGTTCCAACATATCGGGGATGTTGCGGAAATCTACCACAAGGTTGTTGTAGCCCATCATATTGCCGCGTTCAGTCAGCCAGATATCCTTTGCGCCTGCATCAAGAGCTTTCTCTACAGGATATCGCATGTCGAGACCGCTAAGGAACTGTGCCTTTTTAATATTTACCGTCCGTCCAGTCTTGGCAGCAGCGACAAGCAGATCTGTCTGACGACACAGAAAGGCCGGTATCTGAATCACATCGCACACTTCACTGACAGGCTCTGCCTGATAACTCTCATGGATATCAGTTAGAATCCGGAGACCGTAGTTGGCTTTTACATCAGCCAGCATCTGCAGTCCAAGTTCAAGTCCTGGGCCGCGGAAGGAATGAATTGATGTACGATTCGCCTTGTCAAACGAGGCTTTGAAGATAATGTTAATTCCTAACTTGGTGTTGATTTCCACCAACTTACGTGCCACAATGTCAAGCAATTCAGCTGACTCTATAACACACGGACCTGCTATAATGGTTGTTTTGCTACTCATAATGATGTTGCAAAAATACGCATTTTATTGAAAACTACCAAAAAAAATACATTTTTTTTAATCTTTAATGACATGAATGTCTCTTTGTGGGAAAGGAATGGTAATGCCGTGCTCGTTCAAAGTATCGTAAACACACTTCAAGACGTCACTGATTACGTATGATTTCTTGGGAGCGTCGGCCCAGACAAAAAGTTTGAAATTTATGCTTGAATCCGCCATCTCAGAAACGACGCATTTTACCTGTTTTGAACGATCCATCCATTGGTGTTTCATGTTGTTCAGAGCCTCCTCGACGAGTTCTGTTACCTGCTTCAGGTTAGAGCCATAGGCCACACCGAAGGGTACGACAGCCAATACATAGCCGTGATTTCTCGTGAGATTCTTATAGTTTTTTGCAAAGAGTTGTGCGTTTTGGAAGGTGATGACCTCACCATAAAGTGATTCTATCACTGTCGATGTATAACTGATGCTCATCACTTTACCCATGCGTCCGTCGATCTCAACCCAATCGCCCACCTTGATGCGGCCAGCCATCAGTGAAGCACCATAATATATATTTTCGATGATATCTTTCGAGGCAAAACCGATACCAGTGGAGAGACCACCAGAGATGGCTAACAACCAAGTGACGCTGATGTGGAACAGCGAGAGCGAGATCATCAGCCAAACACCCCAGACAAAGACCTGTATGACGTTCTTTCCCATTACTTCTCTTGAAGCAGCCGTTGTGGGGTCACTAGTCTCATAATGAACGCGTAATAAGGCAAGAACGGTTCGGGCTATCCATCGGAAAAGGAACCATATGGTAATGACCATGGAGAGTTTTAGGATAGAAACCTGCAGGTTCTCCATGTCAATAAAATTATACTTAAAGATCTTCCAACAAAGATCACTCAAATTAAATACTTTTGCTGCCCAATAGATGCTCAGCATGATGGAGTTTACACTAAGCACGGGCATCACAACCTTTTCTATAAAACTATAGGCCCATGTCTGGGTAACAGGTTTCTGGTTATACCCCTTGCGTTCGGCATAGAGCCTGAGATACTGGCTGATGCAGGTGATGGTCAAGATGCAGGTCAACTGCATAATCCACCAGATGAGTAACTGTACAGCGAGCAGTGTGTAACCTGACCAAGAACAGCAGACTGCGGCAATGAAAACCACGAGCGATACGTATGTGTAGAAAATATCTGAACGAGGAATGTTCGAATTGTGACGCCTGATGACTATCCATTGCCAGAGTGCACATATCAGTAGTATAGGCGGGAGAAAAAAGTTGACTAATTCGTTAGGAATCAGAATGATGCGGCATCCGATAACAATGAATCCAACGACGATCAATGGTGCGTAAATACGGAATGCGCTGCCTATCTGCTCACCCTTGACACGCAATAGTAGAGAAATCAGGATGACGCCTAGTAGCCAGGCATACTCTACCAGTAAATTTGATGCCATATAGAGGAACGGGTAGTTCTGTCCAGTACCAATAATGCTGATGGCACCTTGTATAATGGCAAAAGTGATGGTCGTCGTGGCCATGATGATACAGGCTCTTTTCTTGCGGAACTCCTCTGTGTCGAGCCTTTTGGGCATCAGGAAACGGAAAAAGAGCTGGTTAAGAAGGATGGCGATGATAACGTAAAATAGGATAGCGGAAAAAGTAAATAAAATCCATCTGCCGCTCCATTGTGAGTTGGATGGCGAACCGATTGTGTACTTTTTTTTGGCTGTTTCTGTAATAGAGTTCCAGCGTCTGCCGAAGTGACTTAATAGAGTAGGGTAGCTCTCGTCGCCGTTGATAAAGATGTTTTGCTGGATGTCGCTATAACGTCTTTGTGCATAGCTGTTCAGTTCGCTCAGTCTTTGTTCGGTCTGATTATAAAAATGTATGTTGCGTTTAAGCTGGTATTCGCTCTCGCCTAACATATTACGAATATTTCTGGCAAGTACCAAACAAGAGTCGCGCTTTGACGTGCCGTATTTGGTTGTCATAATTTCTGGTAAGGCCTCTAGTCGTGTGATGAGGCTGTCGTATCGTGCCAGTTCGCGGCTGTTCTTCTCCAGGAACTCCGTAAAGGGTATTTGTTTCTTGTGGAAATCACGGTACAGCTTGGTTGCCTCATGGCAGGCATAGGTCATGTCGAATACGTTCTCTTGATGTTGTGAATAGAGCATCAGTGCGTTCTGGTCGGCTTGCTTCATAGTCAAGAGTAACTGTGTGATGAGCTGTTTCGTGCGTTCCTTTCGCATGGTAGAGCGATGGCTCAGTTCATTGTTGTATTGTTCTAGTTCTGCCTGAAGAATCGTTAGCGTTTGTTCCAGATCCTTCTCCTTCAAAACAGCATTTGCCGTAAAGATAAAGCCCACTAAGAGGGCGATAATAAAAAGAGTACGTTTCATCAGTCACATTGTAAATTGTTGGGCAAAGGTAAGAAAAAAAACTGAAATTCTTGCATGATTGAGTCTTTTTTTATACTTTTGCAGTCGAAAACTATAAAACATACGATATTATGATATTAATAGCAGATAGTGGAAGCACTAAGACCGACTGGGCGATTGTCACAGCTAGTCATCAACCCGTAGTCCTTACTACTCAGGGCATCAACCCCATCCATCAGTCGCGCGAACAGATTGTTCAGATCATCCGTGAAGAGTTTATGGGTCGAATGGGGTCACATCCCGATGTGCAGAAATTGCGCAGTTCCTCCATACTCACTCCTGATTTTCCCTATGCAGTCTATTTTTATGGCAGTGGCGTTCGTCCGGAAATGGAACAACTGATGTCTTCTCTCCTTTGTGAACTCTTCCCACAGGCCTCGGTTGTTGAGGCTCATAGTGATCTGCTTGGAGCTGCCCGTGCACTTTGTGGTCGCAAAGAGGGTATCGCCTGTATCCTTGGAACAGGAGCTAATTCATGTCTATACGACGGAAATGGTATAGTGCAACATACGCCTGCTTTGGGATATATCTTGGGTGACGAGGGCAGTGGTGCTGCTCTTGGAAAGCGCTTTATTCATGACCTCTATTGTGGCGTTCTTTCTGAAGATGTGTTGCATGCATTTGAGGCAGAGACGAAGCTCAGACTTCCCGAAATTATCAATCGCGTATATCGTCAGCCTCTCGCAAATCGATTCTTGGCTTCTTTGTCTGAGTTTATCAGTGGTCACCTCGATGATCAAGGCGTACATGATGTTGTTGTACAGAATTTTACGGATTTCCTACGTGTTCATATCGCCCCATATGGTCGTCAGGAACTCCCTGTTTCATTTGTAGGCAGTGTGGCTTTCCATTATCAGGATCAACTTCGTGAGGCAGTTGCCGCTATCGGCCGTCAATCGGGTACGATTATTAAGACCCCGCTTGCAGGTCTTATTCGATATCATCAGAACTGAGATTTCTTGAGGCAAACATTTGGTAATATGAAATAATTGTTGTATCTTTGCGCCATAGAATAATTAAAAAGCTAAAAAACGATGAATCTGAAACTCCTTATAGTTGTGGTTGGGGCGTTGTTCGTAACAGCGTGTCAGCAGAAACAGGAAAACCAGGCACCTTCGTTTGTAAAGGTTGAGAATGGGCATTTTGTGCGTGATGGCAAACCTTATTATTACGTGGGGACAAACTTCTGGTACGGGGCAATCCTTGGCTCTGAGGGGCAAGGAGGTAATCGTGAGCGTCTGTGTAAAGAACTCGACTTGATGAAGGAGATGGGGATCGACAATCTCCGTGTGCTTGTCGGGTCCGACGGTGAACGTGGTGTTACCACGAAGGTCGAACCGACACTTCAGGTTGCTCCAGGTGAATATAACGACACGATTCTAGCTGGTCTTGATTATCTGCTGCAGGAAATGGGAAAGCGCCAGATGGTTGCTGTGCTTTATTTGAACAATTCCTGGGAATGGAGTGGTGGTTATGGTTTCTATTTAGAGCATGCAGGCGAGGGAAAACAACCACGTCCTAATGAGGATGGCTATCCTGCCTTCATGCAGGCAATGAGCAAATATGCCACGAACCAGAAAGCTCATGAGTTATTCTACGATTATGTACGCTTTATCCTTGGACGTACGAATCGTTATACTGGTCTGGCCTATAAGGATGATCCTTCCATCATGTCGTGGCAGATCGGCAATGAGCCCCGTGCCTTCTCGACGGAAGCACTCCCCGCTTTTGAGAAGTGGCTTGCTGAAGCTTCATCTCTCATCCGCAGTCTTGATCCGAATCATCTGATATCTATCGGTTCCGAGGGAGCCTGGGGTTGTGAAGGCGATTTTGACTGTTGGGAGCGTATTACAGCCGATACGAATATAGACTATGCCAATATTCACCTATGGCCTTACAATTGGGGATGGGCAAAGGCTGATTCTCTTATTGAGAACTTACCGCGCGCCAAAGAGAATACGAAAGAGTATATAGATCGCCATCTGGCCATCTGTGAGAAAATCAAGAAACCACTCGTTATGGAAGAGTTTGGTTACCCAAGGGATGATTTCAAGTTCGAGCAGGAAACACCAACCAAAGGACGTGACGGATTCTATGAGTATGTGTTCTCGCTTGTAGGCGATAATGCAGAACAGGGAGGATACTTCGCTGGTTGTAATTTCTGGGGTTGGGGTGGTCTTGCCAAACCAAAGCATACCGAACAATGGCAGGTGGGCGATGACTATACTGGTGACCCGGCTCAAGAGGCTCAAGGACTAAATTCTGTATTTGCTGGTGATACTTCTACGCTTCAGGTTATCAGGTCGCAAGTGGAACGTATGAGCAAATTGACAAAATAGTGTAGACATTAGATAATAAAAAGTACCATTGTTTGCAGAAATATTCGTAACTTTGCCCCCGAAATTCTAACAGTTGACTAAAAACAAGATGAAGAGATTACTTTTAACCCTTTTCTGCGTGATGGCGATAGCATCGCTTTCAGCCCAAATACGTGGTAATAATATTGTGGTAACCGTTGAGCCTGATCATCAGGATTGGCACTATAAACTAGGTGAGAAGGTTCAGTTTGTGGTTGAGGTGAGAAAATCGGGAACGTTGCTTAACAATGTGAGTATCGACTATGCTGCAGGTCCTGAAATGTATCAGGATGTCAAAAAAAGCACGATTCTGAAGGATGGTACACTCAAATTGACAGGCACCATGAAGGTTCCTGGCTTCTATCGTGTCGACGTGACTGCCCATGTGGATGGCAAGGACTATAAGGGCGCATGTGGAGCCGCTTTCGAGCCAGAGCGACTGCAGCCGTCGACAGTAATGCCCCAGGATTTCGCTGAATTCTGGCAGAAATCGATAGCTGAGGCCCGCAAGACTGACCTAGATCCTACAAAGCGACTATTACCTGAGCGTTGTACAAAGGATGTGAATGTCTATGAGGTTAGTTTCCAAAATGAAAGATGGGGTTCGCGTACCTATGGTATTTTGTGCGTACCTGTAAAAGAAGGTAGATATCCCGCATTGCTTCGAGTTCCTGGTGCCGGTGTGCGTCCTTACGGAGGTGATATCTGGACAGCAGCTCAGGGAGCAATTACATTGGAGATTGGTATTCATGGTATCCCGGTAACGATGGAACAGGGTGTATATGACAATCTTCACAATGGAGCTTTACAGGGTTATTGGGAATTTAATATGGACTCTCGTGAGAAACATTATTACCATCATGTGATAATGGGATGTATCAGAGCCGTTGACTATATCTCAGAATATACTCCCTGGAACCAAAAAGAACTTGGTGTGACAGGTAGCAGTCAGGGCGGCTTTCTGACGTTGGCGACTGCAGGACTTGATAAGCGAGTTACTTATTACGCTCCCGTCCATGCAGCACTTTGCGACCATACGAACTCATTAAAGGGCATTGCCTGTGGCTGGCCTCACTATTTCTACTGGAATAAAGGAAAAGGTCAAGAGAAGCAAATCGAGGTATCAAGATATTATGACGGTGTGAACTTTGCCCGTCTGATTACAGACCAGCAAAACGGATGGTTCTCATTCGGTTATAATGATGATGTGGTGCCGCCAACATCAGCGTGGTCTACTTATAATATAGTAAAAGGACCGAAGTCGATAAGCCCGTATCAGGCAACTTGGCATTTCTGGCATCAGGAACAGTGGGATGAATGGGAAAATTGGTTGTTGAAACAAATGAAATTAAGATAATATGAAGAAGTTTTTTGCAATGGCTATAGCGACTGTAATCGTGGTAGCTTGTACAACAACAAAGAAGGTTGAGCCCGAGAAGACCAAAGCTCAGCAGTTGATGGAACGTCTTGATACCCTCCGCCAGAAAGGTATTATGTATGGACATCAGGACGATCCGTTCTATGGACTTACATGGGAGTATGATAAGGACTCTAGCGACGTGAAGAACGTCTGTGGCGACTGGCCCGCCGTTATGGGCTTTGAACTTGGAGGCATCGAAATGGGTGATGCAAAAAACCTTGATAGCGTACCCTTTACCCGTATGCGAGAGGAGATTCTCAATCATTATAAGCGAGGTGGTATCATCACTATCAGTTGGCATCCGCGTAACCCTGTTACAACAATTGAGGGTGGTGGCAATGCAGGCCAGAAGTTCCCAGCGGGCTCTGCATGGGATGTAACAGATTCAACAGTAGTGAAGAGTGTCCTTGCGGGCGGTTCAAAACATGAACTTTTCCAGACATGGATGCAACGAGTCAGTGACTTCCTTGCTTCACTGAAGACTGACGATGGTGAGAAGATCCCATTTATTTTCAGGCCTTGGCACGAGAATAGCGGTTCCTGGTTCTGGTGGGGCGAGAAACTATGTACTGTCGAAGAGTACAAAGCTTTGTGGAATATGCTACAGGATAAACTGACAGCCGATGGTTTCGACAATCTAGTGTGGGCATATTCTCCTGGATGTCAGGACAATCTGACGGCTGAACGTCTTCTTGACCGTTATCCTGGTGATGACCGTGTTGATATGCTTGGACTTGATGGTTATCAGTGGGTGCCCGAAGAAAAGGATGCCTTTAGTCTGCGTACCAATCAGAACTTGTCAGTGCTTTGTGAGGTAGCCAAGGAACATGGACTTATTCCAGCCTTGACGGAAACGGGTATGAAGAACCTTACACAGCCTGACTGGTGGTCTTCAACCTTGTTGCCAGCTATCAAGGAATTCCCAATAAGCTATGTTCTAACTTGGCGAAACTATAGGGAAGAGTGGTTCGGACCTTCTGCCTCAAAGCCTGATGCTCCTTACTTTGTGGAGTTCTACAATAGCAAAAAGATCATGTTTTTGAAAGAAATAACAGAGTAATCAACTTCATAACATCTATAATAGTATGACTGAATTCGAACATAAAGTAGCAGCCCTTAGGGCTCACCATGAGGAGCTGCTTACAAAGAAGAACAAGAAAATAGAGTGGGGTAACGGGATTTACGATAAGTATAAGAATCCCGTAGTGACAGCTGAGCACGTACCCTTGGAGTGGAAATATGACTTCAACGAACAGGATAATCCTTATCTGATGCAGCGTATCATGTGTAATGCTGCTCTGAATTCTGGCGCTATTAAGTGGAATGGCAAGTATGTACTTGTTGTTCGTGTGGAGGGTGCCGATCGTAAGTCATTCTTCGCTGTGGCTGAGTCTCCTAACGGTATTGACAACTTCCGTTTCTGGGATGAACCTGTCACGATGCCCGATGATGTGATTCCTGCCACCAATATCTATGATATGCGTATTACGCAACATGAGGATGGTTGGATCTACGGTGTGTTCTGTGCTGAGCGTCATGATGATTCACAACCAGGTAATCTTTCCGCTGCTACTGCTACTGCAGCGATTGCCCGTACTAAGGATCTTAAGACATGGTATCGCCTGCCCGACTTGAAGACGAAGAGTCAACAGCGTAATGTAGTACTCCATCCAGAGTTTGTGGATGGGAAGTATGCATTCTATACTCGTCCTCAGGATGGATTTATCGACACAGGATCTGGTGGGGGTATTGGTTGGGCGCTTGTCGATGATATTACGCATGCAGAAATCAAGGAAGAAAAGATTATCTATGAGCGTAAGTATCATACCATTACAGAGGTGAAAAATGGTGAAGGCCCTCACCCCATCAAGACCTCGAAGGGTTGGCTTCATCTGGCTCATGGCGTAAGGGCTACAGCTGACGGTCTACGTTATGTACTTTATATGTATATGACTTCATTAGAGGACCCCACGAAAGTAATTGCCCGTCCCGGAGGTTATTTCCTTGTGCCTGAAGGTGACGAGTATTTTGGCGATGTGATGAACGTAGCCTTTGCCAATGGCTGGATTGCCGATGAGGATGGTAAGGTGTTTATTTACTACGCCTCTGCTGATACCCGTATGCATGTGGCGACTTCTACTGTCGATAAGCTTATCGACTACTGTATGAACACGCCTGAGGACGGTCTCTACACAGCTGCTTCAGTTGAAACTATCAAAAAACTTATTATCAAGAATAAAAAAGCATAATCTATGGCAAAAACAAAATTGATCGAAAAGATCGGATATGGTTTCGGTGATATGTCTTCATCGACATTTTGGAAAGTGTTTTCTTACTATCTTCCGATTTTCTACTCTAACATCTTCGGACTTTCACTGATTGATGCGGGTGTATTGGTCCTAGTCACGCGAATATGGGATGCAGTATCAGACCCAATGATGGGTATTATTGCTGACCGTACCAATACCAAGTGGGGTAAATACCGTCCTTATCTACTTTGGGTGGCTCCGCTGTTCTCTATATGTGGTATTCTGTTGTTTACTACTCCTGACTGGGCATATGGTGCTAAACTCATTTGGGCATATGTTACTTATATCATGATGATGACCGTTTATACGGGAATCAATGTGCCTTATGGTGCGATGTTGGGTGTGATGACTGATGATACAAATGAGAAGACAGTGTTCTCCAGTTTCCGTATGTTCTTTGCTTATGGTGGTTCATTTATCGCCCTGTTCCTTTGGGAACCCCTTACAAATATGTTTGGTGGCTATAAGACGCCTGAAGGTTGGTTCTGGGGTATGGTTGTCATTGCTTCTGCCTGCTTTGTGATGTTCATCTTGTGCTTCCTGCTGACAAAAGAGCATTTGAAGACTGTTTCGACCGTAAGTGTGGGCAACGATTTCAAGTCATTGCTTTCTAATAAACCTTGGTGGTTGTTAATTGGAGCTGCATTATGTTCAAACCTCTTTAATACAGTTCGTGGTGCAACGGTAGCTTATTTCTTCCTCGATATTATTGGTTCTGATGTGAGTCTTTCGTTCTTTGGCATTATGTTCCTTTTCTATTCGGGATTGTTCCTTGGAGTGGGTGAGGTGTCGAATATGGCAGGCGTAGCCCTATGTGTACCCATCGCGAATAAGTTTGGTAAGAAGACGACGTTTATCCTTGTGAACGCAGCATTGTTTGTGCTGAGTATTGCCTTCTTCTTTGTACCTTGTACACCATCAGGATTCTGGACGATGTTGATCCTGCAAATTGTAATCTCAATCTTTACGGGTATCATGTCACCGCTGATTTGGAGTATGTATGCCGATGTGTCAGACTATGCAGAATTGAAGTTCAAGACTGCTTCTACAGGTTTGATATTCTCTTCTGCATCAATGGCTCAGAAGTTTGGAGGAGCGATTGGCGGTGCTGCTGTTCTCTGGTTACTCTCAGGCTTTGGTTATATCACTGACAGCGCACAGATTGATGCTGGGGCAACTCAGCCGGAGAGTGCCCTTTTAGTACTTCGTTGGCTGATGAGCTTTATTCCTGCTGCTGTTGCAGCTTTGGCCATTGTCGTCGTATGGTTCTATCCGCTAACGACCAAACGTATCAATGAAATCAGTAGTGAACTGAAGAAAGTACGTGCGATTGATTAAGAAAGTGATACCAAAACAATGAATCAGATAGAAATCAGTAAGATGAAAAGCGAGATGCAGGATGTTCTTCAAAGAAACATTCTGCGTTTCTGGCTTGAGAATATGATTGACCATGAAAATGGGGGCTTTTATGGTCGTATAGATGGTCAGGGGAAACTCCATCCGGAAGCAGATAAAGGTGCTATCCTTAATGCACGTATTCTTTGGTCCTTCTCTGCTGCCTATCGTGTGCTTGGCAATCCCGAGTATCTTGAAGCAGCAACCCGTGCCAAAGAGTATTTCCTTCAGCACTTCATAGATGAAGAGTATGGAGGTGTCTATTGGAGTTTGGACTACAAAGGACGTCCAATTGATACGAAGAAGCAATTCTACGCCATTGGATTTGCGGTCTATGGCATGTCTGAGTATTCTCGTGCCACAGGTGACCGTGAGGCTCTTGATTGTGCTATTCAACTCTATCACTGTATAGAGGATCACGCACTTGATGAAGAACACAATGGTTATATCGAAGCCTGTACCAGAGAGTGGGGCGAGATTGCTGATATGCGCCTTTCTGAGTTTGACGCTAACTATCCTAAGTCTCAGAATACGCATCTTCATATCATTGAACCTTATGCAAATCTCTATCGTATATGGAAGTCTCCGGAACTTGAAGCTTCACTTCGTAATATTATTGGGATTTTTACAGATCGGATTCTAAACCCGGAAACGCACCATCTCGATCTGTTCTTTAATATGGATTGGACACGTGGTGCGGGTCATTTGGAAAGCTATGGACATGATATTGAGTGTTCTTGGCTAATGCATGAGGCTGCATTGGTGCTCGATGATTCAAAAGTGCTTGAGAAGGTGGAACGTGTTGTCATTGAGGTTGCAAAAGCATCAGAAAAAGGCCTGCGCCCTGATGGGTCCATGATTCATGAGGCAAATCTGGATACAGGTCATATGGATGACGACCTACATTGGTGGGTACAAGCTGAGAACGTTGTGGGATGGTTCAATCTTTATCAGCACTTCGGGAATGAGGCTGCCTTTATGAAGGCTCAGCATTGTTGGGACTATATCAAGAAGAATCTTATCGATTGGGAGAATGGTGAGTGGTTCTGGAGCCGTCATCCAGATGGTTCTCTGAATACTGTTGACGATAAGGCAGGTTTCTGGAAATGCCCCTACCATAACAGTCGTATGTGTCTGGAGATTATCGAACGTTCAGAACAAATCTATTGAGTCATTTCCCTGAACTTTAGTCCAGGTTTAATTTTCATTTTAGACATCTGCTCTGTGTTAGTGAGTGAGAAATTCACAACTAGGGCAGTGTGCTTTCCTCTTACCTCAACATTGCCATCGGCCAATGCGCCGTTGCTGCTAATGGTAGCGTAGACATCTCTGATGTGGGATGTCTTGTATACACAGTCTTTTACTTCTGCCTCGATACTGCCAATTGGCAGTTTGCCGCCTTTCTGTTTGCGCATCTTTAAAGTCCTGGCCTTGGAGATGTCAATCTTGAAATCGGCTTTGCAGTCGATAGTTCCCAGGTCTTTAACCTCAAATAGTTGACCCATAATCACGTCATTGGTGTTGAGGGTGCCGGTGAGATATTTCTCTGTATTGTCAATGGCAAATTCGAAGTTGACATTGCCGATCTCTGTATTGAGTTTACCGCGGAACAGTTCTTTTTTCCATAGAATATCAAAACTACCATGATATCTTATGGTCCCCAAAGCGTAGAGCTGTCTCATCATAAACTTCTTCACAGAGAACTGGTTGATAATTTTATCCTTGATTCCGGGCTTAGCTACCATGTCGATGACCTCGAAGTGTAGAGTCATATCCTTCGCGTTTTTCATATTTCTCAAGATGCCAGTGCTGGCACATACAAATTTCCTGTCTTCCGTATAGACTCTGATATTCCTGAATTCCATATTGTTATCGGTACCTGTCAGTTTCAGATTCAGCAAAAGTGGAAGCTTGAAATTGCTGAGAACAGGAGCAAACGGACGCGCAATATCAGTCAGGAAGGCTTTCCCTGTGATATTTTTGGCTACATAAGAAAGTCCAGTGCCTTTATTTTTATTTGGAAAGATGATATCTGCTTCCGGGACTCTGATACTAGTGCTCTTTTGGAGAACGGTTAGGTCTGAAATATGTGCTTTTAGTTTATTAGCTGCCACGTTAAATCTAAGATCCTTGATGTCCATACCCATGATTGAATCTGCGGCATGTCCCCTAGTCACAGTGGCATTGATGGAATCTTTGCTGATATGGTTCAAGGTCATTTTTAAGTCGGCAGTTATGTCGAGATGCCCCATATCGAAGAAACCGCGTTTGGGCTTGTTTGCGTTCTTGCGCGGTTTGTGATTGTTGGTCTGGTATCTGAAATCCTTGAGTGTAAGAAGTTTCTCTCCCGAGTTTGTTAGCACTGCAGATAGGAGTCCTACACCTACAGCTCTTGATTCGTTTCCTTTCTTAGTCGTTGCTTCCCACTTGGCTTTACCGTTCTGTAATATAATGAAATGGTTTCCTTGGAACTCTTTGGTGTAGTTTCCACGCTCTAACTGTATGGCATAATCGTTGTATTTAACATTGATGTCATATAATTTAATGTGACTTAGGTCAATGGCAAATCGCTTGATACCGTCTTTCTTCGTTTCTTTATCCTTACCGTCTTTCTTTTGGAAGGCATCAATCAGGAACTGATAATTGGCAGGTTCTTCCTTTGAGGGCTTGACAATGAGTGCTTTCAGACCTTCAATCTCACCGCCTTTAAGTATAATCTTACCAGAAATGAGAGGAAGGAATTTGATATCTGCACTTAACTTATCTAATTGGAGCATTTTCCTGTTTTGCAAGTCTTCGACCTCTATGCCATGAATGCTGACTTCTTGATTGAACAAGTTCACTCGGATGTTGTCGATGCTTACTTTGGTAGGTATATTTTCTTGAAGTGCTTTGGTTGCTTCGTTTACAAGTCTTTTTTGCACAGGACCAAAATTGACAATCAAGGAAATAACCAGTAAAAAGCCTACGATGACTGCAAGTGTAATGCTCGCAATCTTTAACGACTTTCTAAGCGCTGTTTTTTTCACAATTCTACAGAAGTTTTAGTTTGACTTTGCAAAAGTACGCATATTTTTTGTAATTCTATAAAGATTTGCCATTTTTTGTTTTGCAATCTCAAAACTTTTTTTTACCTTTGCACCAAGAAACAATATTGTTATAACATTATATTTATTTTATGAACTTTGCTTTGTTAATTACCGTCTTGTTGACGGCTATTACATTGGTGGTGGCGGCTTACGTTGTAGCCAAGCTGATAGGACCGCGATCCTACGCGAAGGTGAAAGGTGAGCCGTATGAGAGTGGTATCCCCACACGAGGCAGCTCATGGCTACCTATGACGGTGGGTTTCTATCTCTTCGCCATCTTGTTCCTCATGTTTGATATAGAAACGGTGTTTCTGTATCCATGGGCAGTGGTAGTGAAGGAGTTCGGTGCAATGGCTCTGCTTAGCATCGGGTTCTTCCTGGTAGTTCTGGTATTAGGCTTGGCGTATGCCTGGCGGAAAGGAGACTTGGAATGGAAGTAAGAAAGCCTCACATCAAGAGTATTCCCTACGAGGAGTGGAACGACAACTCATCGTTGGAGAAGATTGTTGACGAGCTCCATGAGGGCGGCGTCAATGTGGTTACGGGCTCGTTGGACCAGTTGATTAACTGGGGACGTTCCAACTCCCTCTGGTCGTTGACCTTCGCTACCTCATGCTGTGGTATCGAGTTCATGGCCTGTGGTTGTGCCCGTTATGACTTTGCTCGCTTCGGTTTCGAGGTAACTCGTAACTCTCCCCGTCAGGCCGACCTCATCATGTGTGCAGGTACCATCACTCACAAGATGGCTCCAGCATTGAAACGTCTGTATGACGAGATGGCTGAGCCTAAGTATGTAATTGCTGTAGGTGGCTGTGCCATCAGCGGTGGACCATTTAAGTCGAGCTACCATGTGGTGAAGGGTATCGAGGAAATCGTGCCCGTCGATGTGTTTATTCCAGGTTGCCCTCCACGTCCGGAGGCTATCATGTACGGCATGATGCAGCTGCAACGTAAGGTGAAGATCGAGAAATTCTTCGGTGGCGCTAACCACAAGCAGACTGCTGAGGAGAAGGCTCTGGGTGTATCGAACGAGGAGCTGACATTCCGCTCGAAGCATGGCGATCATCGCCGTGAGACGATTGTGGTAACGGATGTGCCCCAGGAATTTGTTGAAGAACTTAAGAAGGAGGAGGCTGCTGTATGAAACTGACATTCTTAGAATTTGAATTTGACAAGTTCCATCAGAAGATGCAGGACTTGAAGGAGAACAGCCATTACGATTATCTCGTCACCATCGTTGGTGAGGACTTTCCTAAAGGCTTGTCAGATGAGGGCGGTCTTGGTTGTGTTTATATTCTTGAGAATACAGAGACCCATAAGCGCTGTAGCGTGAAGATGATGGCTAAGACACAGATTTGTGGCGATGGCATGTCATCTAACGGTACAGGTGAGAAAGACGGTGAGACGCTTGCCTATATCCCTACCGTTTCTGATATCTGGCGTGTAGCTGATCTGTTGGAGCGTGAGGTGTATGACTTCTATGGCATCGTGTTCCTTGGTCATCCGGATATGCGCCGTCTGTTCCTGCGCAGTGACTTCAAGGGCTATCCTTTCCGCAAGGACTGGGAGTTTAATGACAAGTATACGCTTGAGGATGATGTAGAGCCCGACTACGGACTTGAGTTCTATCTCGATAAGGACGGAAACCTGCAGTCGAAACAGAACAAACTGTTCGGCAGCGATGACTACGTAATCAATATCGGTCCTCAGCACCCTGCAACCCACGGTGTGCTGCGTCTGCAGACTGTGCTCGATGGTGAGACCGTGAAGCGCATCTACCCTCATCTTGGATATATCCACCGCGCTATCGAGAAGATGTGGGAGGGTATGACATACCCTCAAACTCTAGCTCTGACCGACCGTCTGAACTATCTCGGAGCTATGCAGCATCGCCATGCCTTGGTGGGCGTAATTGAAGAGGCCCTGGGGGTTGAGTTGACTGACCGCATCAAGTACATTCGTACCATCATGGATGAGTTGCAGCGTCTCGACTCTCACCTTCTCTTTACTTCTTGTGTTGCTCAGGACCTTGGTGCTCTTACTGGCATGCTTTATGGTATGCGTGACCGTGAGCATGTGCTGAACGTGATGGAGGAGACCACTGGTGGACGTCTGATTCAGAACTACTACCGTATCGGTGGCCTGCAGGACGATATTGATCCTAACTTCGTTAAGAACTGTAAGGATCTGGTTAAGTATCTGCGTCCTACGATTCAGGAGTATATGGATATCTTCGGAGATAACATCATCACCCACAACCGTCTTGAGAACTGTGGTCCGATGTCTCTCGAGGATTGTATCAATTACGCCGTTACCGGTCCTGCCGGACGTGCTTCGGGCTGGAAGAACGATGTTCGTAAGAACCACCCGTACGACATGTACGACAAGGTAGAGTGGGAGCAGTGCACATTGACAGGCTGTGACTCTATGGACCGTTATCTGGTTCACATCAACGAGATGTACCAGAGCCTGAACATCATCGAACAGCTCATCAACAACATCCCAGAGGGTGACTTCTATGTTAAGCAGAAGCCTATCATCAAGTGCCCGGAGGGACAGTGGTACTATTCTGTTGAGGGTGTAGCTGGTGAGTTTGGTGTATATCTCGACTCTCGTGGCGACAAGAGCCCGTACCGCATGAAGATGCGTCCGATGGGTCTCTCGCTGGTAGGTGCCTTCGACCCGATGCTGCGTGGTCAGAAGATTGCCGACCTGATTGCTACCTGTGCCGCTATTGACGTTGTAATTCCTGATATTGATAGATAATTATGTTCGACTTTTCTATATTTACACATTGGTTCGACCAGTTACTCAGGATTACAATAGGATGTCCTGACTGGTTAGCGATATTGATTGAGTGCGTGCTAGTGGGCGTTGCTATCCTTGTGGGATATGCCCTCATCGCTATCGTACTGATTTTCATGGAGCGTAAGGTGTGTGCCTACTTCCAGTGCCGTCTGGGCCCGATGCGAGTAGGTTACTGGGGATTGCTGCAGGTGTTTGCCGACGTGCTGAAGATGCTCATCAAGGAGATCTTCATCGTAGACCGTGCCGACAAGCTGCTCTATCTCGTTGCTCCTCTTTTGGTGATTATCGGCTCTGTGGGTGCCTTCTCGTTCCTGCCCTGGAACAACGGTGCTACGGTGCTCGACTTCAACGTAGGTGTGTTCCTGCTTACGGCTATCTCTTCGATTGGCGTAGTAGGTATCTTCCTCGCAGGTTGGGGTTCTAACAACAAGTACTCTGTGGTATCGGCCATGCGTGGTGCCGTGCAGATGATCTCTTACGAGATGTCGCTCTGCCTCTGCTTGATTACTGCTGTAATCCTTACGGGTACTATGCAGATGAGTGGTATCGTAGAGGCTCAGACGGGTCCTTGGAAGTGGCTCATTTTCCAGGGTCATATTCCTGCCCTCATCGCTTTCTTCGTATTCCTCATTGCTGGTAATGCAGAGGCCAACCGCGGCCCGTTCGATATGGCTGAGGCTGAGAGTGAGTTAACAGCCGGACATCATACTGAGTACTCTGGTATGGGCTTTGGCTTCTTCTACCTCGCTGAGTTCCTCAACCTCTTTATCATCGCAGGCATCGCCGCTACGGTGTTCCTCGGTGGTTGGGCGCCTGTAAACATCGGCATCGAGGCCTTTGATGCTGTGATGAACTACATCCCTGGCATCGTCTGGTTTATGGGTAAGGCTTTCTTCCTGGTTTGGATTCTGATGTGGATTAAGTGGACGTTCCCACGTCTGCGTATCGATCAGATCTTGAAGCTGGAGTGGAAGTACTTGATGCCGCTTGCGCTGCTCAACTTGGTGATTATGACTGTAGTGGTCGCTCTCGGCCTATATATTAAATAGGTGTACTAGAAATACTAGATATACTAGAAATACGAGAATAATATGGAAGATAACAAAACATATTTCGGAGAAATCGGGCACGGCTTGAAGACTCTTGCTATAGGTATGAAGACCTCATGGAAGGAATATTTCAAGGACTTCTTTACCAACAAGTCTACTGAGCAGTACCCCGAGAACCGCAAGACTACACTCCATGTAGCCGCACGTCACCGTGGTCGCTTGGTATTTAAGCGCAACGAGGATGGCAGTTACAAGTGTACTGCTTGCACATTGTGCGAGAAGGCCTGTCCTAATGGAACCATCAAGATTACATCCCATATGGCAGAAGATCCTGAGACAGGCAAGAAAAAGAAGGTGCTCGACGATTATGCGTACGACCTGGGCGACTGCATGTTCTGCCAGCTCTGTACTAACGCCTGCAACTTCGACGCCATCGAGTTTACTAATGATTTCGAGAACGCTGTATTTGACCGCTCTAAGCTGGTGCTCCACCTTGACAAGGAAGTCTATAAGGGTGGATCGCTGCCCAACCTTCTAGAAGGCGGTGCTGAGTGGGAAGTCGGTAAGTTTAACACTAAAACGAAGTAACGCAATATGGCAAATACAATAATGTTTATCATTCTCGCGGTGTTCATCATTGGCTCAGCGCTGATGTGTGTCACCACGACGAAGATTATGCGAGCCGCAACATTTATGTTGTTCGTGCTCTTTGGTGTGGCAGGCATATATTTCCTGCTCGACTACACCTTCCTGGGAGCCGCTCAGATCTCAGTATATGCCGGAGGCGTTACGATGATCTATGTGTTCGCCATCCAACTGGTGAGCAAGCGCACCCTTCAGGGCCTGGAGGAGCGAGTTAAGTCAAGTAAGATGATTGCCGGTGGTCTGGCTGCTTTTGCCGGACTGGTGGTAGTCTCTCTTATCCTGCTTAAGACTGGCTTCTATACTCAGGAGATAGCCGGTGTCGAGGTACCGATGAAGGAGATCGGTATGGCGCTGGTAGGTTCGGAGAAGTATCAGTATGTTCTGCCTTTCGAGTTCATCTCAGTATTCCTGCTGGCATGTATCATCGGAGGCTTGGTTGTAGCAAGAAAGGAGGATAAGGCATGATACCAGTTGAATGTTTTTTCGCACTTAGTGCTTTATTGTTCTTTATCGGTGTCTACGGTTTTGTTACCCGTCGTAACTTGATTGCCATGCTCATCTCTGTGGAGTTGGTGCTCAATGCCGTCGACATCAATTTTGCTGCCATCAACCGTCTGCTCTATCCCAACGGTATGGAAGGCATGTTTATGACCCTCTTTGTGATTGGTGTTGCCGCTGCTGAAAGTGCAGTTGCCATCGCTATTATCATCAATGTCTATCGCAAGTTCAAGAGCGACAGCGTTGATGCCATCCAGAATATGAAACGATAAAAACGGTTAAGATTATGTTTAGTTACACATTATTCATTATGCTTCTGCCGCTGCTGTCGTTCATCGTTCTTGGACTGGCAGGCATGAAGATGCAGCACAAGGTGGCCGGACTCATCGGCACCTGCTCTTTGGGAATTGTCACGATACTCTCTTATCTCTGCGCCTTCCAGTACTTCGGTATGGATCGTGTGGACGGAGTATACCAGACTTTTGTTCCCTATAATTTCACATGGTTGCCTTTGGGCAATCTGCATTTCGACCTCGGTATCCTGCTGGATCCTATCAGTGTGATGATGCTGATTGTGATCTCAACGGTGTCACTGATGGTTCATATCTACTCATTCGGCTATATGCACGGTGAGAAGGGATTCCAGCGTTACTACGCTTTCCTCTCTCTCTTCACGATGTCCATGCTGGGTTTGGTTCTGGCCACCAACATCTTCCAGATGTATATGTTCTGGGAGCTCGTAGGTGTCAGCTCCTACCTGCTCATCGGATTCTACTATCCTTTGAAGCCCGCCATTGCAGCTTCTAAGAAAGCGTTCATCGTGACCCGTTTTGCCGATATGTTCTTCCTCGTGGGTATTCTGACCTTTGGCTACTTCGTCGATTCGTTCAGCTTCTCGTTTGCTGGCGATATCGTGATGGGGCAGGGGACAACACCTTTCATCGAGGGTAATCTGGCCAAGGCCGTTGCCGCTGGTGGTTTCATCATTCCTACCGCTCTGACGCTGATGTTCATCGGAGGTGCCGGTAAGTCTGCTATGTTCCCCTTGCACATCTGGCTGCCCGATGCTATGGAGGGTCCTACGCCTGTATCTGCACTGATCCACGCTGCTACGATGGTGGTAGCTGGTGTGTTCCAGATCGCCCGTATGTTCCCATTGTGGATTGAGTATGCACCAGGTGCCATGTCGATTGTGGTTTGGGTGGGTGTGTTCACCGCTTTCTATGCAGCTGCTGTGGCTTGTGCCCAGAGCGATATCAAGCGTGTGCTCGCCTTCTCCACGATTTCTCAGATTGCCTTTATGATGGTAGCTCTGGGTGTTTCGCTTCCAGGTCATGAGGCCTTGATGGATAATCACGCTCAGCTGGGTTATATGGCTGGTATGTTCCACCTGTTCACCCACGCTATGTTCAAGGCTTGCCTGTTTTTGGGTGCTGGTTGTATCATCCACGCTGTTCACAGTAATGAGATGGCCCTCATGGGAGGTCTGCGTAAGTATATGCCGATTACGCATATCACGTTCCTCATCAGCTGTCTGGCCATCGCAGGTATTCCATTCTTCTCAGGCTTCAGTTCGAAGGATGAGATTATCACAGCCTGCATGCAGTACAGCCCTGTTTGTGGTTGGATCATGACAGGTATCGCTGCTATGACTGCCTTCTATATGTTCCGTCTGTACTACGGCATCTTCTGGGGTACAGAGAACAAGGAGGCTCACGAGCATCATACACCTCACGAGGCGCCTGCTTCGATGACGATTCCTCTGATTGTACTCTGTGTGATCACCGTTGGTGTGGGTATCTATTCTACACTGGGTGGTTTCCTTGGATGGGGAGGTTCTTTTGGCAGCTACGTATCTGCTGCTGGTACCGACTACACCATTCATTTCGACACGCAGATTGCTGCTACCTCTACGATCATTGCCATTATCAGCATCTGTCTCGCCACCTATATATATAAAGGTGAGAGCCAGCCTATCGCTGACCGTCTGTACAAGACGTTCCCCAAGTTGCATCGTGCAGCTTACAAGCGTTTTTATCAGGACGAGATCTGGCAGTATGTTACGCACAGAATTATCTTCCGTTGTGTCTCGACACCTATCGCCTGGTTCGACCGTCATATCGTTGATGGTACGTTCAACTTCATGGCGTGGGGTGCTAACGAGGCTGGTGAGAGCATCCGTAGCTGGCAGAGTGGCGATGTCCGCCAGTATGCCATATGGTTCCTAACAGGCTCTGTTGCTTTAACGCTCATCCTATTGTGCATTTAAATCGTAAATAGTAAATTGTAAAATAGTAAATAACAAGATGAGTATATTAACATTATTCGTAGTAATCCCTGCCCTGATGCTTTTGGGATTGTGGCTTGCCAAGAATCTCAATCAGGTGCGTGGTGTGATGGTAGCAGGAGCGTCTTGCTTGCTGGCTCTCTCCATTTGGCTGACGATTTATTTCATTCAGGAGCGCGCAGCTGGTAATACGGCTGAGATGCTGCTCACCTATAGTGTGCCCTGGTTCAAACCCTTGAATATCGCCTACAGCGTTGGTGTCGATGGTATCTCTGTGGTGATGCTGCTCCTGTCGAGTATCATCGTGTTCACAGGTACTTTCGCCTCTTGGCAGCTGAAGCCTCTGACGAAGGAGTATTTCCTTTGGTTCACCCTGCTTTCTACAGGTGTGTTTGGCTTCTTCATCTCTACCGACCTCTTCACGATGTTCATGTTCTACGAGGTGGCTCTGATCCCGATGTACCTGTTGATTGGTGTCTGGGGTTCCGGACATAAGGAGTACTCAGCCATGAAGCTGACTTTGATGCTGATGGGAGGCTCGGCTCTGCTGATCCTTGGTCTGCTGGGTATCTATTATTTCAATGGTCAGTATAGTGGTAGCTATACGTTTGAACTGACGACGATTGCCGCCAATCACTGTATTCCTGCCGACATTCAGAACATCTTCTTCCCCTTCATCTTCATCGGATTCGGTGTGCTGGGAGCTCTGTTCCCATTCCACACATGGTCTCCCGATGGTCACGCTTCAGCGCCTACGGCAGTATCTATGCTCCACGCTGGTGTGCTGATGAAGCTGGGAGGTTATGGCTGCTTCCGTGTGGCTATGTATCTGTTGCCTGAGGCTGCTCAGGATCTCTCTTGGATCTTCCTCATCCTCACCACGATCTCTGTTGTCTATGGTGCCTTGAGTGCCTGTGTTCAGACTGACCTGAAGTATATCAACGCTTATTCTTCAGTGTCTCACTGTGGATTGGTGCTCTTCGCCCTGCTGATGATGAGTCAGACGGCTGTAACAGGTGCTGTGCTGCAGATGCTCTCTCACGGTCTGATGACGGCTCTCTTCTTTGCTCTCATTGGTATGATCTATGGACGTACCCATACCCGTGATATCCGTGAACTGGCAGGATTGATGAAGATTATGCCTTTCCTCGCTGTAGGTTATGTGATTGCAGGTCTCGCCAACCTCGGACTTCCTGGCTTCTCAGGCTTCATTGCTGAGATGACCATCTTCGTGGGAGCCTTTGGTGCTAATCCTGTTGCTGGCGATCCCAACACGTCATTCCGTATGGTGGCAACCATCATCGCTTGTACGTCAATCGTTGTAACCGCAGTCTACATTCTGCGTGTTGTTGGTAAGATCCTGTATGGTGAGGTGGAGAACAAGCACTTCCTGGAGCTCACCGATGCTACATGGGATGAGCGCGTCGCTGTGATCTGCTTGATTTTCTGTGTGGCTGGTCTTGGAACCTTCCCGTTCTGGGTAAGCGATATGATCTCGCCTGCAGCTGGATCGATTCTTCAGTCAATTGGTGTCATGTAATAAATCGTAAAATTGGTAAATCGTAAATGATATGAATTACGGACAATTCTTAAATATGATTCCTGAGTTTTACCTGGTTCTCATATTGTTAGCAGTTTTTGTGGTTGACTTCATCATGCACCGTAGTGAGAAGAAACTCGATGTTCTCTTTGCTGTGACTGCTGCCTTGATGGTCGTGCTGCCTGTACGTATAGCCCTGATGTCGGAACCCACTGAGGCCTTTGGCGGTCTCTATGTGGCCTCTTCAGCCGTCAACGTCATGAAGGTCATCCTGGCATTCGGTACGCTGATCGTCATCATCATGGCCCAACCTTGGGTGGCAACCCAGAAGCGCCTCGCTGGCGAGTTCTATGTGCTGATCATCAGCACCTTGCTGGGTATGTTTGTCATGATGTCATCAGGCAACTTCCTGCTGTTCTTCCTCGGTCTCGAGATGGCTTCAGTGCCTCTGGCCTGTATGGTGGCCTTCGATCGTGATCGTAAGAATAGTGCCGAGGGTGCTGCGAAATACATCTTGGTAGCAACCTTCTCCAGTGGTGTGATGCTCTTCGGTATCTCGTTCATCTATGCCGCTACGGGTACGCTCTATTTCGACGATGTGGCAGCTGTGATCACGGCGAAGCCCCTCACCATCATGGGTCTGGCCTTCTTCTTCAGTGGCTTGGGCTTCAAGATCTCACTCGTGCCTTTCCACTTCTGGACGGCCGACACCTATCAGGGTGCGCCTACACCAGTGACGGGCTATCTGAGTGTGATCTCCAAAGGCGCTGCTGCCATTACGCTGTGCATCATCCTGATGAAGGTGTTCCAGCCAATGGTAGAGTACTGGAACTACATGCTCTACATCGTGATTGTTCTCTCTATCACGGTGGCCAATCTCTTTGCCATCCGTCAGAGTGAGCTCAAGCGATTCATGGCGTTCTCGAGTATCTCACAAGCTGGATACATCATGCTCGCTGTTGTTGGCAATGGCCAGCTCGGCATCGCTTCACTGACTTATTATGTGCTTGTCTACATCGTAGCCAACATGGCAGTCTTCACTGTCATCAACGTGGTGGAGCAGAATAACGGTGGACGCACGGATATGGCAGCCTACAATGGATTCTACCAGACGAACCCCAAGCTGTCGTTCCTCATGACGCTGGCTCTGTTCTCACTGGCTGGTATTCCGCCGTTCGCTGGTATGTTCTCGAAGTTCTTCGTCTTCATGGCTGGCGTTCAGAATGGTGAGCCTATGGCTTACTTCGTGGTATTCATCGCCTTGGTGAACACGGTAGTGTCACTCTATTACTACCTGCTCATCGTGAAGGCTATGTACATCACCAAGACTGACAAGCCTCTGCCCACCTTCAAGAGCGACGTGAACACGAAGGCAGCCCTCGCTATCTGTACGGCAGGCATCGCCCTCTTCGGAGTTGTCAGCTGCATCTACGAGTGGATTGCCGCCGCTGGCATGTAAGTTCCTATTGGTATTGATTAAGGAGAGGGTGCGTCATTTTGACACACCCTCTTACTATGTTAACGGCATGATACCACGCCGAGGGCTGTCAGCAGGGCGGAGATGATGCTCGCCGCAATCTGCAGACCAATCTTAAGCATTTCTTTCTTCTTCATAATCTCTAAACTTTAAACTCTTAATTTTTCATTTAATTACCAAGGTCAAACCCGCCGCTTTCACCGCTCGGAGTCTCACCGCCATCGCCGTTGTTGGTCGGAGTCTCACCACCATCGTCGTCATCATCGGTGACAACGTCGTAGGGCTTAGTCGGGTCGTAGTCCTTCTCAAACTTCATCTTGCGCATCTCCTCCTTGATCTCCGTGGTGGGCACCAGTATCAGGTGAGCGTTCTTCACATGTTTGCCTGCGTTGAACGCCTCCTTGGTTTCGGCGCCCTCCGTACTCACCTGTACCTTCAACAGTCCCAGGTGGGGGATGCGGATGGGGTGCCCGTTCATCAGGAGCTCCTTCATCTGCTTGACGACGGCCTTAGTTATCTGGCTGACCATCGTCCGCTCCACCTTCGAGTCCATCGCAATGTGGTTGCTCAGGTCCTCCATGTCCAGTGCCCCGTAGGGCTTCGCTCTCATAAACCACTTCCCGTATGCCTTGGCCATCTTGCTGTTCTTGTTCAGGAATGGTGTCACTTTCATTTTTCCCATAGTTACACTTGTTCGAATTTGATTTCACGTAGCATTGTCTTGATGTCCTCCGAGGGCCTGTAGAGCAGTCGGCAGCTCTTCACCTGTTGGGCGGAGCACCACTTGCGCGGGTCTTCACCCTCCTTGTAGCCCGGACGCTTCTGGAAGTTCTCCACGCTCCAGCCTTCCGAACTGATGCCAACCTTGAATGTTCCCAGTCCCTCCACCTTGATGGGGTGACCGTTGCACAACTGTTCCTTGATCTGTTTCAGGACACCGTCGAACACCATGGCGACATGTGCCTCCTCGATGCCCGAGTCCTGTGCGGCATGCTGACAGAGCACGTCTGCCTTGATCTCAAGTCCCTGTTTCACCCTGCCGTACCATTTGTTGTAGGCAGTGGTCTTGTCGTTCTTGTTCTGATAAACACTGATCATTACTTTTCCCATAATGTCTCTTTTTTAATGAATAAATGTCTGCGCGCGCATTTTCGGTGGCAAAGGTACAAGGAGAAAAACCACCCTGCAAGTGGAACACGGCTTTTCTTCTTTGAACGAAGGTTAATGTTGTTCCCAGTCCGGTTTGATGTGCGAGGGCATCCGAAAACAAGTGCGACGGCAGTCAAAAGCAAGTACGACAGCCCACCTCCCGCACTTGTTTTCGTATGCCGTTGCATATTATTTTCGGAAAAGATTTGGTGGTTTCAGATATTTCCATTAATTTTGCACCCGATAAAGCTTTTGTGATATTTTAAATTGTAACACTATGAGTAAAATGATGAAAACGAAAGGAGAAAAGACAATGAAAGGTAAGTATCTGAATCCCAAGGCAGACCTGACGTTCAAGTTACTGTTCGGTGAGCATCCCGATCTGACGATGAGTTTGTTGAACGCTCTGTTACCTTTGCCAGAGAACGGACTAATTACGAGCGTCGAGTATGCTACGCCAGAGATGGTGCCTGAGAATCCTGCCAAGAAAAACAGCGTTGTTGATGTACGCTGCAAGGATCAGCAGGGACGCCAGTTCATTGTGGAGATGCAGCTATACTGGAGTGATGAGTTCCGCCAGCGTGTCATCCTGAATGCCTCGAAGGCTGTAGTGAAACAGTTAAAGAAGGGGGAGGATTACACACTTATTCAGCCTGTCTATTGTCTGAACCTCATCAATGACATTGGTTTCGAAAGTGCCCCTGATGACTTTTATCACGACTATGCTATTGTCGATGTAGCGCATACGGACCGTATCATTGAGGGACTTCGTCTTGTCTTTGTCGAGTTGCCGAAGTTCAAGCCCAAGAGCATTTCCGAGAAGAAGATGGCCGTACTTTGGTTGCGTTATCTGACAGAAATAGATGAAAGCACAAGTGAGGCCCCCGCAGAACTGCTTGAGAACGAGGACACGCGCAAGGCTTTGGAGATTGTCGAGAAGTCTGCCTTTACCGAGGGTCAGCTTTATGCTTACGAGCAGTTCTGGGATGCTATCGTCAATGAACGTGTGCTTCGTCAGAAATCATACAGGGAAGGCATGACAAAAGGCATTGCCCTAACAGCGGCGAAGTTGAAGAAGAAGGGTATGGCTATAGAGGATATAGTCGAGGTCACAGGACTTACGGAAGAAGAAATCAATAAATTGTAAATCATCCGAGCCGCTCCTAATCAGGGGCGGCTTTCTGTTCGCAGCTGATATATGACATTATTGATAATGTACCTGTACATTATTTTATATATATTATAATACCAGTATAAAGAAAGTAATGTTGCTTAATCCTATTACGGATAGGAGTTCCTATTTTAAAATGCAAATTTATGTTATTTTCTTCATATTTGCAAATATTTTGATGAAAAAGCAACTTGTCTAAACATTAATTAACAAATGCAAGGGCTATACAGATAACTTTATCTGATTGCCCGACAGACAATCCTGCTGGCTTCGTGTAACTGACAGTCTTCTATTTCCCTGATGTAAATGAGGGTAACATTGGGGTTGGAATGTCCCAGCGCCCTGGAGATGACGTTGATGTCGACCCCGTTCTTGTAGGCAATGCTGGCCCAGGAATGACGCGGTGTGTATGAAGTGAGGTGCACGTTTTCGCCGAGACTGGCTGAGATCCTTTTCAGGCCACGCATGTATTTCTGGTAGAACCTCTTGTACTCACGCATGGCCTTTTTGGGATCTTTCTCTGTCAGGACAGGAATGAGGTAGATGGAGTCGTCATCCATGAGCTCCTCCAACAGCGTGGCCAGTTCCTCTCCAATTTCTATCGTGATCTTACGGTGAGTCTTGTGGCGGTAGTAGGTGATGACTCCGTCTTTCAGTTGCGATTTCTTCAGGAACAGCGCGTCAATAAGCGGGATCCCCATTCCGTAGAAACAGAACAGTGAGATACGGCAGTACAGGCCATCCCTTTTTTTCAGGCTGTTCCTGATACCCCATAGTTTTCTGAAGCACTTTTCGTTTTCTGCCCTTTTCTCTGACGGGGTGACGGATGTGCGGACTTTTTTGAAGAGTTCCCTGCCCCTGTCGCTGAATCTGTTGATCAACGAGCGCAGGCAGCGCATCTGCTCTGATACATAGCCAGGTTTCTTGCCACTATTGAGCAGCCAGCGTTCGAAGGCCCTGATGTGATCGGAAGTGACGTTCTGGATTGACAATGAAGACTTGCCTTTCATCGTTTCATTGATGAAGCGTTCAAACGAGTTGACGGCAGTGACGTTGTTCTTCGTTGAACTCTCAGAAAGACATGGGCGGGTATCCTCGATTTCCTTTCTGAGTCTGTCGACCAATGGTTCCCCTGTCTGGTAGCTGGGCAGGAACCAGTTCCTTACTATGGCTGCAAAGTCCATGTTTGCTTGATGTGGATAGTTATTCATCATTTTTGAATAGATTGATTTAAACGTGGCAAAGATACAAAAAAAGATTTGATTATGCAGTCCTATCCGTAATAGGAACTCCTATCCGTAATAGGAGCACAAAAAAGGCAGGCAGGGCATGGCCCCCTGATTGAATAGGACAGATTAAAAAGTAACATTTTGATGAATATAGTGAGATGTTTGATTGTGATTGTGGCTGTACTGGCCTGCGGGCCGGTACGGGCACAGTCCATGTCAGACACGCTCAGCATCCGCTTCCGCATGGACAGCAGCCGTGTCGACCTCGGATACGCCGACAACGCAAGGGCATGGGAGACTTTCTCACGCAATTTTCAGGACCGCTATTCAATCATGTCTCCCCATACCTTGCGTCTCGATATCTACAGCGGTGCCTCGCCTGAAGGCACTGCCGCCTATAACCGCCGGCTGGGAGAGAGCCGCGGCCTCGCCATCAGCGCCTTCGTCCGTCAGCAGCTGGGCAGCCGCATGGGCTGTATCGTCGTCCATAACGAGGCAGCCCGTTGGGACGGGCTCTACCAGTTGGTGGCCGCGAGCCGTGAGCCGTGGCGCGACGAGGTGCTCCGCATCATCGCCATGCCGCCGTCGGCCAGCGACAACCAGCGCGACCACCGCGAGTATAAGCTCCGTCAGTTGCGCGGAGGCAGTGTCTGGCCCGTGCTGCAGGAGAACTATCTCGCCCCGCTGCGCAGCGGGGCCACTGCCATCCTCTCCTGGCAGCCGGGCCGCGACACGGTCATCGTCCGCGACACGGTCATCATGGCCGTACCCGTGGTCTACCCGAAGAACCTGGTCTTCGCCGACAGCATCGGCGATCTCTACCGTACCAAGGACAGTACGCGCGTCCACAAGCCGGTCCAGCGCTGGCCGGCGTGGATCGTCCGCTCGAACATCCTCATGCTCGCCACGGCCACGCCCAACCTGCAGGTCGAGTTCTCGCTGGGCCATAAGGACAAGTGGAGCCTCAATATCGAAGGCGCCTGGTCGTGGTGGACCTTCGCCTACAACGGCTATGCCAATGAGATCATATACGGCAGCGTGGAGCTGCGCCGCTGGCTTGGCCGCCGCTATCGCCATCACACCCTCGACGGTTGGCATATCGGCCTGGGTGTTGGCGGCGGCTATGGCGACGTGGAGTGGCGCTCGAAAGGTTATCAGGCCGAGGTGTTCTCAGGCTTTGTCAACATCGGTTGGCAGCGCCGTTTCGGGCGACGTAAGCAGTGGTCGTTTGATATGGGTATTGGCTTGGGCTACGCCTACGTCCCCTGGCGCCGCTACGATGGATCGACCATCTTTCCCGTCGGTCATGAGGAGGAGCACGACGACCACCTGATGTGGCAGGAGACGAGCCGCACGAACTGGATAGGCACACCGCACCTGAACATCTCCATCGGCTACGTCTTTGGCCAGCATGATGCGCGCTGGCGACGGGAACGGGCGATGGAGCGCGATGCCGCACGCAACGACTACCTCCACTTCCGCGACTCTCTGATAGCCCGTGAGCAGTATGTGCGCGACAGTACGAAGACAGCAGAGAAGCTGCGCCTGAAGGAGATAGATCTTCTGCCGAGGGCCGAGCGCCGACAGGCCCTGAAGGATCTGGCCGCCGAGAAAAAGCAGGCGAAGGCCGACGCCAAGGCGGCAAAGCGTCAAGAGAAGGTCGACGCCAAAGCCCAGAAGCGGCAGGAGAAGACCGACCGCCGCCTCCGCAAGCAGCAGGCCAGAGCTGAGAAGGCCGCACGGAAAGAACAGCTGAAGGCCGAGAAAGCCTTTGCCCGTACACCCGAGGGCAAGGCCGCCGCCCGTCAGGCCAGGATCGACAAGAAGGCTGCCGACCGCCAGGCCCGTATCGATGCCAAGGCCCTGAAGCAAAAGCAGAAGATGGCCAGGCGTCAGGCCAAGATCGACAAGAAGGCCGAGCGTGTACGTCAGCGCATCGAGTTCGAGCACCGCCGCAACCTCGAGAAACTGAAGCGCGAGATGGAGCGAGCAGATGAGAAATATAAAAACATCAAGTAGAATATGGCAAGGAAAAAGAAATATACGAAACCGTTCCGCGAGAGTGACCGGAATTACCTGTTGGAGGACATCCTGCTGGTCGTCCTGGTAGCGACGTTCGTCTTCGTCCTGCTGATGCTGGCGGGCTGTGAGCGCCGCGAGCTCTACGTCTACGGCGACGAGTTCCACTCGGTAGAGCTCGAGGTCGACTGGCGCAGGTACGCCGACCGCGACCCCGACGGTATGACCGTCTGGTTCTATCCCCTCGACACAGAAGGGACGGTTCTTTCTGTGCACAAACCTTACCGCACGACGACGGCCAACGTGCGTCATCACGACCTCTACCTGCCCGGCGGTTACTATCAGGGTGTCGTTGTCGACTATTCGCCTGAGGAATTCTCCCGTCAGGAGTTCCTGAGTCTGGAGCGCATGGATTCTGCCCGCGTGGAGGCGACACCGTCGTCTTACCAGCCCGACTCGCTGACCGTGGCGGGCGAGGGAGTACCCAAAGGAATAAGCGACGAGGTCAACTGGCAGCTCTATGGCGAGCCAGCGTGGACCGACTATCAGTATCCGCGTCCGCCAGTCCGTGAGGCGACGGGTCTCTACGAGGTGGCCAACCAGCCCGAGGAGATGGCACTCGACACGCTCGACAACCGCTATGTGGACCGCGGCGAGTACGGTGACTACATCCCCTGGCAGGAGCGCGAGACCTACCAGTCGCAGATCAGGCTGACGCAGATGTATTCCGAGCCCGAGACCATCGTCTGGAAGCTGCGCATCCGCGTGTGGGTCAGGGAGGGGTTCAACTACCTCTGGCAGTCGCCTGCGAGCATCAGCGGACTGGCCGACGGCCATTTCCTGCCGCGCGACGTCATCACGGACAACCCCTGTCTGCTCTCGATCGACAACTGGGAGACCGAGCGCACGGGCGAGAACAGCGGGTACATCTCCGCGACGCTCAACGTGTTCGGCATCCGACCCGTGACGCTCCGTCCCGACCGAGAGGAGCACGAGGGCAGGGAGGTGCAACAGGTCTACAGCTACACCCGTGCCGGTGAGTCTGAGCCCGAGTGGTGGGAGTACTATACGAAGAACTGTCTGCCCGAGGACATCCGCCTGAACCTCTCGTTCGTGCTGCGCGACCATGCCACCACGCTCCACTACCACTTCAACGTGGGCCACTATGTCGTCTCGTGGGACAACCAGCTCGTGCTCCGCATCGAGCTCGGCCCCGAGTTCTTCGACCCGAATAACCCGCACGGGGCCAACGGTGAGGGCGGCGACCCCGGCAACCCGTCGCCCGACATCAAGTTGCCCTTCGTCGAGGCCTACAACGGAACGGGCTTCGGTGCCGACGTCACCCCCTGGGTGGACATGCCCCCCGTCGACATCTCGTTCTGAAAAGAGTATAGCTCTACATATAACAGTTCAATTTAATGTCTAATTAAAACTTAAAAAGTTATGAGAAAGATTTATTTGTTTGCAGGTCTGGCCGCCATGCTGCTCGCCTCCTGCTCCAGCAACGACAAGCTGGATTCAAGTCCGACTCCCCAGCAGCCCGAGGTCGCTGCCGCCGGAGAGATCCCAGTCGGCTTCGACATCTACACATCGAGGCCTACAACACGTGCAGGTGTTAATACCGAGATGACAACCGCTACGTTAGGAGCAGTTCCAGGTGCGGGAAACGAGAGTAAGGCTGGTTTCGGTGTGTTTGGTTACTACACCGACAACAAGGACTACGATCAGTTGGCACTGCCCAACTTTTTCTACAATCAACAGGTCTATGCCAAGACCAACGCAGGAGAGTTTGAATACGAGCCTGTCAAGTATTGGCCCAATGAGTATGGTAGTACTGCTACCAGCGATGACAATGACAAAGTTTCATTCTTTGCCTATGCACCCTATGTCGTTGTGAATACATCAAATGGAAAAGTTGAGAAAGAGAACGAGGACGATGACAAATGGGGTATTACCCAACTGAGCCGCAATACTGCAAGCGGTGATCCGATTGTAAAGTATATCACGTCGTTTGACAACTCAAAAGCTGTGGATCTTTGCTGGGGTGTATGTGAGCAGGATAATTGGACAAATATCAATAATGGTCAGAAACAGACCTTCGACCTCGGAAAGCCATGGCTTGATGTTCAGCGCCCATCAACTATCGACCAGAAGTTGAAGTTTACCTTCTATCATGCTTTGGCCAAGATGAATGTCCAGATTGATCATTTCACGGATGATACAAAAAGCGGTAACGATCTCGAAACCGCAACACGTATTTTCGTACGTAGCGTACGCTTCAACGGTATTGCCCAACAGGGAGCACTCAATCTGAACAATGAGACACCTCGCAAGCCTTATTGGATGAACTATAACGGTGTGGGTGACCTTGAGAGTGATGGTGAGCTTATTGTCTATGATAAGCGTCGTGATGGCAAGGAGGCCATGGCCAATGCCAATGCTACTAACGAGAAGTCAACAGGTTTGAATCCACAACTCATTCAGGATGAGAACACTCTTAACGGAACAGGGTGGGCAGTTGGTGGCCACACAGGAGTGACAAAGACCCTTCAGCCTCTGTTTAATGGAACAGGTACATTCTATGTTATTCCTGTCGAAGGAGAGGAAATTGAGGTTGAGATTGTCTATGATGTGGAAACGGTAGACGCTAACCTTGGTACGACTTTGGCTGACGGTAAGACCCCTGGTTCTAGTATCGAGAACCGTATCTCCAAGAAGATTACCTTTGGTTCAAGTACGAGTATTGAGGCTGGAAAGTCATATCAGATCAATCTTCACCTTGGCATGAACTCTGTAAAGTTCGATGCGGCTGTGATGGGTTGGGATGAGATGGCATCTCCCGATGTCGACCTGCCTGCTAATTTGGTTCAGTTTGCCGCTGGTGCTTCAGGAACAAAGGCTAATGCTGATATTCTTGGTTCTGACCTTAACTATATCTTCGCCGTTACAGGATTGGTTGGTGGAGAAGCTGTTACAGTAATAGATGGTACGAAGTTAACTGGAGGTGCAGCTTGGAGTAAGGCAGACTGGGCTACCGGTGCAGGACAGGCTAACGCAAGTGGAGTCGTTTATGTAAAGGCTAACCATGCTGCCTATAAGGGTGTGAAGCATACAACTGCTGCTGATGATATCAAGGTATCAAGTGCAAGTGGTAAGGAGGTTACTCTGACCTTACGTGAACTGGCAGTGGCTCTTAACCTTATCGGTGGTACCTCTACAGCAACCGGAACCACTGTTACACTCGTAACAACTGCAGATACGGAAGTAGGTACAGACTGGCTTACACTGCCTACAGGCTCTACTGCAGGTACCGTCTGGGATGATGTTAACAAGAAGTGGAATGATGACACGATGGTACGTGTTTGGGTTAACGGCGCAGAACTTCAGTATGTTACTGGCGCCCCCACGGCAAACAGTAACGAGTTTACAATTAATGCTGCAACAGGTGTCATTACACTTGGTACGGCTTTGACAGCTGGTGACAGTGTGAAGGTATACCTAAAGACTGGTGACGTAGCTGGTGAGACCATCACTATTGCTGCTACTTAATGACATTTTCTCACAACGGGGACAGTCTTGCGTCCCTACGGTAGCAAGCGGCAGAGCCGAGCGCCCCGTTGTGAGATTCTCTGCATGAAAAGTTGTTATTGGTTTAATGTTTTTCGATTCATGCACCTTGACCCCGGGAGAAAGGGGTGGGCGGGTTTTCGTTATTCACCTGCCGCCCCTCCCGGATTTTTAAACATCAAAACAGTTAGGAATGACTAGTAAGAAGTTCATATTCAAGGAAAACAAGCCTACATCCGGGGAGGAGTTGGCTGTATTCGGGAAAGTGAAGCACATCTTCAAGGAAGAGGAACGCGTGCTGAACGTCCTGCAGCTTATCATCTACGCCATGGGAGTCATGGTGGTCCTGTTGGGAATTGCGATGATCACGGTGATGCTGACCAGCTGTTCGATCATAGACGAGGATACCAGCGACTGCCCGAAGGACAGCGTGTCGGCCGGATCCAGGTCGGGCAGTGCCATCGCCTTTTCAGTCGGCGACAGCACTGCCGCGACCCGCACGGCTGAGGGCACGATGACCCTCGACGGCGCGGACGGCACGGAGAGCCTGCGCTCGTGGGGCTTCGGCGTCTTCGCCTGTCACACGGGTGCACACCCCTACATCAGCACCTCGACGAAGAGCAACCTGATGCACAACCAACTGGTCACCTGGGACAACGTGAACAGCGTGTGGGCGTATGAGCCGCTGGTCTACTGGCCCAACGGTACGACGGGCGACGCGGACTTCGTCACCTTCTTTGCCTACGCCCCGCACAGCGACAATGCCTCAGACTGTATCGTCGACATGTCGCGTCCCGACGAGGTGGGCGACCCCTGGATCCTCTACCAGCTCGGTGGTACGTCTAATGCCGACGGCGCCAGCGGATGGAAGGCCAGTCAGGTCGACCTGCTCTATGACTTCAAGAAGGACCAGCAGCGCGGGGCGACTCCCGACGTACGGGTGAGCTTCGACTTCAAGCATGCCCTGGCCTGTATCGGCGACCGGATCACCGTCAGCTGCGACGAGAGTGTGAAGACCCGTCTCAAGGGTGTCTACACCCTGTCGGACGTCGAGCTCACCGTCACCCGTCTCACCTTCGACTACCAGCTTACCCGCAAGGGCCGGCTGGTGCTCAACAATAGCAGTCAGCCCAACTGGCAGGCCGTCGAGTCGGAAGATACCAAGGTGCATCGCACCCTCGTTTTCACCCCCGACCTCGTGATGGCCCGCGCCACCTCGCGGGATGCTGCCACCACGACGGATTTCGACTCCGGCAGCGGCCACGGCATCTTTTATATCCCTATCGAGAGCGGCAACACCAAACAGCAGGTGACCGTCACAGCCGACTATACCGTGACCTCCGGCGATCCCACCGAGATGCTCGACGAGGGGAGCGTGAGCACGGACATCGACCTGAGCTTCGTGCATAATGCCAGTGAGGGCCGCAACATGGCCATCACACTCCGGATTCCTGAATCCGAGTGTAGCGGAACGCCACTCAACGGAGCCGCCCTCGGACAGATCATCTGCTCCCACGGACGGGCCCATGCCGCTACCGACGGAGCCCTCAGCTGTGGTGGAGAGAAAGTGGCAGTTGTGGCCTACGTGGGTGACGCCAGTGGCGAGACCAGTCCCTTCAACCACGGCTTGGCCATCGCCCTGCAGGATGCCGACGCCTATGCCTGGTGCAGTCAGAAGGCTGAGACCTGTCTCGAAGCGCAGGCCGGCGACCTCGCCTCGGCCCTCGCCACCGTGAACGGCCTTACTGCTACAGCCCTTCTCGTGGCCGACGACGCGCACTTGCATACTGCCGCCGTTGCAGCCTACAACTACCGTTTCGACGGCGCGGTGCGATCGGGTGCCCATCCGGCGGGCACGTCGCGCTGGTTCCTGCCCTCCATGGGTCAGTGGAACCTGATGGTGAAAGCCATCGCCGACAGTGATACCGACCTCTCGGGAAACCAGAATGCCGACTACAAGGCTACAGCCATCAGCCCGTTCTTTACGGATCGCGGTGGCGACGCACTGCAAAGCGCTCTCTACTGGTCCTCGACCGAGAAGAGCACCTCCGATGCCTGGTATGTCAGCTTCGAGAACGGCAAGGCCCAGGGCGGCGACAAGGATAAGACGTACCGCGTCCGTCCCGTACTGGCGTTTTAAAAGTGATCATATAACTATATTTATTAACCCGACGCGAAAGCGTCCCTAAAAAATTCAAGCTTATGAAGAAGATTTTTTTGTTCGGAGCAGTGATGGCAGCCATGACGCTCGCCTCATGCTCAAGCAGTGATGACAGCCAGCAGGCTGCCGACAACGGTAAGGCCCCCGTCTTGGCCACTAAGACAGCCATCGGCTTCGATGCCTACACCGGCCGCGCCGTGACCCGTGCAGGTACTACCGGTGTACTCGATCTGACTGCTCTCCAGACAGTATCGACTGGCGGCTTCGGTGTATTCGCCTACTACACCGACCTGAAGAAGTACGACCAGACTTACGTACCCAATTTCATGTACAACACCCATGTCAGCTATGACGGTACGAGTGCATGGACTTACTCTCCTGTGATGTACTGGCCTAACGAGTACGGCTCCGATGCGCAGAGCGACGACGAGGACAAGGTGAGTTTCTTCGCCTACGCTCCTTGGGTAGAGACAGGCTCGGCTGCTGCAGGTAGCGTTTCTGGTGATGCCACCTGGGGTATCACGGGTTTCTCACGTAATACCAATGCTGGCGACCCGATGGTGAAGTATATCGCCTCGTTTGATCCCGCCAAGTCCGTAGACCTCTGCTGGGGTGTCGTTGGAGACTCAGAGGCCGAATGGGGTAAGATCCAGGGCAACACAAACCAGACCCTGACAGTGGGAAAGCCCTGGCTCGACGTGGAGCATCCGAAGGGTGTTGACCAAAAACTGAAGTTCACCTTCAAGCACGCCTTGGCCAAGCTCAACGTACAGATTGATGCCGACATCGACAACGCGACTCATGGTGCAGGCAGTGAGGTCGCCGCTGAAACCAAGATCTACGTGCGCAGCATCTCTTTCACTGGTATCGCTATGAAAGGATCGCTCAACCTGAACAACGCTACGGCAGGCGTAGCCCAGTGGCTGGACTACTCAGGTTCTACCGATCTTCCTTATGGCGAGAGTATTACCGTGAAGGACCAGCGCCGTGATGGTCGCGAGGGTGGCTCAGGTGCTGAAGCTACCAATGAGTTGCCTGGTGGTCTGAATCCTGCTATCATCCAGACGGATGCGGTAACCCCAGGTGTGGTCAAAACTGCAGTGAACCTCTTCAAGCCAGTTTCAACGATCGCTGATCCTGAAAATCCCACTGCAGGAGAGATTGCTGCCCAGCTGGCCGATGCAGTCTATGTGATTCCTACTGGTGAGGCTATGACCGTGACCATCGTCTACGATGTGGAGACTACCAATGAAGATCTGCCCACCTATATCAGCAATGGTACTACCCACGGCTCGAGCATTGAGAACAGAATTTCAAAGCAGATCACGTTCACACCGGCTGGCGGTCTCGTCAGCGGCAACACCTACACTGTGAAACTCCATCTCGGCATGAACACCGTGAAGTATGAGGCTGCAGTCACAGGTTGGGAAGGTGAGGCAATTAACGGTGAGGGCTGGCTGCCATCCAACACTCCCGTAGAGCCTTAAATCTCACAACGGGGACTGTCCCTACTGTGAGAAAAGTCTAACTAAAAGGAAGATCTATGAACAAGAAAATATTGTTTTACCTGATGATGTCGGTGCTGATGGTGGGCTGTGCCGCCGGTGACAGTGAGTCGCTGGGCGACAAGCCGCCCGTCGGGGCGACCTCCGACGGCAAGTACGCCGTGGGCTTCAATGCCTACGCCAACCGTGCCGTCACCCGCGCCGGATATGCCGGTACGCTGACGATCGACCAGCTGCAGCAGGCGCAGGGCGACCTCGGCGGCTTCGGCGTGTTCGCCTACTACACCGACCTGAAGAAGTACGACCAGACCTACATCCCGAACTTCATGTACAACCAGGGTGTCTTCTACAGCGGAGGCAACTGGCAGTACACGCCCGTGATGTACTGGCCGAACGAGTACGGCTCCGACGCGGGCAGCGACGACGAGGACAAGGTGACGTTCTTCGCCTATGCCCCCTACGTCCACCACAGCTCTCCCGCCTCGGGCAGTGTCGACGGCGAAGCGTCCTGGGGCATCACCGGCTTCTCGCGCAACACGACGGCGGGCGACCCCATCGTGAAGTACATCGCCTCGTTCGATCCCACAAAGAGCGTCGATCTCTGCTGGGGCGTCTGCGACCAGGCCTCCTGGAACAGGATCCAGAATAACGGCTCACAGTCGATGACCACGGGTCTGCCCTGGCTCGACGTAGAGCACCCGAAGGGTGTCGACCAGAAGATGACGTTCACCTTCAAGCATGCCCTCTCGCAGCTCAACGTCCAGATCGATGCCGACGCCGACGGGCTGACCCACGATGCCAGCGGCGACATCGCCGACGGTACGAAGATCTACGTGCGCTCGATCTCGTTCACGGGCATCGCCCTGAAAGGTGCGCTCAACCTGAACAACACCGTGGCCAACAAGGCCCTGTGGCTCGACTATGCCGGGACCACCGACCTGCCCTTCGGCGAGAGTGTCACCGTGAAGGACGGTCGCCGCGACGGCCGTGAGGGTTCGGCGAATGCCGAGGCCACCAACGAGATCCCGTCGGGTCTCAACGATGCCATCATCCAGAACAGCTCTGCGACGGCCGGTGTCACCCACACGGCGGTGAACCTCTTCAACTCCAATGATCTCGACAAGTGCGTCTACGTCATCCCGACGGGTGAGAAGATGACCGTCACCATCGTCTACGACGTGGAGACCACCAATCCCCACCTCTCTACCTATATCAGCGACGGTACGACCCACGGCGTGAGCATCGAGAACAAGATCACCAAGGACATCCTCTTCGGCGGTGCCACCAGCGGACTCGACTGCGGCAAGAAGTACACTATCAAGCTCCACCTGGGCATGAACTCCGTGAAGTTCGATGCCGACATTACGCCTTGGGACGACGGCGACGTGGTCAACGGTGAGGGTTGGCTGCCGGGCAACCTGGCCATCGACGCCCCCGTGACCCTGAGTCTCGGCTCGAGCCTGACCATGGCCCTCAACGGTGGCGCACAGACGCTGACCGCCACCACGCAGCCCGCCGGACAGACCGTCAACTGGACGAACAGCAACGACGGTGTGGCTACCATCGCGGCAGCCGGAGGCGGAACGCGCGGTGAGGTCAACGGGGCCTCGTCGATCACCATCACACCGGTGGCTGCCGGTACGACCATCATCACCGCTACCTCGGCAGCCGGTTCGGCCCAGTGCGCCGTCACCGTGACGACACCGTCGACGCCCGACGTGACCGTCTCGCTCAACAAGACGAGTACCACGGTCTACGCCACCGAGACCGAACAGCTCACGGCGACCACCTCGCCTGCTGACAGACCCGTCACCTGGGTATCGTCGAACACCGCAGCGGCTACGGTCAGCAACGCGGGTCTCGTGACTGCCAATGCGGCCGGTCTGACGCATATCACCGTCACCACCGAGTCGGGTCATACGGCCACCTGTGACGTCACCGTCGTTCCGACAGTGCTCTCGCTCGACAAGACGAGCCTGTCACTCAATGCCAGTGAGTCGTACACCCTGACAGCTACAACCACGCCGATCGGCAAGACCGTGACCTACGAGTCCAGTGCACCCACAGTAGCTTCCGTCAATGAAAGCACAGGTCTGGTGACTGGTCTGACGGCTGGTACGGCCCGCATCACGGCTACCATCCCCGGCGGCGGTTCGGCCACCTGTAACGTCACCGTGACGGCCAATGCCGCTACCGTCACCACACCGCCAACGGCCATCACGCCGCTCACCTATACAGGCAGTCCGCAGGCGCTGGTCAATGCCGGTACGGCTGCGAACGGCACGATGCAGTATGCTACCGGCAACAGTTCGGCGGCTACCTCTGCCTGGTCGGCCTCCATTCCTGAGGGCACGGGTGCAGGCACCTACTACGTATGGTATAAGGCTGCGGGTAACTCCGGCTATACCGACAGTGCGCCCGACAAGGTATCTGTGTCCATCGCCAAGGCAGCCGGTACGATCAGCTTCGCCACCGGCAGCTACAACAAGACGGTGGGCGATGCCGGCTTCACGCAGGTCGTGACGAACTCTGGCGACGGTGCTGTGACCTACTCTACGAGTAACTCCAGTATCGCTGATGTCAACAGTTCTACCGGAGCGGTTACCATCGGTTCAACGACTGGTACGGCAACGATTACCGCCACCGTCACCGACGGCGACAACTACAGCTACGCCGTGACGACCGCCACCTATACCGTAACCGTCAGCAGCAAGCCCGCCGCCACCCTTGACAGTGCCCCGACGGCCAAGGAGCTCACCTACAGCGGTTCGGCACAGGCACTGGTCAATGCCGGTACGGCTACTGGCGGAACGGTGAAGTACGCCAAGGGCACTAACTCGGCCGCATCGGAAAGCTACTCGACGAGCATCCCCGAGGCAACCGACGCAGGCGACTACTACGTATGGTACTATGTGGAGGGCGATGCCAGTCATAGCGACACGGCTCCCGACAAGGTGGCTGTGACTATGGCCAAGAAGGCGGCCACCATCAGCTTCGGCACTGCTTCTTACAACAAGGAGATTGGTGAGGCCAACTTCACGCAGGCTGTCACGAACACCGGTACTGCCGGTTCGGTGGAATACTCCATCACGAAGGGAACCACCGACGCTGAGGTCAACACGACGACGGGTGAGGTGACCATCGGCTCCGCAGCCGGTACGGCTACCGTCACGTGTACTGTAACCGACGGTGCGAACTACACGTACGCCACAAAGACGGCCAGCTACAACATCACCATCACGGCACCGCCTTCACCGACGGCATCGCCGAATGTGGGCAACTGGACCGATGGCGGAAGCGGTGACCTCACCCCTGATAAGACTTTGTAAAATCTAACATCAAAAAAGAAAATATATGGAAAAGAAAGAAAAAATGATCAAGAGGAGCGTCCTCGGCTCCATGGCTGCTCTGGCAGTCATGGCAGTCGTGGGTTGCGCCGAGGAGGTGACACAGATATTCTCCGACAGCACGAAGGTCGAGGTGACGGCCTCGTTCAGCGACACTGGTCGGGAGTCGCTCACCCGTGCTGCCGACGGTCTCGATAACAGTACGGCCGGCTTCAGCCTGACCACATCGGAGAGCAGCAGTTCAAAGGTGCGCGTGATGGTCGATGCCAACGACGGCACCTACTCGCCGTTCGACTATACCATCACCAATGCCACGACGATTACGGCTCCAGCCACACCACCGTCGTTCCCCTCTGGTGTCAGCACCGTTAACGTCTACGGCTGGTATCCCAATGTCAGCCTGACTAACTTCTCAGTGAATGCCAATCAGCAGTCTGAGGCCAACTACTGTCTGAGCGACCTGATGGTGGCCAACAGTGCTACCTGTACCCGTAGTGGCAGCAGCGTCACCCAAGCTGCCAACCTCAGCTTCACCCACGTCATGTCGAAGGTGAAAGTGTCGCTGACATTGGCATCAGGTGTGACGGTGACAGCTGTGAAACTGAAGAGCATTCTGCCTCAGGTGACCGTTTCCGAGGTGAAGTCCACAAATGCCGTGACCGGCTTCAACCTCAGTGCAGCTAGCGGTAGTGCCACCGACATTACTCTGTTCAGCGGTTCGCTGACATCTGCCTCTGATGCAGCCGACAAGGTACTGTGCGGTGTGTTCCCCCCTCAGAGTAAGAACGGTGCATTCCTGGAGATCAATGCCAGCTACAACAGCGGTGCTGCCCAGACTATCACCTACAGTTTCGGCTCTGCCAAGGCATTCGCCCGTGCCAATGAGTACACGATGAACATCACGCTCAACGGTACGAACGTCACCACCAGCACCGTCGACATCTCTGACTGGAATGTCGAATCGGGTGAGGTGACCATCAACGCTGGTGGTGGTGGCGGCGATGCGCCGACACTCTCGCCCACAAGCCTGTCACTAACTTTCCGTAGCGGTACGGGATCAATAACGCCGTCGGTTGTCGGTACGGCATGGACAAGTATGAGTGCCAATACCTCTGTGGCAACGGTTTCTGGTACAGGTCCGATCACTGTCACTCCGGCAGGTGTAGGTAGTACTACGATCTATGTATGGCCAACGGCTGGTGTCTCAAGCGGATTCTCTACGGCTTCATGCCCTGTGACTGTCAGTGCGCTGACCATGCAAACTTCCAACAGTAGTAACAACGGCTATACTACGTTCAGTTCAATTGCTGATCAGTTGTATACAGGCAGTGCGATAACACCTACGCCGACTGTCACGGTAAAGGGTAGCGATGGTAATGTGAACCTGGTATCAGGAACTGACTTCGACTACAGTTACAGCAACAACACTGCTGCGGGTACTAACACCGCTACTGTTACCGTGACTGGTAAAGGAAACTACACCGGTTCGGCCAGCAAGACGTTCTCTATTGTGACCTGTAATGGTAGTGCATTGTCATCTGCGACTGTGGGAAGTCTGATTTGTTCTCACGGCAAAGTTCACCCATCTTCAGGTATAACTTGTGCAGGTACAGCCATTGCGGCTGTGGCATGGTTAGGAACAACGACTTTGAATACTGCTTCGAGTGGTACATCGTCAACGTCTGCTCACCAGAACAAGACTCCGACGAAGGGTGTGGCCATAGCCTTGTGCAATGCTGCCAGCCAGAATTGGGGCAATGCGGACGTGATTTCAGCAAATGGTAACTTTACAGCCGATATTATTAGTGCTGTTACAACGTTGAAGAACAGTGGTACTATAGTAACCGACTGGATGAATTTGCAGAAGACTAGCTGGGAGGCTATAGGCGTAGGTTCTGGCGGGTATGCGTCACTGAACACGTCACTGAGCGGTGTTACCGGGTTTACTGCGCTCTCTGGTTGGTATTGGTCTACTACGGAGTTCAGTTCTAGCTACGGTTGGAACTTCAACGGTAGCAGTTGGGGCACCACCAACGCCAGTAAGTCCAACAGCGGCAATATCCGGCCAGTGTTCGCTTTCTGACCTCTTCACCTCTTTGCCTCTTTTCGGTCGCCCGTAAGAGCGACCGTCAAGGGACGAGGTAATCAGGACGACCGCATGTAAAGCGGTCGCTAAGACCATCCGAAACCCCAGCCCCTGTGTAAGCGGGGCAAGGGTTGAGGATTTCGGAGAGCCTCTCCGCCGTTAGGGGGTGGAGATCCTGGATTCGCTTGCGAGAGTCCGTCTGGTCAAGGCTCGGCGGAGTGAGCTGTATTCCTGATAATAAGGGCCGTCGACTGGTTTTACGGCCAGTAAAGGCAACACGGGCGGCATCGACTCTGATTGGTATTGGTCTACTACGGAGAACAATTCTAACAACGGTTGGAACTTCAACGATAGCAATTGGAACAACAACAACAATAAGTCCAACAGCAACAATATCCGGCCAGTGTTCGCTTATCAGCAGGTTTACCTGAAGAAGCAAGGCCGAGAGGCTCTTCTTTTGTTATAATTAAGAATGAAAAAGATGACTAAAAATGGCACAATCGGAAGACCTGCCGATATTCAAGTCGGCATACGATCTGCTGGAGAAACTGGTAGGCCTGTCGAAGGAACTGCCGAAGTTCTTTCGCTACTCGCTGGGGACGCGGATGGTGGATCTGTGTCTGGATCTGCTGGGTCAGGTCTATCGGGCGAACATGTCGCAGGAGGTGCGGGAGCAGGTGCTTACCGACCTGCTGATCGACTATCGCCAGCTACTGATGCTGCTCAGGGTGGTCTATCGGCAGAAAGCGATCTCGTCGGGCCGTTATGTGGAGCTGATCAGCCTGCTCGACTCCATCGGACGGCAGGCAACGGGTTGGAAACAGAAAACCGCGCGGGGGGCCAGCCCCTCTGTGAACTCAGCCTCGCGGAAGTGATTGAGGCCTATTTCGATTGCCGTCGCCTAAAGCGCAACACGGCAAATGCCCTGGCATTCGAACTCGACTATGAGAAGGAGTGTATAGAGTTGTGGCAAGAACTGAACGAACGTCGGTATGAACCCCAACGCTCCATCGTGTTTGTTGTTAATCTGCCCGTTAAGCGTGAGATCTTCGCAGCCGACTTCCGCGACCGCGTGGTGCATCACTTGATAGCGCGACGCATCTATCCGCTATTGGAGAAGCAGTTCCTGATTGATAGCTATTCCACCCAGAAGGGCAAGGGGACCCTCTTCGGCATACAGAGGGTGGAAGATCATATCCGTCAGTGCTCCGAGAACTATACGAAGGACTGCTGGGTCATGAAGCTCGACATTCAGGGATTTTTTATGTCGATGGACAAACATGTACTGTATCATCGTATCATGACATTCCTTTATGAGCGATATGACGGCAACGACCTGGATTTGCTGGAGTACATGCTCAGGAAGACCATCTATAACCGTCCTGAGAAGAACTGTTTCCGTAAGATGCCTCCCAAGTGTTGGGAGGGGCTACCAGCAAACAAAAGCCTTTTTGGTACCGACGGTCTCCACGGTTTGCCCATCGGCAACCTGACCTCACAACTGCTGGCACTGCTCTATCTCGATCCGCTCGATCATCTCATTACGGAGGATTGGGGTATAGTGCACTACGGCCGTTATGTCGATGATATGGTGCTGGTGCATCCGTCGAAGGAACGACTGTTGGAGGTGCGTGGACTTATCAGCGAATGGCTTCAGACACAAGGACTGACATTACACCCCAGGAAGACTTACCTCCAGCACTGTGCCAAGGGCGTGAGGTTTGTTGGCAGTGTCATCAAGCCCGGGCGTAAGTATATCTCAAGCAGGACGATGGGCAACTTTCATAGGAAGCTTTTTCATCAGAACCATTTGGTGGAGAGTGGCAGGCTGCTGACAGAAGACGAGGTTCGAAAATTTGTAGCCGTGGTCAATTCTTATATGGGCATGATGCTGCACTTCCAATCGGGACGACATTTCAGACGGTTTCTCAACCGATTGTCGCCATTATGGTACCAATATGTGTATATTTGTAAGCGCGACCGCAAAGTGAAACTGACAGTAAGAAAGAAAATCAAGGAGACAATAGAAGTAAAAGCATCATGACAGAGAAAGAGGTACTTGACAAACAGGAACAAGCGGGGAATAGTGAGTTCTTCCTGATTCTTATAGGACGTTTTTATCATGCCTATGGCAATGGGGCGTTCGCACTGTCACGGATTACGGGATACCATGTGCGCAGAAAGCAGCGCAAGATGGGTGAGGTGCTTGTGCTGGGATTCCCCATTGACCTCTTCGACTCCGTGCGCGACCGGGTTCGCGATGCGGGCGGCGAGATGGAACCGATTGACGGCAAGACTTGGAAATTCCATGGCATTGACGGCACGCCCGACCTGTCGATGGTCTCTGAGCCGAAGCCTGAATCAGGGGGACAGCCAGAATTTAGGGTTCATGATCGTTCATCTGTAGCGTATCACGCGACCACTGATTCTTGGCTGGAGGATGCTGTCAGGCATTTCGACCTGTCAATGGCCACGCCGATGGATGCCATGTTGTTTGTCAACAGCCTGAAGCAACGGCTCCAACGACAAAAAGGATGTGTCGCTAGCCAAAAGGATGGAGATTCTGAATTCGCTTGCGAGAGTCCGCCTGGTTAAGGCTCGGCGGAGTGAGCTGTATTCCTGATAATAAGGGCCGTCGACTGGTTTTACGGCCAGTAAAGGCAACACGGGCGGCATCATCTCTGGTAACTATTGGTCTACTACGGAGAACAACAACAACGGTTGGAACTTCAACGATAGCAATTGGAACAACAACAATAAGACCAACAGCAACAATATCCGGCCAGTGTTCGCTTATCATCAGGTTTACCTGAAGAAGCAAGGCTCAGCGACCTCCTTTTTAAGACACAACAGGGACACAACAGGGGGACACAACAGGTTCTCTTTGTGCACTCGGCGGGCAGGCCCGCAACCGGCCCGCCGAGTATAAATAAAAAAATGAAAAGCGTTCTTTAACTTACTGACACATAATACGCCGCAAGAAGAAATTTCTGCCGAAAAGCTTGCAAGTCTCAAAAACTTGTCGTAACTTTGCAGGCGATGAACAAGAAGAGAAAAGAAAAATTTGCAGACTTGCTGCTTGATATTGCCAAGTATATCGTGACAGCAGTCTTGCTGGCCACATGGTTCAGCGATGTGCAGAACTGGGAGTGGTATTCATATCTGATTCCAATCGTGGTTGTCGTGACCATAACGGTCGGAGGTCTGCTCCTATATAAAGATGATGATAAAGAGAAACGTAAAAAGAGATAATTATGCCAGCAAATGTGATGTTAATAGCGGTACTGATAATGGCAGTCATTGGAGTATCGTACTTCCTGATTCAAGACAAGAAGGAAGAGAACTATACTGGTAGCAACCAGTAATTTCAGGAGATTTTGTTTATTACCCTTGCGGCGGTCTGACATTATACGATGTCGGGCCGTTTTGTTTTTGTGTCAGTTCCGTTCAAATATAAACTGAAAAAGGAAAAAATGGATTTAGAACTACTGAAAGAAGACCATGCCCGCCTGTCGGCGGAGCTGATCAAGGCCAACCTGGCCCGCGAACAGGTGGCTGCCAAGGCCCAGAATACGCAGGACGTGATGACGGCGGTGCTCAGTGAGGTGCAGTCCTTGCAGGAGGGTATCGACAACCTGCTGGTGCTGCTGACCATCCCTGACCTCTCACCCGGACAGAAGGAGGGACACAACAGGGACGGTTCTTTTTGTGCACTCGGTGGGCAGGCCCGCAACCGGCCCGCCGAGTATAAATAAAAAAAGCGATATCTGAGGCTTTGCCTCGAAAATCACCATCGCCTCGGCATAGCTCATGCGAGCATGGCTCTGCTTTCGGCTCAAGTGATCTTTGACTTACTGACACAGAACACGCCGCAAGCGTAAAAAATCTGCCAATCTCTTGGTGGATTCAGAAAAATGTCGTATCTTTGCCCCCAGAATATTAAATGGTGATATTATGGAAGCAAAAACGACCAATGTAGCAACTAAGAAGCGGATATCGAGAACTGCCCAATTTGCACGGTCTCATAAGTGGATGATAGAACTTGTCAGCCCTGAGTTGCAGGCACAATGCAAGAGTTATAGGGACGGTCAGAAAATCATCAATCCATGAGACTGTTGCTTGATTCTTGTGTGGTATTCGACCTTCTGACGGATATGGACAATCTTGATCGCGGAGCACAGGAACTGATTGAAGATCCAAATAATCAACTCTTTGCCAGTTTCGAGACGATGCGAGAGATTGTAGTCCACTTCAACAACAAGGAGCTGCTCTCCAAGTACTGGAAGACGGCTGATGATGTGTTGACGACCGTTGAGCAGGATCTGAACATTGAGTTCTTGCCGTTGCGTCGAGATGTGGGCTATACCTATGGTAAGCTTCAGCTCAATGAGGCCATGGATCATCGCGATCCCTCTGACCATGTTATTATCTCCCATGCTATCACCGAGCATTTGACACTGCTTTCCAGCGATCAGAAGTTTCCGTTCTATCGTGATCAGGGGCTTGACCTGATAGAATACTGATCAACTTACGAAATATCCCCTTGCGGCGGTCTGACATTAAAACGATGTCGGGCCGTTTTTTTGTGTCTGTTAACAGAAAAAAGATGAAAAAGGATTTAGAACTACTGAAAGAAGACCATGCCCGCCTGTCGGCGGAGCTGATCAAGGCCGACCTCGCCC
>JAFSNR010000190.1 GCA_017443345.1 Prevotella sp.
AGAACCTGTCTTTGCTGGGAAGTTTGCCGTCTTGTCGTTAGCATAGAAGACAGGAAGGTCCTCGATAGCGCCATCATCCTGGCGATAGAATCCCTGGGCTGTCATCTTATACTTACCTGCAGGAGCATTGGTCAGTGCCTGACTCAGCGTAAAGGTTGAGTGGAAAGACTCAGCACAGTTGTTGCCAACAGAACCATTATTATCCTCGCCACCAGAGAGGTTCTGGTTGCTGGCATCCATTGTCCATGCACTCTTACGCAGGTCATTGCGACCGAAGTTTGCATTCTGGATAAGGAATGTTGCATCTACAGGAGCCTCAGCGGTAGCTGCTGCTAATTCGGCAATGCGGTCTTCCAGGGTCTTCAGTGTCCACTTAGCAGCATCAACGGTAGCGTCAGCTGCCAGAGTTACGACACCATTCTCACCGGCGGTCAGGAAATTCGTGCCGTCGCTGATGGTGTAAACGCCTTCACTAACTTCATTGAATGTCCAACCGAAGGCAACGCCATCGTTCCACTCACCATTCAGGAAGTTTTTCACACCGCCATTGGAAACCTGAGAGTCAAGGGTGTACTTGCCTTCGGCCATCTTGATGTCATAATCCAGACCGTCGGCATTGACGACGGCGTGAGTACCCCAGTTAGCACCTGCTGCCAGATACTTGCCAGTACCTACATTATTAATATAGTACTTGCCATCTGCAAACAGACGGAAATACTCATAGATAGCTGCCATAGCATCCTTGGAATCGAAGTCACCAGCCTCTTCAATGACATACTGGTTTCCCGCATCACGGGTTGTCCATGTATTGACAACGATACCTGTCGCATAGTTTGATACATTCACTCCATAGCTACCCATTCCCATATAATAAAGAGGAGCAGAGGTAAGGGAGAAAGATACAGGAGTGACATTGCTTAAATCATCCGTAAGAGCCGGTTGATTTTGTACTTCATTAATCGTCGTAGGATTACCAACGAACTTAGAATCTGCAATACTATAGAGATAATAATTATCCTTGTAGTTGAGAAGAGCAAAATTGCTTGCGCTATATGTGGTTCCATTGGTAGATACCATTTGTACTCCATTGGTTCCTAACGACCCGCGCGCTGTAGTAAGTTTATAAGCCTTGCTGTTGCTCAAGTTGGCAATATCGCTAACGATGCCTGCCTTGAACGTACGAATGACCTTGATCGTGCAGTCTGTCTCACCAATGGAGCCTTCGGTGGCAAAGTCGTAGTAGAAACCCGTCATCAGAGATGAAGGCACTTCAATAGCACTATTTGCTACCTGCTCTATAACTTCAGACCCTATTGGGGTCGTTCCATCAGACTCGTAAAGTTCATAGGTAACATTTACGAACTTAGTACCTTCTGGATAAACCTGGATGATAAAAGAGGGCAGGTAAAGCGTGTTACCTTGATTGGCTGTACTAATTGTAAAATAGGTGGTTTGCGCGTTTAGCCCGTCAACTACAAATGGCTTAGGTCCTGTAGGTGTGTTATAAACAGGCGCACTCGCCACGACAGAAACAGCGGCATCCTCTGACGTAAGGGTATGAACAGCATTCTTAGTATTTGCCGAACATTGCAGAGAATAGCTCTTAATAAAATAACCTGCTGGAGCTGCCAACGTAATACGGTAGTCAGTAGCAGCAGCTGCTGTCACCAGTTTAAAGCAGTTTCCATAATTGGCTACATTGACAACTTGTTCGCCAATCGTGACACCTGATTCGGCCGTCACAGTTACACCAGCCAAACCAGATCCATCAGCTGTTGTGAAGACTTGGCCTGAGAAAGTACCAAAACCTGCAGCCTGAGGAAGACCGCTAGAGGTATCGGCAATCTTTACATCAATAGCCCAAGCCCCCGTTCCCACGAGCGCAAAGAGCGCCACGAGGAAGAGTTTTAGCTTAGAATAGAAATGTTTCATAAATGAAAGATTTAGTTAATAATATAGTTAATTAAAAAGTTTTTTTCATTAATGCATATTCTGTTCATGACAGGCATCTTCGATAATAATGGTGTCATCGGAAATGGAATAAGCGTAAGACCTGTTACGAATTACGTATCTCATGGCAAAGAGTATTCATATTCCACAGCCTTCAGGGTGATGTCAAGGGCTTTTTCGATAGACATTGTGCCATTAGGGTCTGCTGTTAGAAGATCTCTAACCTCCTCCGAAACTGACGGCAAGTCACTATGCTCCTCATAGAGCCAGGGATCAGAGTAATCTATCGGATCATCCTGTTCAGAGGAGTAGATGTCTGTGATATGTAGTCGCTGTTTCGTTTCCTCGTCAGTAACAAACTGACCTGTATTGAGTAGGTCAGTAAGCTGGCGGATGGCCACTTCGTTATTGGGGTCGTAAGAGAGCGTAATCGTGCACATAATGATTGAAAATTATGCCTATTCGGGCACAAAGGTAGTGATTTCTGCGGACGCGGCAAGATTTTTTATAAAAAAGTACGCGCGCACGCATAAAAAAACAGCGGGGCGACCACAGAACCTTCTACGGCACACTGCCGAAGCAGTGAGCCAATTCATTTCACCGCCTACGCACAGAAAAGATTTTTAATGTTTTTTGCCGCGCAAGCGGTGTTTTTAAGGTTTTTGTCAATAACCTAAACTTCAATTAGTGAATATAATTTGTGGTAATTTGTGGTAATTCGTGTCCAAAGATAATTCATGTCGGGCGAACAGAAGAAAGGGCGACCGTGTGGCCGCCCTTTCCATGTGTATAGGGTTAAAGGTTTACTTTACAGAAACCTTCTTGCCGTTGACGATATAGATGCCACCACGCTGCATCTTCTCCACCTTGCGGCCAGAGAGATCGTAGATGGAAGCCTTCTCGCCTGCGGTAGCGATACCCTTGATGCCAACAGGAACACCGTTCTCATACACTTCGATGAAGCGAACTACCAAAGCCTCGTCAATCGCTGCGATGGGGGTATCGCCCTTCTTGAGGGTTAAGCCCATGAGGTTGATGCTCTGGATGAACGGGAAGTTCTTGTCGAACACCACATCCTCGAGAACGATCTCTTCTGCGAAGGGAACGACAACGTTCTGCTTCATGATGCGTTGGCTATGCTCAGCACCCATTGGCCAGCTTGGAGCATCATACATAGCCTCCATCAGCGTACCAATCTCGATAGTGAGTTCCTCCGGATTGAGGCCATTGGCTTCGAGGTTCTCTGCGGAAACAAGGAGCTTGAACTCAGAGCCTGCTTCAACAGTTGTGAAGCCCTTTGAGGTGCCAGGCTCTTCTGCTGTACCAGACTCGATGTTAGCTGCGACAGTGAACTTCACAGCAGGAGCGATGCCAATCCAGTGGAGCTGTACAGGAGCACCAGCATAGGTGGCGATTTCCTCCTCTTCAGTCTCTTCAGTAGCGGGCTTCACGAGTGTAGCTGACACGACGGCGATGTTCTGATAGACATAGCCTTGCTTCAGCTCTACGGGGAAGTCGGTTTCACCGAGGTCAATGTAGAATGGCTGGGTCGGGAGGACGCGGTGGGCTGTCTCAGACTGCATACTCATGATGTTCTCTGGCAGGTCACCAGATACCATCAAAGCCACCTTCACCTTCAGGTCTTCGGCCTTGTAGCCGTTTGCTTCGAGGTTGTCAGCGCTGAAGTTGATCTTCAGCTTGAAGTCACCGGGATACATCTTAGGCTCAGCCTGTGTACCAGCTTCTGCATTGAGTGTCGGAGCGTTGAGGACAACAGCGGGCACTTCAATTTTCTCCAAGCATACCAGACGGAAGCGTGTGAAGGACATCCAGTTGTGAACAACACTGGTCACACCCTGAACACCAATTACGACGTCGCTTTCCGTTGCCAGCTCAAATTCCTTGCTAGCATCGTCCCAGCCATTTCCGAAGAGACCGCCGGAGGCTCCGATAGCAGGAATAGGAGTTTTCTCCTCACCGACCAGCAACGACAACTGAACGTCGCCGGAAGCACGGCCGGAAGCAGTAATCATATACTTACCTGCGGGCAGGGTGATGGTCTGCTTCAGAGCTACGTCCCAAGCATTGGCACCCCAGTTGCCACCATCGAAGTACTTATAGGTATTGCCGTCACCATCCGTGAGAGGCTCACCGTCCAGGATCTGCAGAGCGCCGCCTGAACCTTCACCCTTCACAAGCGTCCAAGGCTCTGCAATGGCCTCTTCAGCATTCGGGTTCACAATTTGGGCGGTCATATTGATAGCGCCCTCAACACCCTCGGCCAGAGCGTGGGAGTCGGCATACTTGCGGAAGGCAGTCCAGATTGCAGCAGCCTTCTCCGCGGCATCGGCAGCAGAGGTAGCCTCGACAGTCAGAGTAGCCTCTGCAGCGGCCTTCTTGTCGGCATCAGCATACTTATAGCTGCGCTCTGCATTAGCAGCCTTGGCAGCAACCAGTGCTTCGTAGTCAGCCTTGGCACCAGTGAAGGTTGTAGTGGCAGCTGTAAGGGCTGAAATAGCTGTCTTGTAAGCATCAACAGTTTCTTCCACTGTGCTGTAGGTCTCAATAGCCGCAGCCAAA
>JAFSNR010000191.1 GCA_017443345.1 Prevotella sp.
GCAGGCCAGCACTTGTTGGCCATAGCCACGAACTGACGAGAACCCTTGTGAGCCTCAATCCAGTCGGTCAGTGTCAGCTCGTACTGAGCCAGCTTAGGCAGAACTGAAGGAATCTTGTTACCGTGACCCAGCTCAGCAGCCATTTCCTTCACAACATCGTCGATGCGAGGATCGCCCTGGTGCTTCTGGAAAGCCTCGAGCAGGTCGAGCTCTGAGTTCTCCTCAATCTCCACGTCGAGATCATAGAGCGCACGGATAGGAGCGTTACAAGCCAGGAAGTTGTTGGGACGAGGACCGAAGCTGATAATCTTCAGGTTCTGCAGACCTACGATAGCACGAGCGATAGGCAGGAACTCGTGAATCATCTCAGCACACTGTGCAGCGTCGCCAACGGGCTCCTCTGGGATATAAGCGCGAGTCTTGCGCAGCGACAGAGCCTGGCTGGCGTTCAGCATACCACAGTAGGCATCACCACGACCATCGATCAGATTGTTCTGTGTCTCCTCAGCTGCAGCGCAGAACATGGTTGGGCCCTGGAACCAGTCAGCAATCATGGTCTCAGAGATCTCAGGACCGAAGTTGCCGAGGTATACTACGAGGGCGTTACATCCAGCCTTCTGAACATCGGCCAGTGCCTGCTGAGCGTGGATCTCACTCTCAACGATACAGATGGGGCACTCATAGATGTCAGCAGCATCGAATTTCTCTACATACTTAGCGATAACGGCCTTACGACGGTTAACTGCCAATGACTCAGGGAAGCAGTCGCGAGATACGGCGACGATTCCAACTTTAATTTTAGGTACGTTGTTCATTTTGTATAAATTAATAAAAAGTAATGCTTAGTTGTTTACCGAATGCAAAGATACAAATAATTCTTGATTTACTTCATTTCGCTCTCGGATTTTATACAATTTTAGCTAAACAACCTGTTTTTAGACGAAAAATTTGGAAATACCGATGTTTTTCCCTAACTTTGCAGCGATAAGTCATATCGATATATGAAACTTTGGACTAAGGTAACCATATTACTCCTGTCGCTGCTGATGACTGGAACGCCTTCGATGGCAGAGCTGTCGAAGCGATATTTCAGGAACTACAGTGCAGCTGACGGTCTGGCCGATAACAGTGCGCACACCATCACCTGTACCCGTACAGGCCGCATGGTCATCACGACGATGGGACAGATCAACTTCTATGATGGACAAGGATTCAGCTATATCGATGCAGCCAACGAGAGCTATTATCCACTGCCCAACTATCATGGCAACTATCACCTCTATTTCGATAAATATCACCACCTGTGGCTAAAGAACACGCACAACGTGACTTGTGTGAATCTGACGACAGAGCAATTCGTGAGCGCCATTGAGGATGAGTTCGCCAAGTTTGGTATGGAGAAAAAGGTGCAGGACATGTTCGTGGACAGCTACGGCATTGTGTGGCTATTGACGCAGGACGGGCTCTTCAACGTGGAGAACAAGAAGACGCTGAAGATCAGGCGCGACCTGAACCTGCAGGATCTCGAGGTATTCGACGAGAAGCTGTTGATGCTGTTCTATGAGAACGGTATGCTGGAGATGATTGACTTGCAGACGGAGAAACAGGTCTACGAGGGTAGGGCCTACGGCGAGAAGGATATACCTATTTATAATAAAAGCTCTGTGCTGCTACAGGACAAGACCAAGTTCTACCAGATCAGGAATGGTTCGAAGGAAGCTGTGCTCAATCTGTTTGATGTCCAGAAGCGTGAGTGGAAGGAGATTTTCCGTACACCCTACCACCTGAACAACATCGCTATGAAGGAGGGTTGCGACACGCTGGTGTTCGTTTCCTGTGAATATGGTTATTGGGTGTATGAGACCTGGCGTGACAACCTGCGCCACTTCGATATCATGAAGATGGAATCTGGACAGCCCATCAGTACGAACCTGAACGTGATATGTTTCGATCGTCAAGGTGGTATGTGGGTAGGAACGGAGCGCAGAGGATTGCTTTATTCTCGACCTTATCAGGCCCCGTTTACTGCTTACAGCTGGAATGACCGTGAGGCTGCGATCTATGCCAAGTATATGGATGACCTGCCGCAGTCGGCCAAGTTCAGGGATAAGGATGTGAACTGTGTCTATCGCGACTCACGAGGGTGGACCTGGGTAGGAACGTCACAGGGGCTGCAGCTCTATCGTAAGACTACGGACGTGCTGCCACAGATCATCACTAAGCGCGATGGTCTGCTGAACAACGTGATACACTCCGTCGTGGAGGATCAACAGCACAATATCTGGGTAGCTACGAGCTATGGTGTGTCCTGTCTGATCTTCAAGGACCAGAAGGTGCACTACGTCAATTCGTACAACAAGTATGACAATGTGCCTAATGAATCGTTTATCAATGGCAAGGCCATCTGTCTGCAAGACGGTACCATCGCCATGCAGTCGATAGACCACGTGATCACCTTCAATCCCAATACGATGAAGACCCTCGACAACCATTACCCCTTCCAGATATATCCCAAGCTGGTGCGTCTGATGGTGAATGGTGTGACCATCAGGACGGGTGACGAGCTCGATGGTAACGTGATTCTCGAAAAGGCGCTGACACGTACGAAGGAAATCGACCTGAACTACGACCAGAACTCCATCTCGCTGACTTTCTCGGCACTGAACTACTTCCGTCCTTCGCAGTCGTGCTATCGTGTGCGTGTGAAGGGACTCGACGATAACTGGCGCGTGTATACGCCCCATAACTCAGGTGGAATGGTGGACTCGAGGGGATTGTTGCATCTGCCACTGATGTCGTTGCGTCCAGGCTCTTACACCATCGAGTTGCAGGCCTCTATGGCCCACGATGTATGGGAGAGCAAACCCTATGAGTGGATCATCAACGTGAATGAACCCTGGTGGCGCACCACTGGTACGTTCCTCGCTTTCCTCGCCGTATTGCTGATACTCTTCGGCATCAATGGCTATTATTACATGAGGAATACGAACCTCAAGGCGATGCGCAACAGTGGTGAGGTGGGAATGATCAGACGTATCAAACGATTTGCGGAACGATGCAGCAACCACTCCAGTGAACTGCTTGAGCCGTCATCCGATGAGATGATGGGCGTGACGAGTCAGCAGTACGATCTGTCGCCTGAGTTCATCGATATGATGACAAAGATTATGCCTCGTCTGTTGAAGTCGAACCAGAAAGAGCTCTCGATGCGTAACTTGAGTGAGATGTCGGGACTGAATGTACAGGATTTCTATACGCTGGTGAATGCCAATATCTATAAGAGTCCTCGTGCGCTGACCCGTAGGATGATGCTGCAACGTGCTGAAGACTTGCTTGCCCATTCTGACAAGCCTATTAACGAGGTGGCTAAGGAGTGTTGCTTTATCACGCCCAACTACTTTATCGCCGTCTTCTTCCATACCCACCAGATGACTCCAAAGGAGTATCGTGAGCAGCATCAGGCATAAGGAAGTCTACTTGAAAATCAATTGTCGATAGCTGACCAGACGCCAGGTCCGGTCCTCTGTACCTTTATAATATATATAGGCTTGATAGCGGTTCTCCGTCTGATAGAAACTGCCTTCAGAGGGAAGGAACTGCTGGTGGCCATCCTGATCCTGCCAGAGATACTGATAGGAGTAATAGCCCTGTTTCTGGAGGATGCTGGCGGTATAGAGCTGGGTGGCTGCGTCGTAGGTCATCTTGTAGGTCTTAGAAGCCTCTGTGGTCCATTGTCCCTGAATCACGATATGTCCTGAGGGCAGGGTGGGTGACTTCAGACGATAATTCACCCAAAGGTATTCGCTGGCGAGATCGTTCTCCACGTTGTCGCTGTTGCGGATATAGAAGGCACCATTCGAATCCTCGTCGTAGATGTAGTGGGGGCGTGGCTCACTGATGAAGGGGAACACCTGATACTGCTCTCCATCCCAATGGATATAGTCAATGCCCATCGTGGGGTGACTCGGATCGAGCACCTCGTACTTGCGGTATTCATTGCCAGCCTCGAAGATGAGAGGGCGACAATGCTGCCAACGGAGTCCGTTGTTATGGATAAAGGTTGGAGGAACGTCGCGACGGCAGTTGTCATCCCTGTCGTTCTGTCGCACCACCATCCGGATCTGTTCCTGGGGATTCGTCACCACCAGATTGCCATAGTTCAGTGTGATGTCGAGTTGCTGATGACTCGTGTTGAGATCGATGTCGGTATTCGTTGTCGCCTCCATGAAGAGCGACATATTCTGCTCTGTCACCATGAACTCCACACAGGCCAGCTGCTCCTGCTGTTCATCGTCGACGATATAGAGGCGGTAGTTGCCACTCATCTTCAGTCGGCACTGGTCGTTGGGAATCTGCAGCTGGTAGTGGGTATAGGGGATGATGGTGTTGATGGATGGCTCATGATTATCAATCACGATGGCATTGAAGCCTGCCAGCCAGTCGCTCTCGAAGATATCCTGCGCTGGTGTCCAGTCGGCTTCGCAGCGTTCGAGGATATAGGTATAGCGATGGTAGTCGTGTGAGAGTTCGTCGAAGGCGATGTGCAGCACATCATCCGTTCCCATCCTCAAGACAGGAGGCGACATGAAATCCTGATTGACCACAGCCTGCAAGGACTTGATCTGAGGGCTCAGGATTCTATGTCCCGCCATCAGTAACAGCGGGCATAAGAATGTGAGGATGAGGAACTTGATGCGTTTCATCTGCGGCGTTCCTTGAGGATGCCATGACGATAGGCATAGAGCAGCTCCTTCAAGTCGGCTACCTGTGCCTTGAGCTCTTCGCCCTTGTCAGTATCAGCTACCAGCATGCGATGAGCAGACATCTCGATGATCTGAGTGGTCGACTTGATGTCGATCTCGCGTACGATAGCATCTTGTGTAGAGGTAAAGGGTTCGTGTTGTACCAGTTGGAAGCCACGAGAGTGGTACACCAAAGTATAGCCTGCGATACCTGTCTCAGAGTGGTAGGCCTCAGAGAAGCCGCCATCGATCACCATCAGCTTGCCGCCAGCCTTGATGGGGTTCTCGCCCTTAGAGGCATGAACAGGCACGTGGCCGTTGATGATATGACGGTTCTGACCTTTCACTTCAAAGGCATCGAGGATGCGGTCGCAGATCTCCTCGGAGTCGCGCAACTTGAAATAGTTGCCTTTCTCCTCTTTATAGATGGCCTTGTCCTTGAGGAAATAGCGCTCGAAGGTGGCCATCTTTGACTTGTCGAAGAGTGGGGAGTCCTTACCACACCAGAGGTAGAGGAAGTAGTCACGGGCATAGTCGCGTGGATACTCGTCAGAGGGACCTTCAAAGGCAGCACGAATCATCATGCCGATATTGTGCATCAGTTCCTTACCCGTATACTTCACACCTGGATAGATCTCCACCTCTTTCAGCGTGCCGTCATCGTTGAGTGGACAACTGGCGTGGAAGAGCAGATTGGAGTTGCTCACGGTGTACATACAACCATGTGAGAGCAGCGTGCGCATGTGCTTCTTCAGTTTCTCGCAGATGCGGAAAGAGTGGTGCAGCTTCTGCATGAGGTCGGCCTCGTCAGGTGTCAGTACGTTGGGGTTAGCAGGATCCACCGTGGGGAAGTGACAACTCTTCATCTCGTAGTCGACACCATCGATGGTACAAATACCTTTCTCATAGTCCACGTGGTTGAAGAGACAGCGATCCTGCATCTGCCACTCAGGGCGACGCTCGAAGATAGCTGCTTCCTCCTTGAACTGGATGACGGCAATGGCCTTGTGCATCTTGGCTGTCAGCTGACGGGTCTTCTCGTCCATCGAGTTGCCTGGGAGGATCTTGGGGAGAAACTCCTCGCAAGGATCGTCCTTATAGGCCTCGAGGGCAAAGGTGGCCAGAGGTACGAGGTTGATGCCATACTCCTCGATGGTCGTGAGGTTAGCATAGCGCAGACAGAGTCGCAGCACATTACAGATACAGGCATTATTACCAGCCGAAGCACCCATCCAGAGGATATCGTGGTTGCCCCATTGGATATCCCACGAGTGATACTGGCGCAGGGTATCCATGATGATATGGGCTCCAGGACCACGATCGTAGATGTCGCCCAGGATATGCAGCTGGTCGATGGCCAGACGCTGGATGACGTTACAGATGGCCACGATGAAATCATCGGCACGACCTGTAGAGATGATGGTATCAACAATGACACTGACATAAGCAGCCTTGTTGCCTTCGCCCAAACTCTCGTGAAGGAGTTCCTCGATGATATAGGAGAAGTCTGTTGGCAGCGACTTACGAACCTTCGAACGTGTGTATTTCGATGAGACATCGCGACAGACCTTCACCAGTTGATGGATGGTGATGCGATACCAGTCCTCGATGTCTGGCTCACGTGCCTTAATGAGTTCCAGCTTCTGCTCAGGGTAGTAGATGAGCGTACAGAGTTCCTTCTTCTCTGTCTCACGGACATTGTTGCCAAAAAGTTCGTTCACCTTTCGCTTGATGTTTCCTGAAGCATTCTTGAGTACATGACGGAAAGCCTCACTCTCGCCATGAATGTCTGCCAGAAAGTGTTCTGTGCCTTTGGGCAGTGCCATGATGGCCTCGAGGTTGATGATCTCTGTCGAGGCATCGGCAATGGTGGGGAATGACTGAGAGAGCAGCTGGAGATAGTGCATCGTCTCTGGGTCGTAATGATGAGTTGCTGTCATATCTTTAAGTGGTTTGTTAGAATTCTTCGAATGTGTTCTGTCTGCCTGTCGTCTTTAGGATCGAGAGGCATGTAGCCTTCGTCAAGAAGGGTCTGCTCACTGAGCACTTGCATCAGTCGTGCAGCGTCGTTGAGCAGTTTCTTGTCTTCAAGCTTTTCTATCAGGAGCTCGTCGTTGACATTATCGCGATAGAGCTCACGTGTCAGTTCTATAAGGTGGAGCAGCAGGGGCTGCTTGTTGATCTGTCGGATGATGCGCACCAGATAGTCCGTCTCGTTTCCTTCGTAGTCGCCCACCACTTCCTTGAGGGGCTTGGGCTGCTGATAGTGATCAGGGAAATAGGCTGCGATGCGGCTGACATCCAACGATGGGGTAGAGAGCCCCAGGATGCTAATGCCGTAGTCGACATAGTTGCTGATGTGCTCGTGTTCTGCGTAGATGAGCAGACGGCGCCAGTCGATATGTGATTCGTCGATATCCAGATTCTTGATCCAGCGGCGATCGCCCATGATGCCTACTTTGATCATGATGGCGAGGGCATGCAGACTGTCTTCGTCCAGCTGCTCGAGCGTATTCGAGTCCATCACCTTCTGATAGACGGTAAAGGTCTGGGTGCACATCTCTGCAGGCGTGATGGCGTTAGTGATAACGGCATTATGGATTTCCTCCACGCGCTGGTTCCAGCCCAACTTTCTGAAGTTGCTCATCTCGAGTTTACCCAAAAGAATGACGGCATAGGCCCTTTCTACGGTTCGTCGCTGCCAGAGCAGGGTCTTGCTGAGATTTTCCTGCATGCTTTGTCGTTTGATGACCCACGGCTCGAGTTGTCCGTGTGGCGTCAGCACCACGCGTGCCTCATGCTTGATGGCATAAGAGGCTGCTCGTGCAATGAAGAACTGCCAACAGCCATGACAATGCACGATATCGGGCTCCATCTCACGGAAGAGTTTCTTGAAGTTGGCAGCATTATCAGCAACCTTCACCTCAGCACTCTGTCGCATCCCCTCAGCCAGAAGCGTTACATGACGCTCGATGAGACTGTCGGATTTTGGGTAAACATGCAGGACTTTCATGGGCTTTCATTCTGCTGTTACTCTGTCACCAGTTTGGTGGTCGATGAGCGCCTTAGGAGATTGTTCCAGAAGATGCCTATCCTCTTGCCCATCATCTTTCTCCGTGAGAATTTCTGTTCGAAGAGGTTCAGCACGTCGTAGGCCACATCCTTCCTCATGATGATGAAGTCGTATCGTCCCCAGGCATAGTTCATGCGTTGTCGCTCGCGCACCTTCGTCAGCTTGCGCTCTATTCTCTGAATATGATTTCTGGCCTCGCTGTAGGTGCTGAAGGGCTGCAGGCGGATGCCTTTCTTGACGTTATACCCCAGCATCAGCTCTGCCTCCTCGTCCATAGATTCTACAATTGCCTTCAGGATATCGTTGGCGACAGGTTTCTTCTCGATTTTCGTGAACATAATCCACTCATTCTTAGCTGCTTTCACACCAATATGAAAGGCTAACTTCCTGCGGGAAATGAGTCTGTTGGGCCTGGGTATGAAGGTGGAGTAGAGGTGGGGATGGTCATTCTTGAGCAGTTTCAGCACATCACTCGTATCGTCTGTCGACGACTCATCGACGACAATCACCTCGTAGCCTGGCTCGTATTCCTGCTGGAGGAAGGCTGGCAGGTTTTCTGCGAGTTCACGCGCCTGATCGTAAACGATCATAATGATGGAGAATTTCTTCATTCTAAACTATATCTCGTCACTCATATATCCAACGGGCAACTTACGACAATTGTACTGCGAAGCCATGATCTCACCATAAGCACCAGCAGAACGGATTGCCAGTAGGTCACCACGCTGGGTCTTGTTCAGATCGATCTGCTTGGCAAACACATCTGTTGATTCACAGATGGGTCCCACCACATCGTAGGCCTCCAGGGGCTCCTCACTCGTGATGTTCTCAATCTTGTGGTAAGCCTGATAGAGGGCAGGACGGATCAGATCGGTGAAGCCTGCGTCCACGATGGCAAACTGCTTCAGCGCTCCCTTCTTAATATATAAGGTACGCGTGATAAGACTGCCACACTGTGCCACAACGGCACGACCCAACTCGAAGTGGAGAGTCTGACGGGGGCGCAGCTTCAGCTTCTTGGCGTAGGTGTTGAAGTAGGATTTGAAATCAGGGATAGACAGACGATTCGGATGTTCGTAGTCCACACCCAGACCACCGCCAACATTGATATGCTCCACGATGATACGACGTTTCTCCAACTTGTCCTGCAACTCGTTCACACGATTACAGAGAGCTTCGAAGTCGCTCATGTCGAGAATCTGTGAGCCAATGTGGAAGTGTAATCCAACGAACTTCACGTTCGCCAGTTTGTCAGCCTCGTCGATTACTGTATCCATATCACTCATGGCGATGCCGAACTTGTTCTCTGCCAGTCCTGTGGTGATGTTCACATGCGTATGGGCACCCACGTTGGGATTCAGACGGAAGGCCACACGTGCCACCTTTCCCTTGGCAGCTGCTAATTCGTTGATCACCTCCAGTTCAGGGATACTCTCTACGTTGAAGCAGAAGATGTCGTTGTCGAGTCCGAGATTAATCTCCCAGTCGCTCTTGCCGACACCTGCATAGACGATTTTCTGACTGGGGAACCCAGCCTTGATACAAGCCTCGATTTCACCACCACTGACACAGTCGCAGCCTAAGCCTGCTTCACGGATGATGCGCAGCAGATGGGGATTGGCATTGGCCTTGACGGCATAATGCACCATGAACCCATCATGACGGCCTGCCTCCTCGTTGATCGAGCGCAGTGTCTGGCGCAATAGTTCCGTGTCGTAGTAGTAGAATGGCGTCTGAATCGACTGGAACTTATCTACAGGGAAATGTCCTTTAGCCATTCTCTCTTAATTCTTATAGAAAAGGTTATTACTCAGACTCTGGAGGGCACGCTTCTTGTCCTCTTCACGGATCAGGAAGGAGATGTTGTAGTTCGATCCTCCATAGCTGACCATACGTACGGGCACATCCTTCATAGCGTCGAGGGCCAATGACTCAAAGCCGATATTCGACCAGTCGAGGTCACCTACGACACAGATGATACACATGTTGGTATCCACAGTCACCGTACCGTATTTCTTCAGTTCGTCGACAATCTCACCCAGATGTGCAGAGTTGTCGATACTCATGGACACACCGACCTCTGAGGTACAGATCATGTCGATACTGGTCTGATAGCTCTCGAAGATCTCGAACACCTTGCGCAGGAAACCTGTAGCCAGGAGCATGCGTGAAGACTTGATCTTGATGGCTGTAATGTTGTCCTTGGCTGCCACAGCCTTGATCTTACCATATTCAGTGGCATTGCTGATGGTGGTACCCTCAGCATCAGGATCCATCGTGTTCAGCAGACGAACGGGGATACCAGCATACTTGGCAGGCTGTACACAAGTGGGGTGGAGGATCTTGGCTCCGAAGTAAGCCAACTCAGCAGCCTCCTCGAAGTGCAACTGGTGAACAGGCTCCGTCTTGTCAACGATACGTGGGTCGTTGTTGTGCATACCGTCGATATCTGTCCAGATCTGGATCTCCTCTGCATTGATGGCAGCACCCACGAGTGAGGCGGTATAGTCAGAACCTCCACGCAGCAGGTTGTCTACTTCGCCATAGGCATTGCGACAGATGAAGCCCTGAGTTAGATATACTTGTGCGCCCTCGTTCTCCTCCATCAGTGGTTTTAGCTTTTCCTTGATATAGACGGGATCGGGCTCCGAGTTCTTGTCTGTACGCATGAAGTCGAGTGCATTCAGCAGTACGGCGTTGATGCCCTGCTCCTTCATGTAGTTTACCACCATGTTGGTGGAGATCATCTCACCCTGGGCTACGATGCTCTTCTCCTCGAATGAGGTGAACAGTTCCTTGGTGAACGAACGGAGATAGTCGAACTCACCACGCAGGAATTCGCGCGTAGCAGCCTTCGTCTCTTCTTTCTCATACAGTTCGTCAACGTGCTTGGCGTATTTCTGCTCCAGACGGTTGATGACCTCATTGGCACCATCGGGATTCTTCTTGTAGAGATAATCTGAGATCTCTACCAGTGAGTTGGTTGTGCCCGACATTGCTGAGAGCACCACGAATACAGGTTCGCCTGACTTTGTAACCAGTTTGGTTACTTCTTTCATTCTCTGGGGTGTACCGACGGACGTACCGCCGAATTTCATCACTTTCATAATCTTATTTATTTTATATCTTTAAACTCTAAACTAAATCTCTTCTCTTTCAGAGTATCTGACGCGAATCTCATCCGTATCAGGCCTGTCATCCACCAGAATCAAGTGATGGAAATCGTTCGTGACATCCTCCATCTTCTCATTCTGACAACGATAGGTGATACTTGGATGTTCACGGATCAGTGCCAAGTTATGCGATGACATGACTACAGCCGTTCCTTCGGCAGAGATCTTGAAGAGCAGTTTGATGATCTCCTTGGAGGTCTCAGGGTCGAGACTGCCTGTAGGCTCATCAGCCAGAATCAGTTTCGGATGATTCAGGATGGCTCTGGCGATAGCGATACGCTGCTGTTCGCCACCAGAAAGCTCGAAAGGCATGCTACTGGGCTTGTCGTCCATCCCTACAGCCTTCAGCACCTGATGGATGCGCTCGTCGATCTCATTGTGCTTCTTCCAGCCAGTAGCCTTGAGCACAAACTCCAGATTCTTATAGACCGTACGGTCTGCCAACAATTGGAAATCCTGGAAGACGACTCCCATCTCCCTTCTCAGGGAAGGAATCTCCTTCCTTCGGATAGTCAGCAGGTCGTGCCCCAGCACCATCGCCTCGTCAGCTTCGTCGACATCGAGCTCGCAGTAGAGCGTTCTCATCAAAGTAGTCTTACCAGAGCCCACACGTCCTATCAGATAGATGAACTGGCCTTCTTCGACTTGGAAGTTCACGTTCCTCAGCACGCAGATCCCATGTCGCTGGTAAATATTCGCATTCTTATAACTGATCAGCATATTATCTCTAAACTTTAAATATTTCACTTCATAAGGCCTTTTGCCTTAAGCTCTCGGCGCTTTTTGTCCCATTCCGGATCATGACGCTTGTGCAGCTCGTCTGCGACGTCTTCGATGCGCAGTTGCTTACTGGTAAGTAGCACGATGAGGTGGTACAACAGATCACTCGCCTCGTAAACCAAATGCTCTGAGGTACCGTTCGTAGCCTCGATGACGGTCTCCAAAGCCTCTTCGCCCACCTTTTGGGCTATCTTGTTGATGCCATCCTTAAACAGCTTCGTCGTATAACTTCCCTCTGGCATCTCCTCATGTCGTTTATCAATAAAATCCTGAAGCTCCTTTAAAAAGAGTAGGGGACTATCCTCAAAATTATTAATTCTAAATTCTTCATTCTCTTCGCCCCAACAGGTATCCGTTCCTGTATGACAGGTGGGTCCGTCAGGATGAGCTTTTACCAGAAGCGTATCGTTGTCACAGTCGACCTTGATATCCACCAGATGGAGGAAATGGCCAGAAGTCTCACCCTTCGTCCACAGACAGTTGCGCGAACGACTCCAGAAGGTCACCTTCTTCGTTTCAATTGTCTTATCGTATGCTTCCTGGTTCATATACCCCAGCATCAGCACATTCTTGGTCTTAGCATCCTGCACAATCGCCGGAACCAACCCATTACCTTTTTCAAAATCTATTTTCATCCTCTAAACTATAAACTCTAAACTTTTCGCTTCTTAAACTCTCACATTAATGCCTTCGGCATGAAGGTATGCCTTTAGCTCTGGAATCGGAATCTCTCCAAAGTGGAACACACTCGCAGCGAGCGCAGCATCACTGTGTCCCTCGATGAACGTATCACGGAAGTGCTCCTTCTTCCCAGCACCACCACTGGCAATGATGGGAATCGAGAGGTTGTCTGCCAGTTCGCGCAGTGCCTCGTTGGCATAGCCCTCCTTCACACCATCGTGGTTCATGCTCGTAAAGAGAATCTCACCAGCGCCACGCTCCTGAGCCTCGTGGGCCCATTCAAAAAGACCTCGCTCCGTGCGCTCACGACCACCTTTCAGATAGCAGTGCCAACCGTCTTCATCCAGACGCGCATCGATGGCACAGACACATACTTGAGAACCAAAACGACTAGTAATCTCATCGATCAGCTCAGGTCGACGGATGGCTGCACTATTCACGCTCACCTTGTCGGCTCCTGCATAGAGCAGGCGCTCCACATCGGCGAGTTCGTTCACGCCACCACCAACGGTGAAGGGGATATTGATCTCCTGGGCCACACGTGTCACCATCTCTGTAAACGTCTTACGACCTTCGAATGAGGCCGTGATATCGAGAAAGCACAGTTCGTCGGCCCCCTGCTCACTATAGGCTTTGCCCAGTGCTACAGGGTCACCAGCACTTCGCAGATTCACGAAGTTCGTGCCCTTGACGGTCTCACCGTCCTTCACATCCAGACAAGGTATTATTCTCTTTGCTAAACTCATCACTTTTCACTTTTAACTTCTCAAGGTTAATGCGACCTTCATATATGGCCTTGCCAAAGACCACCGCAGGTATCCCAGCATCCTCGAGTGCCTTGATATCATCGATTGATGACACGCCACCACTCGCTATCAGATGTAGATCTGGGTATCTGTCCAACACGCGTTTATAAAGGTCGATGGCAGGACCTGCGAGTGTTCCGTCTTTCGAGATCTCCGTACAGAGCACGTTCCTGACGCCTGCATCGATATATTTCTTGAGGAATGGCAGAAGGTCCTCTGTCGAGTCTTCCTTCCATCCGTTGATACTGATCTTGCCATTTCTGACGTCTGCACCCAGGATCACTCTATCAGGACCATATTTCTGCAACCACCACATAAACAGCTGTGGCTGTGTAACGGCAATCGAGCCAATGGTCACCATTTTGGCGCCAGCATTGAAGGCTGCCTCTATGTCTTCCTGGGTTTTGATGCCGCCTCCAAAGTCTACACTCAGTTTGGTTTGGCTGGTAATCTCTTTCAGTACGGCGTCATTCACGATATGCTTCGACTTCGCACCATCGAGATCAACCACGTGCAGTCGTTTGAATCCGATGCGCTCAAATTCCTGTGCCATGCCTAGCGGCTTACCATAAACCGTCTTCTGGTCATAGTCGCCCTTCGTCAGTCTCACGCACTGCCCGTTAATGATATCTATCGCAGGAATCAGTTCTATCTTCATTTTTACCGTTTTTTCCTTTTTACCCTTTAACATTCAAAAAATTCCGAAGAATTTTCTCTCCCACTTTTCCACTCTTCTCCGGATGGAATTGGCAGGTATAGAAATTATCCTTATGCATCGCAGCAGAATAGGGTAGGATATAATCCGTCACCGCTATCGTCTCAGCGCATATTGGTACATAATACGAATGCACGAAATACACATACGGCTCATCTCCCAAACACTCCATCAGCGGGTTAGATTCTCTTAATTCTTCATTTTGCGCAAAGTGCAAAGAGTTCCACCCCATGCACGGTACCTTATCCTCATGCCTTTCAGGCTGGAAACGCTTCACCTCTGCATTAAAGATGCCGATACAGTCTGCATCACCTTCTTCAGAATGTTTGCAGAGCAACTGCTGCCCTACGCAGATACCGAATACGGGCTGCTTCAGGTCGCGGATCACCTCGTCCAGACGGCGTGCCTTCAGATAGTCCATCGCTTCTGCTGCATGTCCTTGTCCAGGGAAGAGCACACGGTCAGCCGTTTTCAGCTTCTCTGCATCGTCCGTCAGCAAGGGCTCAATCCCCATCCTTCGTAGTGCATTCACCACCGAATAGATATTCCCCGCGTTATATTTTACAATTGCAACGTTCATACTGTAAACTGTAATCCGTAAACTGTAAACAATAAACTCTAAACTATCAACTAAAAATAATGGTTTTATTTTTGTAAGTCAGAATCTTCCTCTGAATATGCTTCGAAACAGCGTGCGAAAGCACAATCTTCTCCAGATCCTTGCCTTTCAGCACAAGGCTTTCAGGCGTATCCTTATGCGTGATGCGCGTCACGTCCTGTTCGATGATAGGTCCTGCGTCGAGCTCTGCCGTTACATAATGACTCGTTGCACCGATAATCTTCACGCCACGTTCGTAGGCCTGATGATATGGCTTCGCACCGATAAAGGCTGGCAGGAACGAATGGTGGATGTTGATGATGTGATGCGGATACTCGGCAATCATCTCGTCACTGATAATCTGCATATAGCGTGCCAGTACGATAAACGAGATATCCTCCTTCTTCAGCAGATCCATCTCTGCCTGTTCCACCTCGGCCTTATTCGAGTGATCCTTCTTGATGCTCCAGACATAGTAGGGGATACCAAACTGATCGGCCACATAGCGCAGATCTTCGTGGTTTGACACGATACAGGGGATGTCGCAATTAAACTCGCCAGCCTTCCAACGAGCCAGCAGGTCGTAGAGACAGTGACTCATCTTCGAGACGAAGATCGCCATCCTCGGACGCTTGTCGCTGTAGTAGAGCGAGAATTTCATTTGGTAACGCTGGGCATAGAGCGTGGTGATATAGTCATATAGCTTGTCACGAGGAATCAAGAACCCTTCGAGCTCCCATTCAATACGCATGAAAAACATACCGTCTACCTTGTCCACATACTGGTCCAGATAGACAATATTACCTTTGTTATCCGTGATAAATTTCGTCACTTCCGAGATGATACCCTGCTGATCAGGGCAGTGCAAGAGCAAAATTGCAGTCGTCATATAATAACTCTAAACTTTTAACTATAAATTCTAAACTCTAAATTCAAGGCGCAAAGGTACAAAAAAAAATCCAAACCATGCTATATTTTCAAGAAATTGTGAATTATAGCTTAATTTCTTAAGAAATTATGCATTTTTATTCATCTTAACACCATAAGAAAAGCGCATCTTATGAATTTTGTTCGTAATCTTTGGAAATAGAAGACTTTTGTTGACAATTTTTATTATTCTACTACTCTGCCTTCAGAATCACTTTAGAACTTTGTCTTAAAGGAAAATATTGCTATCATTAATGCTAGCAATTTTTAGATTTAATAGTCGCAATTATTATCCTTAATGATAGATCTTCCGAAGTTTTCTTTCGAAAATTCAAGTGTACAAATTTTTCGGTATCTTTGAAAGTATGTCTCCCCAATGTACACATATTGCTACTCGATTCCCTCAAATCACGGTTACGGATGGGGCCAGAATATTTGTGATCTGAGGGAAAACGGGGCTCAATAGGCCTGGTTTAAGTTTTTTTACGGAAAAGTTTTGGTCATTCAAAAACTTTTCCGTATCTTTGTACCCAAGTAAATTTCAACCTAAAATGAAGTCGAGGTTATACGTTCTGATTCTGCTACTAGCAACTCTTGCCTTAGGGGCAAGGGCGGATAATCTCGGCTATACGAAAGAACACCCTCTGAAATTTGCGATTGACCTGGATTATCCTCCTATGGAGTTTGTTGACGATAATGGTAAACCCAGTGGCTTCGACGTGGAGTTTACTGAGATACTGATGGAACGTCTGAATATCCCATTCACCTATGCACCCAATACTTGGGAGAATGTGGCCGATGATATTCTTAAGAGTAGGGTTGACTTGGGCATGATGGTCTATTCGCCCTATCGGAAGCATATCACGAACTACTCAGAGGCGGTGTTCCGTCTCTATTACCAGTTGGTTAGTCGAAAGGGGCATGAGAACAAGGAAGGTCTGCGTAATGTGGAGGGAAAGACCTATGCCTTTATGAAATCGCAGCCCGTTATTGATACCTTGACAGCAGGTGGGGCTACTTGTGTACTGATTAAAGACCTGAAGAAAGCTCTCTATGAGTTGTCGAAAGGACAATACGACGGGGTGATCTGTTATCGTTATCAGGCCCGTTATCTGATTGAAACTTACCACTTGGGGAATCTTGTTCCGCAGGATCTGACACTGATGCCTCGCGAATATTGTTACGTGAGTCATGACAAACGCCTGATCGAGGCCATCAACCAGGAGTTGGAAAAGATGGAAAAGGAGGGCGTGATCGATGATGTCTATGGTGAGGTTCGCTCGAAATTCGGTGATTTTGTGATTCCTGCGTGGATATGGGCCTTGATCGCTTTTATTATCATCGCATCGCTAGGTGCCATAATCATCCAGCAGAACAGGAGTCGTAAACGCGTGGAAAAGGAAATGAGACGTGCTCAGGAGAATGAGCAGCGTGCGCTGAAGAGCGAGGAACTGAAGGATATCTTCCTCAATAACGTCAGTCACGCCTTGCGAACGCCTCTCAACGCCATTATCGGATTCTCAGACTTGATGATGGAGACACCTCCAGAAGAGATGAAGGAGGATGAACGTCAGCAACTGCTCGGACTGATCAACTCGAATGGTCTGCAGTTGTTGCATCTGATCAATGAACTTCTGTCGCTCAGCAATATCGAGGGTAATGAGAAGTTGTTCAACCACCAGGTGACAGACATCGATCACGAGATGGATAGCTATGCATCCGAGATTCGTCTGCAGCTGACAGAGGGTGTGACGTTGGAGGTGGAAGAACCAGCAGGAGGTATTCGTGCACTGACTGATCCGAATATGTTGCGTATGGTGATCATGCACCTGCTTGAAAATGCCCAACAGCATACCAAGAAGGGTAAGATCACGCTGACCTACTATGTGAAGGAAGGTGGTATCTATACGGAGGTGAGAGACACAGGTGATGGTCTGCCCGAAGATCTGAAGGAGAATATCTTTGCCTTGCTCTCAGACAAGCATACCTACACCCAGGAGAATACGCCTGGATTAGGTCTGAGTATCTGTAAGGCGATAATAGATAAGTCGGGTGGTAAGATTGGCGCCCGAGACAATGATATAGACGGACGAGGAAGTATCTTCTGGGTATGGATGCCGTCGGAGATTCTGAATTAAGAATGAAAAAATTGTAGCTTATAGTTTAGAGATATATGACGCTGATAATTGTGATATTGCTGCTGTTGGGCTACGTGGTGATTGCTACGGGGCACTTGACGGGTGTGAACAAGGCGGCTATTGCCGTCTTTATCGGAACCGTCGGGTGGGTGGTATATATCTGTTATGGATCGGATTTCGTGATGGCGCGCCATCCGCAGGACTACGAGGAATTCCTGGGTGGTGACTTGCCTTCGAGTGACGCCGTGAAGCACTATATATATAATAATGTATTCTTATATTATGTAGGGCGCGCTGCGAGTATCGTCATGTTTCTGTTGGCCACGATGAGTATTGTGGAGATCCTGAACAATAACGGATGCTTTGACTTTATCTCCAAATGGATCCGAACCAGGAACTCGAAACGTCTGCTGTGGTCGATCACCTTCGCTACCTTTATCCTCTCTGCCAACCTCGATAACCTGACGACTACGACGATGATGCTGGTGATTATGCACTCCATCGTTCAGAACCGTCGTCAGAGAATGTTGATTGGTACAGCGATCGTACTGGCTGCCAACTGTGGTGGATGTTTTACGGTGATTGGTGATCCGATAGGTCTGATCCTGTGGGGTGATGGTGCCGTTACTGCCACCAACTTTTCTTCGTATATGGCTCTGCCAGCGTTGTTGGCCTGGGTGATTCCTACGATTCTCATCCATCGTGAGTTGCCTGAAAGGATCGATACCCAATGGTCGCCGATGCCTTATCGGGGTGACGAGACGAACCTGAGTCCTTGGCAGCGTGTGCTGATGCTCTTCGTGGGTATTGGTGGATTGTGGTTTATACCAACCTTCCATACGATCACCAAACTTTCGCCATTCCTCGGTGCCCTTTGTGTACTCAGTGTCCTGTGGGTGGTCAATGAACTGATGAACCGTAAGCTGATCAATGCGGACAGAATGTCAGAGAAGCGTGTGCCACTCGCCTTGCAGTATGGTACCATCCAGCAGATCCTCTTCGTGATGGGAATCATGCTCGCCATGGGTGTCGTCATGGAGACGGGGGTGTTCAGTGATGTGGCTGACTGGATCAACCAGAACATCCATAGTGTCTGGGTGGTCGGTATCGTATCAGGTCTGTTGAGTGGACTGGTAGATACTTTCACCATCGCCATCAGCGACATCTCACTCTATCCAGTGGTGAAAGGTGCCCTGCCAGGTGACTATATCGGCAGTTTTATTACGAACGGTATCTATTGGAAGATCATCGCTTATACGACTGCCGTTGGAGGCTGTTTGCTCAGTGTCGGTTCTGTGAGTGGTCTTGCCCTGATGAAGATGGAACACATCCGTCTGGGTTGGTATGTGAAGAACATGACGTTGAAGGTGTTGGCTGGAGGCGTTGTGGGACTGGCTGTGCTTTGGATTGAACTCAATTACTTTTAATTAAAAACTACAGAATATGGCAAAGGTAAAAACAATTGGAATTTTGACTTCTGGAGGTGATGCCCCCGGAATGAATGCTGCTATCCGTGCCGTGACCCGTTCCGGTATCTATAACGGATTCAATATCAAGGGTATTTATCGTGGCTACGAAGGACTCATCCACGGAGAAGTGAAGCCCTTCACCACAGAGAACGTCAGCGGTATCATCACTCGTGGCGGTACGATCCTGAAGACGGCCCGTTCTAAGGACTTCATGACTCCCGAGGGTATGCAGAAGGCTTACGAGACCATTCAGAGGGAAGAGATCGATGCACTGGTGGTGATTGGTGGTAATGGCTCGCTGACGGGTGCAAGGAACTTCGGTATGGAGTTCGACTTCCCCTGTATCGGACTACCAGGAACCATCGACAACGACCTCTATGGCACAGACAATACCATTGGATACGACACGACGATGAACACCATCATGGAGTGTGTAGACCGTATCCGTGACACTGCCAACTCGCATGAGCGCATCTTCTTCGTAGAGGTGATGGGTCGCGATGCAGGCTTCCTGGCACAGAACTGCGCCATCGCCTGTGGTGCAGAGGCCGCCATCGTGCCTGAAGAGTCAACCGATGTCGACCAGCTGGCAGCATTCATGGGTCGTGGTATCCGTAAGTCGAAGAAGTCTTGTATCGTTATTGTGTCGGAGAGCCCGAAGTGTGGTGCCCTCTACTATGCCGACCGTGTAAAACATGAGTTCCCAGAGTTTGATGTACGTGTATCGATCCTGGGTCACCTGCAGCGTGGTGGTACGCCCTCGGCCCGTGACCGTATTCTGGCCAGTTGTACTGGTGTGGGCGCTATCCAGGCCATCCTGCAGGGACAGCGTAACGTGATGGTGGGCGTGAGAAACAACGAGGTGGTTTATGTGCCTTTCTCGGAGTGTATCCGTACCGACAAGCGCTTCGACAAGCGACTGATTAATGTCCTCGACGAATTGAGTATATAGGAATGCCGGAGATTAAGAAAATCGTTTTGACTGGTGGGCCGTGTGCAGGGAAGACGACGGCGCTGGTGAAGATTATCGAATACTTCTCGGGGATGGGGTACAAGGTTTTCACCATCCCTGAGGTTCCTACGCTTTACAGCACTGGCGGATGGAACTATCTGACGCCTAATCGTGAGCTTTATTACGAAGGTGAGCGTGCCATTCTTGAGACACAGTTGGCACTCGAGGACCAGTTCTATCGTCTGGCAGAGGTTTGCCAGAAACCCGTCCTGATTGTCTGCGATCGTGGTGCGATGGATATCTCAGCCTATATCAAACCAGAAGAATGGCAGGAGATTACGGAGATGGCTGGTACGGACTCAGACAGACTCCGTCAGCGTTATGACGCCGTACTCCATCTGGTGAGTGCTGCCGATGGCGCAGAGCAGTATTACACGACCGCTACGAATGCCACCCGTTATGAGAAGGCTGACGAAGAAGGACTTCGTATGGCTCGAGAATTGGACAAAAAGGTGATCAACGCCTGGTCTGGACACTCGCACCTGCGCGTCATCAACAACCATGATGACTTCAACGCCAAGCTGAATCGTGTGATCAAGGAAATCAGCAACGTGCTCGGTTTACCCCAGCCCCTGGAGAAGGAACGTCTCTACAAGGTGGAGGTGATCGGAGAAATCCCCGGTGCCATTGAGAGCGACATCACTCAGACCTATCTGGTGGCAGAACCGGGTTGTGAGATCCGCCTCAGACGTCGTCAGTGGAGTGGGGGAAAGGTGGTCAATGTACACCGTTCGAAGAAGCGCATCTCTGAGACTGAGGAGTTGGAGACTGAGCGTAAGGTTGACAACAATCTCTACGAACAGATGCTCCAGCAGGCTGATCCCTATCGTGCTACTATCAAGAAGAAACGTCAGAGTTTCATCTGGAAGGGCCAGCATTTTGAGGTAGACACCTTTATCGAACCAGTGAGCGACCTCGTGATCCTACAGTCAAAGGGTGTTGCAGAGCAGGAAAGTGTGAAATTCCCACCGTTTATCAAAGTCCTCGAAGATGTCACAGGCAATAGCCGATATTACAACTATAATATCGCATTGCGGAAATAATCGGGGTGGAAATGATAAATTATGTAAAAATTTTCTTTAATTGAGAAAAAAATAACTATCTTTGCAATCGTCTAAAACTTAAGAGTTGAACTACAAAACAAACAAGTAACTCAAATATTTACAGCTTATGTCACAAATTACTGGACACATTTCCCAGATCATCGGCCCTGTTATCGACGTGTATTTCGATACAGAAGGTCAGGATGCGGAAAAGGTTCTGCCCAAGATTCACGACGCTTTGAAGATTGACCGTGGTGACGGACGCGACCTGATTGTCGAGGTGCAGCAGCACATCGGCGAGGATACGGTGCGCTGTGTGGCTATGGACAATACCGACGGACTGCACCGTGGATTAGAGGCGATCCCCATGGGTTCACCTATCGTGATGCCTGCGGGAGATCAGATTAAAGGTCGAATGCTGAACGTGATCGGTCAGCCTATCGACGGTATGAAACAGCTCGACATGGAGGGTGCATATCCCATCCACCGTGCAGCCCCTACATTCGAGGAACTTTCAACGAAGAAGGAAATCCTTGCAACAGGTATCAAGGTGATTGACTTGTTGGAGCCCTACATGAAGGGAGGTAAGATTGGACTCTTCGGTGGTGCTGGTGTAGGAAAGACGGTGCTCATCATGGAGCTCATCAACAACATCGCCAAGGGACATAACGGATTCTCCGTATTCGCTGGCGTTGGTGAGCGTACGCGTGAGGGAAATGACCTGATCCGAGAGATGATCGAGTCGGGCGTTATCCGTTATGGTGAGAAGTTCCGTCAGGCGATGGATGAGGGCAAATGGGATTTGAGCCTCGTCGATCCAGAGGAACTGAAGAAGAGTCAGGCTACGCTGGTGTATGGACAGATGAACGAGCCTCCTGGCGCACGTGCTTCTGTGGCCTTGTCGGGTCTGACCGTTGCCGAAGGTTTCCGCGATGGTGGTGGTAAGGATGGCGGTGCTGCTGATATCCTGTTCTTTATCGACAACATCTTCCGTTTCACCCAGGCCGGTTCTGAGGTATCAGCCCTTCTGGGACGTATGCCATCAGCCGTAGGTTATCAGCCGACACTGGCTTCTGAGATGGGTACCATGCAGGAACGTATTACCTCAACCAAGAAGGGATCTATCACTTCTGTACAGGCTGTATACGTGCCTGCTGACGACTTGACTGACCCTGCTCCTGCTACGACGTTTACCCACCTCGACGCTACGACGGTGCTCGATCGTAAGATTGCTGAGCTTGGTATCTATCCTGCCGTTGATCCGCTGGGTTCTACCTCTCGTATTCTTGATCCGCTGATCGTGGGTAAGGCTCACTATGACTGTGCCCAGAGAGTGAAGGAGATCCTGCAGCGCTACAAGGAACTTCAGGATATCATCGCCATCCTTGGTATGGACGAGCTCTCAGACGAGGACAAGCTGACGGTGAACCGTGCACGTCGTGTACAGCGTTTCCTCTCTCAGCCGTTCTCTGTTGCATCCCAGTTCACGGGTCTGCCTGGTGTGATGGTACCTATCGAGGAAACGATCAAGGGCTTCAACGCCATTCTCGATGGCGAAGTGGACGATCTGCCCGAGCAGGCCTTCCTCAACGTCGGTACAATCGAGGATGCCAAGGAAAAGGCGAAGAAACTGCTCGAAGCTGCTAAAGCATAATTGTTTACGGTTTACAGTTTACGGTTTACAGATATGTTACAGCTTAAGATAGTTTCGCCCGAGAAGGTTGAATACGACGGAGTAGTCGAGAGCGTCCTGGTACCAGGTACTATGGGACAGTTCGAGATACTGAACGACCACGCGCCCATCATCTCCACCCTTCAGAAAGGAGTTGTGGAGTATGTGAACCAGGAGGGAAAGAACAGTCTGAACATCCTTGGTGGTTTCGTGGAAGTGCAGAAGAATGTGGTAAGTCTTTGTGTAGAGATTGGCTAAAAGGAAATGAATTTCAATCAGTTAAGCAAAAGTTACATGCGACAGCAGTTATACCTGACAGCAGCCCTGTTTCTCATCAGCCTTCTGGTGATGAGGGTGTGGTTTATCGATGGTATGCTGGTGCCTGCGATTATCAGTGCAGCTTTCACCCTCGTGATTGCTACAGTGATTGGCATCGTGTGGCGTCGTATTGCAACACAGGCTCCAGACAGTCTGCCGACATTCTTTACGGCTGTCTCAGGCTTCCGTCTGCTGCTGGCTTTGCTGGTGATGTTCATCTATTATCTGGTCTATGGCCGAGATAACATGCTGATCTTCTTCCTGGTGTTCATGGTGTTCTATTTCGCATCACTGACACACCATTCCGTATTCTTCGCCAAAGTGTCGAACCGCTCTTGACGTAAAAGTTTGCTTACACATATTAGAGAATAATGAAACAATTAAAGTCGATAATCCTCCTGATGATGGTAGCCCTGCTGCCGATGCCTGCCCTTGCAGAGGAAGGTGGTGAAGGTGAGAAGATCAATATCCCTGAGATCGTTCTTGAGCACCTGGCCGACTCGTATGAGTGGCACATCGCCTCTTACGAAGGTAAGCATCTGAGCATTCCGCTGCCTATCATCATCCGTAGTGAGAATACCGGAGAATGGCATTTCTGTACGGCTCACAGTCTGCCTGAGGGCTTCTTCTTCAGTGAAGAGCATCATGGTAAGATCTACGAGCGTATGGCTGATGGCAGTGAGGTGCGCCCCCTCGACCTGAGTATCACGAAGAGTGTGCTCCAGATCTGGATTGTGGTGGCTATCCTGATCATTGTCTTCCTCAGTTGTGCCCGCTGGTATAAGAAGCACGACGTGAAGGACCAGGCACCTGGAGGTTTCGTCGGAGCTATGGAGATGATCGTAATGATGATTCACGACGACCTCATCAAGTCGTCGATCGGAGAGAAGCATTACAAGCCGTATGCACCTTATCTGCTGACGGTGTTCTTCTTCATACTGACGTGTAACCTCATTGGGTTGATACCCGTCTTCCCTGGTGGTGCCAACGTGACTGGTAACATCAATATCACCTTCTTCCTGGCACTGTGTACGATGTTGGCCATCAACATCTTCGCCAACAAGGAGTACTGGAAGGAGATATTCTGGCCTGAGGTGCCTCTGTTCCTGAAGGCCTATCCTGCACCAGTGATGCCGCTCATAGAGCTCTTTGGTGTCTTCACGAAGCCCTTCGCCCTGATGATCCGTCTCTTTGCCAACATGATGGCAGGGCACGCAGTGATGCTCAGCTTCACTTGTGTGATCTTCCTGGGTTGGTCGATGGGTGTCGGATTTGGTCTTGGTCTGAATGCGTTCAGCATCCTGATGCTCCTCTTCATGAATCTGCTGGAGCTTTTGGTTGCCTTCGTTCAGGCTTACGTCTTCACCATGCTGAGTGCAGTGTTCATTGGGCTTGCCCATAAAGAGCATCACGCTGAGTAAATGAAGAATGAAAAATTAAGAATTTAGAATTCAAATAGAAATAAGAGTAAAACATTATTAATAACTTAAAAATTTAAAAATTATGATTTCAGCTTTATTTTTAGCCGCAGAAGGTCTGGCACAGCTGGGCTGCGGTATCGGTGCAGGTATTGCAACAATTGGTGCAGGTTTGGGTATTGGTAAGATTGGTGGTAGCGCTATGGACGCCATCGCCCGTCAGCCTGAGGCTACTGGTAAGATCCAGACCAACATGATTCTGACATCTGCTTTCGTTGAGGGTTGTGCACTCTTCGCTATTGCAGCTTGTGCATTCTTGATCTAACAGTGACAATTCATTCACATTTAGTAAGATAAAACATTACAGCGAATGGATTTCAGTAAACTGCCAGCAATCCTTACCCCTGATCTGGGACTCTTGTTCTGGATGCTCCTGGCGTTTGCCGTAGTCTTCTTCGTGCTTGCCAAGTATGGATTCCCTGCTATCACGAATATGGTAGAAGAGCGGAAGAAGTACATCGATGAAAGTCTGCTCAAGGCCCACGAGGCCAGTGAGCGACTGGAGAACATCAAGCAGGAGGGTGAGGCAATACTGCAGGAGGCCCGTGACCGTCAGGCGCAGATTCTCAAAGAAGCTGCCGAGACGCGTGACGCCATCGTAGAACAGGCTCAGCAGAAGGCCCGTGAGGAAGGTGCCCGCCTCCTGAGTGATGCGAAAGTCGCCATCGAACAGGAGAAGAGGGCTGCCATCGCCGACATCCGTCAGCAGGTCGCCACACTTAGTGTGGAGATTGCTGAGAAGGTTCTTCGTCAGAACCTGAAGGATGACAAGGCTCAGATGGCTTTGATCGAACGCATGCTGGATGAGGTTTCTACTGACAAATAAGCGATAACGTATGGATATAGGAGTCATATCGGTAAGATACGCCCGTGCACTTCTGAAGAGTGCAACAGACGCGAAAATCGAGGATGCTGTCTACACGGAGATGCAACAGCTCACCAAGAGTTATGTTGACGTGCCACAGCTGCGGTTTACGATAGACAATCCGATGCTCTCGAAGGACAAGAAGGAGATGCTGCTGTTGACAGCAGTCGGCTCTAAGCCCTCTGACCTGACCAAGACCTTTATCCAGCTCGTGCTGAAGGAGGACCGTGAGAGTGTGATGCAGTTCATCGCCAATTCGTACGTCACGCTTTACCGCCAACAGAAGAATGTCATCCGAGGACGTCTCATCACCGCTGCAGCCGTTTCTGCTGATACCGAGCAGAAGATGCGTCAGATGGTGGAGAGTAAAACTAATGGAACAGTGGAGTTTGAGACCGAGGTGAATCCCGATATCATCGGTGGCTTCATCCTCGAGTACGACAGCTATCGTATGGACGCCAGCGTCAAGACGAAGCTCAACTCCATTCTCACAACCTTGAAAAAGTAAAAAGGTAAAAAATTAAAAAGGAAAAAATGTCAGATAAGATTAAACCAAGCGAAGTATCCCAGGTCCTGCTCGACCAGCTCAAGGGAATCTCCAATGCAGAGAAGTTCGACGAGGTAGGAACCGTGCTCACCGTGAGTGATGGTGTGGCTCGTATCTACGGACTGCGCCATGCAGAGGCCAACGAGTTGCTGGAGTTTGAGAACGGGACGATGGCCATCGTGATGAACCTGGAGGAAGACAACGTGGGTTGTGTGCTTCTGGGTACCACTTCAGGCATCAAGGAGGGTATGGTCGTGAAGCGTACCAAGCGTATTGCCAGTATCCGTGTGAACGACAATATGCTGGGTCGTGTGATCAACCCGCTGGGACAGGCTATCGACGGCAAGGGAGAGATCGATCTGAGCGATGCATTTGAGATGCCACTCGATCGTAAGGCTCCTGGTGTGATCTACCGTCAGCCCGTGAAGGAGCCTCTGCAGACAGGTCTGAAGGCCATCGACTCGATGATCCCCATCGGACGTGGACAGCGTGAGCTCATCATTGGTGACCGTCAGACGGGTAAGACCGCCATTGCTGTGGATACCATCATCAACCAGAAGAGTTTCTATGAAGCAGGCAAGCCTGTTTATTGTATCTATGTAGCCATCGGCCAGAAGGCCAGTACCGTTGCTGCCCTCGTGAGCACACTCCAGGAGCATGGTGCCATGCCTTACACCATCGTGGTATCAGCTACCGCTGCTGATCCTGCAGCCATGCAGTACTATGCACCTTTCGCTGGTGCTGCTATCGGTGAGTATTTCCGTGACCGTGGTCTGCCAGCACTCGTAGTATATGATGACCTCTCTAAACAGGCTGTGGCCTATCGTGAGGTATCACTGATCCTGCGTCGTCCTTCCGGACGTGAGGCCTATCCTGGCGACGTGTTCTATCTCCACTCACGCTTGTTGGAGCGTGCAGCTAAGATGAATGAGCAGCAGGAGGTGGCTGAGCAGATGAACGACCTGCCAGAGTGTATGAAGGGTCATGTGAAGGGTGGTGGCTCACTCACCGCTCTGCCTATCATCGAGACTCAGGCTGGTGACGTGTCAGCATACATTCCTACTAACGTGATCTCCATCACCGATGGTCAGATCTTCCTTGAGTCAGACCTCTTCAACCAAGGCTTCCGTCCTGCCATCAACGTAGGTATCTCCGTATCTCGTGTGGGTGGTTCAGCACAGATCAAGTCAATGAAGAAGGTGGCTGGTACACTGAAGATCGACCAGGCACAGTATCGTGAGCTAGAGGCATTCTCGAAGTTCTCTTCAGATATGGATGCCGTGACAGCGATGACACTGGATCGTGGACGTAAGAACAACCAGTTGTTGATTCAGCCTCAGTACAGCCCGATGCCCGTAGGTGAGCAGATTGCAATCCTCTATTGTGGTGTGCATGGTCTGATGCGTGAGGTGCCCATCGACAAGGTGCGCGAGTGCCAGACAGCCTTCCTCGACAAGTTGCGCTCAGCCAATCCTGAAGTCATCCAGACGCTTGCCAGTGGCAAGATCGACGATGAGACGACAGGCAAGATCGAGGCAGTGATGGCCGACATTGCAGGAACCTATAAAGCCTGATAGCCTATGCCCAGCCTGAAAGAAATTAAAGGCCGCATAGCCTCAGTCAACTCCACGCGGAAGATTACTTCTGCGATGAAGATGGTGGCTTCCTCCAAGTTGCATCATGCACAGGTGGCAATCCAGAACATGTTGCCCTATGAGACCATGCTGGAGCACATCCTGAAGTCGTTTCTTGCTGCAGAGGCAGAGGCTCATACGATCTATGATCAGGAGCGCCCTGTCAAGCGTGCAGCCCTCGTCGTGTTCACCTCGAACTCTTCACTCTGTGGTGGTTTCAATGCTAACACCATCAAGATGATGTTGAATGCGGTTGAAACCTATGCCCAGGAGATCGGACGTGAGAATGTGGAGATCTATCCCATCGGACGTAAGGTCTATGAGAAGGCGAAGAAGATGGGACTTAATGTGCAGGGTGAGTTCTCTGCGTTGGCAGACAAACCCAATGTGCAACAGTGCATCGATATCGCTATGGAGCTCGGAGAGAAGTTCTACGAAGGCAAGATCGACAAGGTTGAGCTGATCTATCACCACTTCAAGAGTGCAGGCTCACAGGTGCTCACCCGTAAGACCTTCCTGCCTATCGACATTGAGTCGGAGCTGAAGGCTGACCATGAGCGCGACCTGACGAGCATCATCGCCACGAAGGAGTCGCAGGAGTATCTCAAGAAGCGTGGAGAGCGTGAAACCGAGAAGAAGCAAGAGGATGTGAAGCCACTCAACGATAACTTCATCGTGGAGCCCGACATGAACACCGTGCTGACGGAGCTCTTACCGAAGATGGCTCACCTGATGCTCTACACGGCTCTGCTCGACTCGAACGCTTCTGAGCATGCAGCACGAATGGTGGCCATGCAGACGGCAACTGACAATGCCGACGAACTGTTGCGCGAACTCAATTTGCAGTACAACAAGAGTCGTCAGCAGGCAATCACCAACGAACTGCTCGACATCGTCGGAGGTTCTGTCAACAACTAAAAACAGCAGAAAGAAGCCCGAACTTTTGGTAGTTCGGGCTTTTTTTTTTAACTTTGCCCCCGAATAAACCAAACTTGCAATGAAATACGGATTTGTCAATGTGGCTGCAGCCGTTCCTACGGTGAAGGTAGCCGATGTGGAGTACAATGTACAACAGCTCGAGAGCATCATCGCTCAGGCCGAGGGACGAGGCGTGGAAGTGATCGTCTTCCCTGAGCTCTGTCTGACGGGCTATACCTGCCAGGATCTTTTCAAAGAGCAACTGTTGCTCGACCGTGCAGAAGAAGCCATTATCATGTTGCTCGATTTCACACGTAAGCTCGATATCATTTGTATTGTTGGTACTCCACTATTAATCAATGGATTATTATATAATTGTGCAGTAGTAATTCAAGGTGGTAATATCATGGGTATTGTCCCCAAGACCTATCTGCCCAACTATGGTGAGTTCTATGAGAAGCGTTGGTTTGCCTCTGCTCAGGATCTGAATCCTGCTGATATCTACTTTGCAGGTAGCACGATCCACGTGAGTGCTGAGCCTCAGATCTTTGTGACTGGCGATGGTATGAAGTTTGGTGTCGAGATTTGCGAAGATGTCTGGGCACCTATTCCTCCCAGCAACAATCTGGCTCTGGCAGGAGCTGATATCATCTTCAACCTCTCTGCCAGCGACGAGCTTATTGGAAAACACGCTTATCTCAAGTCGCTCCTGGCCCAGCAGAGTGCACGCCTGATCAGTGGCTATGTTTATGCCAGCAGTGGATTTGGTGAGTCTACTCAGGATGTGGTCTATGGTGGCAACGCGATGTTGTTCGAGAATGGCAAATTGCTGGTCGAAGGCTCACGTTTCTCCCTACAGCCACAGATCCAGTCGTGTCAGATCGATATCGAGAAACTGCGTGCTGAGCGTCGTGAGAACACCACGTTCATCAATGCCCAGCGAGGTGCTCATGCTTCTGAGACAGCTCTCAAGCATGTCACACCACGCGACTTTGTCCTGACGCGTGACATCGATCCCCATCCGTTTATTCCGAAAGACGATGATATGCAGGCCTCCTGCGAGGAAATCCTGAATATCCAGGTGGCAGGTCTCGTTAAGCGTCTCTACCATATCAATGCCCAGAAGGCCGTGATTGGCATCAGTGGTGGACTCGACTCCACACTGGCCCTGCTCGTGACGGTGAAAGCCTTCGACAAACTCAATATCGATCGCAAGGGCATTATCGGTATCACGATGCCTGGTTTCGGAACCACGGACCGTACTTATCAGAATGCCTTGAAGCTGATGCAGACACTTGGGGTCTCTATCCGTGAGATCAGTATTGGCAAGGCTGTTACCCAGCATTTCGAGGATATCGGTCAGGATCCGAAGGTACACGATATCACCTACGAGAACTCGCAGGCTCGCGAACGCACACAGATCCTGATGGACGTTGCCAACAAGGAGAATGCGATTGTCGTGGGCACAGGCGACCTCTCAGAGTTGGCCTTGGGATGGGCCACCTATAATGGCGACCACATGTCGATGTATGGTGTGAACGCAGGTGTTCCCAAGACGCTTATCCGTTATCTCGTCAGCTACGTGGCAGGTGAGATGGCTACAGAGACTCTGCTCGACATCATCGATACCCCGATTTCGCCTGAGTTGATCCCTGCTGACGAGATGGGAAACATCAAGCAGAAGACAGAAGATCTGGTGGGTCCTTACGAACTCCACGATTTCTTCATCTATTACTTCATGCGTTATGGTTTCAGTCCCAAGAAGATTTTCCTGTTGGCCCAGCGTGCCTTCTGTACACCTTCTCCCGTAACAGGTCGTGAGGAACTCTATACGGAGGATGTCGTGAAGAAATGGCTCACCACCTTCTGTCGACGTTTCTTCACCCAACAGTTCAAGCGCAGTTGTCTGCCCGATGGCCCAAAGGTGGGTAGTGTGAGCCTCTCGCCTCGTGGTGACTGGCGCATGCCCAGCGATGCCTCTTCTAATATCTGGTTAAAGGAGTGCGCAGAACTATAGAAGAAAAATGAGCTAGCTGAATGCTAGCTCATTTTCTTTCAATGTGATATGAATCGTGGCGCCTGGTTCGAGGTTGCCATTGACGATCAGGTCGCTGATACCATCCTCGATATAATTCTGGATGGCTCGTTTCAGAGGACGTGCACCAAACTGTACATCGTAGCCCTTCGTCGCCACAAACTCCTTGGCATCTTCTGCGAGGTCGATGTGATAGCCCATCTGTTCAATGCGCTGATAGAGTCCCTTCAGTTCTACGTCGATGATCTTCTTGATAGCCTCCAGATCGAGCTGGTCGAAGGTGATGATCTCATCCAGACGGTTCAGGAACTCAGGCGAGAACTGCTTCGAGAGTGCCTTCTGCACGATGTCACGAGCGTGCTGCTTGTCCTTCTCGTTCAGTGCCAGTGCCGAACTGTTGCCTGCACTGAAGCCCACACCACGTCCGAAGTCCTTCAGTTGTCGTGTTCCTGCGTTTGAGGTCATGATGATCACCGTATTACGGAAGTCGATGAATCGTCCGTTACCATCCGTCATGCGACCCTCGTCGAGCACTTGCAGCAACATATTGAACACGTTGCCATGCGCCTTCTCGATCTCGTCAAGCAGTACAATGGAGTAGGGATGACGACGTACGCGCTCTGTCAGCTGTCCGCCTTCCTCATATCCTACGTATCCTGGAGGTGCACCGATCAGTCTCGAGGTGTTGAAGCTCTCTGTATATTCGCTCATATCGATACGGATCAGGGCGTCACTACTGCCAAACATGAACTCAGCCAGTTTCTTGGCGAGATAGGTCTTACCCACACCCGTAGGTCCGAGGAACATGAACACGCCAATCGGGTGGTTGGGATCCTTCAGTCCTACACGGTTGCGCTGGATGGCCTTCACCATCTTCTCGATAGCTGCATCCTGACCGATAACAGCGTTCTTCAGTTCCTGGGCCATACCCTTCAGACGGATACCTTCCTCCTCAGCCATCCGCTGGGCAGGTACACCTGTCATCATCGAGACAACCTCAGCCACTTGTTCGGCATCGACCACCTGGCGCTCCTCGCCTTCGCCCTTCGTCCAACGCTCGTTGAGCAGCTTCAGTTCCGTCTCAAGCACCGTCTGACGGTCTCTGTAGCCAGCTGCGAGTTCAAAGTTCTGATTTCTCACTGCCAACTGCTTCTTCTCCTTGATGCTGGCAATCTCCTTTTCCTTCTCAGCGATCTCTGGTGGCATCTGTGTATTACCAAGATGTACGCGCGAGCCAGTCTCGTCGAGTGCGTCGATGGCCTTGTCGGGCATAAAGCGGTCTGTCACATAGCGGTCTGTCAATTTGACACATGCCATGAGCGCCTCGTCCGTATAGCTCACGTGGTGATGCTGCTCGTAGCGGTCCTTGATGTTATGGAGTATCTGCAGCGTCTCCTCGTTGGTCGTAGGCTCCACCTGCACCTTCTGGAATCTGCGTTCCAGGGCTCCGTCCTTCTCAATCGAGTTACGGTATTCGTCGAGCGTTGTGGCTCCGATACACTGGATGGTACCACGTGCCAGCGCAGGTTTCATGATGTTGGCTGCATCCATCGAACCAGGTGTCGAACCAGCTCCGATGATGGTGTGAATCTCGTCGATGAAGACGATGACGTCAGGGTTCGACTCGAGTTCTTTCATTAGTGCCTTCAGACGTTCCTCAAACTGTCCGCGATACTTCGTGCCTGCTACGACACCTGTCATATCGAGCGTATAGATACGCTTGCCGAAGAGCATGGGACTCGTGTGGTGCGAGTTGATCAGCTGTGCCAGTCCTTCTACGATGGCGCTCTTACCCACACCAGGCTCACCGATCAGGATGGGGTTGTTCTTCTTCCTGCGTCCCAGGATCTCGATGATGCGCTGTATCTCGCGCTCGCGACCTACGCAGGGGTCGAGCTTACCTTCTGCTGCTGCCTGTGTCAGGTCCGTACCGAAGGTGTCGAGTACTGGCGTCTTCGAACTGGTCTTCTTCTGGGCAGTGGTCGTGGTGCTACCAGCATTGTTGGTGGCGCCTGGCTTGCTACCCGTCTCCTCGTATTCATCCTCATCCTCGTCTGGAAGTCCGATGCCGTTGGTCACATTATTGTTTTGCGGGGCGAAAAGCATCGCCATCGCATCATCATAATTCATATTGTTCAATTCTAATACTTGTTTGGCCCCGTTGTTCACTGCGTCGTGCAGGATGGCGAGCAACAGGTGCTGTTCGTCTACTTTGGTCGTTCTCTGTATTCTGGCTTCGAGCACGGCCAGCTTCAGGATGTTGCTGGCTTTCTCGTTGAGCACGAGGTCGGTGGTGTGTATAGGCACGTTGATCTCGTCTTCCCTCACACGCTGTTCCAGTTCGTACTTCACCGCCTGCAGGTTCATGTCGAGCCTGTGGAAGAGGTCTATCACGGGGCCTCCCTTGCTTCGGAGCATCCCCAGCAACAGGTGTTCGGGGCCTACGCTCCGACTCGCCAGTCTGGCTGCTTCCTCGCGCGAAAAGGCAAGAATCTCAGAGACTTTTGGTGAAAACTGACTTGTCATATTACTACTATATTCCTTTCTATGTTGCAAAGATACAACATTTTCTGCAAACATCATGCCAAAAAAGGATAAAAACTTTCATTTAAAATAGCTTAAAAGGTTTGGTAAGTCGGAAAAAAATGAGTACCTTTGCACGGTTTAAAACGCGTCAGAGGGGCTGAAAAGTGCCTTAAACGCAAAATCTTGAAAAAGTACAAAGGTAAAAAAGTAAAAAAATAAGAAATGGATCAAACATTTGACAACGACAGAATTATTAAGATCAACATCGAGGAGGAAATGAAGTCCAGCTACATCGACTACTCTATGTCAGTCATTGTGGCACGTGCCCTTCCCGATGTTCGCGACGGCTTTAAGCCCGTACATCGCCGTATCCTCTACGGTATGATGAACATCAACAACGTCTCCACCCAACCTTATAAGAAATGTGCGCGCGTCGTAGGTGAGGTGCTTGGTAAGTACCACCCTCATGGCGACTCCTCAGTCTATGGAGCCCTCGTCCGTATGGCTCAGGACTGGAACATGCGTTATACGCTCGTTGATGGTCAGGGTAACTTCGGATCTGTCGACGGTGACTCGCCTGCAGCCATGCGTTACACTGAGTGCCGTCTCTCCAAGATGGGTGAGCATATCATGGACGACCTCGACAAGGAGACCGTTGATATGGCCCCCAACTTCGACGACTCGCTGACAGAGCCCACCGTCATGCCTACCAAGATTCCTAACCTGCTGGTGAATGGTGGTAACGGTATTGCCGTCGGTATGGCTACGAACATGCCAACTCACAACCTGGCAGAGGTCATCGATGGCTGCTGTGCCTATATCGACAACCCCGATATCGATACCGACGGACTGATGGAGTTCATCCCAGGTCCCGATTTCCCCACTGGTGCCTATATCTATGGACTCCAGGGTGTGCGCGATGCCTACGAGACAGGTCGTGGCCGTATCGTGATGCGTGCGAAGGCCGAGATTGAGAGTGGTGAAACCCACGACAAGATTGTCGTCACCGAGATTCCCTATGGCGTCAACAAGGCCGATCTCGTGGCTTATATTGCCGATCTGGCCAACCAGCATAAGATTGAGGGCGTGGCCAATGTCAACGATGAGTCAGGTCGTCAGGGTATGCGTATCGTGGTCGATGTGAAGCGCGATGCCAATGCCAATGTGCTGCTCAACAAACTCTTTAAGATGACCGCTCTTCAGAGCTCATTCTCAGTGAATAACATTGCTCTGGTCAAGGGTCGTCCTCGTCTGCTTTCTCTCAAGGAGTGCGTCAAGTATTTCGTCGAGCATCGTCACGATGTGACCATCCGTCGCACGAAGTACGATCTGCGTAAGGCCCAGGAGCGTGCCCATATCCTCGAAGGCTTAATCATCGCCGTGAACAATATCGACGAGGTGGTTCGCATCATCCGTAACAGTGATACACCTTCTGATGCCCAGCGTAACCTCGAGCAGCGTTTCAACCTCGACGAGCTCCAGTCAAAGGCCATCGTCGATATGCGACTCTCTCAGCTGACAGGTCTGCGTGTCGAGCAGCTTCATCAGGAGTTCGACGATCTGCAGAAGCTCATTGCCGACTTGCAGGAGATTCTCGACAATCCTGAGCGTTGCAAGGAAGTGATGAAGAACGATCTGCTCGAAGTGAAGGAGAAGTATGGCGACGAGCGTCGCACGGAGATCATTCCCTTCGATCACGAGTTCAATGCCGAGGACTTCTATCCCGATGATCCTGTGGTCATTACGATTTCTCACATGGGCTATATCAAGCGCACCCACCTCGACGAGTTCCACGAGCAGGGCAGAGGAGGCGTCGGAGCCAAGGCAGCCCGTCATCGCGACAACGACTTCACCGAGTATATCTATCCTGCCACGATGCACAACACGTTGCTCTTCTTCACCCAGAAGGGACGCTGCTACTGGCAGAAGTGCTACGAGATTCCTGAGGGCGACAAGAACTCGAAGGGTCGCGCCATCCAGAATATGCTCAATATCGAGCCCGACGACGCCATCAACGCCGTTCTGCGCATCAAGAACTTCAACGACAGCGAGTTTGTCAACTCCCACTATGTGGTCTTCGCCACGAAGCAGGGTATCATCAAGAAGACCTGTCTCGAGGCCTATAGCCGTCCACGTGCCAACGGTGTGATCGCCATCAATATCAACGAGGGCGACGAGGTGGTAGGCGTTCGTCTGACCAACGGCCATAACGAGCTCTTGCTGGCCAATCGTAACGGCCGTGCCGTACGCTTCGATGAGAATGATGTACGCACGATGGGCCGTGTGGCTACTGGTGTCATCGGTATGCGTCTCGACGGAGGCGACGATGAGGTCGTAGGTATGGTTTGCGTCAACGATCCTCAGGCTGAGACCATCATGGTTGTCAGCGAGAATGGCTACGGCAAGCGTTCCGAGGTCGAGGACTATCGCAAGACCCTGCGTGGTGCCAAGGGTGTTAAGACCCTCGCCATCACTGAGAAGACAGGCCGTCTGGTGGCCATCAAGGTGGTGACCGACGAGAACGACCTGATGATCATCAACAAGAGTGGTATCCTCATCCGTCTGAAGGTGGCCGATGTTCGTGTCATGGGCCGTAACACCCAGGGTGTGCGCCTGATCAACCTCACGAAGAAGAACGACACCATCGCCAGTGTCTGCAAGGTACAGCACACGGAGGATGATGACGATATCGAGGAGGCTGAGATCGCTACTGAGGCATCAGCCGAGGCCGATGCCCCGTTGATTCAGACCCCCGAGGATTAAACCATCGTGACACTCATACGTCAAACGAGAAAAAAGTGTAAAATAACAATAGTTCTAACCAAATTTTTAAAGGCTTATGAAAAAATTATTGATGATGGCAGTGATGCTGGTAGCCAGCGCTACAGCATTTGCCGGTGACAGTGACGCTTTGAAGGCTATCCTCAAGGCAAAGACCTATGCAGAAGCCGAGCAGCTCGTTAAGAGCAGCATCGACCAGCTTGCCAATGCTCAGGAGAAGGCTAAGGCCTACAACAAGCTCGTTGACCTCGCTTACGAGGCATTCAGTGAGCAGAGCGCTATCCAGACCGAGAACCAGGTAGCCAAGCAGATGGGTAAGGAAGAGAAGCCCGTCGACGAGAAGCTCATGTCAGAGATGGCTTATGCTGCTCTCATCGCTGCTCAGGAGTGCGACAAGTTCGACCAGCAGCCCAACGAGAAGGGTAAGGTTTCTCCGAAGTTCGCCAAGAAGAATGCTGAGCGTCTGTGGACAGCTCCCCGTAACCAGCTCGTCAATGCCGGTCAGGAGGCTCTCACCGCTCGCGACAACGCTATGGCACGCAAGTACTGGCAGCTCTTTGCTGAGTCAAATCAGTTCGCTATGTTCAAGGAGTGCGACCGTGAGGCTCAGAAGCCATTCTTCGGTCAGGTAGCTCGCTTCGCTGCTGTCTTCGCTTTCCAGGATAAGGATATGGACAAGGCCCTCGAACTGGCCGAGATCGCTATGCAGGATCCTGAGGAGAAGGAGAACGCCCTGAACCTCAAGCTCGAGATCCTCGGTGGTGAGCTCAAGACCAAGGACGACTCAGTGAAGTTCTGCAACCAGCTGAAGGAGATCTATGCCAACGACAAGAACGACGGTGTGATGGAGAAGCTCTACAACGTACTGCTCGGCCTTGGCGACGAGGCTGCTGCTTACAAGATCCTCGACAACGCCCTCGCAGAGAACCCCAACAACTTCGTAGCCCTCGCTGACAAGGGTCTCGCCCTGCTTCAGGCATCAAAGGCTGCTGAGGCAGTGACCTATCTGAAGAAGGCCTTCGAGGTAAAGCCCGACAATGCTATCATCGCCACCTATGCAGGTACCGCTTTCAGCGTACAGGCTCAGGTGACAGAGGATGCAGCCAAGAAGAAGGAGCTTTACAAGCAGGCCATCGAGTTGTTCGACAAGGCTAAGGAGCTCGATCCCGACCGTCTGCAGAGCAACTGGGGTTACAACCGTTACAATGCCTACTACAACTACTACGGTGCAGATGCACCTGAGACTCAGCAGGCAGAGGCCGACAGCAAATAATGCCCCCGTCAGTCTTAAAACAAAATCCCCGTCCACATTTTCTGGACGGGGATTTTTTTAGACTTCAGGTCCTATAGACCCATGCAACTCGTAGCACCCAGTGCTGTCAGCACAGCTGAGATAATCGAAGCGAGAATCTGCAGCGACCACTTAAGCGTTTCCTTCTTCGTCATAGTTCACCTCCTTTCCGTAAACTGTAAACCGTCAACTAAAGACTAGTTGCCAAGGTCAAAACCACCGCTGTTCTCGGAACCCGAACCACCGGTCTCTGAGCCCGTCGAAGAGCCTCCGTTCTGCGCCTTCCACTCTGCCACAGCAGTGGCGATGGGCTTCAGGGTGGTCACGCTCTTCTCCTTGCCGTTGATAACGACCTTCTGAGTCGCGATGATGTTGCGAAGCTCCAGCGTGCAGTGATCCTTGAAAGCAGGGCCACAAAGGTTATCCAGCTTCGTGGAGTCAGGCAGGAAACGGATGTGGATTGCCTTAACGACATCGTTCGGATTCAGACCGTCCATAGCCGCAATGTTTGGTACAGCTGCATCCTTCTTCACCTCAGCGGTGGGGTAGAAGGTTCCCAGACTGCCCAGCTGAACGGGCACGCCCTGTGCGACGAGTTCGGGAAGACACTCAGTGATCTGCATCAGCACGCCCTCGACAATGGCACGTCCGTAGATCGAGCCGTGATCTGTCATGTGCTGTGCGAAACCTCGCAGACTCAGGGTCTTCTGCTGGTCTACCTCAGGATAATACTTACCATAGGCTGATGAGCCCTCGATTTTGTTCTGTCGGAGATTAATCCCCATTGCAATTTTCTGTGTTGACATAATTTTAAAATGTTGTTCGTAATATTAGATTCTGTGCGACCATCTACACCGGCTGGCCACCTACCGCTTTTTTATGTCTCTCATGATTGACTTTGCATTGTGATCTCTTAATCACACTGCAAAGGTACAAAAAAAAATAATACAAACCAAATTTTTCGCGAATTATTTTTCAATTATTTTAGGGTATAAACATCCTCAAAAGGAGGTCATTTAACCAGGTCGGCTACGATCGTCGATCAGGTCGGCTACGACTGCCCGCTTAGTCGGCTACGGTCATCATTCAGCTTCTAGAAGTACAGGGCGTAACACCGTAACACCGTAACATTAGGTTTTTTGTTTATACAAGCAAATGCTCTATATAATATATATCATTAATAATATATTATAATATATTATTAATGATAATAAATAGTATGATTATTTAATCCACTATTGATTTTTCCTAATGTTACGGTGTTACGGTGTTACGGCGTTGATTTTGAATGTCCAGTTGATTGACTTTCCTGATATGGTTGACATCCTTTTCTGAACAAGTTGACATCCTCATACTGGAATCGTTGACACTCTTCCTGAAAAAGTTGTCAATGTAAAATAAAATAGGGCGTGCATAACTGCAACTCACAAAGAAATCTATTTAATCTTTGACGGCTACAAAGATAGACATTTGTTTCCATTTCTCCAAATTTCCAGCCATATATTTTGTATCTTCGATAAAAACCATTATCTTTGCAGAAACATTTATAAATTAAAAGACTAGAAAACTATAGTTATGAAGCCAAAGTATTTTCTTATCATGTTAACTCTCGCGATGGGCTTTGCCTTAACGAGTGTGATGACTTCCTGTTCGAAGGAGGAGAGTCCATACATAAAAAGTAGTTTAGATGTAACGGATCCTGATGGAACGTTAGAGGTTAGCGAAACTAATATCAGACTCCCTTCTGATGGTAAACCTGTGAAATTAATTGCAACGTACAAAAGCTCAAAAGGACTATATGAACCAACTGCGATTACTATGTGTGATGAAGATGGAAACAAAGTCATTGGTGTTCAAGATGGTGATAACATGACATTTGATATAGTTAGGGAAGGCACATACACCGTCAGTGCAGGTAGTTTAAGTCTTAAGGTAATTGCGATCTCTATGGGGTCCAATTAAACTTATTTGTTCAGCGAATCGGCCAGATATAAAGAAAGGAGGTGCATCACTGCAGCTTACCGAAAAAACAGTTGCAAAGGTAGTACAATTCGAGCGAATCGCTAAATTTTACCCGAATTATTTTGTTTTATCCACAAAAATACATTATCTTTGCAAACTAAAGTATGAATATTACCTATAATCATATAGTAACGACTGAGTCCATTTTTGGACGGAATGTCAGCAAACTCTGTCAATCGATGGAGTCAAAATTCTTTACACTCTTTTTAGGGGGTGGGTAAAAATTGTTTACAAGAATTATTAATATCATTTGATAATGCTAATGCCCTGAACCCTCAGGACATAAATGGCGTGGGCGAGGCTCCGTCTGGCAAGATTTACTTCTATGCCGACGGAGCTGTTTTTGTGTCATTATCCGAATCGAGCTATGAGTGAATCCGTCGATTATAAGAAGAAATACATGGAGGCTCAGCTTGAACTGATCGACACAAAAGCCCGACTGGCTACGATCGAGTCGATGTACTGGAAGCAGCAGAAGATGATGAATGACGATCAGGATAGCCGCTGGGACAGGTGCTTGGGTATGTGGCGGACAGAAAAAACACGTTTCTTTTTAGGGAGTTTTAGGGTTGTGTAATGAAATAGTTATTTGTATATCAGGCATTTAAGATTGTTTCCCGGAGAAACATAGAATATTCATTTTATGTGAATAATCTTTTGTGTTATTTGATAATTTAAGTACTTTTGCAGTGCGAAAGTTTAAATATTCATAAAAGAGCCCCCAATCCGTGCAAGTTTTTAGGTGCTCGACAGTTATATAAGAAAAAGAAACAAAATTATATAGTCATGAAGATACGTTTTTCAACTGCAACGTTAATGATGATGGCGGTATTCCTGCTGTCCGGATGTGATGATCGTGATAATCCTGTTTATGGGGAGGACGATGTGGATTATCAAGAATGGGCTGTCAGGAAAGTACCATTCTCAAAATCCAGGTATCTATTGGACAGTTGGACAATATCCGATAAGGAGCATTATGCAGCCGATGACTATTTTGTTCCAAAGTTCTATCTCCAGTTCGACGACGAGGGACACTTTGAAGGAGGTGTGTTTGATGGTGTAAACTGCCATGAAGCCTGTAGTGGAACTTATACGACGTCGTCCATGAAGTCGACAAGTGGAGTCGTCTATACCTTGGAGGGAAAAATCAAGTTGATTCTTTCTGAGGAGAGTAAGATTCTGGCATCTTCTCATCAAGAAGCCAAAGCATTTCTGGATTATGTTGAAAACGTGAATACATTCTATTATTGTTCAGACGAGACCTTATCGCTAAAGATTGAAGATAGTCGTGGATTCTACTTTTCAACAGAACTGAGACATTTATGGGATTATCAGGGTTATTATCCCGACATTGATGGCCTTGGAGAGGGTCAGGAAATATTGTTAGACGATTTTAAGACTTACACGAAGGGGTATGGATGGAAGGAAGTTGAGAGGCATTCGGTGAATAAGGATGGAACATACGAAGAAAAGAATGCTTGGGATCAGAATAGTGACGTAACACCAAACTGTTATGAATTCGGTGACAATTGGGTTACTGGCTATTTCGTAACAGAAGGTGAAAAAACGCCCTATCATGCTAATTGCACGATGCATCTGGTTCATAACAACAAGAGGTTGTGCTTTAATTATTCAGAGTCGATGCTCCTCCTTTCCCTGAGTGATCAGGAGATCAAAGCCTTGGATGTAAGCAAAGGTAGTACTTACTACGTCGTTCTTCATCGGATGACTGACGAGGAACTGCAGAATGTAAGAGATCTCCATCAAAGAGACAACTATGACATGAGGTTTGGTAAAAGGACTTATGAGGACAATCCAGACAAGCCTGCGTACCCATCATTCCCTGCCAACCCTATTTATGAAGAAACGATCACAAAGCCTGAAGTAGATATATCAGCGATGGTCACCAGGTATATCAATGGAGAAATAGCTTCGATGTCACTCTGGTGGGGCATGGATCCGCAGCCGATCTCAGCTTCAGAGGTTTTCAGTCAGTATGTGAAGCATCCGCTTGAAGAGAATTTCCGTTTCCTGTATGGAGAGAATGGCTTTGCAGCTAATGAGGTAAACGACTATTATATGCAATATTATAAAGATGTGGCGGTGCCTCAGGGGGGATATCACCTTTATGTATTTGGTGGAATAACAAACAAACTGGAGGGTAACTTTATTCAGATTTCCGACCTCAATGTCGTTCCTGCCATTGACGAACAGAAGGCAAAAGAAATCTATGCTGACTATCTGAAGGTATCTGTCGATGATATTGAGAGTGGCAAGATGTTCGACGATGTGGCAGATGCCTTGATGATTATTGAGATTCCTGAAAAGTGGGGTTCTGACAAGTTTGCCCCTCGTCTGGTCTATGGCCTAACCTATAAGGAAAACAGTTATGAGGGAAACTGTTTCATAGATGCCCAAACAGGTAGGATTCTAAGGACCTGTCCGAACTTCAACTATAAGATTTTCTTAAAACCCTGGCAAATAATGTAGTTAAAGAACCATAGAAAAGAAAGCAAAGATGAAAAAGATTTATTCGTTATCAACTTTAGCACTGCTGGCAGTGGTATTGTTATCGGCTTGTAGCAAGGATTCAGATGAAGAGGACATTGTTCCGGGAATTATCATTGATGAAGTAAAATGTGATCCTATGATAACTGACTTCTTCAATAAGAAAGTATATACAGAGAACCTTTATCCTATTACCGCTGGTTTTCAACCTCCCTTTTATGACGAAACAACGGGAGAAATAAGATACATCGTTATCATAAACAATGAAGAAGAGTTATTAAACATCTTTCCTGATGCTGGCGAACTGCCCAAAATAGACTTTTCTAAATACTCGGTACTAATTGGCTGTACGCCTTTCAGCTCAGGTCTTGAAGATAAGATACCCAGAGAATTGAAACGAAAGGTTATGTACATGAATAATAATCAATATACATTAGCCCTTTACTTTTCTTATACTTTTCCTGAAATAGGATGGGACATGCAACAATATGTTTTAACTTGTGGAATTTATCCCAAACTAAGCAGCGACTCAATAAGTATCATTTTAAAATTTGTATAATGATGGTTAAACCTCACAGGGTATCAGGCACTTTGCAACTAGGAGCAAGAACAAAATAATTAAATTAATTATGGAAAAGAAAAGTTTATTTGTAGTATTAATAGCTGCGGGAAATGGAATTCCAGACAAGGAAAAGACATTTGTACTCATGGAGCCTTACACTATAACGAAAACACAGGTACTGGCGGAATTATGAAAAGATCAAGGGGACTATCGCCAAAACGAATCATCCCTCTCGCCGGTGAGAAGGATGGTATATGGGGGGAATGATCAAAGAATTCGCATAAAATAACATGAAGTCAAATCCTTTAAACCCTGAAAATGGCATGAGTCCGTAAGATAATTAGCAAAAAGTATCGGAATGTGAAGGAAAATAAGTACCTTTGCACCCGTAGACATATAAAAAGACGAAGCAACCGCAGCTTTTGTTAGTCTCCCGAACGGCAAATTCAATAAGACTTCATAGAAGCGATGGCTGCCTGCTCACGCATCCCATAACGGAGGCGTGGGCATTTGGCAGTAGCAGTATCTATGAAAGGTTTGCCGACCTGGGAGCTTGCTGTGACACCAAATACACCCCACCACGTCCTCCGTTTCTTTCTCTCCCGCTATTGCGGCGTATTATATGTGTTCAACAATCAAAGAAGAAAACGGAAACGAAAAATGAATTTCGATAACGACGAGGATGCCCTCGAATTCATCAACCGTCTGCTTGAGCGGCTGCATCAGGCAGACTATTTCAATCAAGGCAGCAAAATAGAAGTAGTGTATGTCGCCTCTGGCGGACAGCATGTGGAGACGCAAATAAATGTTGGAGAGACCCTCCCTGGACCTCCCTGTTTAGGGAGGGAGAAAGCGAAGGAGCGGCCAGCACTTCCTGATGTGCTTTGCACTGAGGAGGCAATGGCACTATGGGAGAAGGTGCAGAGGGCAGGCTATGTGGATGACAATTATCAGCCACTGATTTCTCGTACCCAATCGGCACTGTTAGCCGACGCGATGGCTGAACGATTAGGCATCCGTGAGAAGTGGAAGGTGTTCGAGACGTTGTGGAACAGGAAGTATATGCGGAGCGATTATAATCTGGCTCTTACCAGGAAGCAGTCGCTGGATTTTCAAGATGAGTTGAAAAGCATATTTCAGTAAATCCAAATTAAAGTCCCGGTGCTCACGCATCGGGACTTTTTTAAGTGATCTTTAAATATATTGTGGAACTGGCCTGTCTATCAGGAGACCAGCATCAATATCCATTTTATACTTATCAATGGCATCCTTTACTTTCTTGATAGTAGTTTTGGTGGGTGATTTCAATCCACAGGCATACTGGCGAAGAAGCGATGCATTCATGCCAGCATAAGCCGCAAAGGCCGAAACATTAATCATGTAGTAACTGAAGAATGCCCCTATGTCAAAGATAAACTTAAATTCCAAATCTGGCACTTCTACGCCCTTTTCCCTGCAATCTTGTTTCTCCTCTTCATAACAGATATAGAAGTCGTCAATGGCTTTACGAGCGGTCTTACCATCACCATGAAGACCAGTGATTCCTGCATCTTCGCCCACCATAAAGCAAGAGAATAAATTCTTGCCTGTCTCTACAATTACTTTTATCTTCTTTGCCATACTTATATTCTATATAAAAGTGACCTTTACGTATCTTGACTTTCTCATGGAAGAGGAACACGGGCCTAAAGCCCGAGTTCCTGATAGATAGATTTCAAAGTACCTATTGGTACTTCTTCAGTTCCATGCCGTCCGACTCTTGTCTGCTTCCCATTACTGGGGTTCACCCAAAGGTCATGACGAGCACCATGATGAAGTAAGGAGCAACCTGCTTTCCTTAACTTCTTGTACAACTCGTTGTACTTCATGTCTCAATACATTTAAGATCACTTTGTCATTTCTGACGGTGCAAAGGTAACAAATTTGTTATTATCGTCCAAATATTTTGGTAACTTTTTTGTTATTTTGTCGATTAATTAACATTTCAGACCGTAGTACCCTCGCGTAGTACCCCCGTGGGTAGTAGGAATGAAAAGCTCTTTGTACATTTGCAACCGAAAATCTTCCGAGTGAGGAAGTGATTAGGCTTTTCTCTCGATGATGCGGTCTTTGACTTCTTGACACAACTTACACTTCGAAAAGTTTTCCTCTTACACGTACGCATACACGCATGTACGGGTACATTATTTTAATTTTAAATGAAAATGAAAACAGAACAACAGAATAAGGATTTGATGCGTCGGGCCGTGCGACACCTGCTGGTGACGGATGACGACGTGATGAATGAGGCGGAGCGCATCGTGGGGCACACCCTGCAGCGCGAAAACCAAGGTGATAACGGATGCCTGACGGTGACGGAGATTGCCAGGGAGCTGGATATGGAAGCCAGAGACCTGAACTCGTTTCTCCGCGACATGGGTATCCAACGGTGGAAGCAAGGTCAGTACAGACTCACTCCCCAATATGAGGGCAGAGGGCTGACGCACGACAGGCTTTTCATCTACTACTCGACGAAGGACGGGAAAAAGAAACGTCAGACCTATCTCGTCTGGACTCCCAAAGGTCTGGAATTTATAAGGAGTTTGATTAGAGGAAAAGGCAAGGATAATTCAAAACAGGTTAAAAGAAATGGAAAAGACTGTTAGAATTTTGGAGCAGTCGGCGCTTTCTACAAGAAAGTACACCGACAAAAAGACTGGTCAGGAAAAGGTGATGAATGCCGTTACCTTTAAGCTGACTGATGGTATCGACACGTTCTTGGGCGAGGTGACAGGCGAACGAGCTGTTAACTGTCCGATGTACGACAAGAACTGCTTCTACAGGGTACAGTGCTCTATGGTTGTCAGGGACTGGATGTCTCAGCAAACAGGAGAACAGATGCAGGCTACGACTATTTATATCGACAAGATCAATGTTGCATGACGTTAGAATATCTTGAATTAATGGAAGAGATTAAGAAGCAGGAGAACGAGGTGCAAGGCACCTCTTCTCCACGTAGGAAGCTGCAGAGATCGTTTAAGTCGAACACTCGCATCTATGATGACGGTTCGATAGAGGTTGACCCACAGGCTCAGGGCGAGCCGAGTCAGAAGGATGTGAAGAAGGTGGGTAAGTCGAAGCGGTATATTACCAACGGTAAGAACCCGCTGACGTGTGTGGAACTGAAATGTCCTGAGGATGTGCCCGACAAGGCTGCCTTCTTCCACAAGGAACTGGCAAAGCTGACGAAGGACATTCAGATCGAGGAGCCGGAGATGCCTGAGGGTGAGTTCCTGTTGGATGAACCCTGCGTGAAGGTACGCTTTGCGGCAAAGGAGCACAAGGTTGTGGCCTGGCTCACATTCGAGGCTAAAGGATTGATAGACGTAAGGAGAGAGCTGTACAATCTAACAAGCAAGATTGACAAATGTTTTGTTATCAACGAAGCTTCGGTTTGCCAACTGAGGTAGTAACGATGGAACAGTTCAGGGCGCTCATTTCGGCGCCCCGAACTGTTCAACAAGTGAAGGAGGCTCGCGAGGCTCTGGCTCGTGGCGACAAGAAGACCTACGATGCCAAGAAGAAGGGGCTGCCCCTGGCAATCTTTATCGGCACCTTTGAGGAGTCGGTAAAGGTGTTTGAGGATAAAAAGACTGGCGAGAAGAGGGAAGTAAAAGGCTGCTGGCGACTGCAGAAGCATTGCAGGCTGAATGGGTTGTGCGTGATTGACTTTGACCATGTTGAGGGCGATGTCCGTAAGGTGTGGCAGGAGGCTTACGAGAAGCTTTCGGACGAGGACAAGGCGAGGATTCTCTTCGTGTTCGTAACGCCAAGTGGGCATGGATTGAAAGTGGTTTTCATAGCCGATGCTGCGGTAGGCAACCTGATAGACAATCAGATTGTCTTTTCGCGGAAGCTTGGGCTCAACCCTGATGAGGCCTGCAAGGATGCCAGTCGTGGGGCATTCCTGACTACGAGTGACGACATTATTTTTATTGACGAAGAAAGACTGATTAATTATGAAAGTGAAGAATTTGGTAGTAAGTATGATGCTGAGTATCATGCTGGTCATAGCCAGCCTACTATTGACGTTGCTAAGAGCAGTGCTGATGGTGCTGATATGGCCCATGTGGAAGGTGCTGCAGAAGACCGACATGCTGTATCAAGAAGTGATGGAGAGAACAAGTTGGTTGTTGATGCTCTGACGTATCACAACGTGCCGTACAGCAGGATTGTGGAGGCATGGGTTGGCGACAAGAAGATTGAGCAGGGCGACAGGCATAGGACAAGTCTGGTGCTGGCCGACCACCTGCGATACATCACGGATAACGACCCAAGACTGATAGAGCAGATTCTGAGAGAGACTCCCTTTGTGAAGGAGATTATCGAGGAACGAGGCGAGGATGTGGCTCAGACCGTGAAGAGTGCCCGGGGGTATGAGTTTCTGAAAGGTATTCCCAAGCGGATGCAGCAGGCGCTGAAGGCTGCTGGAGCCCTGTCATCTCGACCTTGTGGAGAGATCTCAAGAGATTCCTCGACTTCGCTCGGGATGACAAGTGGGGGAACGCTCGGAATGACAGGGGGCTCTGAGGACATCTACGCAGCGATGCCACTGGATAAATGGGCTGAAGAGTTGCTGGAGATGGCGGAGTATTATCCCTGCTTGAAGGAGTTGTTCCTGAATGTGCATCCGCATAAGTTGCCAGCGGTGTGGTTCTCTTCGGCAGCGATGTTCGGCACGCTGATGACTCGTGCGTGGTATCATTTTTGGTACGAGCCGGAGATTATCAGGCGACTGAATTACAGCATCTTTATCATCGGTGATCCCGGAGCAGGCAAGAACGTCATCGAGAAGTTCTACAAGAAGATTGCCGACCCGATGATCCAGGCCGACCAGTGCCTGATAGCCGCTGTGAACCGCTACAAGGAGGGCCGCACGGAGCGAACTACTTCGACAAAGGCTCAGAAAGCGGAGGCTCTGAAAAGGCCTGTCGTGGGTATCCGAGTGCACCCAGCTCGAACGGCTACCGGTGAGTTTATCCGCCACATGAATGCGGCTATCGAGACGGTTCAGGGGCAACCTCTGAATCTGCACATGTTCTCGTTCGATGCAGAGTTGGACAACGTTACCAAGCAGAATAAGGGTGGCGACTGGAAGGACCGCGAAATCCTTGAATTGAAGGCATTTCATAACGAGGAAGACGGTCAGATGTATGCCAATCAGGAATCGGTTACCGGTATGTTCAACGTGTTCTGGAATTTCATCTATACCGGCACGCCCTATGCCCTGCACCGTAAGGTGAATCAACGGAATTTCGGTACTGGTATGTCGACCCGTCTGGCTGTGATTCCATTGCCCGATATGGGCATGGCAAAACGGCATCAGCAGGTGGATTCAAATAGTAACGAGATGCTGAAGACATGGGCTTACAGACTGGATCGTGTTGAGGGTGAGATCCCTATCGAACCGCTGAACGACGAGACTTTCGAATGGCAGTCGAACCATCTCGAGATTGCTGAATTCAATGGCGACAAGGCAGACAGGACTCTGCTGAAGCGAATTCCGTATTACGGCATCGGCATCTCTCTTCCGTTTATCCTGATGCGTCATTGGGATGAGTGGCAGGAGTCTCGCAGTCTGACAATGGATGACAGAGATAAGCGTTTATGCCGTCTGGCTATGGAGATTCAGTACAAGTGCCAGCAGTTCTTCTTCGGCGAAATGGCATTCAATTATTTTGCCGACCAGAACAAGGAGTTCGTTGTCAGGAAACGCAGCACCCGCTACAGTGAGTGCTTCCGTAAGCTGCCCGATGAGTTCAAGACGCAACAGTTCATGGATTGCTTCGGATGTTCTCAACCTTCAGCTTCTAAGGCTATCACTCGCTTTCAAAATGACAAAATTGTCGAGATAGTGAAATATGGACTTTATCGTAAACTGGTGCAGGAACTACCATAGTTATTCACTTATTCAGTTATTCACTTTGGACATTAAGTTTTTTAAATATGGAACAGGTAAGTATCAATAAACAAGCGAAACTCTCTGAACACTTTGTGCTCGGGGAGTTGACGAAGACGAAGTACAAGACTGCGGATGGGAATATTCCGAGTCATGTGGTGATTGAGAATTTGAAGCGGATTTGTGAGAATTGGCTGGAGGATCTGAGGTACAGCTATAATACGCTGTATTGCTTAGAGCCTGGGGAGGATTATGAATCTTCCAAGAACGTTGAGCCTCTCGTTATAAACTCTGGGTATCGTTCGCCAGCGGTTAATAAATTAGCGGGCGGGGCTGCAAATAGCAATCATTTGACAGGTTGTGCGGTGGATATCCGCTGCACGGGGAAGGAGCAGATGATACGCTATGCGTCGATACTGCTCGACATTGCCGATGGTACCAAGCAGGAATTTGACGAGCTGCTATTAGAGCAGCATGGCAACGTCTGCTGGCTGCACTTCGCGGTAAGGCCGAAGGATAATCGGAGGAAAGTGGCGTTCCTGCAGACGTAGACGGCAATACAATTGGCAAGACACAGCAAATCGCTGAATAAAATAAGAAAGCCGCTGAAACTCAGCGGCTCTCTTATTTATTACTTCTTGTCTTCTTTCTTCTCGGGCTCGGCTTTCTTGGCAGCGGGCTTGTAGCGCTTGTTCAGACCGTTGATGACGTCCTGGGTGATGTCGAAACGCTGATCGGCCATCAGGATATTGTCGCCTGCCTTAGAGAGGATGAGGTCGTACTTCTTGTCGGCATTGTAGTCCTTCAGGAAGTTCTGCAGTGAGTCGCGGAGGGCCTCGTTGAACTTAGCGGTCTCGTTGGCGAGCTCACCCTCGAGACGAGCCTGCAGGTCCTGCAGGTCGCGCTGCTGGCGCTCGATGGCAGCCTGTACGCTGGCAGCCTGCTCACGGCTCTGGAATCCGTTGTTGTTCAGCTTCTGCTGGAAGTTGTTCACAGCGGCCTGAAGGGCGTTACCCTTCTGAGTCAGTGTGTTGCGGGCGTTGATTGACTTCTTCTGGAGTGACTCGCTGTAATCCTTGGCAAAGTTGAACTGAGTCATCAGTGAGTCGACCTCTACATACGCGATCTTCATACCTGCACCGCTGGTGTTGCCTGCTGCGGGCTGATTGTCCATCTTCGGACTTGCATTGTTGCACGATACCATCATGGCTGCGATGGCCAGTGCTGAGAAAATGTACTTTTTCATTTCTGATTCTTACTTATTTTAATTTTAATAATTTCTTCTCTCGCATCTCGCGGTCCTGATCCATCACGCAGTGGATGCCGCGCTCCTTCATCGCCTCAGAGTCGTGAATATGCTGCGACTTGAACTTGCCTTGCTTCACAAATAGTACCCTTACCAGAAAAAATACCATCGCTATAGCAATTATTAACGTGCTGAAGAGCAGAGTTTCAATCATTTTTTGTACTTTTGCACTTGTAATTCGGGCACAAAGGTACGAATAAATTTACGAATTCTATTAAAAAATACATTAATAATGAATAAAAACGATTTAAAACCTGCTATTGTCTTCGAAGAATTTGCGAAGATTAACGAAATTCCCCGTCCATCGAAGCGCGAGGAGAAGATGATTGACTACCTCAAGAACTGGGGCGAGAGTCATGGACTCGACACGAAAGTCGACGAGACTGGCAACGTGATTATCCGCAAACCTGCCACCAAGGGCATGGAGAATCGCCAGACGGTAATCCTGCAGAGTCACATGGATATGGTGTGTGACAAACTCGTCGATGTGGAGTTCGACTTCGACAAGGATTCCATCAAGACTTATGTCGACGGTGAGTGGCTGACAGCTGAGGGAACGACGCTGGGAGCCGATGACGGTATCGGCTGCGCCATCGAACTGGCTATCCTGGGTTCTGACGACGTGGAGCATGGTCCGATTGAGTGTGTCTTCACCCGCGACGAGGAGACTGGGCTCACGGGTGCCGAGGGTATGAAGGCTGGCTTTATGACAGGCGACTATCTCATCAACCTCGACTCGGAGGATGAGGGTGAGATCTTCGTCAGCTGTGCCGGTGGACGTAACACTATGGCGAAGTTTACCTTCAAGCGCGAGACGGCTCAGGCAGGCAGCTTCTTTATCAAGGGTGCCCTGAAGGGTCTCGTGGGTGGACACTCGGGCGACGACATCAACAAGAAACGTGCCAACGCCATCAAGATACTGGCCCGATTCCTCTTCCAGGAGATGAAGCGCTATGAGGGCATCCAGCTCTGCCAGTTCCACTCGGGTAAGCTGCACAATGCCATCCCTCGCGACGGCTACTTCGTGATCGGCGTACCCAACGACCTGAAAGAGAACATCCGTGCCGACTGGAACATCTTCGCCTCGGAGGTAGAGGACGAGTTCCACGTAACTGATACCCAGATGGAGTTCGCGATGGAGTCGACGGAGGCTGAAACCATCATTGAGCCCGCTGTAGCCCAGCGTTTCGTATGGGCCCTGCAGGCAGTTGACAACGGCATCTATGCCATCTGCCAGGATCTGGCCCTGGGTGGTATGGTGGAGACCTCGAGCAACATCGCCAGCGTCCACACCTCGGAGACCACGATCGACATTCTCTCGTCGCAGCGTTCGAACGTGATGTCGAACCTCGATAATATGTGTGCCACGATTCAGGCCGTCTTCGAACTGGCTGGTGCCGAAGCCGTCAGCGGTGAGGGCTATCCTGCCTGGAAGATGCGTGCCAACTCGAAGCTGCAGGAGATTGTCGTTGCCTCGTACAAGAAGCTCTTCGGGCACGAGCCCGTGGTTCGCGGTATCCATGCAGGACTGGAGTGCGGTCTGTTCTCGGAGCGCTATCCCCAGCTCGACATGGTCAGCTTCGGACCCACCTTGCGGTTCGTTCACACGCCCGACGAGCGTCTGCATATCCCCACCGTACAGATGGTATGGGATCACCTGCTCGATGTACTTAAAAACATCCCGCAGAAATGAGACTCACGCGCGTATATATAATAATAGGTATAGCAACGCTGCTTCTCGCCTCGTGCGGGAAGCAGCATGATGCCGAGAAGACGGTAGAGGCTTTCGTCGACCAGTATGTGGAGGATGCTGCCTCGATGAAGGGCATCGACTTCGCCGATATCGGGACAACGCGTCATATTAGCGACTCTCTGATTCAGGTGATGCGTCATCGCGGTGCGCCACTCTTCAAAAAGGGAATTACCTATGGTCAGGTGCCCGAAGGTGAGCTTTACTATCTGAGAATGAGATTCATACACAAGGGCGACACCCTTCAGAATACGTTCTATCTCGATCAGGAACTGAAGGAGGTAGTGGCCTTTAAATAACTTTTTTCAAAAAAAGTTGTCGAAAAATTTGCAGGATTCGAAAAATAGTCGTACCTTTGCACCCGCATTTGAGGAGATAACCCCTCGGTTTTAAGCGCAAGGCATCTGGAAGGATGGGTGAGTGGCTGAAACCAGCAGTTTGCTAAACTGCCGTACGGGTTCCCGTACCGGGGGTTCGAATCCCCCTCCTTCCGCACTGAGGGGATTTCTCTGAGAATCGTGTTCTTTGAAAAGGTTCGATTGACTTCCAGTCTATCTCCCTCGCGACTCGGCAATTCAAATAAGTTTGATTGCTCTCGCTGCTCGGTCGATTCATCTAATGGTTAGGATACAAGATTCTCAATCTTGGCATAGGGGTTCGATTCCCCTATCGACTACAAAGGGCTTCAGAAGAAATTCTGAAGCTTTTTTTGTTATTATATCTCCGTCGGTTGGTGGTGAAAATGAAATCCCCGCTGGTTGGCGGGGATATAAAAAAGTAACACCCCCTTGGAGGGAGTGTTACCGGGTTAGATCTATTTATTCGCCCCAGTTCTCCTGAGTCTTGCGAACGTAAGTCTTGTAGCGGAGCTGGGCCATCTTCTGGGCCTCGGCAAAGAGTTCCTCAGCCTCGTTAGGATAAGCCTTCTTGACAGAGAGGTAACGAACCTCACCGAGCAGGAAGTCGTGGAAGTTCTCCCAGTTAGGCTCCTTAGAGTCGAGTGAGAATGGGTTCTTGCCTTCCTCGGCGAGTGCTGGGTTGTAACGCCACAGGTGCCAGTAACCGCACTCAACAGCCTTCTTCTCCTCAGCCTGGCTCTTACCCATACCGCCCTTGGCCTTCAGACCGTGGTTGATACATGGAGCGTAAGCGATGATGATTGA
>JAFSNR010000192.1 GCA_017443345.1 Prevotella sp.
ATGCCACAAGAAGAGCGAGGGTTGCCAGCACTGCTATGTGTTTCGGCGCGATGCAGAGTTTGAGAAGGACTCCAATGTCGTGACCAAGACCTCCAGCTTCAACCTTCCCATCCGTCGTGACCGAAGTGGAAACTGGAAAGTACCGTCAGGTACGCTGATGTGGACGTGCTTTACATCAGACTTCTTCATCGAAGAAGCCGACCAGTGGCGCGAGGATGCCTGGCTGATGATTCACAGACGTAGTGACCTTCATTTCTTTATGATCACGAAACGACCGGAGCGGATTCTCCAATGCCTGCCGGAGGATTGGGGCTACGGCTATGAGAATGTCACCATCTGCTGTACGATGGAAAACCAGCGGCGAGTGGATGAGCGGTTGCCGCTCTACATGAGCCTGCCACTAAAACACAAAGCCATTATCTGTGAGCCACTGCTTGGCCCGATAGATTTCCATGGATGGCTTGCCCCTTCGGCTTACGCCGCCTCCCCGATTAACGGGGACGCTCAAAGGTGTGAGCAGGTGGCGGTTGGCGGTGAATCAGGCTCTGAGGCCCGTGTCTGTGATTATGCCTGGGTGCTCGGCATCCGTGAGCAATGCATCGCAGCTAATGTTCCCTTCCATTTCAAACAGACAGGTGCGCATTTCCGCAAGGATGGCCGTATCTACAACATCCCGCGAAACCTGCAGATGAAGCAGGCGCATAGGGCAGCTATTGATTACAATACTAACCAGAAAGAATCACCCGACAATGCTTAGAGACTTCATAGCTATCGATTTCGAGACGGCCAACCAAGAGCCGTCGAGTGTCTGCTCCGTAGGAGTAGTTATGGTACGAGACGGGCAGATTGTTGACTCATTCTACAGTCTGATCCAGCCAGAGCCGAACTACTATAATTATTGGTGTCAGCGGGTACATGGTATCTCGCAGAGCGACACTGAGGATGCGCCAGTGTTTTCCAAAGTATGGCAGCAGTTGGAAGAACGTATTGTAGAGGTGTACTTCTCTGATCAAGAACTTGATGATGTAAGATACGAGATTGCCACCCCTGACCTTCGGTCGACTTCCGACGCGACTCGGCAGAGCACAAGTGAACTTGCCTCTGCTCTCGCTGCTTCGTCAGTTCCCTTCGTCGCTCATAATGCCCGCTTCGATGAAGGTTGTCTGAAAGCGGTTTTCAAGGTGTATCAGATGGACTATCCTGACTATCGCTTCTACGATACCCTGACAGCTTCCCGCAGACAGTTCGGGCAGTCGCTGCCTAATCACCAGCTGCAGACCGTTGCTGCTGCCTGTGGCTACGACCTACAAAACCATCACCATGCTTTGGCTGATGCCGAAGCCTGTGCCGCGATAGCATTATATCTATTGTGACAGCCATTGTTTAAACGAGTTTAATAAATTGTCAGCATCGTTTAATCGAGTTTAAATTCCGTGCCAACTTGACTATCTTCGTGTGCCATTTTGACAATCGGCACGAAAGTTGTACTATCTCTTGTGAAAGCCGACGCTACAAAGGCCGAGGCGATCAGAACATACGTTAAACTAAAAGTATAATTAGGAGGTATTGATTATGTTGAACGGATTAATGAAAAGCAACGGTTGGTTCCCAACAATGTTTGATGATTTCTTTAACACTGATTTTATGCCTCGTGCCAACAGTACAGCACCCGCAGTCAATGTCAAGGAGAGTGAGAAAG
>JAFSNR010000053.1 GCA_017443345.1 Prevotella sp.
CGGTACTGAAGCGTTACCTGCTGTTCCTGCAAAAATCCGCCAAGCAAGGCATTCACGGCAAGGAAGACCTGCTCGCTTTCATCAAGGAAGAGCATTTGTATTTCAAATCCTTCCTGCAATACCTGCCGGATTTTGCTGACGATGACATCGGTGACATCAGACGGAATACCGAACAATGCTGTCGGGAGATACTCCGTGCCGCCGACCGCAAGGATTTGTCACACAAGGATGCCATGATTTATCTCTCCATGCGCACCAACCTCCGTCTGCTGCGCAATGCACAAGCAGCTATCGAGGATCTGAAAAGTGGCAGGGTAAAGGACGAGCACACCATGCACGCCTACCTCCTGATGATGATGCAGCCGTTCATGACGATGGATGACCTTTCCGTGAGCGTGCTCTCCGACAAGGACAAGGCAGACCTCTACAAGATAGCCGATGCGCTTCCTAAGGAGATGGACAACCTGGCCAAGAAGCTGCACCTCGACAAGCAACGCCTGTCAGATATGCCCATTCTCATGATGAAGATTTATGTCACAAGATTATAAACACCCCAAACAGAGAATACGATTATGTTAGAACAGTTTTGCGATGATTTCCTTGCCGTCGTGCCTTTGCAGTTGCCAGAACTGCTGGACAAGCGCAAGATGGAGAAGCCTGTCAAGTATGACGATTACGTGCTTCTTACTTTCCAGTTAAACACCCCTTTCACGATAGAGGAAGTGATGGATATGCTCGAAGACGAGATGGAAATGATAATCCTCTATCACCACATTCCAAGCCGTCATACGGAGTTCGGGCACAGCTGCTGTGCCTATTCCAACCCCTCTTTCGGACGGATGTTCAAGGTCAACGGCTCCACAGATGAGCGTGGCATGGTCAGCCAGATAAAAGTGACCATCTATGACTCGCTGGAGCACATGTCGGCAGATGTATGCCTCGACCTCAGCCTGCACTGCAAGAACGGATTCTTCAAATACATGAAGCCCAAGGAGGAAGTCCTGCTCGACTTCATTTGAAAGTTACATTTGCCAGATGACAGTCCTGTTCTACCGCAACAACGCACCATTCTGTTGTCCACAACCAAAGCTAAAGTCATGCCGCAAACTCCCGACCATCTGATGAAGGAAACGCTTTACATGAAGATTATCCATCTTCTCGACCGTCACCGCACATGGCTGGAGATTGAGAGCATCGCCACTGTCCGCAACCACACGATAGTCAGGAACGGCAGAATGACCGACATCCTCAGCCGTGTGCTTGTGGTCAAGGCCATCCACCATCATTTCCCCTACACGAGAGGGCAAGTGTGGCAGATAGCCGAGTACGACATGGAACAGGCTATCAAGAGCCTTCGGACAACCGACGGAGCTTTCCGTCAGAGAATAATCAAGGGAGAACTGACACTGGAGGATGTGGAGCGTATCATATCCACTGCCACACACGGTGTCGTCCAGCCCGACCTGAGTCCACTTCCATTATTCACATGCTATACATATTATGACAAGTAAGATACTGTTTCTCATCCTGATGTCGGCGTTCTTCTTTGTGCCGATGATTCTGCACAGAAGCCGCAGACAGTTTATGACACGGTTCTATCTGCGCATGACCGCGCTTGTGACAGCAAGGAAGCTCTACCGGTTGATGCTGCTCATCCTGCTGTACGTGTTCCACTTCCTCTACCTCTGTGTACACTATAACGACATAGGCGTAGTGGCTTCCACCATAGCGTTTGCCATATTCTTTGTCTTTATGGATGTAGAGAGGTGGCTGCAGCGTCTGCACGAGGAGCGGACACCATTCTGCATCGCCGCATTGGCGGCAGTGGTGTTTGTCTTCACTCCCCATCTGTTCACGCTTGCTGTCACCATCTCCTTTGTCCTTCTGGCATCACTGTTCTATCCCTCGCGCATAGTCATATCGCTGTGGAAGAACAAGGCTGACCGCAAGATGCTCCTCGAAGACACAGAAATGCTCATCATATACTACTATTAAGTATCACCTGTATCATGCCGTTCCTTTTGTATAATGGAGCTGGCGACAAACAACAGTATTCACCAAACAGATTATTGAAATGAAGAAACAGAAACATAGAACGAGTTCCGGCAAGATGTCTGAACGGATGTCCCTGTTGGAGTTCTTGAAAGAGAGGTCCGGGATAAGGCTGTCGAAGCTCGAAGCCTACCTTGACCTTGTAGACAAGGCTTCTGTACAGTACATCCCCAAGGATCTGTGCAAGCAGGAGTTCAGCCTGTCCAACGGGCAGTTTGTAATCACCATTACCGAACTGGCAGGATGCTGGCATTGGCACCGCGCCACTGTCCGCACCTTCATCGAGCAGTTGGAGAAGATGAACCAGATTTCCGTCACCCGTCTCACGAAGAGCCAAATCATCACCATCCCGATGTTGGCTGAGACACCTGCCGTTTCTCCGATTGACGCAGCCTTGGATGTGTTCCGCCAGAAGATGTGTACCGCATTGGACGAATGGCGAAGCGGCAAGATGTCCGCATCGGCTTGCGCCTCGGAATGTGAACAACTCTACGAAGATGC
>JAFSNR010000054.1 GCA_017443345.1 Prevotella sp.
ATGATCAACAACTTCAAGGAAACAGTCAAGATCTACGAGCAGGGCAAGAAGTACTACGATGCCCTGAAGTCCGTGAACAACCTCGTGCGCGATGCCCGTAAGGTGCAGCAGACCATCGTCATGGTGGGTGACATCACCGACATCTATGTGAACTCGTTCCAGAAGATGATGAACGACGAGAACTTTTCCGTTGAAGAGCTGTCGGCAATTGCATCAGGATACACGAAACTGCTGGAGGAATCTACGGGTGTGTTGAACGAATTGAAGACGGTCGTGAACATCTCTACGCTGTCGATGACCGACAAGGACAGGATGGATGTGGTGGACAAGTGTTACCGTGACATGAAGCACTACCGAAATCTTGTATCTTACTACACAAACAAGAACATCAGCGTCTCGTATCTCCGTGCCAAGAAAAAGAACGACCTTGACCGTGTGTTGAAACTCTACGGCAAGGGAACACAGAAGTACTGGTAACCATCTCAAGGAAGGAAACATGATGACAGACTTATTGTTAATCATCGACACGGACAACATCCATACCATCCTGCGGCAGTTGTACGACGACATGATGCCGCTCTGCTCACAGATGACGGGCGTGGCGAGGGCTGTAGCCGGGTTCGGTGCGCTCTTATACATCGCCTACAGAGTCTGGCAGTCGCTGGCACGGGCTGAGCCGATAGATGTATTTCCAATGCTGCGTCCCTTTGCCATCGGCCTCTGTATCCTTCTCTTTCCGTCGGTAGTGCTTGGTACACTGAACAGTGTAATGAGTCCGATAGTGCAGGGCGTAAGCACGATGCTTGAAGGACAGAAGCTGGACTTGGAACAACTGAGACAGCAGAAGGACGAACTGGAGGTGGAGATGATGAAGCGCAATCCCGAAACGGCCTATCTGGTGGACGATGCGGAGTTTGACAAGGAACTGGACAACCTCGGCATATCTCCCTCAGACCTGGCAACGATGGCGGGAATGTATGCTGAGCGCGGACTATATAAACTGCAGAAGATGATACGTGACGGATTCAGGTACATACTGGAACTGGTGTTCGAGGCGGTATCTCTGATGATAGACGTTCTGCGAACGTTTTTCCTCATTGTGCTGTCGATACTCGGGCCGCTGGCATTTGGTATTGCGGTGTACGACGGTTTTCAGTCCACACTCACGGGATGGCTATGCAGGTATATCCAAGTTTACCTGTGGCTACCGATAGCCGATTTGTTCAGCTGCATACTGGCACGTATTCAGGAACTGAGCATCGCACATGACATCGAGCAGATGCAGACAGATCCAGGTTTCTCGCTCGACACCTCGGATGGCGTGTACCTCATTGTGATGATTATCGGCATAATCGGGTACTTCTGCGTCCCGACGGTTGCGGGCTGGGTAATCCAAGCCGGAGGCATCAGCAACTACGGGCGTAACGTGAACAAGTCAATCACCAAGAGCGGCGGCGCACTGAAGAGCGGTGCCCTGTGGTTGGCAAAATAGAAAAGTGTAACAACTAAAATTGTAACGACTAAAGAGAAATGGAATTCAAGTCATTGAAGAACATCGAATCATCATTCCGGCAGCTTCGACTGTTCGGAATGATCTTCCTGGCCGCGTGTACGGTGGTCACGGTGTGGTCGGTGTGGAGTTCGTACTCATTTGCAGAGAAGCAGCGGGAGAAGATCTATGTGCTCGACGGCGGTAAGTCGCTGATGCTGGCACTCTCGCAAGACCTCTCTCAGAACAGGCCAGCTGAGGCGAGGGAACACGTGAGGCGCTTTCACGAACTGTTCTTTACGCTGGCCCCGGAGAAGAGTGCCATTGAAAGCAACGTGAAACGAGCGCTGGTGATGGCCGACAAGAGCGCCTACAACTACTACCGCGACTTTGCGGAACAGGGTTTTTATAACCGTGTGATAGCCGGAAATATCAACCAGACGGTAAGGGTGGACAGCATAGTATGCGACTTCGATAGCTATCCGTATCAGGTGAGGACGTTCGCAAGGCAGACCATCATCCGTGAGAGTAACATCACGGAGAGGACGCTGGTCACGGAGTGCCGACTGATGAACTCAAGCCGCTCGGACGACAACCCCAACGGCTTCCAGATCCGGAACTTCACGATTATCGAGAACAAGGACATCAGGACGGTGAAGAAATGAAGCAGACAGATACGGCAATCTCCTTTTTCAAGGAGGTGAAGCAGAACGTAATGGGAGGCATCAGGTCAAGGCTTGATGCGCTCTCGCCTAAGGAGAGGCTGTATGTGGTGTTCGGGATGCTTGCTGTCATGGCGGTACTGCTGCTGTTCTGCATCTGGCAGACGGTGAGGGATATTGCCGACAGGAAAGAGAACGCGACAATCGTGATAGAGCATATCGACCAGCCGATTGTGATAA
>JAFSNR010000193.1 GCA_017443345.1 Prevotella sp.
CAACCAACGCTTCTGCTGAATCGCTGAATGCAAAAATCAAGGACTTCAGGGCTCAGCTAAGAGGCGTTATTGACAAGAAATTCTTTATCTTCAGACTGGTCAAGATTTTCGGTTAATCCACGCGGTTATGCAGGTGACCCGGAATTCGGCCATCATCAACCGTCAGGGCATCATCTACCTCGGTTCCAATGGCGGACTCAGCGAACTCTACGGCACAGACATCGAGAACGCATACCGCGGACATCTGCGCTTCACCCATCTGAACATCGACAACCACGACATCACAGCCGACGGGCACTACTTAGACGAAGACATCTCGCTGGCAAGAAAACTGACGCTACACGAAAGCAACAAGGCCCTGAACATCGAATTCTCGGCCCTGAACTACGGCAACGAGCGCAACGGCATATACAGCTACCGAATGAAAGGATTTGAAGACGAATGGATAAAGTTGCCCATGGGCCAGCACTCCATTCGCTACACATCACTTCCCGGAGGAGACTATACCTTAGAAGTGAAATACGCATCAGCCCTGTCAAACAATGAGGAAATCATACAAATCGACTTGGAGGTTGTGTCTTATTTCTGGAAACGCTGGTGGTTTATGAGCGGAGTAATCATTCTGCTCTCTCTAACCGGAGCATGGCTCTACCGCAAACGCATGGAACAGGTCAGAAGGAAAACCCGCGAACAAGAGGCCGAGAAAGTCATGGCACCCATCGTGAAGGCCCTGAACGAGTCGCAAGACCCCAAACAGTTGCAACAACGCATTGAAAGCATCCTCCACATCCAAAAACAATACGAAGACAGTTTCAGCAAGAGTGCCGCCGAAGACAAAGAATACACGAAAGCGAAGAGTAAACCTTTCATGGAAAAGGTTATCCATATATTAGAACAAAACTACAAAAACTCGGAATTCGGTGTTACCGAACTCTGTGAGGCCATGAACATGAGCCGTCCGCTGCTGTCGAAACGACTGAACGAAGAAGCCGGACTGCCCACCACACAATTCATCAGAAACTACCGACTGAATATTGCCCATCAGTTATTGCAAGAGTCAGGTGGACGAAACATCACGGAAATTGCCTACAGCGTAGGTTTCAATGATCCAAAATATTTCACCCGCTGCTTTACAAAGCTCTATGGAATGAGCCCAAGTGCCATCTAAGAACCGTCTAAGTTGAACGATTATACCTTAATTTCATTTTGTCCACCTTATATTTCGTTTTGTCCACCATACGAAGACATCTTTTATTTAATTTTGCACAAAAATAAGGCCTAAATACGCAAATACAAAAGCTACTTAAACCATCTTTTTAAACAAACATCAATTTGCATCCAATATACCTATTTAATATTAATAACTAAAAACAATGAAAATGAGGAAACAACTATTCTCAGTGATGCTTACGCTGAGCGTCGTGGGGGGACTAACTTTCAGTTCAGCTCCCGCTAAGGCTTCAGTGGAACAAGCACAGACCATCAAGGTCAGCGGTCAGGTTGTCGACCAAGACGGTGAACCTCTGATTGGTGCAACTGTTAGGGTGAAGGGTTCTCAGACAGGAAGCGTTACCGACATTGACGGAAACTTCCAGCTGGATGCTCCTTCCAATGCTACGCTCGTGGTAAGTTATGTAGGCTTCAAAGACAGAGAGATTGCTGTTCGTGGCCGTGCCATCATCGAAAAAATCGAGATGGAATCCGACGCACAGACGCTCGACCAAGTTGTCGTTGTGGGTTATGGTACTCAGAAGAAGGCCGACCTTACGGGTTCGGTGTCTATCGTAAATGCCGACGAACTGAAACGAGTATCCAACTCCAACATCTCTACCATGCTTGAGGGTAAGGTTGCTGGCGTGCAAATCACATCAGACGGTCAGCCTGGTGCCGACCCACTGGTGCGCATCCGTGGTATCGGTACCTTGAACGGTAACCAAGCTCCACTCTATGTGATTGACGGTGTTCCCATGGGAACAACCATCCGCGACTTCTCTCCGAACGACATCGAGACCATCCAAGTGCTGAAGGATGCATCGGCAGGTGCCATCTACGGTTCTCGTGCCGCCAACGGTGTGGTTATCATCACAACCAAGGGTGGAAAAAAAGACCAGCCGCTGAAAGTGGACTACAAGGGTTACTTCGGTGTTGACTGGGTTTCGAACGATAAGTACGATTTGATGAATGCCGACCAGTACAGCAATTATCTCGGCGTCGCTGCAGCAAATTCTGGTACTCCGCTTCCTGGTGGATACAGCTACAATACTGAGACTGGTCGCTACCAGTTCCAGGACAACACCAATACAGACTGGTTCAAGGAGGCATTCAAGACGGGTATCCGTCAGAACCACAACGTGAACTTGAGCGGTGGTGGAGCCCACAACACTTATAACATTGGTCTTGACTTCTATGACCAGAAGGGTACGATAGAAGGTGCCGGCCCTGACTTCAGGCGTTACACAGCCCGCGTGAACAACACGATGGAAACCAAGTTCATCAAGTTCCGCACAGGTCTTGTATATTCACACTCCGACCAGAATGTGATGTCGATTGGTAACGACAATCCTTATATCCAAGGCCTTTATGGTAACCTGGGCAACGTGCTTGCCGGTGTGCTGAACATGCAGCCCACGATTAAGGCATACGACCAGTCTACATGGGTGCTCGATGACAAGGTCGGTTCTGCAAATGGCTGGAAATACGATGCTTATGGCTATGGCGTTTATTATGATACCGTTCATGGCGACATCTCTGCCATGAACCCGCTGCTAGTAAATAACTTGCTGACTCGCAATACCACTGTTGACCGCTTTGTAGGTACAGCCTCTGCAGATGTCGATCTGCTGAGCATGGTTGGTATCAAGAGTAAGAATCACAGTTTGACCTATAAGCTAAACCTGTCGTACAGCACAACCAGCGCCAACGACAAAGTATGGATTCCTGCATGGATTCAGAGCAACCGTGTGTATCTGGCCAAAGAGAATGAGCGTCTGCAGAAGCAGCACCGCAAATATACCGATGCCCTGATAGAGAACACACTGACCTACGACGGCACTATTGGCAAGCACCACGTCAACCTGCTTGGCGGTATCACCTATGAAGAGGAGAACACCGCTACACTGTGGGCAGAAGGTGTGAACCTCAACGAACCTTACTTCCTGCAGATTCAGAATGCCGGAACTAAGAATGCCACATCTTACGAATACAAGCACACGCTGGCTTCTTACCTCGCCCGTCTGACTTACGACTACGACGGCAAATATCTGCTCTCTGGTATCATCCGTCGTGACGGCAGCTCACGTCTCAATCCGGACAGCCGCTGGGATACCTTCACCTCTATCTCTGCCGGTTGGCGCTTCGACAAGGAAGCATTCTTCCCCATCGACCGCAATATCGTAAATATGTTCAAGCTGCGTGCCAGCTATGGTGAACTGGGTAATGAGGCTTCCGTAGGCGACTATGCCATTGAAGCCACGATGGCTCGTAATAATATGACCTACAGCTTCGGCAACAATGCTGTGACAGGTTCGGCCATCTCTACCTACGTCAATGAGTTCCTTTCTTGGGAGAAGAGAAAGACCATGAACATCGGTCTTGACCTCGCCTTCTTCAACAATCGTATCGAGTTCACAGCAGAGTGGTACAAGAACAAGTCGCAGGACCTGCTCTATTCAGTGCCCGTTCCCGCCAGTGCTGGCGTGGCCAACGCCTCTGTGACCATGAATGCCGCCTCTCTGGAAAACAGCGGTTTCGAATTCTCAGCTACCTACCGCAACCGCGACCACGCCCTGAAGCATGAGATTAGCGCTAACCTGAGCACTTTGAAGAACAAAGTCACCTCGTTGGGCTTCGGTACTGAGAAGTACATCACTGGCGCCTATATTACTGAGGTAGGACAGGAAGTCGGTAAGTTCTACGGCTGGGACTACCAGGGCATTATCCGCACACAAGAACAGCTTGACCAACTGAATGCCACTGCACAGGCCAATGGTTTCTCTGAATATCAGGCTGGTGCACAAGTGGGCGACTGCTACTATCGCGACGTCAATGGTGATGGTCAGATTACCGCCGACGACCAGACGGTACTCGGCAGTGGTTTGCCCAGTGTCAACTTTGGTCTGAGTGCACACTTGGAATACGGCATCTTCGACCTAAGCATATCCACGTACGGTGCTCTTGGTTATCATGTGGCAGACTACCTCTACAACACGCTGAACTCAAGCTATGGTTATGGTAATAAAGACGTAGCTGTACTGGGTGCTAACAAATGGTCTGAAGATGGATCGACATATCTCTCTAGTGTTCCCCGCACTTATCTGTCGAATAACGCTTCGCTGGCGTGGAACGATCTGTTCAGCAGCCGCAAAATTCAGAGCGCTGCCTACTGGAAGATTGCCAATATTGAATTGGGCTGCAACTTGCCCAACAAGTGGTTTGGTGACTATGTCAGCGGTGTACGCCTTTACGTCTCCGCTCAGAATCTGTTAACAATTACTGGTTATCATGGCTACAATGTTGACTATGCAGGAGGTACATTCACACCAGGTTACAACTATTGTTCTTATCCAACGCCACGTAGCTTCATGGCAGGTATAAACTTCACCTTTTAAAGGTAAAAAAGTAAAAAGGTAAAAAAGTAAAACAATGAAGATTATGAAACTATATAAAATATCCTTTGCATTCCTGTTGGGCCTCGTCGTATTGACATCGTGTGACGACAAACTGGACGTGTCGAACCCCAACCAACAGACATCAGCCACTTTCGGCTATACGGTCGATGAGTTGGAAGAGTCAGTTATTGCAGCCTATAACCATATTCGTATGGAGGGCACATACGCCCGTGTCGGTTACATGCTCGACGTTTGTCGTGGTGATGAGGTATGGAATTCCTCGCAGGTATGGTACATGCCCTTTGACGACCTCAATGTGGCCTTTACCGATGAGATTGGACAGTGGTCGTGGCGCGACTGGTACTACACCATCAACGTCTGCAACTTCATTCTCTCACGTACGGGAGACAATAGCCTGATTAACGACCAAATGAAATACATCAAAGGACAGGCACTCTTCCTGCGCGGACTGGGCTACTACAACTTGGCCGGATACTATCAGAACCCTATTCTGATTACCGATTATGCCACCTATTCTTCACTGGAAGGCCTGTATGGTGAGAATAGCTCTTACGACGAGGTCTGGGATCAGGTAGAGACAGACTTTGCCGAGGCTATGACACTGCTGCCAAGTCGTGACAAAGGCGGGGAGTGGGCTCAGGGCCGTGCGACCAGCGGTGCTGCCGCAGGGTACTATGCCCGCGCACTGATGATGCGCCACAAGTACTCGGAGGCACTAACCGTGCTGAAAGCCATCATTAATGGTCAGTATGGCACTTATAAGCTGATGGCCAACTATGGCGACAACTTCCGTGAAGGTTCCAAGTACGAGAACAACGACGAGAGTCTGTTCGAGATACAATTCCTGGACTATGGCTCTCAGGGTGTTGACGATGAGTGGACACCAGTAAACACCAGTGCCAATGCTACGCAGGGTTCAGCTATCGAGAGTAATTTCGGTCCTGGCGACTGCGGCGGATGGGCAGATCTCTCTGCATCTCCTTGGCTCTATAATCTGTTTAAGGCTGAACGCACCACCAGTGGCTCTCTCGACCCACGTCTTTATTGGACTATAGGTACTTACGAGCCCGAGTGGGATGGTTTCGAATATGGCAACGTTTGCTACAATATCACGCAGAGCGACGATTGGAGCAACACCGACATCCCCCTGGTGACCAACAACAACTATGGCGGTCTGCCCGTAGCCAAGCATACAAACATGCGTACTGGTCTCTATGACAAAGTGGTAACTGGTCTGCACGATGGAATTAACCTGCGCATGATGCGCTACTCTGATGTGCTGCTGCGTGCAGCCGAGTGCGAGAACGAGCTGAATGGTCCAACAGCCGATGCCTTCAATTGGATTAATCAAGTGCGTAACCGCGCTGGACTGGCCAATCTTGACCAGAGCAAGTTTGACACCAAAGATAAGCTGTTCGAGCAGATTGCCAATGTGGAGCGTCCAAAGGAATTCGGCTGTGAATTCGGACGTGGATTCGACCTGCTGCGCTGGGGATTTTTCTATAGTGCTGATCGCCTACAGCAGATGAAAGAGCATGCTGCTGTCAACTTCTGGACGAAAGCTAACTATAAGGACGGTGTTGTAAACTTCACCCCGAAGGATGCTGTGGACTATAGTTCATGCAGCAAGAGCTCTTTCGACAACTACGCTGACGGACATGAGTTCTTCCCCATCTATCAGGGTACACTGAACGACAATCCCAACCTGAAGGGTAATTCTGCTAACACTAACACCAGCAATGCAGACTACTTTACTGGCAAAGGTTGGACTGTTCATCCTGTGGTAAACCTCTGATTAAGGTAATTAGAAAAAAGATATAATATTAAAAAGATACGATTATGAAATATCTAAATAAAATAGCATCTGTTTGCTGTGCTGCTGCACTGGGCATCATGTTGCTTACCAGTTGTGAGGGCGGCGATCTGTTTAGCATTGACGCGCCCGACTGGCTTTCCTCGAAGGCAGACTCTATCGCTGCTGCCAAGGCTGCTAACCAGGGTGGTGAAGAAGAGATCGAAGGTCTGGAAGAGGACGTATATACTGTCGGTGCCACTGACTATACCACTGGCTGGTGGGCTGCCTTCTCTAAGTATTATCAGATTCCCGAGGGACAGAAGTGGATTACTCAGTTCACACTGAACATCAATCCCAGCGCTTCAAATACTTATAAGAACTTCGCACTGCTCATCACCAATGATGAGGATCGCGGCGCTGCCAACTATACAGAGTATGGAGCCATCCGCTACGACTATCAGACTGCTGCTAATAATAATGGTAACTCTGAGTGGGGTAACTACATCGACCGCAGCCTTGTCACCAGCGACCTGGAGTTCATGTCCGACACTGATACTGGCGTGGAAAAACTTGGCGGAAAGGTGACGCTGACCGTAGACCGCACAAGCGGTGGTCTGATTGTCACTATGACCAATGGTACGGTGACCAAGACCTACAAACAAACCTCACCACTGGAAAATCTGAATGCTGACGCCTCTAATACGACCATCCGTGCATTCCTGGTTCCCGAGGGTTCATACATCAACTTCATCGGAAGTACCATCGAGCCTATCGGTGGCTTCACCTCGGCAGAGGACAAGCAGCCAATTAGCATGGAACTGACGGGTGTGCCCAGCGAGGTACTCGTTGGTACAGAACTCAGCGAGGCTATGGCTAACGTGACGGCTGTGGTCAACTTCGAGCAGGGTGTCACCAAGAACGTGAAGGCCGAAGACCTGCAGTTCGAGGCCATTCCCAATTATGATGAATTGGGACAGAAGACGCTCGTCGTCATCTATAACAAGACCTTCAAGGGTGCCTATGCCGACAAGCCCATCATAGCCTCGAAGACCTTCAGCGTAGTGAAGGAACTGTCAGCATTTACGCAGACCGTAGTCGTACCTACACCGCTTGTGCTGGGTGCTGTGGACAACTCGACCGCCTTCTGGGGTGCTCACACCGCCAATATCAAGGTGGAGCCGAAGGAGACTAAGGTGGTCAACTTCACCAACTACTCGTCGGGTGCCGCCAACTGGAACAACTTTAACATCGTGCTCAACGACGTTACTACTGCTACGGAGTATGCTGTGGTGCGTGCCGACAACTACGGATGGGGCAGCGGCTATGCAGCCTGCACACACGTCGGCGGATTCGGAAGCGATGAGGAGAAGTGGGCCGCCTGGCGTGCTGTCATGAACGGTGCCAAGGTGACG
>JAFSNR010000029.1 GCA_017443345.1 Prevotella sp.
CTCTTCGACGGGCTCAGAGACCGAGAACGTGATGGCTCCTGAGATCTCGGGAACGTCTCCGTTCACTGACTCCACTCAGGTGACCATCCAGGGTCCTCAGGGCGCAGAGGTTCGTTACACCACTGACGGCAGTGAGCCTTCAGCAGAGAGCCAGCTCTACTCTGAGGCCATCACTCTGAGCGCAACCACGACCATCAAGGCCATTGCCATCCTCGACGGTGAGACTTCTGCTGTAGCCAGCAAGACCTTCACTAAGAGTGGCGAAAGCGGTGGCTTCGATCTCGGCAACTAATCAGGAAGGAGGTAGCGTATGACGAAGAAGGAAACGCTTAAGTGGTCGCTGCAGATTCTCGCCTCGATTATCTCAGCAGTGCTGACAGCCCTCGGTGCTACGAGTTGTATGGGCTACTAGAGCCCTGAATCTAAAAAGAATCTCTCGCTCAAATCGAGCGGGAGATTCTTCTTTTGCGCAGATTTGGTGTGGCCATCGGCATCCTGTTAGCAGCGCATGTCGCGGGGTACGTCCTCCTGCTGCTCCTCGACGGTCTTCATGTCGGCAGGCATCTGCATGGACAGAAGGGCTGAGGGTTCGTCCTTACCGCTGATGATGTCGAGCAGGGCCTGATGCTGTACCTTAAAGGAGATGAGGATGGCATCTAATCGGGTGCCTCTCTTTTCCTATTTGTATATGTCCTTATTCGGGTTTCAGCCCATTCGAACGTCTGTAGTCATACAGGTAGTAGATAACTCCTGCAATACCAACAATTGCGATAAAAATTGTAGCTCCCATTTTTAAATGCTATTATTACCTTGATTATAATATCTATTACCTATCCATAAAAGCACAAAGAACATGATTGTCCCTATTACCAGAAGGTAGATCCAATTCTCTTTTGCGTCTAGCAGGCTTCCTATAACCACACCTCCAAATATCAGTTTGGACATATCGAAATAGATATCTGCTGTATGCAAATCCTTTCTACTGCGAATGGCAAGTAATCTTTTTGCTTCATCCATCTCTGCCAGCTGCTTGTTAAGCAGATTGGTCTGGGCTTTAGCCCGTTCACGTCTCGTACTCATCGGCAAAAGTAGTTAAAAAGTTCCATACTCGCAACATTTTTGCCCAAATTCTTACATTTTTTTAGGGTTTTGTTCCTCATACGCTATAAGTTTTAAAGTTTAACATTAAGATTTCGCTTGCAAAGATAACGATTAAAATTGAATCACCAAAGAAAAATGAAGGAATTTTCTTCATTTGCGACAGATTTGGGGGGCTTGGAGCGGGTTTGTCGCACATTGTACAACCACCGTAAAGAAACAACTTTTTTATCAGAACTATTGTTTAATCCAAAAATTATATGTAAGTTTGCAGCGGCTAAACAACTTAAGCAGGATCAAAATGTATTTGATATGAGAGGGAAAAAGCTGTTATTATTGGTTTTGTCACTGGGTATGGTACTTCCCAGCTTGGCTGCTGGCGACGATGTTGTACCGGTCGTAGCCGGCTTTCTGGGCAAGGTGGGAACTTTCCTCGATTCGATGGCGGTGAATGGCTTGGACCGTCGCTATGTTGACGCACCTAAAAGACCTTGGCAGGTGATTCTCAGAGGCAATATCAACCAGTCGATCCTGTCGATAAATACCCAGACATCTCATGCTGAGGATATCCTGCCTTTCATGTCGGGGGATATGACTTGGGAGCCGCGTATCAAGACCGTTCCTGCAACATACCTCGGTATCTGGGCTGGTTACAGAGGCTACGGCTTTGGCTATTCCTGGAATGTGGGAGGCGACAAGGGACGTATCCTCACCTTGGGAGCTACTGGCGGCAGCTATGGCGTGAACCTGCGTATCCACTGGTTCGACAACGACGAGCCACATGTATATATGAAAGGAACCGTCTTGATGAGCATCGACCAAACAGGGACTCCCGTTTATAAGCCTATTGAATACAACGACGTCGTTGAGATGGGCAGTCCTATCCAGACGAGGGCGCTCTTCCTCGACGGCTATTATCTGTTCAATAAACGATGTTCGTATGCAGCCGCCTACGATCAGAGTGTGATCCAGAAGCGCTCATCGGGTTCGTTGATGGCAGGAGCCATGTATGTCCATTCCGCCACCGAGTATGACAATGATGTCAATGCCGACCTGATCATGTTGATGGACGATATTGGTATCATCAAGTCGGATCAGATCAGTGCCGGCGTGGGATATATCTATAACTGGGTGCCTGCCAAAGGTCTGCTCATCAGCGCCATGGCCATCCCCATGCTGACTTTTTACAACCACCACAAGATGTGGCGTTTCGATTCTAACCTGAAGGACCTGGTGAATCAAGATGGTTGGGATGAGTTCATGGAAATGGAGGAGAAAGATTACCGAATCAGGGATGCAAAAAATAATCACATCGTCAGTAAGAACTCGAACATCAAACTGAGTTATGATGCCCGACTGTCGATTACTTACGAATGGAACAGCCGCGTGTTTATCAATGCCTACGGGCAACTGAACAGTTTCGGATACAAACTGGATCAGGTCAGCGGACGCCTGCGCGACTGGTATATCAATGCATCGATCGGAGTGAGACTATAAATTCAATTTTACTTGTATTTCCCGACACGTTCGTCAGCGATGGGGCCGCTCCAGTTCAGGCCGAAGGCGAAGTCGTAGGTGTGGCCGTCGGCATCCTGGTAGCAGCGCATGTCGCGGGGTACGTCCTCCTGCTGCTCCTCGACGGTCTTCATGTCGGCAGGCATCTGCATGGGCAGAAGGGCTGAGGGCTCGTTCTTACCGCTGATGATGTCGAGCAGGGCCTGATGCTGTACCTTGAAGGAGATGAGGATGGCATCGGCAGAGGGCTCGATCTCTGTGAGTACGACGGGGCGGCCTGTCTCGATGATGACGATGACAGGGCGATCGCCCATCTGCTTCTTCGTCTGCTGAACCAGCAGCATATCGTCGCGGTTATAGGCCTTGACGGTCTTGCCTCGGAAACTGCGGTTGGTGAACTTCTCCATCGGATCGCCACCGGCAATGCTGACAGCACGGGCATCGCGGGCGGTGTAGTCGTCGTACTGCAGACTGAAGGGCATATAGCCATTACCACCTCGTTTCACATCAGCCGTGCTATAGCCGATACCCGTGTTGGGCTCCTGAATGAGGCAGATGGCGAAATCGGCTTGCTCGGGCTGTTCCACCACATCGAAGTACTTCTTCACCAGAGCGAGGTCGATGGGCTCGACGGTCTTCTCCTCGGAGATGCCACCCCAGATGCCTGGGATGGCGGGGAAGTGGCGCTTGGGCACAAAGACCTTTTTACGATCCTTGACGGGGAGCACCTGGTTATCGCGGTTCTTCAGCATGACGACGGACTTGAGCTGGGCCTCGTAGCCCTCCTGCATGAACTCGGGCTTACCCACCGTCTTCTCCGTCTCTGCAGGGTCGAGGTAAGGATTCTCGAAGAGTCCCACGCGGAAGACATTGAGCAGCAGGCGACGGGCGGAGAGCTCGAAGCGCTGGCGGGCACTCTCCTCGCCCTGCTCCTTGCTCCACATCTGATAGGCCTCCACCACAGGGCCTATCTCGTTGTTGCCACCAAACTGATCGACGCCAGCCTGAAGGATCTTGTAATGACGCTCGGCCTCGTTGAAGGCTTCCATGCCCCAAGGCTTACCACCAATGGGACTGTCGAGCACCTTGATATCCTTCGTGATGCCCCAGTCGGTACAGGCGACACCCTGGAAGCCAGCCTCATCGCGCAGCTGTTGTTGGATAAGCCAACGGCTATAGCTGCCACCTACGTTCTGACCTGAGGGATCCTGATTCCACAGGATGCTGTAGATGGGCATGACGGCAGAGGCCATCTCTGTGCCGCCTTCGAGACGGAAGGCTCCCTCGACGAACGAACGCTTGTGCATGGCGAGGTTGTTACCCGGATAGACGGCATACTTGCCCGAGGCGAAATGGGAGTCGCGCCCACCCTCCTGGGCTCCATAGCCATACCAGTGCTTCACCATCGCATTGACACTCTTCATGCCCCAGCCCTTGGCCTCAGGGGTGGTCTGGAAGGCATCGCAATAGGCACGGGCCATATCCGTAGCCAACTGCGGATCCTCACCAAACGTGCCGTCGAAACGGAACCAGCGGGGATCGGTGGCAATATCGACCTGTGGCGAGAGGGCTGTGGCGATGCCCAGGGCACGATACTCCTCGGAGGCTATCTCGCCAAAGCGGTGCATCAGCTGGGGATCGAAGGTGGCTGCCAGTCCGAGGGACGTGGGCCAGAGCGAGATCTTGCCGCCTGCGCCTGCATTGAACTCAGCGGTGCCTGTGGCGTCATGACGGGGGTCGGAACTGGTGTTGGAGGGGATGCCATGGTCGAGGCCCTCGACGAAGGCCTGCATGTTGTTGTTCCACTTGGCAGCCGTAACAGGGCTCTCCACAACGGTGATCAATACAGCGCGCAAATGGTCATCGGCGAGGAACTTCTTCTGATCGGCAGTCAGACTATCGGCAGGCACGGGCTGATGGCTGCTGTAGAGCATCAGTCCGGCTATCTCCTCGATGGAGAGCTGTGAGGCGAGGTCGGCAGCACGCTCCTCGGCAGGAAGACGCCAGTCCTCATAGGCATCGAGCGAGTCGTTGCGGTTCAGGTCCTTGAAGGCGAAGCCATCGACCGTCAGCAGCTTTACGCCTGATTGTGGCGAATAGCCCAGAGAGGGGCCACCCTTCTGAGTGACCAACATGAACGAGTCAACCTGTTGCTCGGACCACTTCTGGCCACTGCAACCTGCTGTCAACCATCCCGCCAAGGCGAGAAGCGCTGTCATCGAGAGTGATAGTTTCTTCATACGATATTTGATTTTAGTGAATTAGCAATTCCTTTGAGACATCGTTCTAGCTTTTGGGTGCAAAGATACAAAAAAAGTAAAAAGTAAAAAAGTAAAATGGTAAAAAAGTGAGTTGGTAATTAAATAAGGTTAAAGATACAGAAATAAAAAAATAAATTTGTACCTTTGCACCAACCTACAACTATTCATCGAAATGAAAGCAATTAAGACTATTATGATCGCTGCTCTCTGCCTGGTGGGCACAGCAGCACAAGCTCAGCAGAACCTGAGCTGGGGACAGGGTCCGCAAGTAGCATCACCTGATGTTCATGCTGACAACACAGTGACTTTCAATCTCGTTGCCCCAGAGGCACAGAAAGTACAGATTACTGGTGACTTCCTGCCCACGAAGAAGGTGGAGTATATGGGTAACACCTACGATGCGCCAGCCGATCCCGTGGATCTCGTGAAGGACGACAAGGGCGTGTGGAGCTATACCACTGAGGCCTTGAAGCCTGAGCTCTACACCTATAACATGATTGTAGACGGTGTGAAGATCATCGATCCGCTGAATGTCTACAACATCCGCGACATCAACAATCTGTTCAGCGTTCTGCTCATTGGTGGCGACGCCCGCACAGATCTCTATAAGGTGAACAAGGTGGCTCACGGCACAGTAAGCAAAGTATGGTACGAGAGTCCTACCGCTGGCATAACCCGTCGTCTGACGGTCTACACCCCTGCTGGCTATGAGACCAGTGGCAAGGAGTATCCCGTATTCTACCTGTTGCATGGTATTGGCGGCGACGAGAACGCCTGGAGTGAGCTCGGACGTGCTGCCCAGATCATGGATAACCTGATTGCTCAGGGTAAAGCAGAGCCTATGATTCTGGTGATGACCAACGGTAATATCTCTCAGGAGGCTTGTCCTGGTGAGACCTCTGAGGGTTTCAAGGTTCCCACGATGATGCTCCCCAAGACGATGGAGGGCTCATTCGAGACTGCCTTCCCCGATGTTGTCAACTTCATCGAGAAGACCTATCGTGCAAAGAAGGACAAGGCTCACCGTGCCATCGCTGGTCTGTCGATGGGTGGATTCCACAGTCTCTTCATCTCGATCAACAATCCTGATCTCTTTGGCTACGTAGGGCTCTTCTCTGCCGCTGTCGATCAGCAGCAGAAGAGCACAGAGGGTCATCCCGAGATCTATGCAGATCGCGATAAGAAGATCGACCAGCTCTTCAGCAAGAGCCCCAAACTCTTCTGGATTGGAATCGGCAAGACCGACTTCCTCTATAAGAACAACAACGACCTGCGCGCCTACTTGGATAGCAAAAACCACAAATACACCTACCTTGAGACTGACGGTGGCCACATCTGGCGCAACTGGCGAATCTATCTTTCAGAGTACGCTCCGCTGCTCTTCAAGTAATTAAGAATTTTGAATAAATAATTAAGAGTTTATGAAGAAGACTATGTTTCTCGCCTTCGGCATGGCTGCCCTCGTGATGGGTTGTACAAGTGCCGACAAAGTGACAAAGAACACCATCAATCAGGAAGAAGTAATGAGCAAGATGTCGCTCGAGGACAAGGCTCACTTCGTCATTGGTGTAGGTATGGCAGGATTCTCTGGCGACGACGCTGTAATCGGCGCTACCAAGAGTCTGGTACCTGGTGCCGCAGGTACCACCTACCCTCTCGACTCACTGGGCATCCCTGCTGTTGTATTGGCAGATGGCCCTGCAGGACTCCGTATCGATGCTACTCGTGAGGGTGATTCCGCCACCTATTATTGCACCCACTTCCCCATAGGAACGCTGCTGGCTTCTACCTGGAACACCCAGTTGGTTGAGGAGGTAGGACTCGCTATGGGTCAGGAGGTGAAGGAGTATGGTGCCGACGTGCTGTTGGCTCCTGCTGTGAACATCATGCGTAACCCACTCTGTGGCCGTAACTTCGAGTACTACTCTGAGGATCCCGTTATCGCTGGTAAGATTGCTGCTGCCTATATCAATGGTATCCAGAAGAACGATGTGGGTACAAGCATCAAGCACTTTGCTGCCAACAATCAGGAGACCAACCGTATGAATACGGATGCGCACATCTCTCAGCGTGCCCTGCGTGAGATCTATCTGAAGGGCTTCGAGATTGCCATCAAGGAAGCTAAGCCCTGGACGGTGATGACGTCATATAACTACATCAATGGTGTCTATACCTCTGAGAGCAAGGACCTCGTACAGACCATCCTTCGCGATGAGTGGGGCTACGAGGGAACCGTGATGACTGACTGGTTCGGAGGCAAGGACGGTGCCAAGCAGATGTGGGCTGGTAACGACATGTTGCAGCCTGGTAAGAAGGAGCAGTTCGACAGCATCGTGGCTGGTGTGAAGAGTGGCAAACTCGCTGAGGCCGACCTCGATCGCAACGTTCAGCGCGTGTTGAACCTTGTAGAGCGCAGTCCTCGTTTCCAGGGTTATCAGTACTCTAACAAACCCGACCTCAAGGCTCACGCTGCCGTGACTCGTCAGTCTGCTGCTGAGGGTATGGTTCTGATGGAGAACAAAGATGCCCTGCCCTTCAAGGAGAACGTGAAGAAGGTGGCCCTCTATGGTTGCCCCTCTTACGACTTCATCGCTGGTGGTACAGGTTCGGGTAATGTGAACCATGCTTATGTCGTATCACTGCTCGATGGACTGAAGAATGGCGGCTACACCGTATCTGACGAACTGAAGACCTCTTACGAGAAGTATATCGCTGATGCCAAGGAGGCTCAGAAGAAGGCGCTCGACGAGATGGCTAAGAAGGATCCTAAGAACGCTATGCTCGTTAGCTTCCTGCCAGGTACCCTGCCCGCAGAGAAACAGTTCACTGCCGAGGAACTGACAGCACAGGCTGAGGCTTCTGACATCGCTCTGATTACCATCGGACGCATCTCTGGCGAGTTCCTTGATCGTAAGGTGGCCGACTTCAACCTCAACGACTCTGAAATGAAACTGATCCAGCAGGTGTGTGAGGTTTACCACAAGGCAGGCAAGCAGGTGGTAGTACTGCTGAACATTGGTGGTGTCATCGAGACAGCCACTTGGAAGGATCTGCCCGATGCCATCCTCTGCGCTTGGCAGGCAGGACAGGAAGGCGGTAACAGCGTCGTCGACGTACTCAGTGGCAAACAGTCTCCTTCAGGAAAGTTCACCATGACATGGCCCGTGAAGTTCACGGATGCCTACTCTTCAAAGAACTTCCCCATCGACCAGGATCCACGCATCGATATGCTGAACCAGGGTCAGAAGGGTAATGTGAAGAATGTAGACTATACCGACTACGAGGAGGATATCTATGTAGGCTATCGTTACTTCGACTCGTTTGAGGTACCCGTTGCCTATCCATTCGGCTTCGGCCTCAGCTACACCACCTTCGAATACAGCGATGCTAAGATTGCTGAGAAGGGTGATGCCTACGAGGTTAGCGTAACCGTTAAGAATACAGGCGCTCGCGAGGGTAAGGAGGTTGTTGAGCTCTATGTCTCTGCACCTGACAACAAAGCCGCCAACAAGCCCGCCAAGGAACTGAAGGCCTTTGCCAAGACCAAGGCTCTGAAGGCAGGCGAGAGCGAGACGGTTACCATGACTGTCAAGGCTGCCGATCTCGCATCGTTCGACGAGGCTGCCTCCGCATGGGTGGTTGCCGAGGGCGAATACCAGTTCCTCGTTGGTGCCTCTGCCCAGGACATCAAGGCGACCCTCCCTGCAACTGTCAAGGCCAGCTCGGAGAAAGTCAACGACGTCATGAAGCCCGAGGTTCAGATGAACCTCCTGAAACGCTAATTATCAGCACGGCCCATAAGGGTCGTGCTTGTTTTTGCCGACGATGAGAACTAAATAACATAAATGACATAGTGATGAAAAAGATTCGTAAGTTCAATTTGGTTTGTATGGCTATGGTCATCATGTGTGGCTATAGCCTTCGTGTGTCTGCCCAACAACTGAAGGCAGAAAATATCGACGAGGTGGTGAAGGCCATGACGCTCGAAGAGAAATGCCACATGGTGCTGGGACGTGGTATGCATTACAATGACGATGACAAGTTCCCTGGGACCGCAGGAAGTACTTTCGCCGTAGATCGTCTGGGGGTTCCCGAGACCTACTGTGCTGACTCTCAGCAGGGACTCCGTATGAACGCAAAACGTGCGTGGGATCATCATGATTATTATCCTACCGACTTTGTGGCTTCTATGACGCTCGCTTCCACATGGGATCGTGAGGCAGCCTTCAAGATTGGTCAGGGCATTGGTAACGAGGTGCGTGAGTTCGGACTCGACTGGATTCTCTCGCCAGCCATGAACCTCATCCGCAACCCGCTGTGTGGACGTAACCACGAGTATTACTCTGAGGATCCCTACCTCTCTGGTACCATTGGTGCGGGCTATGTGAAAGGTGTGCAGAGCGAAGGTACAGCTGCTTGCCCTAAGCATTTTGTAGCCAACAATCAGGAGACAAACCGAAATAACAATATCTCGCCGGTTTCTCAGCGTGCTCTGCGTGAGATTTATCTGAAGGCTTTCGAGATTATGGTAAAGGAGAGTGATCCTTGGACCATCATGACATCTTACAACAAGTTGAATGGTCCGTATGCCGTACAGAACTACGAACTTCTTACTACCATCGTTCGCGATGAGTGGGGCTGGAAAGGTATGTATGTTTCCGACTGGAATGCAGGCGATGATGCCGTTGCTGCTATGTTGGCAGGTAACGATATGCTTCAGCCTGGTCAGGATAAGCAGTATCAGGCGATTCTCGAGGCTGCCAAGAGTGGCAAGTTGCCTATGGAGGTGCTCGATGCCAACGTGAAGCGTATATTAGAATATGTAGTAAAGACTCACAACTTCAAGGCTTACAAATATAATAATGAGCCTGATCTGAAAGCTCATGCTCAGGTAGTTCGTGAGGTTGGTGCCGATGGCATCGTACTCCTTAAGAATAGCGGTATCCTGCCATTGACAGGCAAGCGAGTGGCTCTCTTTGGATGCACCTCTTACGACTGGATCTCTGGTGGCTCCGGCTTTGGTGGCACTAGCGTTGGCCACTATACCGTATCACTCATCGAGGGCTTGCGCTCAGCTGGTTACGAGGTCTACAAGCCACTGATTGCCACCTACACCCAGCACCTCGCTGCTGAGGAGAAGCGTCTCTTCCCCAATGGTCGCCCACCATTCTCACTGATGCCTCCCGCACGTGCTGATGAGAAGCAGTTTACTGCCGATGAGCTCAATGCTGCTATCGAAGGTAGCGACGTAGCTATCATTTCTCTTGGTCGTAAGAGTGGTGAGGCTGCTGATCGCAGCGAGAGCGATTTCTATCTGAAGGAAGGTGAGAAACAGCTCATCAAGGCAGTCAGCGAGGCTTATCACGCTAAGGGCAAGCAGGTGATCGTACTGCTCGATATCTGCAGTCCTATCGATGTTGCTTCATGGCAGGATCAGATTGATGCTCTGGTATGCACCTGGCAGGGTGGTCAGGAGAGTGGCTTCAGCGTCGCTGATGTACTCTCAGGAAAGGTTAACCCAAGCGGAAAGCTTCCTATGACATTCCAGATTAACTATGGTGATGCTTATGCCGACAAGAACTTCCCTGCAAATGTAGACGATAAGACTCTTGGAGCAATGTTCATGTGGGGCTATAATAAGGATAAGGCTCCAAAGGAGCGTAAGATTCAGAAGGATATCGATTACACGAACTACGAGGAGGATATTTACGTTGGTTACCGCTATTTCGATAGCTTCGGCAAGCCTGTAGCTTATCCATTCGGATTCGGACTTAGCTACACCACTTTTGCTTACGAGAATCTGAGCGTTAACGAGAGAGATGGCGTATATACCATCAAGGTTGATGTAAAGAATACAGGCAAAAAGGCTGGTCGCAATGTGGTTGAGCTCTTTGTTGCTGCTCCAAACAGCAAGAAGGCAAATAAGCCTGAGAAGGAACTGCGCAATTATGCAAAGACCAAATGTCTGAAGCCAGGCCAGACAGAGACCGTCGCCATGCAGGTGAAGACTGAAGACTTGGCCTCGTTCAACGAGAAGGCCTCTGCCTGGAAGACTGACGCTGGGGTCTATACCTTCATGATCTGCTCATCAGCCAACGATGTCGAGGCCAAGACCACTGCCAAGGTGAAGGCCTGGACGAAGAAAGTACACAACGTGATGAAACCCAATGTGAAACTGAACTTACTTAAGAGATAATGAAACAAATTCTTTCAATCCTATTGCTCGCATGTTGCGCTGTGCCTATGAAGGCACAGTGGCAGATGCAGCCAACACCCAACGACACGCTCCAGCCTGTTCGAAATCTGGGTAATGGCAAAGTGGCCTTTAGTATTTATGCCCCTGATGCCAAGGAAGTGGGTTTTGGCGGCGATGCCATGCCTTGGGGCAAACCCCTCCAGTTCACAAAGGCCGACAATGGTGTGTGGACAGCAGTTATCAGTGACCTGAAAGATGGTGTCTATCGTTACAATTTCATCGTCGATGGTGTGAAGGTGCAGGATCCTAAGGGTGCCCTTTCTGCCGAGAGCTCTGCACTCGCCCTTATCAGCGATGGCAAGCAGTTCTACGACGTGCGCCCTGAGATTCCCCATGGTGCCATCGCCCAGCGTTATTATTTCAGTAAGACCCTCAACACCCTGCGTCGTCTGCACGTATGGACCCCTGCAGGCTATGAGAAATCTGCGGACAGGCTCCCCGTGCTCTACCTGCTTCACGGTGGTGGCGATAACGATGCTTCTTGGCCTGGCGTAGGCTGTGCTGGCATCATCCTTGACAACCTCATGGCAGAAGGTAAGATGCAACCCATGGTTGTGGTCATGCCTAACGGCTCCATTGCCACGAAGAACCTGATGGACGAAGTGCCCCTTTTCGAGCAGGATCTTGTCACCAGCATTATCCCTTATATCGAGGACAACTACCGTGTTCTCACTGATAAGGCCCATCGTGCCATGGCTGGTCTCTCGATGGGAGGCATGGAAACAATGGAGACCATCCTTAACGACAACGATAAGTTCGAGTATTTCTGGGTGCTCAGCGCAGGCTGGTTCCCTGCCCAGAAAGAACAGTTCGAAGGCTATCGTCAGCGTCTGGCCAAGGCTGCCGATGGTATCAGGAAGAATGTGCGTCAACTTGTCTTCACCCAGGGCGATCCTGAGGACATCGCCTACCAAAACGGTTTGGCCACGTTGAAACTCTTCGATGCCGAGGGCATCAGGTATGAGTACTATACCGCTCCTGGCGGCCATACCTGGCACACCTGGCGCAACAATCTCCACCAACTCGCACAAAGACTCTTTAAATAAACAATCGTATGAAGAAAGCATTTATGACTTTGGCGCTGGCAGCCATGTGCTGCGTTGGCGCCCAGGCACAGGAGAAACTCTTCAATAGTGCCAGTGTTCAATCACCCGTCGTTAACAAGGACGGAACCGTGACATTCAATCTCTTTGCCCCCAAGGCTGTCAAGGTCGAGGTAACAGGCGACTTCCTGCCTACCCAGCCCATCGAGATTCCTGGCTACGGCACTTATGATGCCCCAGGCGTGGCCCAGCTGAAGGAAGGCAAGAACGGCGTGTGGAGCTACACCACCGATAAGCTCGCCCCTGAGATGTACAGCTATACCTTCAACATCGACGGAATGACGGGTGTGAAGGATCCCGCCAACATCTATGTCAATCGCGACATCGTTTCTTTTACCAATATCTTTATCGTCAGCGACGAGAAGGGCGATAAGGGCGACCTGTACAGCGTCAACGAGGTGCCCCACGGCAACCTCTCGAAGGTGTGGTACAACAGCCCCACGCTGAAGATGCAGCGCCGCATGACCATCTATACGCCTGCTGGCTACGACAAGGGCGGCAAGTATCCCGTGCTCTACCTCCTGCATGGTGCTGGTGGCGACGAGAATGCCTGGAGCGAGCTCGGCCGTGCTGCCCAGATCCTCGACAACCTGATTGCCACAGGCAAGGCCAAGCCCATGATCGTGGTGATGCCTAATGGTAATCCCAACTGTCAGGCAGCCCCTGGCGAGTGGTCCTTCGGTATGTACACCCCAGGCTTCCGCGATGGCGGCACTGGTCCTAAGGAGCCCGCTGTTGCCACGATTCCTGAGAGCTTCATGGACATCGTGAACTATGTCGATGCCAACTATCGCACCCTGAAGGATCGTGCGCACCGCGCCATCTGCGGTCTGTCGATGGGTGGCGGCCACACCTTCCACGTCTCCCTGCTCTATCCTAACAAGTTCGACTACTACGGCCTCTTCTCTGCAGGTCTGCACTTAGCCAAGGGCGGTTATCAGGATTCATTTGCCGATCAGATCAAGGCCAATCCTGAGTTTGAGCAGCAGAGTGCCCGCCTCTTCGCCAGTAAGCCCAAGCTCTACTGGATGGGTATGGGCAGCACCGACTTCCTCTATCAGAGCACCGTCGACCTGCGCGCCTTCTGGGACAGCAAAGGTTACAAATACGAGTACGTCGAGACCGATGGCGGTCATATCTGGCGCAACTGGCGTATCTACCTGACCATGTTCGCCCAGAAGATCTTCAAGTAAACAAAAACCGGGGGGCACACGCCCCCCAGTTTTTTTAAGCCTTTAAGAACGCGATCCGCCTGCGATTATCGAGTCCCTTCACACTGGTCTTTGTCAGTTCTCCGAGTGTGAAATGCTCAGAGAGTCGTGCGTTCTTATTTATCATGACTATTTCCATCATCCAAAATACTAAATGAAGCAGTGTAATAGCGTCATAGTGTCATAGCGTGAAGGGCGGAATTGGGGGCAAGGGGCGAGCAATTGTAGAGATTACGGCAATCTCGTGGATTAAATTATTGAATCGGACAGATTAAAGTAATGTCGGCGCGTGGAGCAACGAGTTGCATGGGGTATTGATCCCAGAATCAAAAAAGGAATCTCCCGCTCGATTTGAGCGGGAGATTCCTTATTTGCGACAGATTTTAAGGGTGTTTTAGAGATTTTCAAGTGCTTCCCGGAATCTGTGATGGTTCATATCAGAAGCTGATATTCAGTTCTGAGCCGGTGTAGTCGACGGTCTTGGTGGTGCCGTCGGGGAGGACGATGGTGAACTGGCGCGATGTCAGCATGCCTGGGTACTGGCCTTGGCGGGTACCGATGGTGAGGGTACGGGTCTTATCGTTCCATCGCATCTGGATGGTGGTGTAGACGCCTTTCTCGTAATTATAGCTGTCGCCTTCGTCTTCGTAGAGGGTGAAACTGCCATCGGCTCCAGGATAGAGTCGGAGCTCGAGGTTGTCCCACGCCTTCTCGCCTACGTACTGCATCTCGGGTCCCAGGGGCAGGATGCTGCCTGCACGGAGGAACATGGGGACGCGGTTGAGGGCGGTCTCGAGAGTGACGTTCTGACCTCCCTTGTACTGCTTGTTAGTCCAGAAGTCGTACCACAAAGCGCCCTTCGGCAAATACTTCACAACAGATTTGCTGGTGGCAAAATCTGCCTGAACGGCAGATTTTGCCACAGCTTCTTTACGATCCCAGCCTGTCATGGCATCTTCCTTGATAATCTGCTCCTCGGTATACTGCGGGTCGAGGATGGGGGCTGCGAGGATGCTGGAACCACAGAGGAACTCATCGGCCATGTCCCAGACCTTCTTATCGGCAGCGAAGTCACTGAACAGCGGACGGAGATAGCTGGCGCTAGCAGAGGTGACCTGCCAGGCGGTGCTGTAGAGATAAGGAAGGAGGCGATAACGCAGACGGATCATCTGTTCGATGGCGTCGTAGACGGGTTCGCCCTTCTTGCCAAACTGCCAGATCTCGCGAGGGGCATCGGCTCCGTGACTGCGGAAGACGGGGCAGAACAGGCCGTACTGCATCCAGCGCACGTAGAGCTCCTGGAACTGCGGATTCTGAGGTGCAGAGCCACTGCCCTTGGTGTTATAGGAACCGCAGAAGAAACCACCGATATCGGTGTTGAAGTTGGGATTACCCGTCAGCGAGAAACTCAGACCTGCGGGCACCTGTTTGCGGAGCATATCCCAAGAGGAGGCTACATCGCCACTCCACATGTTGGAGCCGTAATGTTGCTGGCCAGCGAAGGATGAGCGGGTCATGATGAAGACTCGTTTAGTGGTTAGGGGTGAGGGGTGAGGGGTTAGAGAATACTCGGCACGTTGTTTTTGGTAGACACCGCGGACGGTTTCGAGGGGGAAGGCGTTGCGCAGGGAGCGCCAGGTGCCGCCAGTGACCTTGTGCTGATAGTCGCTCTCTCGGGGATTGAAGAAGTCGGGATCGGTAGAGTCCATCCACCATGCGTCGGTGCCATAGTCGAAGAGCTTCTTCAGATATTTCCAATAGATACCGCGGGCCACGGGACTGAAGGCGTCGTAGACCTTCACGCCTGAGGGATAGTCCATGCGAGGGGGCCAGACGTGGGAGATGCCACTCTGAGGCCAGGTCTCGATGGGCAGGAGCAGTCCCATGCGCTTCAGCTCGTTGTACTGCTTCGTCTGCGGTCCGAAGCTCGCCCAGATGGAAATCATGAAGTGGGCATGCTTCTTGTGGACATTCTCAATCATCTGGGGGCCCTTGGTGAAGTCCTCAGCGAGGAAGTCCATCGCGTTCCACTGATAGTTGGAGCCCCAGTACTGCCAGTCCTGGATGATACCATCGAGGGGCACCTGCAACTCACGATGCTTGTCGACGATGCTCTCCGTCTCTGCAGCACTCTTATAGCGCTCCTTGGACTGCCAGAAACCGTAGGTCCACAAGGGGAACATGGGTACATCGCCTGAGAGGTGGCGCATCTGGGCAATCACACCATCGGCAGAGCCGCCATACATGAAGTAGTAGTCGATGCCCTCGCCTGCCTCAGAGGTGAACGACATGCCGTTGGCATCGTCATCGAACTGGGTGGGCGAGTAGTTCTCCCAATAGAGTCCCCAGCCCTTGATGGACTGGAGCACACTCTGGAAGTCCTCGAGGTTGGACTGCTCCATGCGCTTGTGCTCGCCACGACGGTTCATCTTGCCGTTCTGGATAGTTCCAAGACCGTAGATGGCCTCATCCTTATCGAGGGTAAAGGTCTGACTGACCTTCGCCACGTCGCAGGCTTTCTCGCGCAGCAGCACCTTGCCCTTGGCATCGAGGAAGGTCAGGTTGCCCTGGGCATCCTTCTTCACCGTGAGCACACTGCTCGAGAGGGTGTTACCCTTCTTCGTGACAGCGACCTCGTCGGGCTGGGCGATGACGACGAGACTCTTCGTGGGCTTGCCTTTCACCACGTGGACGATGGAGGGGGTGACGAACTCGACGGTCAGCTCCTGCGACTGTTCAGGGGCGAGGATGTTCTGGATGCGGGCGGTGTAGAAGTCGTAGAAGTCGCTCCACTTATAATAAGGTGCCTGTGTGGTTGGTACGGGCAGCGTGGCCTCTTCGCCATTCAGCAGCGGCTTGACGAGGATATCCTCAGCATTGTCGCCACGATAGAACACCAACTGGATGTTGGAGGCCATACAGGTCTCCCAGTTCTGATAGATATACTTCACCTCATTGGGATCCTCTGGGTCGAGGTCGGCACCGTTGATACCCATCAGGACGGTGAGGGGGCCGATACAGGTGTCGTGACCAAAACGGAGGTCGGCGATGCGGTCGCTCGTGCCATCGATGACAGCCTCAGCCTTGCGGAGGAAGTCCTGCAGGATGGGAATCATGTCGTAACGGGGACCAAACACCCAGGAATAAGAGCCGAGGTTGGAGGCCTCCCACTGACTGGCAATCTCCTCGTCGGTGACGATACCCTCCATCATGCCCTCATGACTGATGCTGGGCAGGGTGGTATAGAGGTTGGTGAGCACATAGCTGAGACGGTTTATATCTGCAAGTCCCTCTGTAGAGGTGAACACGCGCTTGACGATGGTCTCAGACAGCGAAGGGGCAGCCTTGAACTTGGCACGATTCTGCTCATAGCGGGGCGTGCTCTTGGGGAACTCGCGACGCAGGGGATTCTGACGATCGGTAGGTACTACCCCGTCGAGGGTGTGGCGCGAAGACTCCTCACGGATCTCGATCTGCGGATTGCACTGCACGAGTTCCTGACAGAAGGCGGACATGCTCAGTACGCAGCGTCCTGAGAGCGAGGAGATGGCCATCACGTTACCACCCTTGCTGAACACTTCGGGGAAGTTGTTGTACATCGTGCGGGCAATGCCCTGATGCTGGTCCCAGCCCACCTGAGTCAGTTCGCTCCAACCATTCATCAGCTCGTCCTTGACAGCCATGAACTTGTCGTGCAGGGCCTCACCCACGGGTGTCAGTTGGTGGTTGGCATGAGCCTTCGTCAACAGGGAGTCGAGGTCCTTATAGAGGAAGTCGCTCCAGAAGTAACGCGAGCCGTGACGGCTGTAGTGACTGATGTAGAAGGGCTTGTAACCCTCAGGCGACTTCGACAGCTGCTTGTCTGAGAAGTGATAAGGGTAGTCATTACCGTAAGCTCTACGCGGATCGGCCTTGAGCTGATTGAGTACATTCAGGTTCTGTGCACCAGCCACGATGGCCAGCAGCACCACAAATAAGGTTGTGAACGTTTTCTTCATAGATTCTTCTTGTTTTTTGGCTACAAATATACAAAAAGTTTAGAGTTTTTTGGGGATTTTGGTGTATTTTTTTAGATAAAAGGAGGAAATTTAGTGAAAATGTTGTACCTTTGTCACCAACTCATTAATGTTATTAACAATTTTAATTATTTCGACCTATGAAAAAGTTTATGATGATGGTATTAGCCGCCATGATGGCTACAGTAAGTGTGAACGCTCAGACTGAGGCTGGTCAGTTCTATTTGAAGCCCATGGTGGGTGGAACACTGGCGAAGCTGACAGGTACTGATGCCGCGAAGTTTAAACTGGGACTCGTAGGCGGTGCTGAGGTAGGCTATCAGATAGCTGACCCGTTTGCCATTACAGCCGGTGTGCTCGCGAGCATGCAAGGAGCGAAGTATAAGGACGACAAGTACTCAAGGGACGGCAAGGCTACCTTGACCTATCTGAACATCCCCATTCTGGCCAACCTCTATGTCGTGAAGGGCCTGGCCATCAAGGCTGGTGTGCAGCCTGGCTTCCTGCTCTCGGCAAAGTCAAAGGGAGAGGAGCTCGTTGACGGGCAGTGGTATAAGTTCGACGAGTCGGGCACCGAAGATATGGAGAAGTTCGACTTTAGCATCCCCATCGGCCTGTCGTATGAGTTCTCTAACTTCATCATCGACGCCCGCTACAACATCGGCCTGACCAATGTTTCCAAGACTGCCAAGGCTCTCGACACAAGCATCAAGAACAGCGTCTTCATGCTGACCGTTGGTTACAAGATTCATCTGTAATATGAGAACTGCTGGTATTGCTCTTGCAGCCTCACTACTACTACCAGGGCTCCTGCCTACAGGAGCCCTGGCTGGTGATTACACCACGCTCCAGACGGAGAAGATACAGAACCCCATGCTGTGGGCTGACGTGCCCGATCCCGACGTGATTCGCGTGGGTGACACCTTCTATCTGGTGTCCACGACGATGCACCTGATGCCTGGTGCACCTATCATGAAGTCGAAGGACCTAAAGAACTGGGAGACGGTGGGTTATATCTTCGACCGTCTGACGGATTCACCCAAGTACGACCTGCTGGAGGGTACGGCCTATGGTCGTGGCCAGTGGGCTACGTCTTTGAAGTATCATAACGGGAAGTTCTATGCTCTCCTGGCGCCCAACGAGCAAGGGGCGATGGGAGATACCTATATCTTCACGGCTGACAAGGCTGAGGGGCCTTGGAAGATCCTCTCGCGCATGCGCCACTTCCATGACTGTTCGCTGTTCTTCGACGACGATAACCGCGTTTACGTCATCTATGGCACTGGTGAGATGATGGAGCTGAAGCCCGATCTCTCAGACGTCATAGAAGGTACCCACCAGCAGATCTTCCAGCGCGAAGAGGACGAGAAGGGACTGCTGGAAGGCTCACGCGTCATCAAGCACAACGGCAAATACTATCTGCTGATGATCTCGCACGTCTATGCCCCTGGTCGTCATCGCCGTGAGGTGTGCTATCGTGCTGACGATATCCATGGTCCTTGGGAGAAGCAGGTCATCCTCGAAAGTGAGTTCGGAGGCTTCTCTTACGAAGCTCAGGGTACCATCGTCGACACGGAGGAGGGCGACTGGTATGGCATCATCTTCCAGGATCGTGGTGGTGTGGGCCGTGTGCTCACCGTGATGCCTTGTCGCTGGATCAACGGCTGGCCCATGCTGGGCGATGAGAATGGCAAGGTGCCTGACGAGGTGCGCCCTCTGAAGAGTGGTGAGCCTGAGACTGCCATCGTGAAGGCTGATGACTTCGCTGATCCGAAGCTTGGTCTGCATTGGCAGTGGAACCATAATCCCATCGACAACGCCTGGAGTCTCGCGGAGCGTCCTGGCTTCCTGCGTCTGAAGACCAATCGCGTGGTGAAGAATCTCTATCTTGCCCCCAATACCCTCACCCAGCGCATGGAGGGTCCGACGTGCAGTGGTAGCGTCTGCATTGACCTCGCCAAACTGAAGGATGGTGACTGTGCTGGCTTAGGTGCCTTCAATAGTGATTCAGGGCTCCTGACAGTAAAGAAGAAGGGCAAGCGACTGGTGCTCGAGATGAGCGAGCAGAAAGTGGAGCTGACAGAGCGCGAGAAAGCCGTGACGAACGTGGAGGAAAACGTCATCGAGTCAGTAGAGCTGAAACAGTCGAAGATCTGGTTGCGCATCGATGCCGACTTCCGTCCTATGAAGGAGCACAAAGGCATGATGCCAGGTACGGATCTCGCCAAGTTCTACTATAGTCTCGATGGTGAGCAGTGGACGAAGATAGGCAGCGACTATAAGATGGGCTTCGACTGGCGCCGTTTCTTCATGGGACAGAAGTTCGCCCTCTTCTGCTACGCCACGAAGAAGGCTGGTGGCTATGCGGATTTCGACATGTTCGATTACGAAAAAGGAAAATAACATACGAATACAGTTTTAACGATGAGAAAAAGAGTATTGACAATGATGCTGGTCTGCGCAGCGATAGGTGCACAGGCCCAGAAACCCGCCATCCCTCGTGACGCAGCGCTGGAGGCAAAGGTAGAGAAGACCCTCAAGAAGATGACCCTCGACGAGAAGATCGGGCAGATGCTCGAGCTGAATCTCGACGTGATGGGTAAGATGATGGTTGAGAATGCCCAGGTGGATCGTGAGAAAGTTCGCTCTGTGCTCCAGCAGTATGGACGTCCTGCATCTGAGACGGAGGCCATGCTGAAAATGACGGATCAGGAGATTATCGACAAGTTGGGCAACTTCCCTGTGGATATCTATAAAGGTGAGACCAAGAGAGTATGGAAGCTTAACGAGACGATGCTCGACACCCTGATCTCGAAGTGGAAGGTGGGTTCTATCCTCAATGCTCCTGGCACCCGTGCCCCCAGCGTAGAGCAGTGGCAGAAGTGGATCACACTGATTCAGGAAAAGTCGATGAAATATCTCGGCATCCCTGATATCTACGGTCTCGACCACAACCACGGTGTCACCTATACGCAGGGCGGAACACTCTTCCCACAGCCCATCAACCTGGGTGCATCGTTCAATACTGAACTGGCTCGTATAGGTGCTGAGATTACAGCCTATGAGAGTCGTGCAGCCAACTGTCCTTGGGTATATAACCCTGTGGTAGACTTGAGTCGCGACCCCCGTTGGCCTCGCGTCTATGAGAGCTTTGGTGAGGATGCTATCCTGAATTCGAAGATGGTAGTGGCTGAAGTCAAGGGTTATCAGGGTGACGATCCCAACCACATCGACCAGTTCCACGTAGGTACCAGCACGAAGCACTATTTTGCTTATGGTGCCCCCTGGACAGGTAAGGACCGTACTCCTGCATACCTCGCTCCACAGATCATTCGTGAGAAATATTTCGAACCCTTCAAGGCTGCTGCCCTCGCTGGTACACTGACGATGATGGTGAACTCTGCCTCTGTCAACGGTGTGCCCGTTCATGCCAGCTATGAGTATCTGACGAAATGGCTCAAGGAAGACCTTCAGTGGGACGGTTTCCTCGTAACAGACTGGGCCGATATCAACAACCTCTTCACCCGCGAGAAGGTGGCTAAGGACAAGAAAGATGCCATCCGCATCGCCATCAACGCAGGTATCGACATGTCGATGGATCCCTATAGCGTGGAGTTCTGCGTGTTGCTGAAGGAACTGGTTCAGGAGGGTAAGGTATCGATGGATCGCATCGACGACGCCGTTCGTCGTATCCTCCGTGCGAAGTACCGTCTCGGACTCTTTGAGAAACCAAATACTGGTGGCAAGGGCTTCGAGAAGTTCGGCTGCGACGAGTTCGCCAAGGCTTCTCTGAAGGCTGCAGAAGAATCCATGGTTCTTCTCAAGAACGAAAGTAATCTCTTACCTCTAACCCCTAACCCCTCATCTCTTAAAATTCTCCTCACAGGTCCTAATGCCAACCAGATGCGCTGTCTGCATGGTGGCTGGAGCTATACCTGGCAGGGCTCTAAGGCCGAGGATCTCTCAGAGAAATACAACACCATCTACGAGGCGCTCTGCAATAAGTATGGTAAGGAGAACATCATCCTGGAGCAGGGTGTGACCTATAACGAGAATGGCGCCTATTACGATGAGAACGAGCCTCAGATCGACAAGGCCGTAGCAGCTGCTGCACAGGCAGACGTCATCATCGCTGCCATCGGTGAGAACTCGTATACAGAGACACCTGGTAACCTCACAGACCTCTGGCTCTCTGAGAACCAGCGTAATCTCGTGAAGGCACTTGCCAAGACGGGTAAGCCCATCATCCTCGTACTCAATGAGGGTCGTCCTCGTCTGATAGCTGATATCGAGCCTCTGGCCAATGCCGTCGTGGATATCCTGATTCCAGGTAACTACGGTGGTGATGCTCTCGCCAACCTCCTCGCTGGCGATGCCAACTTCTCAGCTAAGATGCCTTACACCTATCCTCGTGAGATCAACTCGCTGAACACCTATGACTATAAGGTTTCTGAGGAGGTGGGTACGATGGCTGGCGCCTATAATTACGATGCCAAGGTATCACTGCAGTGGCCCTTCGGCTATGGCCTCAGCTATACCACTTATGAATACTCGAACCTGAAGGTTGACAAATCCTCGTTTACTGCTGATGACGTCCTCACCGTCAGTGTCGATGTGAAGAATACGGGTAGTCGTGCTGGTAAAGAGGCTGTGCTGCTCTATTCGAGCGACCTCGTGGCCAGTATCGTGCCTGACAACAAGCGTCTGCGCGACTTCACGAAGATTGAGTTGCAGCCTGGTGAGGTAAAGACCGTTACCTTCCAATTGCCTGCCAAGAACCTCGCTTTCGTAGGTGCTGATGGCAAGTGGACCCTCGAAGAGGGTGACTTCATCCTGAAGATTGGTAACCAGAGCGTTCCAACTGCTTGCAAGCAGACCAAGATCTGGGAAGAGCCCAATATCTGATTTCAGGCTTGGTAAACCTTTCCTTCGTCAGTAATGAGAAGGATGGTGAGTGAACCGTCTGGAAGAAGCGGGCAACAATGGCCTTCGCAATGTGTGATAATCACCTTTGCGAAGGTCTTTGCTTTTTCTTCAGGTAGCAAGGCCCAGAGCTCACGGGCCAGGGTGATGGGGGTGATATCAACATCGCAGGAGGCCTCATCAAGGAGCTGCTTGACAAACGCTTTATCCATCGTGGCACGACGGCTATGGGTGTCGAGATGGCCTGCAGCCAACTTCACGGCCTTTCCAAGCATGACACCAAGGGTTACATTCTGAATGCCCAACTCATGGGCCATCTTCAGTGTCTCTCCAATATAATTACCATACTCCACGAAAGCCTGTGCAGGCAGATCAGGATAGAGAGCCTTGACAAAACGCTCGCTCTTGCCACCGCTATTGATAACCACACGATCAGAGCCTGAGGCCTTGGCGATGGTCATACACTTACGGATGGAGTCGATGAAAGCCTCTTCGGAGAAAGGTTTGACGATGCCTGAGACACCAATGATAGAAATGCCCCCCTCGATACCCAGACGGGGATTGAAAGTGCGCTTAGCAATCTCTGCACCCTGAGGAACGGAAATCGTGATGCTCAATGGTGAATGGTCAATGGTCAATCGCTCTAAGTTCTGGCGGATCATCTCGCGAGGCGCCTTGTTGATGGCTGGCGATCCTGGAGGATAGTCAAAACCAGGAAGGGTGATGATACCAACCCCCTCGCCTCCTCGAATCTCGAAGGCATCAGCCTCTTCTACACAGACTCGCACCTCGATACCATTCGTGACATCAGGGTCGTCGCCTGATTCCTTTATACAATAGGCATAGTCGTCGCCATATCCAACAGGTACTTGAATCGTCTCGCCATCAGGCAGAACGACGGGGACCTCGCTCGGTTTCTCTTTCCTCAGCAGTCTCATCGTCGCAGCGATGGCTGCAGCTGTCGCACAAGTACCAGTCGTCAAGCCACTATGAAGGGGATAGAACTCAGGTAACAGCTTTTCGACAGCCCGTCGCAAACCATAAGGACCATTGATGCTTATAAATATAAGAGGTGTCGCAGGCCGTTTCAAGGCAATGATCCTCATCCCTCGTGCTTTGGCAGCTTCCACTTTCTCTGGGAATCCACCAGAGACACCACTCTCCTTCAACAGGATGGCATCAGCCTCGATGGGGATGTCATTGGGATCTTCGAAATAGCAGAGTTGTTCTGGACTAACCCCTTGTTTCTGGGCTAAGGCTATCGACGATTCCCTGTTGAGGATGCGATAATAGACCTTGATGCCCTCAGCCTCCAAAGGCTTCAGCTTAGCGATGCTCTGAACGCCCGTTGTGGCCAGTAAGGAGTGGATATCGCGAGGTATCTGGCTGTAGTCGTCGATCCATGTGATCTTTGGATCACGCTCAGGATAGATGCGCTCATAACGGATAGTAGGGATATGCAAGGATTCTGAAACCTGAGCGATGGTCTGGTGGAGTTGCGAGGCGAAAGGATGGGCTGCATCGACGATAAGCTGGATATCGTGTTCACGACAGAACGCCAGCATCCCCTCTGCATCGAGCGCTCCGTCTATCCGTTGCCCATGATGCAGGGTGATATCCTGCTCACCTGTCTTCGTGCTGTAATAATAGGTGTTACCCCCCTTTTCCAGCACTTCCACAGCCTTGCGACCTTCCGTCGTTCCTCCGAATACCAGTATCATAGTCTGTCAGATGACGCTTTGACGGATGTTTTGTTGGGCCACCTCCTTGCGCATGGCTTCTTCGAGGGAGAGGCCTGGTGGATTAATACATTCCACACGGGCAAAGCCTGCATTCAGCAGTTCTTCGCGATCGCTAATCTTGCCAGCAATCAGAGTAACGGGGACGGATCCTGCTTGTTCAAGTATTCCCACAGGCAATTTCCCCATCAGCGTCTGACGATCAGCAGAGCCCTCGCCTGTGATGATAAGGTCGGCATCTTTCACCAGCTCTTTGAAGCGGATGGTATCGAGCAGCAACTGGATGCCAGACATGCTTTTCGCATCGAGGTATTGCAAGAAGGCATAACCAAGTCCGCCAGCAGCACCAGCACCAGGCATCTGTGAACGATCATAGCCGAAATGTTTGGCTGACAGCTCTGCGAATTTCCTGGCTTGCTCGTCTAAGCGAAGTACCATCTCTGGTGTAGCACCCTTCTGAGGGGCAAAGACATGGGCTGCACCCTTTTCGCCATAAAGCGGATTCTTGACATCTGAGGCGATGGTGAACTCGACATCCTTGAAGGCAGTGATGTCATCCCACTGACCATGTTTGGCCCAAGCGTCGATAAGAGCCTTGAGCATGCCTTTGCCAGCATCGCTGGTAGCACTGCCACCCAGACCAACGATGATGTGCTTTGCCCCTTTGCGCACAGCGTCAGCCACCAGTTGGCCTGTACCATAACTTGTCGCCACCATCGGGTTGCGCTCTTCCTTTGTCAGCAGGGGCAGACCACTGGCCTGAGCTATCTCAATCACAGCCATCTCGCCTTGCAGCAGATATTTCGCTGAAACGGGTCGCATCAGCGGATCCCTTACTACTATTTCCTCCAACTTACCCCCAATGGCTGCGTGGAAGGCTTCCATATAGCCCTCACCACCATCACTGACAGGCACTTTGATAATCTCTGCATCAGGATAAGCCCTCCTGATACCCTCTGCCGCTGCCTCGTTGGCTTCCTTCGAACTGAGGCATCCCTTGAATGAATCTATTGCGATAACTACCTTCATGCTGCAAAAAATCCTATTTATATTTTACACAACGGTAGGAAGAATTGATGGAGTTGATGCGATAACGGAGGCGATGGCGATAGAGTCCGAAGATCTCGCGGCCCTCAGCATTGTGCTCTGTGACGATACGGTCGTTTTGACCAAACTCCACACCCCAGCCCCAGCCTACGACGAAGCGATCGCCAAAGAACTGCACGGCACCACAGGCATGAGTGAAGTAGTCGCCGCCTGGGTTGAGCATGTCGCCACCACCTGTGACTTTTCCCGTAGTGGGATCGACCTTGAGACGCAGTATCCGTGTGCATTGCGGATCATGACCATTGCCGTTGTCAAAGATCGTCAGTGTGCTGTCCTCGTAGAGGGTGGCATAATGCTGGCCATAGAAACTCTGCTCTTCAGCCTGCTCATTGCCAGTGATTCGCCAGATAATATCACCCGTGCCATTCATACGATCGATCTTCAGAAGTGTGTTGAGGATACGGAACGAACAGAGCCAGTTACCGTCTGGCAGCACCTGTATAGAGTTGAAATGCACGTAGTCGTAGCTGCTATCAAACAGTGGACTGCACCAGTCGGCCATCTCTGGATGGGAGGTGCTCCACCAGTCGAACACCACCTTCCCATTGTCTACCTCCTGAAGATAAGCCACAGCCAGAGGCTTGCCATTCACCTCGCGCTCGATATAGGAGGCAGAAGCGATGTAGTGGGTGGGCGAGAAGAAATAGAAATCATGTCCATCGAGCGGATCGCCATCCTTCAGGAATCCATCGAGACTGGCTTTGCAATGGATGGTATCCACAGGACAGTAATGGTCGTCTACCAGCACACGCATACCAGGATCGTAGCCAGTGAAGGCACGATCGGCGAAAGCAGGATCAGGTGCATGGTAACTATAATAGGTCTTGCCGTCGAACGTATGCTTCTTGAAGTCCCAGTAGCCGCATTCGCTGAACGTACCAGCCAGAGGGGTTGGGTCGTAGCGATAGTAGACGATGTTACCCTCGTTATCGTATTTCATGATGAGACGCTGATAGATAAACGACAGGTAGAAGTCGCCTGGTATCAGCGCACGTCCTCTGGCCTCAATCTCCGGAATATCGCTGTTAAGCGTGTTCAGACGCACCGTACCTGATGTTTTGCCACTGGTATAGGCAATCTCAATCTGTTTATCCTGAGAGATTCCAGCGATGGGAAGTGAGCACTTGCCTTCGTCCAAAGTCTGTCCGCCAACGGTGATCGTCTGGAAAGCTTCTGCATTTCCGACCTGGATGTCTGCATCAAACTCTGTGCAGAGTGTCTTCAGATTGACGGCCTCACTTGCTGGCAAGGCGATGTCGTAATGCTCACCATTGATAGTGATACACAGTTCTGCAGCCTCAGCCACAGGTTTGTCTTCATCCTCATTACAGGAAATCAGGACTGCCACCCCACTAAGAGCAGCAATGACCAAAATTGGTTTTAGGTTTATAAGTCTCATCGTTTATGTAAATTGATATAATTACACCTTTCGTTTGCAAAGATACAAATAATTATCGAAATGCATAAGAATTCCAAGCAATTCGTTTCGATTTTTGGAATTTTTTCGTATCTTTGCACCAAGAGAAGCTATATCGCATAAATACATTTATTTGCCAAAATGACAAGTATTCAACTGGATATGATACAGACTGCCGGCATTGGTGCCTTAGCCCTCATCGTCGGTATGGTTTTAACGCGAAAGGTCGCTTTCCTGCAGAAATTCTGTGTGCCCTCGCCTGTAAGCGGTGGTATCATCTTCTCATTGATTACCTTGATGCTATATGGCTGGTGCGACGTTGAGGTATCGTTCGATGGTACATTGAAGGATGTCTTTATGCTGGCATTCTTTACCAGTGTGGGGTTCCAGAGTGACCTGAAGGTATTAAAGCAAGGTGGCAAACTTCTGGTAATCATGCTTACCCTGTTGGTGGTCATGATTGCCCTGCAGAACTTAATGCCAATGGGAATCACCAAGTTGATGGGTGTTGATCCACTGATTGGTATGGCTGCTGGTAGTATATCCATGACAGGCGGACACGGTACGGCAGGTGGATTTGCAAGTGTGCTCGAAAGCATGGGACTGCATGGCGCAGGAACGATTGGTATGGCTGCTGCAACCTTTGGTCTGATTGCAGGTTCGATGATAGGCGGTCCATTGGCAGAGCGGATTATCCGCACGAAACTGACACATGAACAGATGCAACCTCAAGACGAAGAGATCGACCCTGCAATGGCAGGTATCGAGAGTGACGAGGCTTCGCTATCAGGTCGTAAGAAGCGTATCAGCACAAACGAGCTGGAGTTCCAGCAGTATGCGAAGGCTTCTTATTGCATTATCCTCGTTATGGGTGCTGGCACTTTGTTAAGTTGGCTTCTGGCAAAGACAGGCATTACGTTCCCCACCTATTTCGGAGCCCTGATTTTAGCCGCCATCGTTCGCAACACGATAGGATTCGTCAGTTACAAGGAAGGTGATAAGTGGGAGAAGGCTGAAAAGCTGCTTGATATGGAGCGAATAATCAGTGTAGGTAACATCTGCCTTTCTTTGTTCCTTGGAATGGCCATGATATCCCTAAGGCTCTGGGAACTTCAAAGTCTGGCCCTTCCATTGATCATCATCTTGGCGTCTCAGGTACTGATGATGGCACTATTTTCATATATGGTGGCATTCCCCCTATTAGGGCGCGATTATGATGCTGCCGTTCTCTGTGCAGGAATGTGCGGTTTCGGTCTTGGCGCAACCCCCAATGCGATGGCCAACATGAGTGCCGTATGCTATAAATACCGCTACACCGTCAAGCCCTTCCTCATCGTCCCCATCATTGGCGCCATGTTCGCCGATCTGATCAATACAGGCATGATCACCCTCTTCCTGAATATTTTCTAATAAAAGAAATTATGCCGACCATTGATGCCCTGCGCAATCACTGTCCGCTGTAAAGAGAGCTAAAAATCATGAGATAATCCACAATAATCATTGTATTTTTGCCTAAGAATGTATAAAATGTGAGTAAATAAGTGCTATTATCGGATTATTTTCGTACCTTTGCCATCAGAATAAAAAAGCAGATATGAATATGACAACACAAGACAATTTCAAACGTTATGACAGCCCTGAGCAGTATGCTGAGGCTTTCCAACAGATGATTGATGCCCGCGAGAGATGGCGTGAGCAGGTACGTGAGCAGGAAGCAAAGTCTGCAAGATGATTCTTTCTGCCGATATACTTAACCTGCGCTCGCCCTACAAATTGACACCACTTGGCGAGCTCACATTCCGCTTTGTAACTGACCAACAGATACACTACACGGTTGGATTCTACAAAGACACTATCTTCATGGATAATGGTGCCTATCATTTTTTCATCGATAATAGCGAGAACGAACACGGCTCATATGACCCTAAGATACTCGAAGTTGTGACTGTCATCCTTGAAGAGTTTTTCAGTCAGGAGCCAACCGTTATGCTATATATCTGCGACTCCACTGACAAACGCCAGGCAGCACGTGACCGTCTTTATCACCTATGGTTCTACGACTATGCACGTAGTCATGAGATGACGCTCTACAGTGACTCTGTTACTTTCAAACAGGTCAGTTACTACGCTGGTATCCTTATGCGTCATGATCATCCATTGCATGATATGATTCTCTCATACTATCAGGACTTCTTGAAGCATGTTCCTCAATTTTACACACCTAGGGATAAGTAAATTTGAGTAACGAATAAAGGTCACAGGGGCTTCACGTCGTGCCCCTGATTCGGAAGCCTCCGTCTATTGGTGCAAAGTTCACTTTTTGTGGTTCGCCAGCAGTCTGAACTGTATGTTGTTTTAAATGTTATCCTCTACTATGTAAACTCATCTATTGAGAACCATTTGTCAACTATCTCTCTTTTAAATTGTTTGAGCAGTGAGGGCTTTGATTGTATTTGAGAGATTGCGTCAATAGTAATCAGATAGAGTTCCTCTGGCATAGAAGGCTCACCTCCAACACCTAATATGATGATAACTTTCTGCGCTTTTTCTACTGCATATTCTTGATAATGAGTGATTTGCTCTGGCTCAAATAAGGGCTGAGTAAATCGTTTTGGTATGCTGGCTCGCCATTTACATTCAACAGCGAACTTCTTTTTCCGTCTTCCTTCTTTATATTCGAGTACAAAGTCAGGATAAGTATTACTTACAGGTCTAATCTCACCTAAAGATTTGTCACCTCGCCACTCCAATAGAGAATAGGTTTTTGTTTCATTTAAGTCGAAGAGCTCTAATACGAAGTCCTCAAACTCTCGTCCCTTCAAAACTTCTTCTGGTAGTGTGATGGCTCTGATTCGTGTCCTCACAGAAATATATGTCCTAAGGAGTCGCTTCTTGATGGCATGAAGGCCCATATCTTCATAGAACATTCGCAAGAGAATCTTGTCCTCCCATACTTTCCAACGTTGGTGAGAGGGTGCTATTAATGGCTCTGCTGCTATAATCATATTTTCCTGATCCAGATAAAGTACATCTTTGGCACCTGCCAAGATTGAGAATATGCTACCATTCTTGTTGACATAGCCACAGACAATATGTTGAGCCATTTGCATGATAAATTGATTTCTCAGTCTTGGTGTCTGACCTGCCCCACGAGGCTCATCACGTTGAAGTTCAAGAATCAGCATTCGCTCTTCATTTATAGCCTTTTTATCTGAACGTTGTACTTATCTGTAAAACGATTCATCACAACAAGTATTGTAGGAACCTGATTAACAAGCAAAGCCCTCATAACTTCATCTTCCAACTCTGATGAATTGAAGCAAATGACACAATCGTCAGTAGTAAGAGAATCTACCCAACCAAACACCCTATCATATATAGAATAAGGTGCATGCTTTGAACAGAGAAAGAGCGATTTCTCTCTATTCAGTAAAGTCTCGTTACCTATTTTTTAATAACTTTCATATGTCGCATTACATCGTGCCTGCCCCCATGTTACTTATAATTAATAGAATTCAAATGGGGTATGCTTTGAGTTCATGATGTTGTCAAATAATACGGAGAGTTTTTCTTTTAAGAACTTACACGATCTATCCAATTCATAAATTCCCGCTTCATTATTAAACATACTATCGTTTTCTTCGAAATTGTCAATACTTAATCCAATAGGTATCTTTGTCTCTGAATAATACAATCTCTTTAGTTCGGTCTCTGTTTCTTGGGAAAAATTTGGAATAGGGACTCGATCAAAATAAGAAGGAGACAAATGCCCGCCAGATCCCCCTACAGTCATATAATCGGTATAACCGATTTCTTTATAGTATTGCAATATACAACGTATGGAAATAGCCTTTTGCTTTGGGCAATTATTTGGCCGCAAGATATTCTCACGCTCTTTGGTTGTGAACAGCAAGAGCCTTATATTTGCCGAAGCTTGGCAGAGTGGTTTTAGGTTTACAAGTCTCATCGTTTATGTAAATTGATATAATTACACCTTTCGTTTGCAAAGATACAAATAATTATCGAAATGCATAAGAATTCCAAGTAATTCATTTCGATTTTCGGATTTTTTTCTTATCTTTGCACCACGAGAAGCTATATCGCATAATGCTTAGAATCATTTGCATATTAATGTTGTGCAGCTTGTCTGCAATGGGACAGAAGCCCCAGAAGTTTCACAAGGTATTGCCACCAGGTAACTATAGCGGAATAACAGCCTTAGGCGATAACCGCTATGCGATAGTGAGCGACAAATCAGAAGAGGATGGATTCTTCGTTCTCAAAATAGTCATCGACAGCATTAAGGGACGCATCACTTCCTTCGAGAACGAAGGGTTCCGTTCAAGTGGACTGCCTAATCGCGACATGGAGGGCATCTGCTATCGCCCTTCTACGAATACCGTTTTCATCTCAGGAGAAAAGGACAATGAGGTATACGAATACACCCTCGATGGCCATGACTCCTAGTACTTGAACGCCAGATTCGTGTCCCACGATTAAAGATTGGAGCCTCCACAACCATACGTATCTATGAAGTTTTCCCATCAGACGACCCATTCCTTGAGAAGAAGCTCCTGACAGAATTTCGCACTCGCGTAAACCTGATAAAACGTAAATTCGCCAACTACGAAGGTCTCTGTCAGCCCGCTCCCAACCTACTCCTACTGATTGCCGACTCCCAGAATCGCTATAAAGGCTTCCTCCGCGACTGGTTCCTGGTACTTAAGATGGAATGAGTCAAGGATATCACCTATTCTCAATAGAGGTTGGATATGCCTCTTCCTGTTTGTTGATTGATTTGAGATACCAATTCTATTCATTTTTTCTTGAGCACTATTCCTTGGTTACTTTCTTGGTTACTTTCTTGATTATTTACTTGCTTTCGCTCTACCGTCACCACAAACTCATTGAGCGTTTCATCATTCACAAACTGATTTCTCAGTCTTGACTTCATCTTCCAATTCTGAAGAATTAAAGCAGATAGCACAATCGTCAGCAGTAAGAGAATCCACCCAACCAAACACCTTGTCGTATATAGAATAAAGTGCATGTTTTGAACAAAGAAAGAGCGATTTCTCTCTGTTCAAAAGCGATTCGTTTCCTATTTTGTAAATAATCCTCATACATTACAAGTTGTTATTATAATAAGAGGTGAAATTCTAGTCCTTCTCGAAGGTGATTGCTTCGTAGAGGGTGTATCTTTCGTGTATAATATAAATAGGAAGAGAGATGATGATTACATCTGGGCTAAAAAAACTTTTATATTGAGTACTATCAGCTTAGGCCAATCAATAGTTCTCAGCACATTGAAATGTTTGTCATTAGTTACAATGAGTTCTGCGCCTGCAGCAATAGCACAATCAACAAACTTATTATCGTCAGCATCTTCTGTAATCAGGCCAAAATGATAATAAGCATCTTGATAATACGTTGTACTTAACCTGGCAATTGCCTCAACGACGTTACGGGCTATATCCTTTGTGGTCTTACTTGATAATATCTCCTCATATTCGTTCAATATCTCAGTATTCACACACAACTGAATTTGGCCATTTAGAATGTTTGTCCATATCTTATGATACGGGCTATTTGAAGGAAGTGACTGCAAAAGGCAGTTTGTATCAAGGACGATTCGCCTCATATTGATAAGGAGTACGCATGTGTTCTTCACCCCATTCCTCAATGGTGTCACTATTGATGACACCTTGATCCCACAAGGCATCGATGGACTTTTGGGCTTTCTGTGCAAAATAACGTGCCAGCATATCCCTGAAATCGTTGAGTTCTGATTCAGAGTTAATGCTATTGATGGCATTCATAAACTCCAACTGTGCTAATTGACTGTACGACATGTTAATTCCTTTTTTTGTTGGCAAAGATAAGAATTATTTGGCAATGCTCCAAATAATTAAAGGGATTTATTGTATTTTCCCGTTCATTTATTCTTCCACGGAGTTTTTGTCCTTCTCGAGGGTGGTACCTTCATAACTTACGTCAGCTCAAAATTGCTTATGTAATAGTACTTAATGGTTTCCCGGAATTTGCTTCTATAATATCCTTGCATGTAAAATCATCCTGGGGATACTCTGGTATTGACAAATCAGCAAACCTTGCCTCTAATTCTGCATCAGAGGGAACAGCATTAGCTCTTCATCTAACTTTTGCCTTGCGATAAGGTTTTTTATCGATTATTTCCATTCCTCCTATTTTATATTATGTCTTTGCGATGATTAGATAGCACAATCGTCAGCAGTAAGAGAATCCACCCAGCCAAATACTTTGTCCTATATAGAATAAGATGCATGCTTTGAACAAAGAAAGAGCGATTTCTCTAAAGGCGTCCCCGGAGCCTGGGTTAGGCCTCGGGGACGACGGTATGGACAAGAGGATTCTCGCCTGTTTGTTGTGCGTAGACCGTTGTGTTTATTCTGTGTAATCTTTCGTAGTCCATCCTGACGGGATGCCGTTGGAGCCAGTGGTCCACGAAGTCATGGAAGCAGTCTTCGTAAATGTTCCTGTTGAGGCTACACCCCTTAGCCAGTTCGTAGTGCAATCTTCTGCACTGATGTCAGTGGCGAGACATGTGACAGAATTCAGACTGGTGCAATCACGGAACATATAACTGTAGCAACGTTTAGCCAAGATTGTAGCGGGAAGTGCTGGCGCAGAAGTTAAGCTGCTACAGCCATCGAACATTCTGGTGTAACAAAAATCAGCCATCGTCGTTGCGGGAAGTGCTGGGGCCGCAGCCAAACTGGTGCAACCACGGAACATGTTTTGGTAGCAATATTCTGCCAATACCGTGGCGGGCAGATCTGAAGCTGTAGTTAATCCTGTGCATCGCATAAACATACCGTTGTAGCAGCTGTTTGCTAGTGTCGTAGCGGGGAGTGTGGGGGCAGAGGTCAGACCAGTGCAATCACTAAACATGCTACTGTAGCAATTTTCTGCCAATGTCGTGGCGGGCAGTTCGGGAGCTTTAGTCAGACTTGTACAACCACTGAACATAAGGCCATAGCAATCTTTTGCCATTGTTGTGGACGGCAATTCTGGTACCACTGTTAGACTAACGCAATTTCTGAACATATTAAAGTAGCAAGATTCAGCCATCATTGTGGCCGACAGTACGGGGGTAGATGTTAATTTGTCGCAGCCACTGAACATACTATTGTAGCAACCTTTTGTCAATGTAGCAGCTGGCAGTACAAGTTCTTTTTCTGTATGGTTTTTAATATGTGAGTTGTTCTTAAATAGTCCATAGAATGCATATTCACCCTTTGTTGCATCGAATGCCGTTAATGTTTTAAAGTCTGTGGCATTGATCAAGCTCATTACGTTTCCATAAACATAGCAGTCATCACTAGCACTTATAGAACAATGACGTATAACTTCACTAGAAGAAATATTCCAATCAGACTCTCCATACGTGGCGTTGGTGGCCCTGACCATAATCTTTTCAGCATCGGTAGTATTCAGCGTGCCGGGAACTTCCTCATGCGATTCGCCATCATAATATTCAGGTGTGCCACTAGGTACTGAAACGGTATTCCAGCTGATGCCGCCGTCAGTGCTGTATTCGAGAGCCACAGCATCCTTGAGAGTGCTCTTGAAAGTAAGATTGATCGTACCTGTTACGGCCTCGAAGGTAAGCGGTGTTTCAATCATTGGCAAATTTTCAGACGTGGGTGCCACAGGTGTCGAAGGTGTGACAGTTGTGGGCTTGTCTACATCGCCAATGACTGCATCGATGAGCCCCTGACACGAAGTCGCAGCCGATGCTCCTGCCAACAACATCACAGCTGCCAGCACATTTTTAATTAAATCATTCTTTTGCATAATCGTTTTATTAATTGATGAATTGAATTATCAAAGATTAGCGCAATGGTTCTGGACATAAAGAAATCAGCTTGACGCCTGCTACCGTATAGATGCAAAAATGGCGTGGCCATCCTTATGCACTTGACCTAAGGGGTAGACCTAGGAAATTTGGAACCCCTCACCACGATATAAGAATACTACCACGCCAAAGCGTGGTGCATAGCTGATGCTCGTAGTGAGGAGCAGCCTCCATTGGCTTCCCTTTTGCTTTCTTAAATCGAACTATTCCTAAACAGATTTCCTAGGTCTTTCAGTCAAGTGCGAAATAAGCTTATGCATCATGAATCCGGAATTTCTCCCCCGAATCCGATGCAAATATATAACATAATAATGAAATAAACAAATTTTTAGCTAACAAAATTAAAGATAGCGGCTGTTTTTCTGGCTGTGCGCGAAAACAAATAAAAGACATAGGTACTTGGGTATGAGCTAATCCATGGATTTCTGTCACAGGAGAGTCACAGGAGGGTCAGGAGAATCTGTGACATGGTCTTAGGATCCTTTTGTATGGTCTCTGCAGTTTCTGGTTCATGTACAATGACACTAAATGCAGTGACCAGATTGACATTGAACTCTGCCGCTGGGCTTTGGTTCTCCTTCAGCAAGTCCTGCACCTCACTCACACCATGATTAAACTTGTTGAAATAGTTCAGGTTTTTCATCATATCTTTTGATATATTTAAACTGCTATCAACTCCTGCCCAATATCATGCAGAGCTTTTTTAATCTGATAGGTCCTGTCTTTACTAGGTTTCTTGATTCCATAGATATACTTTGCCAACAGGCTCTTGTTAATTCCTATGTATCGTGCCATCTCGGAAACATTCAGTTGTGGAAAATTCCTGAAGATTCTACCTATCTCATTGTCTGGATCTGGCTCAACTGTTTCATAGAAACTGGAAATATGCACATCTTCGTCAAGTTTCTCCCAACGGATATCATCGCCAAAACGACCAATTCTGAAATTCATACGCTCTTCAGCTGTTGCTTCCTTTAGGCATGGGAATGCCTCTAAAGGACGGCTCAATGTCTCACCGCCATCAGTCAACAGATAAATTCGTTCGTTCTCAAACCATACTTTCTCAATCGTTGGCATATCAAGTAAATTTTTTGCAAATATAGGGATAATTTTTTGTCCCTCCAAATGTTTTAAGAAAAAAAGCTAAGAATCCGTGATTTTTTCAGAAGTGTAATTTTTATCCTTCTCGAAGGTGATGCCTTCGTAGAGGGCTTGGGTGCATTCGTAACTCATGGGACCCGTCCACGTGAGTCATGAAAGGGACACTATTTGCCGCTAACTTCTCTGATATCTTCTTTCAGCATCTCAACAATGTCATTATGTGTCTCTCTTGCAATAAAATGGAAAAATAAACTGTAGCCTACGCCATTCTCGTAATTGTCGAGTTGTATTGGGGTGTTAATTACTCCAGATACCAGATGACTAGCCATATAGGAATCAAAGACACTTCTACATTTACAGAAGTCAGCAAAATACGATATTCATTATCCTTTTGAATGATTGAATAAGATGCTTCCATTATGCCAAAATCACACGACGTGAAAATTCTTCTGGCTTCATATTACGAAGTTTCTCCAACTTAGAAATCTTTTGCTCTCTAAGTTTTTTGATAGTCTCCAGTAATTTCTCTGAAGGATTCTCTATTACTATTGGTTCTTTTGTGTATGACATAATTCACATTTTAACGCTGCAAAGATAAGAATTATTTGGCAATGCTCCAAATAATTAAAGGGATTTATTGTATTTTCCCGTTCATTTATTCTTCCACAGCGTTTTTATCTTTGTCGAAGGTGATGCCTTCGTAGAGAGCTTGGGTGTCTTCGTAAATCATAGAATTGCAAGATGGATTATTATAATAGCCTACATGCCTACATAAATACTATGGATTTTACTTATAACAAGCGGCTTATATCAATATTATACCTACATAGAGCCTACATAAAGCCTACATGATACCTACATGTTTTTTACGCAATTAGTGGCTTTTAGGGGCTGATAGGGGAGGTCGCAAGTTGAGAAAAGTAGGATTGAAAGGCTTGAAGTGGGATTTAGTTATTGAATTCTCTAGAGAATTGAAGAGCTTACTAGGGGGTTAGCAATTGCCAGAAGGCTTCTTATCGTTGATTTCTCTAGAGAATTGAATAACGAGAGTTAATATAAAAAGGTGCAAGATGGAAGTTTCGATTCTTTGAGATAGGCTATCAGGGGTTATCATGTAGGGAATTTTGCTAAAAAAGGGTCGAATTAGGTCGAAATCATGTAGGCTTTATGTAGGCATAGTGTAGGCTTTATGTAGGTTAAGGATTAAAATATTTATAGTAAATATAGCCATTTCGAGCATTTTTATGTAGGCATGTAGGCAGTATATGAAATAATTTTTGTAATTTTGCAAAATCAAACGTGCAACAATCAAAAAAATAACGATATGAATATCACATTACTCAAAAAATCTGGATCAAAAGAGGTTATTAACCGTGTAGAACTAGCTAAGATGGCAGCTGCGATCAAGGACGGGATGATCAAGAGGACTGTTACGCATACCCGCGAGGTATATCATCTGATGAATCCGCATCGACTGGACGATGGTCAGATCTCTACACAATGGGAAGGGGGTATCAAACTTCCAAGGATCTGCTTTGCGGCTGACTACAGGAATCACAAGGGGCTGTGGCAGATGATGGCGTATAACGGGCTGACAGTGCTCGAGGTGAACGATCTGCCCAGTTATGAGAAGGCGGTGGAAATCAGGGAGTTGGCCAAGAAACTACCTGAGACGATGCTCTGCTTCCTTGGAGGCTCGGGCAAAAGTGTGAAGATTGTGTGTCGTGGTGAATTGTACAAGGGCGGTTTGCCCATTGAGCAAAAGGACATCCAGCAGTTCCACCTTAATCTATATAACACGGCGCGAAGGGCCTATCAGAACCAGTTTGGCTTCGACATCAAGTTCCTGGAGCCTCGATTAGACCGTATAGTGTATATGAGTGCTGATCCTGAGATGGGCTACAACCCAGAGGCTCGTCCTTTCTATGCCGATACTGACAGCCACGAACAGCCTCAGCCAGTAGTGATCAGCCGCGAGGAGGATCATCTGATGCCTGGACGAACGGTTACCAGGACTTATCATCTGAACTGGACCTTCATCGTGGAGACGGTGATGGGCCACTATTTCGACCTGCCTGACGAGGACAAGGAGGCGACGCTGCTGATGCAGATTGCCTCGATGTGCCTGGATCAGGGCATTCCCAAGGCGCATGCCCAAGGACTGACGATGCTCCACCCTGTGCTAAATCGCGACCGCCTGCTGGTAGAGAAGATCTTCCAGACGGTCTATAGCGTGGCTGAGCAGGCGGACTATCGCGAGAAGCACAAGATAAAGCCCCTGAAGAGCGTGCCTGAGGATACCATCCAGGCGATGAAGACAGAAATCTTCCTCAATTCGAACTTCGATATGCGCAAGAACCTGTTGACGGGTGTGGCTGAGTATCGCGAGAAGTTCAGCGACGACCAGCGATTCAAGCCGCTGACTGAGGAGGTTCGCAACGATATGACGCTGAGGGCCACCGAGTTAGGTCTGAAAGCATGGGATCGGAACGTGAACCGCTTTATCGACTCGACGCGCATTGAGCAGTACGACCCCATCAATACCTGGCTCGACAAGTTGCCCAAATGGGATGGACATGATTATATCGCAGATCTCGCAGCCCGTGTACCTACCTCCCAGCCCCATTGGCAGAAGTACTTGAAATTCTGGCTGATTGGTATGGTGGCTCAATGGCGCGAGAGCGATAAGCAATTGACTGGCAATGCGTTAACACCGCTATTGATTGGTCGTCAAGGTTGTGGCAAGACGCGATTCTGTAAGATTATCCTGCCTCCGGAACTGCGCGATTACTACAACGACAAGCTGAACTTCAAGAACGAGTTCGACCTGAATATCGCACTCACGAGCTTTGCGCTGATCAATATCGACGAGTTTGACAAGACCACGAACTCTCAGCAGATTGTGCTGAAATACCTGTTGTCGTCGAGCGATGTGAAATTCCGTCCGCCATACGGCAAGACCATCAAGTTCTATCGTCGCTATACCTCTTTTATCGGTACCACGAACCAGATGAAGCCACTCGTGGATCCAACGGGAAGCCGCCGATTCGTCTGCGTTGGTGTGAATGGGAACATCGACTTCGAGGATAACCTCTACCACCATCAGCTCTTCGCCCAAGCCCTGCACCTGTTCAATGCAGGCGAACGATTCTGGCTGAACGATGATGAGATCCAGACGCTCATCCAGGAGAACGAGCCTTTCCAGAAGCTGAACGATCTGGTGGAGATGATTGGCGAGAGCTTCCGCAGACCCAAGGAAACAGAGCAGGCCAAGTGGTGGAGTCTGGGCGACATCAGTCAGTTGCTCGCTGCCCGCTATCAGAGCTTCGACCCCGAGACGCCCTTCCAGAAGATCGGTAATGCCCTGAACGACGTGCAGTTCAACTTCAAGAGCAAGCGCAAGACCAACCACATGGAATACTGGCTGATAGAAAAATAGCTGGTAACGACGAGAAGAACCGACTCTAAGACGCTACATCGTCGCCTTGACGGAACAGGTGGGTGAAGTGTTTGGAGTAGAGTTCTGAGAGGCCTTGGCGATTGTCGATGGCCTCGCCCACGACGAGCATCGTGGTAAGGGTGAGATGATTGTCGTGGACGATCTTAGCCAGGTCTTTGAGTTTACCTCGATAAATCTTCTGATCAGGCCAGGTGAGATGATAGCAGGCTGCGACGGGGGTATCCTCTGGATACTCCTGAAGCAGTTCTCGCTGGACATCATCAACGATAGAGGCAGAGAGGAAGATGCACATCGTGGATTGTGAGCGAGCGAGCAGATGGAGTTGTTCTTTCTCTGGCATGGGGGTTCGCCCTTCGCCACGAGTCAAGATGATGGTCTGACAACGCTCAGGAATCGTGAACTGGCTCTGCAACTCAGCAGCAGCAGCGAGGAAAGAGGAGATGCCTGGGGTGATGTGATAGTCCATCCCGTTCTGATCGAAGAAGGCCATCTGCTCCTGAATGGCACCAAAGATACAAGGATCGCCCGTATGCAGGCGAACGATGTATTTTCCTTCGTCATAGAACTGCTTCATCAGTTCGCATTGTTCTTCAAGCGCCATATCAGCTGAAGAGCGCACAACGGCTCCTGGCTTATGGCATTCTGTGAGAGCCTTGGGTACCAGCGAACCAGCATAGAGGATCAAGTCTGCCCTTTCGAGCATCTTGCGACCTCGAACGCTGACCAGATCAGGATCGCCAGGACCAGCACCCACAATCTCGATATGACCCTTCTTTTCGCGAAGGTATTTGTAGTCGATGGCAAGGGCTGCTGTCCAGTTTCTGCCTTTCACCTTGGGAACAATCAGTTTGCCATTATTCGCACCAAGGATGGCTGCTGCCTCACAGACAGAAGGCGTACCCACATGTTTCTGAACGGTCTTGCTGGGATTAGGTACCTCGACCTTAGCCAGTTCCTCAGCTGTATAAAACACTAACTCCTCGCCCAAATCATCGACAAGCATCGCACAAAACTCCTCGTCCTGCTTCACATCGATGGTGCAATAGCGCTTGTAGCAAGGCAACACGCCAATCTGACTCATCGTCTCGTCGATCTCGTCATAAATCTCCTCATAGTCATTCGGATGATGGGCGAGTCCGAAGCCCAAAGAGGCTATCATGGGCACAAAATGCAGTTCGAGCATACCACCAGGCGCACAGAGATTATAGGGCGTCACCAAGATAACAAGTTTGAATTTTTTAGGATCTACCTCCTCGAGGCTCTTGACGACTGTCACGTGATCTGGCAATGTTTTCTCCAGATAGTCAGTACCCTCGTCGCAGATTTCCATCAACAGGGCCGTTGGCTGGCGATTGACGAAGGCGAAGATGCATTTGTTCATATCGTCATCGCTGGCGATAGCCCAGTTGAATCGCTCTGCAAACGTATCGAGTGCCCAGAGTCCGGCATTGTCACTTTGGGTGGTAATCACCTCACGGGCACCTAACAAGGCAGCTACCTCACTAGCTAGGTTGTTGGCACCTCCGATATGTCCTGAGAGGACGGAGATGGCGTTCAGTCCCATACTGTCGACACAAACCACTGCAGGGTCTTCGTGTTTGTCGTTGATGTAAGGGGCAATGGTTCGTACACAGATGCCCATCGCACCAATGAAGATAAAGGCATCGAAACGCTTCCACTCTTTGCCAACCATCGCACGACTGATGATTTTGGCACCTAACTCACGCTGAAGCGAAAGGGCAATCTCCTTGCCTGCCTCGCTGATCTGAATAACTGCTACTTTTTGCATTTGAGGATTTCTATGGGGTGATGTTCATCTATGACTATTCTCATGGGGGGCTCTTGGATGAGGCCCAGTTCCTGACAGGCTTCGTCCCAGAGTTGATGGCTGTCTGTGAGGACTTTAGGCGCTTTCACGCTGTTCATGACGATGCAGCCATCGTCAGCAAGAACGGTCAGCACCTTTGCCATAATTTCTTTCAGTTTTCCTCCATGTCCGCCAATAAAAACGGCATCAGGGCATGGTAAGTTCTCGATATCTGTTTCGAGGAAATCGCCAATATGAATATGGATGCCTGGGGCACCAAAGTGATGGGTATTCTCCTGGATAATCGCCTCGCACTCAGGACGAATCTCGAAGGCCTCGATCTGCAAATGGGGGAACTGGAGGCGAGCCTCAATAGAGATGCTGCCTGTACAGAAGCCGATGTCCCAGAATACCTTTTTCTTAGGTAGGTCGAGTGCCTGGAGCGTCAGCAGACGGATAGGCATCTTCGTAATCATCTTCTCGCGCCCATCCAATAAGGTAAATTCGCTGTCTGGAATGCCAAAGAGAGCACAATCATAGTCCTTACCATCCTGCTCGAGAATGAGACAGTTGGGCATTGAAAATTCTGTCTTTGCTGCCTCTTCGAGGGTAAGGGTTGTCACCTTTTCGAGTGAGGGATTTCCCAAGTGTTCACCAACGTGCATCGTATAATTGGTAAAGCCATATTCGAGCATTCGTTGGGCGATGGCAGCAGGTGTGTGTTCCTTATCCGTCAATACACCTATCTTACCAACTCTCTCAATCAATGCCTTATCGAACTCAGGCCAAGGACGCCCCGTCAGAGATACGATGTGCATATCGTGATAAGGCATCACCAGTCGATGGGCCAGCATCTGAAGGGAATTGAAGGTCGGATAGACAACGATTTCAGCTTCAGGCATCTTGCGCTTGATCGTATTGGCGAAACCAAAGAAGAGTGGGTCGCCACTGGCGAAAACGATGATTAATTGACAATTGAGAATTGACAATTGAGAATTATACTGTTCAAAGACGGCATCGAGGGGTACGGTGATGTCTATCCACTTAGCATCCTGAGGCAGCAATGGCACTACGATCTCATGGTGGCGCTTGCCTCCTGAGAAGACCTTCCCCTTGGAAATTATCTCCATCACTTCAGGTGGAAACCAAGGATTGGGATTGTCCGTAATTCCTATAACAATGAACTTCATCACCTTCTACTTTTCACTTCTCACTTTTCACTTCTAAAGGTCTCTTCCTGGCTTGAGTTGGGCAGCATCATCGAAACAGAGGATCGCGTTGCAGAGAGTTGCAGCGAGGTTGGAGCCTCCCTTGCGTCCCTCAACGATAATCTTGGGAATATCCTTGAATGGCTTGACCATGTGCTTAGACTCGCGAACATGGACGAAACCCACTGGAGCAGCGATGATGCCAGCAGGATGGGCCTTACCCTTACGAATCAGATCGCAGAGTTCCATCAAGGCCGTAGGTGCATTGCCAAAGGCAAAGAGGGCATCAGGATGTTCCTCAACAGCCAGACGGATACCTGCCTGAGTACGAGTGATACCCTGTTGCTCAGCCATCTCAGCGACGCGAGGGTCTGAAAGATAGCACCTGGCCTCAACATCCAGACGCTGGAGAGCTCCCTTCCGGATGCCACTCGTAACCATCGTTACATCGCTGATGATAGTCTTCAACGAACCATCTTTTACCTTATTATAAAGTTTCTCTACAGCACCTTCGTCAGTATGAAGAATATGCTCCATCTCGAAATCGGCTGTGGTGTGGATGGCATGCAACAAGGCCCATTGATGATCGAGTGGCCAGTCTTTCCTCTTGAGTTCGCTGGCAATGGTACGGAAAGACTCAATCATGATGTTCTGTCCAATCTTATTGCCTTCAGCCGCTTCCTCTCGATAATAGCCTCGAGGGGTAATGATGTGGCCATCAGCGATGTAAGACTGAGAGTTGCCTATCAGGACAACAGTGAACATATCGATATCCTCAGGGTCGAAGGTCCCAAGGGTTGTGATCTTGATCTCCTCATCGTCGCGCCCTGCCTGACGCACATAGCCTATGGGAGTATCAGCAGAACGCACTTCAAGGAAAAGCTCCTGCAGACGATAGAGTTGCCAATAGCGTCCATGCGACTTAGGATTATAGATGGCCGTTACGAAATCACCAATAGCAGCAGCCTTGATACGACGCTCGATGACCTCCCAAGGTGTCATAAGATCACTCAGGGAGATGATACAGAGGTCGTGACCAATGGGGGCTCCCAAAAGTGAGGCCGCCTTCTGGAAAGCAGAGATTCCTGGCAGACTGACAATTTCGCACAATGGGGACTGTCCCCGTTGTGAGATTCGTTCACGCTGCATCTCATAGATCAGAGGAGTCATGCCATAGATACCAGCATCGCCTGAGGAGATGACCACAACGGTCTTCCCCTGTTCTGCCAGTTCGAAGGCTTGTTCAGCACGTTGGCGCTCCTTCTTCATGCCTGTATCAACACACTCACAGTCCTCGCGCACAAATGGCTTGATGAACTGAAAATAATACTGATAGCCCACCACCACATCAGCACTCTGTAGCGCCTCACGGACGGCGAGCGTCATATCGCTCTCGTTGCCAGGTCCCAAGCCTGCTATAATGATTTTTCCCATATTGGTGACAAAGATACAAAAAATAAATGAAAGAAGAAAAAAAAGGAGGCATTATCTCACGACAGACCTCCTAATTCAAACCTATATAATAATACACGTATGTAAATGTGTCTACTTGAATCTCACTTTCAGTCCTACTACCAACATTCTGCCTGGCGAGTAAAGGGCGTATTTACGCTGTGAGGAATCGATACGATCATCCACCTTGTTGAAGATGTTATCGACACCAATGGCAGGTTCCAAGAACATCCACTTTGCCACATCGAAGGAGTGTGTGGTATGGAGGTTCCAGATGCCATAGCCAGGCGCATCCTCATAGCCAGGATAGTAGGTCTTAGACTGAAGACGGCCATTGAGGTTCACATTCAGTCCATAACGTCCCCATGTATGGTGATAATTGGCAGCGATGGTGGCAGCATGACGAATGCTACGCTCCAGGGGCGTCCACTCCTCACCACTCTTCGTGCGAGCATAGGTATAGACGTAGTTCGTGGAGAGGTTGAAACCTTGGAAGATATTCGCTGAGACGTTCACCTGCACGCCTTTCACATCACCCTTGTCACTATTCTGATAAAGGGCATATTGCTCGAGTTTCGCAGCCTGGTCATCTGTCATTTCAGGAAATTCCTTTCGGAGCATGGCCAGAGAGGTATCATCGACCTTGACGTTCTGCTTTACCACCATGTCATTGATACGATTCAGATAGCCTGTCACACTCACGGCAATCACCTCGTCGCGATATTCAGCGTTCAGTGAGAAGTAGTTGCTCTTCTCAGGGCTCAGATCCTTATTGCCAAAGCTGATCTGCGCCTTACCACGATTCACGGAGAAATAGTGGTAATAAAGCTCGTCGAGTCCTGGAGCACGGAAACCAGCAGAGTAAGTGGCACGGAAGCGGAAATTGCCTGGTGCATACATCAACGCCACCTTTGGTGTCAGATGGTTGTTGAAGGTCTCATGATGCGTCAGTCGCAAGCCAAGGGTGGCAGTGAAGTCCTTGAACAGTTTGTGCTCATGCTGGGCATAGGCAGCGATAGAATACACATTCTCATCGATATCGCCAGAAGTTGCCGTCAGGTAGTCCTTGCGCCAGTCTGCTCCGAAGATGGTGGTGGAGTTCTTCGTCAGTCCGAGGATGGCCTTCAACTCTCCGTCCATCATCAGCTGCTTCTTCGACTGCACATAGTCGCCCACGGCATAGCTTTTTGTCTCTACATCATACTCCTTACCATAGCGGAAACGGTCGACGGTGAAGTTTGCCTGTAACGAGTTCTTGGCTGTGAACTTGTAGATTCCGCCAACGTTCCAACGGAATCCCTTATATCTCATTTCGTAGTCTGTTCCACCCGTGATGTCCTGTCGCGTATCAGGACGATCAGTGATCTTATATGAATAGTCCAGTCCCGCATTCAGGGCAAGCTGCTCTATGGGGGAATAAGTAAATTTCTGTCCGATGATGTTCGAACGATAGCCTGTGAATAAAGGTGCTATCGTCTGCTGGGTCTCTGTGTCTGAGCCCTTCACATATTCCAAGTCATTATTACGGTAGCTGTCAGCACGATCGTGCGAGAACGAGGTGTACGAGCCAAAGCCGTTCTTATAGATATCGAGCGTCACGTTCTCTGTCAATTGGCCATGGCCTGAAACCCGAGTGTCACTAGTAACGCTGATAAGATTCTGTGTTGGTTGGTCTGTAATGATATTGATGACGCCAGCGATGGCATCCGAACCATAGAGCGATGAGGCTGCTCCGTCGAGTACCTCAATACGTTTTACCCTCGACATGTTGATACGGTTCAAGTCGACATTGTTCGATATGTCGCCTGTTAACTTCTGTCCGTTGATAAGGATGAGGATATATTTGTTGCCAAGACCATTGAGACGCAAGAAGGTTCCCATGGAGTTGGGCGACATCGATACCTGCGGCATCATACGCGTCAAAGCACCGTCGAAAGTACTGATGCCCTGTTCACGGATCTCCTGACTGGAAAGCACATGTACAGGTGTCGCTGTACTCTTCAGACGCTGATGATGGCCTGAGCCAGTCACAACCACTGGGTTCAGGTTATACGTACGGCTGATCGCAGAAGAGTCTTTCCGCTCCATCTTGTGGACTTGCGGGAAAGCGGCACTCCCCGAAAGGAGTGCCACCAAGAGAATTATATACTTCTTAGTCATTAATAAAAGAGAGTCTACGTTTTACTCAGGGTTCTTTGAGTGATAGTATTCGAGCGGATCGCCCTCGATAGCTGCCTGCGTATGGTTCATCCAGATCTGACGGATAGCAGGCAACTCCAGCAAACCTTTCTCAATCATGGTCTCATTGTTGCACTCATAGCCCAGATGGCCGAAATACTTCTTCCAAGAGGTATCCTCTACTTCACCCTCCTCGTTTGGAGTGAAGCCCTTGCCCTCTTCCCAGTTCTCGTCATCATCACCAGCCATATCATTGTGACCATGGTCACCGTCGATAGACATCAGAGGAGCACAGAATACAGTACCGTTCTTGTAGCCGGCCTTCTGCATACGGGCATAAACATGGGTCTTGAAGTTTTCCTTCATGTCAACCGTTCCAACAAAGTATTTCTTGCTGTACTTCTGAAGAGCTTTCTCCAACTCTGTATAACGTACGTTTGCCTTGTAAGTATCGTACTCATCAGGATTACCATGTCCCATAAAGGCAACTACACCTTTGGAAACATTCTCCTTGAAGAGTTCGTTGAGCTCCTTGGCAACAGCAGGAACATCCTCCTCAGAACTCTGCAGCAGGGGCACACCAAGTTTCAACTTGACACTAGCCAAATAGTCATCATCGAGGTCACCATTGGCATTGTTGGCAAAGTCCTTGATGTAGTTGATTACACGGGTGTACTCCTCACCAGGAATGACTTGCAGAGACTGAACGACGACCTCACTATACTTCACATCCTTGTCGGCAAATGCGTTGAGCCAGAAGGGAGGTGCGTAATAGTTGCGCGAAACACCATTCTCACCAGCAGCAGCACGGTTGATACAGATGGCTGATGAATAGCTCAGGAACACGTCATAACCAGAGAAAGCTTTCTGATAGGCCTTGATAGTCTCGTCGAAAGCATTGAAACCCTGTTCCCAGGTACAGCCGAAAGCCACAAGCAGAATGACCTTGTCGTTTTTCTTACTGACTTTTACATTCTCTGTAACTGCTTTCTGATACTGCGACCAGTTGTTGTCCTGTACTACGGGAACCTCTACTGGAACTTCCACGATCTTCTCTACTGGAACTTCCACAATTTTCTCTACTTCCTTCTCCTTTTCACAGGATGTGAGACCTACGGTGAAGCATACAGCTGCGAATGCCATCACCAAGTACTTAATCTTCTTCATTGTTACTTGTTTTAAAATTAGACTTATTGTTAGTAAACTTTATTTTCTTTCCTTGTGCAAAACGGATGGTCAGGGTGCCATAGATGGTACGTCCTGGAGTCGTGGTTCCGAGATGAAGACCATGATAGGTACGGTCTACGTAGTTAAAGATATTGTCAATACCTGCTTCCAAACGGAACAGCCACTTCTTGCTGACTGGGAACTCATGGTTTGTGGACAGTCGCCAGATCTGATAACCTTTACCATCACCGTTAATCTGATAATAACGTTTGCTCGACATTCGTCCATAGAGTCCTATACCCATGTGATAGACTGACGAGAAATCATGGTTCCAGGTGGCAAACCAACTGCCCTTATGATGGGCCATACCATCGATAACCACATCCACGAGTCTGTCGTGGTTGGTATCATACTTCTTGGCATCCGTATCCAAATAACTATAGCTTCCACCCAACATCCAATCACGATTGAGGCGATAGCGCACGCTGACATCGATACCCTTGGTCTCTGCCGTTTCCAGATTCTGATACTGGCGCGTCTTCCTGGGGTCGTATTTCACGATATACTCAGCTGGTGCCTGACTGTTGGGGATGGTCACCAGCGTAATCATGTCCTTCACCGTATTAATATATCCCGTCACCGTCACGTTCAGCCCCTGCCAGTTGTACTCTCCGCTTACTGCGTAGTAATTAGATGTCTGAGGCTGCAGGCCCTCGTTACCCAAATAGAGATAGGTACCATTCATGTACTTCACGTAACGATAGTACATCTCTTTAGGAGTAGGAGTCTTGAAACCCTGGCTCCAAGTGGCGCGTAAACGGATATCATCACCCAACGAGAGCATGCCAGAAATCTTTGGTGAAAGGTTCAAACCAAACTGTCCATTATTGTTCAATCGCAGACCTCCCGTGATGTTCATCGCCACCTTCGGACTGAAAGCATAGCGGAACTCATCCTGTACATAAGCAGCCTCTGTATTATCTCTGGCCACTCCACCAGCTACACGCATCGGAGCCTCCAGATAGTCGTAGCGCCACTCCAGTCCTGCACTTAGACGATTATCGTAAGGCAGGGTGAAGATACCCTTCAGGTGGGCCATGATCCGTCGCTGGTCACTCTGCAGTTCTTCATCACCAGGGAAGTAGGGATAATATGGCGTGAAATTGCCACGCGGGTCGTAGCCATCCGTCAGAGTGGTATCCGTATAATGATAATAGTACGCGTGACGATCCCAATTCAGGTCGAGTGTCACCTGGTCTGTCTTTTTCAGTTTCCAGATACCCCCGGCTGCTAAGCTCTGATTACGATAGGCCATATCGTAGGTCTTCACGTCGACGGCTGCATACTTGCCGCTGGGGCGATAAATACGTTTCCAATAGGTGCTACCCTCAGCATACAGCTCCAGATTCTTCAGAGGCTCGTAGGTGAGACGCTCAGACACCTGCCAACTGGTATGACGATTGACGGTCATGTTGCGCGAGTCCTCAATCAGGAACTCCGTCTGCTTGGGATCCTCTGTGGCCGTATTCTGCCAACCATCACTATGCTGCAAGTGGAAGTTCGTATAGCTCTTGAACTTGCCAATGGCAATACCCAAGCCATTATGCTGACGCAGATCGCCATAGCTGCCACCACGGGTACTGTTCTCCACCATAAAACCTTCATTATGTTTCTTCGTGATGACATTGATGACACCTGCGATGGCATCTGAACCATAAAGCGCACTCGAAGCACCCTTGACGATCTCAATCTTCTCGATGTTCTGGGGGTCAATCAGTGAAAGGTCGTTCTGCCCGCCTACATCTCCATGAATACGCTTGCCATCAATAAGAACCAGGATATAGTCATTGCCAAGACCATTGAGTTGCATCTGTGAGCCCATATCATCCTGATTGAAGGCAAACGAGGCCGTGAGTCCTGCAAGGATATCTTCGAGACTACGCCCACCGTAATCCTTCAGCATACGATGGGTTATCACCTCCGTCTGCACAGGCGCATTCTTGAGGAGATGCTGGGTTCCAGTACCTGTCACCACCACCTCTTGCAAACTGTCTTGACGCCAGATATCATTTTGGGCAGACACGCAAACAGCCAAGAGCCAACAGCTAATAGCTAATCTTATTCTCATAATTCCTCTTTTCCGAACCGCTAACTCCTGAGCGGACGACTTTTAATATTTTTTGCGCTCGGCATAGCTCAAGCACGCTTGGCTCTGCTCTCGCTTTGGCAGGTCTTCTGACTTTCCCCAGTCTGCTTTACCTTCCCGAGTTGTCTCAGTGGCGTTATACAAGCAGGCCTTTCTAAAGGGGGATTACAGCTGCAGGAACAGTTCCGGACTCTCACCGGATTCCCTTTCATCGTGGTGACATCGGCCACCAGATTGCCTATTTTGGGGACAAAGATAGAAAAAAAGTGAGGAAAAAACAAATTTTTCCCCACTTATTATCATCTTGACAGCGAAATTTATCGTCTGAGGATGAGATACTCGTATGGATTGAGGGTGATTTCCTTCTCCAAATCCACATCTCTATTGTTCAATTCGTCGAGGCCTTCACGCTTCACCCAGTTCTCTGGCAGAGCGATGGTGACAGACCGATTCCTCACGTTAACCATCACCAGGAAACGCTCAGCTGCATCCGTTTTTTCAAACACCAATACATCTTTATCTGGATAAGTTGATAGCGAGCCCTTCCTCAGCGCAGGATGATTGTTGTAGAGCCTGATCAATGCCTGATACTCCTGATAGATCTGAGGCTTTGCCATCCAATCCACAGGCACATACTTGAAGAAATTGATGGGCTCGGGATAACCCACCTCCTGAGAACTATAAATCAGTGCACCACCATGCAGGAAGACAGAGGCCACGTAAGCTGCCATAGCACCACGGTCGCTACCAAACTCCACACAAGGCGTTGCATCCGTCGAGTGATCGTGGTTTGTGGTAAAACGCAGTTTCACCTTTCCCTCTGGCAGACTGTCATATTCTGCCTTATCAGCTTTGATAAGTTCCTCTGCAGAGGCACCCTTCCACACTTTCACCAACTCGTCCTTATAATCCCAACCATAGTTCATGTCAAAGCCGCCTATCGTGAAGTTGTCAGAACGCTTACCCTCAGCCAGCATCACAATCTTGCGATCGCCTGCTGCCTGACGAAGCTCATCGATAGCAGTCTTCCAGAAATCTGCAGGAACACCGTCAGCCACATCACAGCGGAAACCGTCGATACCCACCTCGACAATCCAGAACTTCATCGCGTCGATCATCGCAGCCCGCATCTCTTGGTTGTCATAATTCAGATCAGCCACATCTTCCCAATTCCATGGTTGGGGACAAATAATCGTATCGGCCTTTTCGTCACGCGTATACCAATCCGGATGTTCCTTTACCCAAGGATGATCCCATGCCGTATGGTTTGCCACCCAGTCGAGGATGATGCCCATACCATGCTCGTGGCACACCTGAGTCAGATGCTTAAAATCATCGATGGTTCCGAACTCTGGTGCAATGGCCTTGTAGTCACTGATACAATAAGGCGAGTTCTTACCCTTTTCAATACCAATCGGATAAATCGGCATCACCCACATCACGTTCACACCCAAATCACGAATCGAGTCGATACGAGCAGCAACGGCATTAAGCGACTTCTCGGGAGCAAATACACGGGGATTCACCTGATACATGGCAATGTCCTCTACAGCGGGCAGTTCGAATACGACGTCCTTAGTCTCTGGTGTTGGCTTGCAGGAAATGACTGCGGCCAGAATACTGATGGATAAAAGTAATTTCTTCATAAATCGTTGTCTGATGAATTTCAATTCTGATGCAAATGTACGAAAAAAGCCGCTTGGTTGATTCCCAAGCGACTTTTTTATGTGGGTTGCATTGTGCAACCGTTTGCTCGATTACTCGATGGTCAGCTTGTGCGCACCATTGTAAGAGAGATAGAGCTTGAAGGTGTGCGTGCCAGCGCCGATAGAAAGGTTAGAACCATCCTGTGTCAGACCTTTGACGTCACCACCCCAGTTAATACCCCAATCATGGTTTGCACGGAACTTGTACTCACCAGAAACCTGGTCGGTAGTTACCTCCCAACAGCCAGCCTCAGCATTGTAAGTCATCTCGACATCACCACTCCAATCATTGAAGCCACCAATGATGCTGACGCTTTCAATCTTGGTAAGGGTGTAGTTGAGGGCTCCTGCATCGAGGTCGATCTTGTAGAAGCCTGCACCTGGATCAGGACAGTTAGGACCGCCTGCATCTGTCAAGGTTCCACTGGTAGTGGTACCGCTGACGTACTCAAGGTCGTTGTCCCAGTTGTCGGCATTGGGCTTGTACTTAAACTCACCATCGAGGTAATAGAAACCTGTGTACTTACCATCGTTGGCAGGGCCGTAAAGAGCGTGTGAGGTTCCCCAGCCACTCTCGTTACCAATCTCGTAGAAGAAGTCACCAAAACTGAGGCCAGCAGCACTCCAAGTCTGGTTCATCATATCGAACTGGATGCGATAGAACTTGGCACCCTCCACATACTTCACAGCAAGGTTGCCGCCAGCATTGTTCGTTGCGAACACGCCCTCAGTATCAGAAGCAGTGAGACACTTGCTCCAATCACCGCCCAGACCAGACTTAGGTGTTACCTTGAATTCAAAGTCGCCTGTTACATCAGCCCCAGGAATCATAACGGTGAAAATAGGATTATCGTAAGGATCATCACCACCGTTGGTCAACTCATACTTGGTATTGGTGTTGTCCCAACCGTTGATGCTACCTGTGATATAATAAGCATCCTCAATGACAGGTGCATTAGGCGTAGCTGTCAGCGTGGTGTTGGCTGTTGTAGCTACAGCAGCACCATTGATGCTGACATAAGCTGTCACCTTTACTGGGATGGTGCGTGCCACAGGACGGCGACCCCACAGGGAGTTGACAGCACTCTCAAGCTCACTGGTCTTCGCATAGCAGTTCTCATCGATATTGATAGCTTGCTCCTTGCTGCCATCCTCGTTGGTGATGACGGCCTGATACTTCGCATCTGCACCCTCAGGGTTAGAAACGGAGGCGCTGAACAGTTTCACAGTCTCGTCAGTAACAGTGGCGAAGTCGATGGCTGCAGCAGGCGATACGCTGATGCTGACGCTGACGGACTCCTCAGGACCATTCTGGAAGGGCTGTGCCCAATCTTTATAATCTTCGGTACAGCCTGCCATCAGCAGTGCCATACTCATTATGGATAATATCTTCTTCATAATGCAAAGATGTTTTTAGTTTTCAATAAACATGTATTGACCTGTGATATCATTCAAGAATACCTTATAAGAGCCAGCCTTGTAAGGAATATTAGGACCGTTCTGAGTACCCTGTCCGTATGGGAAGTCGGCAGCACCCCAGTTGAAATCCCAGCCTCCGTCGGCAGCAAACTTCATTTCGCCATCATCACCAGCCTGGAAGGTTGCTGTCCATGCATGGTTCTCGCCACCATAGGTGTCGAAGCCTGTCATGAGGTTGGCATTGACATCCCAATCGTTGTATCCACCAGGCATACCCATAGCGGTAAATGCACGTGGTGTACCATCGTAAGGCTCAACGGTGAGTACGTTGTTCTTCGTATCGAGTTTCACGGTGTAGTAACCATCAGAAGCGACGGTGATGTTGCCAGAGCCGCCATCGTTCATGACGTAGCCTGCATCGCCTGCACCCCACTGGTCATCCCACTTTCCAGGAATCTTAATGAGCTTAAAGCCCTTACCGGCTGGGAAGAAGCCTGTATAGCTGATGACACCCTTGCCTGTTACCTTGTCGTAAGTCTCTCCACCAATAGTCATCAATGGGAAGATGGCGGTACCGATACCATCCACAGAGTTGTTCCATGAACCATCGCCAATGCACTCTCCAACGAGATACCAGAGCTCAGGAGCTGCATCGGACAACAGGATGAAGTAAGGGTTAACCGTTACAGTCACCATATTAGAGTAAATGGTAGAAGCACCAGGGATAGAAGCCGCAGCACGTACATAGATGGACTGTGAGGCTGGCACTTTTCCCTCCTCCCATCTTGCTATCTGTACAAGATTGCGATCAAGCGCTGTTGCATCCATAGCACCCTTACCTCCCACAAGACCTGATGCGATAACAGCATAGTCGGGGATGGTGGCCCCACTCTCATCGGCATTGGCCTGATCGGTAGAGACCGTAAAGTTACCAGAGATTGACACCTGGAGATCGTAGCTGGCCTCAACAGGGAAACCATAGTCGGGCTGTGACCAGGTGAAAGGCAGCTCAGTGGAGTTCGCCAGATTAATGGTCTGAGCGGCATATCCGGGTTCGTTGAGCACGAACGTCGAAGGCTGCTGTAGCGTTGGGTTGGAGTCATTGTCGTCTGCACAAGCAGCAAACAGCCCCACGCTACACATCAGCAGCAATGTTGATTTCAAAATATTCTTCATTGTCGTATACTTTTTTACCTTTATACTTGTTTACCTTTTTCACTGCCATTAGTTAGCATAGCCAGGATTCTGAACCAAATTGGGGTTGGCATTCAGATCGGTGCTTGGAATAGCGAAGAGATTCTTGTAAGCTTCGAAATTGCGGCCTGCAAAAGAACCACCCTTCCACTGCCATGTGTAGTCGGAACTGCCTCCGAACTTGCCGAAACGGATAAGGTCCATTCGGCGACGACCCTCATAGTAGAATTCACGACACCACTCGTCGCAGATGTCGTCGAGCGTATAGCTATCTTTCGTTGAAGCGTTGGCACGTGTACGGAGAGCATTGATGGCACTGGCAGCATCACCTGTGGCACTTCCACCATTCTGGCGAGCCTGAGCCTCTGCATAAGTCAGATAAGCCTCTGCTACGCGGAGCATGAAGAAGTCGGCATCAGGGAACTGTGCACTGCTAGTAGAGGCTCCTGTTGTGGTGAAGTTATTGAACTTAGCCACTGCAAAGCCATTCTTGAATGCGCTGACATCAGTATTGTCGATGGTACGTCCACGAGAATCGATGATGGCACGGTCGTCACCAGCAGCCTTGGCGAAATCCTTAGGACCAGCCTCAGGAGCATTTCCCTTGGGGAACCATTTAGCAATCAGTTCAGGACGTGCGCGGTTACCACCCCAGGTCTCTGTTGTACCATTCGAGTCAGTCATGTCTGCATCATGAGTAGATGCGATCAGGAAGAGGGATGTACCCCAAGAAGTAGTACGAACACCATCCTGCAGGATAGGGAAGATAGCCTCATAAGCGGCAGAGGTCTCACCATTGTCACCCATGAACAGCATCTGGTAAGCACTCCATGAGCCTGCGCCAGAGGTGTTGAGCTTGTAGCTTGAGTTGATCACCTGCTGGGCATACTGAGCAGCCTTACCATACTGGGCTGAACCCGTATAGACTTCAGCGTTCAGATAGAGGCGAGCCAGCAACATCCAGGCAGCAGCCTTGTCTACACGACCATAGCCGGCATCAGATGATTTCTTGGCAACAGCAGCACTCAGCTGAGGCTCAATCTCGAGGAGCTCACTTTCAACAAAGTTGAACATCTCCGAACGAGAGTACTGTGCAGGTTTCTCTGAAGTGATGCCTGTAACGAAGGGCACATTGCCCCAGCCGTCCAGCAGCAGGAAATAATCCAAAGCGCGGAGGAAGCGAATCTCAGCCGTCATTGTAGCATTATAGTCACCAAACTCCTGCAGATACTGGTTGCAGAAAGAGATACCTGTATAGAGACGATAGTAGTAACCACGAAGCATCGGGTGAGATGCATCGTATGTGTTGTAACAGAAGTTGGCAATACCTTCGTCACCCCATCCACAGATAGACTCATCAGTGGTAAGCTCATTAGCGTTCCACATCTGACGTACGAATCCTGATGTACCACCGTCGATACCGTCGACATCGCAGTCACCGTTGGCACCGCCATTACCTGCCACGGCAATATTGGCATAGCACTTGTTGAAGAGTGCCTCAGGCTGAATATTCGTTTCCAGGTTAGGATCGATAGGCGTTACATCCAGATCCTTCGTGCAGGAATTCAGTCCTACTGCCAGAAAGAGGGCAGCTGCCGGAATGATATTTTTGATATATGTTTTCATTTTACCTTTGTTTTATTATTTAGAAGTTCAGATTCAAACCGAGGATGAATGAGATAGGACGGGGATAGAGATTGTTGTCAATACCGCCGAACACTTCTGGATCGATACCCTTATACTTGGTGATGCAGAATACATTGGAAGCCGAGGCGTAGATACGACCTGCAATTCCTTTGTAACTTCCACCCTTGAAGAGCTTATCGAAGCTGTAACCCAGTGTGATGTTATCGCACTTCAGGAACGAACCATTCTGTACCCAGTGGTCAGAAAGCTTAGCCTCCAGATCATAGGTCTGCCAGTTGTAGTCAAGTGCTGCAACAGGACGGTTGCCATAGAAGTTGTTACCACCAGAGTAAAGCTCGGCAGCACTCATGTTGACATTACCCGACATCAGGTTGTTGAATACATAATTGCCGAGGCTGGCACGGAGCGTGAAACCGAAGTCCCATGTCTTGTACTCCAGACGTGAGCTCAGACCCATCGTCACAGGAGCCATCGGGCTCTTATAGAAGTACTTGTCTGACTCTGTGATGACACCATCACCGTTACGATCGACTACCAAACCCTCGATGGGCTTGCCTGCCTGGTCGTAAACCTGCTGATATACATAGTAAGAGTTTGCAGGATGATCTACAGCGTGAGCCTGTGCGTAAACACCAGTACCACCACCAATTCCTCCAGTAGCAACAGGCTGTCCATCACCTGTCAACTCCGTAATCTTGTTCTTATTATAGGTGAAGTTATAGTCGAGAGTCCAGTACCAGTTGTCTGTCTGGATGGGCTTCAGGCCAATAGTAACCTCGACACCCTTGTTCTCCATTGAACCGATATTGGTCATCACACGGTTCTTGAAGTTAGTTCCAGCAGCCATATCCGACTCATTGAGCAGATCGGTAGTCTTACGATAATAAACATCAACACCTACTGTGAAACGCTGGTTCCATGCACCGAAGTCGAAACCTACGTTATAGGTATCAGTGGTCTCCCACTTCAGGTTTGGATCGTAAGCCACAGGGCGTGCCAGTGAGCCATTACCTAACAAGTCATAGTAACTTCCTACACCTGTGTTCATGCTATAGATAGCGAAGTAGTTGTAGTCGCCGATACCATCCTGCTGACCTGTCTTACCATAGCTCAGACGAATCTTCAGGTCTGAGAGCCAATTAACGTTCTTAAGGAACTTCTCCTCGCTCATCTTATAAGCCAAGGCTGCTGAGGGGAAGAGTGCCCAGTGATCCTTGAAGCGTGAAGAACCGTCGTCACGAAGTGTAGCTGTCAGATAGTAACGATCCATGAGGATATAGTTCATACGTCCGAAGAAAGATACAAGGTAGTTCTCTGTCTTGTAGTTGTAAATCGACCAGTCATGATACTTGCCTGGATTTTCAAGGTTGGTATCAGGATAAGCGCCCCAATAGCTGTTCTGCTGCTTACGCCAGAAGTGCTGCCACTCATAACCAGCCATGATATCGAAATGGTGAATCTTGGAGAAATCCTTATAGTACTGAGCATAACCAGAGAGTGTCAGATTGCGCTTGTTGATCTTGTCCCATCCGTGTGAGCCGTAATAGATGGCTGCAGGAGATGAACGGTCAACGTCAGTCCACTGCTTACCTTCAGAGATGTCAGCACCCAAAGTCAGGTGGAGGCGCAGATCCTCGAAACCGTGAATCTTATAGTCGATGTCGGCATTGCCAATGAATGAGCGACTGATGGCTCGGTCATCATTCAGGTTGAGCAGTGCCACGGGGTTTGCTGTAGCATTACGGTTGTAAGTGTTAGGCCATGCAGGGTCGTTGAGTGACTCACCAGGAACCTTCCACTCCGTATAGCCACCGAAGTTAGCAGCATCAGATGATGTGGTGTCATAGATGGGCTTTGTAGGATCGTATGCCAAGGCTGCACCGATGGCACCTGTGTTGGCATACTCGGTCCTGGCCCACATACCCTTGGCATTGAGGTTCAGAACCAGATGGTCGTTGAGCAATGAGGGGTTCAGATTGATGGCTCCAGTGAAACGTTTAAAGTCAGAAGTCTTCAGGATACCCTGCTGATCTGTATAACCAACAGAGAAGCGATAAGGAACAAGGCCTGCAGCACCTGCCAACGTTACGTTGTGGTCGTGGCTCCATGCGGTGCGGTAGATCTCATTCTGCCAATCGGTGTTGGCATCACCTAATGCTGCCATCGCAGCCTCCTCGCGGGCATTACCTTTATAAAGCTGTGTGGCAAAAGCACGATACTGGTCACCATCCATCACTTCGATCAGCTTCTTCTTCTTACTCATCGTTACGCTTCCTGAGTAAGATACCTGAGGAGCAGAACCCTTGCGGCCTTTCTTCGTGGTGATGATGATAACACCATTAGAACCACGGCTACCGTAGATAGCGGTGGCAGACGCATCCTTCAGTACGTTGAACGACTCGATATCCTGCGGGTTAACCATTGAGAGGGGGTTAGCAAGACCCTTCACACCGTTGTTGTCCATAGGCACACCGTCAATCACAACCAGTGGACTGTTAGAGGCGTTCAATGATGATCCACCACGAATACGAATGGTAGAACCACCACCAGGGGTACCACCATCACTCGTCACGTTCACACCAGCGATCTTACCCTGCATCATGTCCTGGGCGTTTACCACGAGACCCTTGTTCTTCGTATCCGGCTTCAAGGCCGTTACAGATCCCGTCAAATCGCTTTTCTTTACTGCACCATAACCGATGACCACCACTTCGTTCAGAACAGCGGCATCATCCTGCAGTGTAACTTCTACTGTAGGAGCAGCTTTTACCTTCTGCGGCTGGTAGCCGATGTAGGTAATGGTAATGTCTGCACCCTGATTAGCTTTCAAGACGAAATTACCGTCGAAATCAGTCACTGTCGCGGTTTGTGTACCGTCCACGCGAACTGTTGCGCCGATAATGGGTTCGCCTGTAGCATCTTTCACATGTCCTTTGACATCAATCTGAGCAAAGGCACTTACCGATAAGAGCAGCCCGAATATAAGGCCAAGCATCCTAAGCGGAAATTGAATGTTTACCTGCTTCATCATTACTTTTAATTAGAGTTAATTTGTTATTGTTATATCGTTTGAAATTCTTAGGCACAGCTTTCTACGGTGCAAAGATAAATTTCTTTTCAATAGATTGTACTTTTTTTTGCTAAAAAATTAATAATTGTGCAATGCAAACGTTTGCATGCGTGCGTACTTATATTAAAAGTTAAAGAAAATACACATTATTAGTTTTTTTTAGTACCTTTGCATCGTGAATAATTCAAAAACCGATGGACGATAAAGCCCCCATGACGATGAAAGACATTGCAAAGGAGTTCGGAATCTCCGTTGCAACTGTGTCGCGAGCCCTGAAGGATTCGCCTCGTATCAGCGAGGAACGACGTAAGGCCATTCAACAGTATGCCCGTGAGCACAACTTTTATCCCAATATCATCGGAGCGGTCCTGCGCCACAGCCGCGTGATGCCCCAGCGCATCATTGGAGTCATCGTGCCTGAGTTTACACATTATTATTTCTCTTCTATTCTGACAGGTATCGAGGAGACGGCAGCAGCCCGTGGCTATCGCATCATGGTGGCACTCAGCGGAGAACGTTATGAGCACGAGGTGCGCATCTGCGAGAATTTCCATCGTTATAAGGTCTGTGGGGTCATCGTCTCACAGGCGAAGGACACGAAGAACTACGACCATTATCAGAGACTGCTCGATGCAGGCATACCCTTGGTTTTCTACGACCGTATCTGTACGGGAGTGAACGCCAGTCGCGTGGTGGTCGATGACTATATGGGTGCCTATAATGCTGTGTCTCACCTGATTGAGACTGGTTGCAAGCGCATCGCCTTCTATGGCTCCCCCATGCAACTCGAGATTTCAAAGAACCGCTTCAATGGTTATAAGGATGCCCTACTCAAGCATGGCCTTCCTTTCGACGAAAGCATTACCCGTGTGTGTGACAATCGGGCTGATGCAGAGAGGATAACCCCCGAGATGCTGGCTCTTGACGAAAGGCCAGATGCTTTCTTTGCCGTCAACGATGATACAGCCATCGGCATTCTCTATACGGTGAAGCGCGCAGGACTCAGCGTACCTGAAGACATCTCGATCTGTGGCTTTACCAACGGACAGCGCGCCGTGGCCTGCGATCCCATGCTGACAACAGTGGAACAACGAGGTCACAGAGTGGGCGAAGAGGCTGCCCAGATCCTGATGGATAAAGTAGAGGGGCTTAGTCCGCTCGAAAAAGTGGAAAAGCGCATTGTGCGCACCCGTCTGGTCATCAGAGGAACATCAAAGTAGTGAAAAGTGAAAAGTTTAAAGTATAAAGTTTATAGAGATGAAACAAAAACCTGATCTTTCCTTTTGGAATCTGTGGAATCTGAGCTTCGGATTCTTTGGTGTGCAAATTGCATACGCGCTGCAGAGTGCAAACATCTCGCGCATCTTCGCAACATTGGGCGCTGACCCTCACAACCTCAGTTATTTCTGGATCCTGCCGCCACTGATGGGTATCCTTGTGCAACCGATTGTCGGAACTCTGAGCGACAAGACGTGGACGCGCTTCGGACGTCGTATACCTTATTTATTTATAGGTGCGGCTGTAGCCGTTCTGGTGATGTGCCTGCTGCCCAACTCTGGATCCCTCGGACTGACCATCAGCGCTGCCATGATCTTCGGACTGGTTGCACTGATGTTCCTCGATACAAGTATCAACATGGCCATGCAGCCGTTTAAGATGCTGGTGGGCGACATGGTGAACGAGAAGCAGAAGGCCAAGGCCTACTCCATCCAGTCGTTCCTCTGCAATGCTGGCAGCGTCATGGGCTATGTGTTCCCCTTTGTCTTCACGTTTATCGGCATCAGCAATGTGGCTGAAAAGGGTGTAGTGCCCGATTCTGTCATCTGGTCGTTCTATATCGGAGCCGCCATCCTGATCCTCTGCGTCATCTATACTACGATGAAAGTGAAAGAGTGGAATCCACAGGACTATGCAGAGTACAACCCCGTTTCAGAGGAGAAGGAGGAGAGTGCCAACTGGATTACCTTGTTGAAGAATGCGCCGTCGACCTTCTGGAAGGTGGGACTCGTGCAGTTCTTCTCATGGGCAGCCATGCTCTACATGTGGAACTATACAACGGGCGCCATCGCCGAAGTGGTGTGGAATACCACTGACGCCTCGAGTGAGGCCTTTCAGGAGGCAGGCAACTGGACGGGTATCCTCTTTGCTGTTCAGGCTGTGGGCTCCGTAATATGGGCTGCCTTGCTGCCACAGTTCAAGAACACGAAACTGGCCTATTCCGTCAGTCTGATTATTGGTGCCATTGGTTTCTGCATGGTACCTTATATCCACGATCAGTATCTGCAGTTCGTACCCTTCCTCATGATTGGCTGTGCGTGGGCTGCCATGCTGGCGATGCCATTTACGTTCGTCACCAATGCCCTGCAGGGTTACGGCCACATGGGTGCCTATCTGGGACTCTTTAACGGCACCATCTGTATCCCGCAGATTATTGCTGCACTCTGTGGTGGAACCATCCTTTCAGTAGTGGGTCACCACCAGTCTACCATGATGGTTGTGGCTGGCGTCAGCTTCCTGATAGCCTCCGTCTGCGTGTTTGTGATTAAGGACAGGAAATAGCAGAGATTATTTCTCCATCAGCTTTCGGAAGATGAGGAGATAGTCCTGAGCAGCCAGCTTGTCGCTGTAGCCGTAATCAATCTCTTCGGCGTTGCTTTTCACCTCGAAGCAACGCCCTTTTTCGTTGTAGTAGTAGCGCCACTCACGCGTCTCATTCTCTTCCTGACCTCGTGAGTACGAGAAGACGAGCTTCGTGGTCTTCGGCTCAAAGAGGAACTCTCCGTAATGATCGAAGCCCATGGCATAACGATGCTGCGAGATGAAGTAGGGAGTTGTGTTTGAATCGAAGTAGATGTGGTGCTCAACGGTTCTGGGTGGCCTCTCTTCGCCACCATCACGCACAGTAATGTGGATGCTGCGCTTACCCTCGTCCTTGGCATCGTCTTTGGCTACCTTGTCCTTCGCCTGAGCATAGAGGCTGCGGATATGCTTCAGACGTGCAGGGTTACCTACCACGAGACTGCTCTGGTCGTGATCGATCGAAGAGAGGTATTCCTTCGCGTTCACCATACGGAACACGTCTTTGAAGCGCCTGGCCTCCTCCTGCTCACTGTCAGCGTCACTCCAGCTGTTGGGCGTGTTGTGCTTCTGTTCGATGAGTTTGCCTGACTGATCATAGTAGTAACGCGACTCCACGACGAAGCCTGCATCCGTCTCGCCACGACGATAGCTGAACATGAGTGTACTGTCCTCTGGGTTCAGGAGCATCTCGTGGTACAATACGTGCTGGTGCGAGGTCCACTTCTCAATGATGAAATAGGGGCGCTTCACAGGCGTGTAGTCATGCTCGCTCTCATCGAAGTAGTAAGTGATTTCCGTCCAGTCGTAGATCTCACCGTCCTCGTCAGTCACATCGTTGACGACCACCTGCATATCCTTGGGCGAGCGACCGTTCTTTCCGTTCTGCTCCACCTTCTCCTTAGCCTTGGCATAGGCACTGCGGATCTGTTTAATACGGGTATCCTTGTCCTGCGCCTGGACCGTAGCCAGCGACAGTATACACAAGAGTGAAATCAGGATTGTTCTCATAATGGTTTCAGTTTGATGGAATGATAGTTCGATTCTTATTCGCTGGCGTCATCTTTCCTACGGCGGAAGAGCACAGCGGCAATGACAGGGGCACCCACGAGGGCCGTGACACTGTTCACGGGGAGGGCGCCCTCGAAGCCTGGCATACGTGCGATGAGGTTACACACCAGTGCCAAAGCTGCTCCACAGAGCATCGTGGCAGGGATAAGCACACGATGATCAGAGGTGCGGAAGAGGGCACGGGCCAGATGAGGCACGGCAAGGCCGATAAACATGATAGGACCGCAATAGGCTGTGACAATGGCCACGAGCACGCCTGAGCAGAGGATGACCAACAGGCGCGCCCTACGGATATTCAGACCAAGATTAGCCGCATAACGGTCACCCAACAGCAGCAGGTTCATCGATTTCACGAGCAGGAAACTCAGCGGCAGGAGGATGGCCATCAGCACGACAAACAGCACCATCTCATCGCCTGAGACACGCGAGAACGAGCCCAGTCCCCAAACAACGAAGGCCTTCACATCCTCTTCAGGCGAGAGGAACTTCAACACACCTATGATTGCAGTGGCCAGATAGCCAATCATCACACCTATTATTAATAAAGTGACATTGCCACGCACCCTTTGTGAGATCCACACGATGAGCATCATCACAGCCAGCGCACCCACGATGGCAGCTATCGACATGGCTGCATCGCCCAGATATCCCAGTCGCGAGAGGGCCACGCCACCGAGTCTGCCTGAGAGCAGCACGACAAAGGCCACGCCCAGTGCCGAACCGTTGCTGATACCAAGCACAGAAGGACCTGCGAGCGGATTACGGAACACCGTCTGCATCTGAAGACCACAGACAGCCAGTCCTGCTCCTGCAACGATGGCCGTAAGAGCCTGTGGCAGGCGCGACTTCCAGATGATGTTCTCCCATATCTCGTTGCTCTCAGCACCAATGAGTATGCCGCAGACATCAGCCACAGGGATGCGCACTGAGCCAATGAGGAGGTTGACTACCATCAGAACGACGATGGCCACCAGGAGCAATATGATATAAACAGGTCGCTTCACGACTTTATTCCAATAATCGATAGAACGTAGGCTGATAATCCGCCTCTACGAGCTCAGGATGGAAGATGGCCACGAAGTCCTTCAGCAACACATCGGGCTTCACGGGCGAGATCTCGTAATAGGCCGTCTGCTTCATGTTACAGTAGATCACCTTCTTCTCCTGCCAAGCCTTGAAGAGCTCGTTGCGAGGCTCCGAGGCCTTCAGCGCTTCGTAGCTGAAGGCGTCAGGATAGCTGTTGAGGATGCGCCAGTAGTCAGCCTTTGCCGCCAAGGCATACATCTTCTCAAACTCCAGGTTCTCACCGCTCGTCTCCTCGTCGTTGATCACATAGTCGGCACCAGCGTCACGGAAGATCTGCGCCAGGTAGTTCTTGCCACCCACGGCGTGCCAGGTGCCATAATGCATCTCACCTGAGAAGACGGTGGGGCGCTCTTCTGGTTTGAATTCGGAGGTCTGCGACTTGAGAGCGTTATACCGCTGCTCGATACCCGCGAAGACTTCACTGGCCTCGCGCTCCTTACCAATAAGCATACCCACGAACTTGATCCACTCAGCCTGTCCCAGCGGGTGAAGCTCCTGATAGCCGAGGTGGGGCACGAGGGTGATACCCGTCTCCTTGATCGCCTCATAGCCACCCCGCTTCGAGGGTGAGATAAGGATCACCTGCGGATTGGCAGCAAGTACCATCTCCGTATCGAAGTTGCCCTCCATACCGATTTTCACGATGCGCCCGTCCTTGGCGCGCTCCAGGATATCAGTGTTGAAGAGGTTCTTCGTACCCGTCAGTCCTTTCACCACGTCGTGAGCATCGAGGATGGTGAAGTTCGAGAGCTGCAACGACGTCATACAGATGGTACGCGTCACGGGCACCTCGATGCGCGTATAGCCCTGGGGCACGTCACCCCCACCCTGCACAAGGGCAAGGTGGTAGTGCTCTCCTACATCGACGAGTCTGACGCCAGCTGAGTCTCTGACGGTGTAGCCCGTGGCATAACGGGGCTTCACGAGCTCAAGGGCCGTCAGCGAGTCGGCTGCGCCCTCTGCCTCCTGACCACCACGCCCACAGCGACCTCCACAGCTGCAGAGGAGCAACAAGCCCGCGAAGGCCGTCATGAGTGGAAACAGTTGCTTCTGCATAGGTCGTTATTTAACCAGATCAGAGTATTTGGCCACCTTATAGGTGAAAGCGATGTCCACAGGACAAATGCCCACAGGATAATTCTTTTCAAACGCACCATTCAGCGTATAGATATTCACGAATCCTTCAGCATCTCCTATGTACACAGCATAAGTATTGGGATCCATGCTGATAGCCGTGGGCTCTGCGATGGGATACTGGGTGTCACCACCTTTGGGGAATGCCATATAGCCTGCATAGCTGTTCACATTGAAAAGACTGTAGGAAGGCGTGCTGTTACTGCCTGCAGGGGCATTATAAGTCACGATATATTGTCCAGCAGCGGTCATACCCGTTGCATCGGGGATGATCTTCTCCACACCGCTACTCGAGGCGGCATAGACGCCTGCATCCTTCTGTACACCCTCTTCTATCTGACCGTTGTCAAGTATGAAGAGTACGGTACTCGTCTCGAAACTGGCTGCAGCCACCTGTGCAGGACTGTGCAGCATGGCAGGCTTCGACTCCGTCACACCACCCTGGCTGAGATCGATGGTCGTGTAGTAGCCATCGTTATTGGCCACGTACAACAGGGGTACGTTGTTGCTGTTCAATGCCACACCCATGTCCTCAGGCTTGCCACCAACCTTATACGGTGTACCCGTCATCGCGATCGACGTGGTGTCGATGACGCCAACATAACCGCCATTCGTGCTGACATACACCTTCGAGCCATAGCCCGTCAGACCGCGCGGTCCAGCGCCCTCTTCCTCGCCCATCTCTTCCTTGGTGTCAATCTCCTCGAGCAGGATGAAGTCCCTGGTGCTTAATACCATGACGGCATCCTCACCCGTACAGGTGATATAGACCTTCGAGCCATAGACATAGATTTCTGAAGGGTCTTTGCCGATATTCACATTCAGCTGACGCGCATTCCCGTTCTCCATGTCAATGAAGTGCAGACTGCCAGGGATGTTCAGTTCGCTGTTACCTTTACAGAGCACCAGCGCGCCCTTCGTGATGACCACCTCTAAATCTTTGATGTCTGTACTGTTGTTATCATTGCTCAGACATCCCGTCAGGAGTACTGAACCCATCGCCATGAAGGCGATACTAAAAAGAAGCTTTTTCATATCAATAGTCATTTTTCTTGTATAATCTTTTTTACCTTTTCTTATTGCAGCAGCTTGTGTCCGAGGTCCTTCTGCTGACAGATGTCCACAATCTGCGCGATAACCTCCTCCATTCTCGGCACCTCCGCCACGTGGTAGGTCTGATACTCCGATGAGAGCACCACGAGGTTCATGGCGCGCACGCGAAGTCCATAGTGACTCTCCAGCATGTGGCGGTAGAGGTTCTGCTGGATACAGTAGTGATAGAAGGCCGTGTCGGGCAGGTTGATGCCGTTCAGGCTCATCTTGTCTCCGAAGGCCTCCGTGATGGGCTGTCCCAGGGGATTCACCACCTTCGTGCTGCGCTTCCAGTCGTAGATGGTAAACGTGCCGTCGTCGTTCTGACAGATCATGTCGATGGTACCCGCGATGTTGAGCCCCGTGTCGTAGACAGGCCACTCCTGACGGTAGGGACTGATCTGGTAGTCGTTGACGAAGCGCAGGAAAAACTGCTTCTCCATCTCGATGCTCACCTCCTCCGTCTCACCCTCATAGCAGAAGGGACAGACAGTGAGGAAGGTACCGTCGCGGAAGTAGTTCTCCGTCTGCTCGTGCATAAACGTGCCCACCTCGGCGGCCCGCCTGCCTATCCGCTTCCATTTCTTCAGCGACTCCTCGACGGGCACCCCGTAGCGCTCCCATTGTCGCTGGGCGATCGCCTGGGCGTCGAAGGGCTCGAAGAAGTAGCCTATCAGCGTACTGACAGGCAACAGTTTCCGATCGCCTTTGTAGGTATAGACATGCCCCTCTGGCTCAAAGTCGATATACTGGTCCTGTTCATACCTCCCAGCATCCTTGAAGGCCTGCATTTTCGCCTCCATCTCTTTTGATCTTGCCATCTGTATCTGTTTTTGCCTGCAAAGATACAAAAAACTCTTAATTCATCATTCTAAATTCTAAATTATTTTGTAACTTTGCCCCCAAATTACTAAAACAACAACCCAGATGAAGGAACAGTATTTCGCGGACAAGAGCCGTTACGACAACGGCATGGAGTACGAGCGCTGCGGGCGCTCAGGTGTGTTATTGCCCAAGGTGAGCCTCGGCTTCTGGCACAATTTCGGCAGCGTCGACCCCTACGAGCGCAGCCGTGAGATTACCCACTATGCCTTCGACCACGGCATCACCCACTTCGACCTCGCCAACAACTACGGCCCCGTCTACGGCTCTGCCGAGGAGACGCTGGGTCGACTCATGGACGAGGACTTCCGACCCTATCGCGACGAGCTCTTCATCTCGACAAAGGCAGGCTACGACATGTGGCCCGGTCCCTACGGCAACTGGGGCTCGCGCAAATACCTCATGGCCTCGCTCGACCAGAGCCTGCGCCGCATGAAGCTCGACTATGTCGACCTCTTCTACAGCCATCGCTACGACCCTGAGACGCCACTCGAAGAGACCCTCCAGGCCCTTGTCGACATCGTACGCGCGGGCAAGGCCCTCTACGTCGGCATCTCGCGCTGGCCCCTCGAAGCCACCCGCTTCGCCACCCGTTACCTGAAGGAGCGCGATGTGCCCCTGCTCATCTATCAGGGACGTCTGAACATGCTCGACCGTGAGCCCCAGGAAGAAGGCATCCTCGACTTCTGTGCCGAGGCGGGCATCGGCTTCATCAGCTTCTCACCCCTCGCACAAGGACTGCTCACCGACCGCTATCTCAATGGCATTCCTGAGGACAGCCGCATGTCGAAGGGTCAGTTCCTGAAGGAATCTATGCTCACCCCCGAGTTGCTCCAGAAGCTGCGCCACTACAACGATGTCGCCCAGAGCCGTGGCGAGACCCTCGCCGAGATGGCCCTCGCCTGGATCCTCCAGCAGCGCGCCGTCACCTCCGTTCTCATCGGCGCCAGCTCCACCGCCCAACTCGAAAAGAACCTCCGCTGCGTGAAACAGTCAGAAAAAATAGAATTATGATAAAAGAACCCAATTCGCATGCGATTATCCCTGGCATCTTGATCATTATTGAAGTAAAACTAAAGACTTAGGGTGTGCAGTGATGCACGCCCTATTTTCTAGGAAGTACACAAAATCTAACAATCTAACAATCCAACATTTGCTATATTTGATTATAACAAACAAACTATCTATATTTTATATATATTATATTATATA
>JAFSNR010000194.1 GCA_017443345.1 Prevotella sp.
CAATCTCAACTATTGGATCGACTACAACGGTGAGCTGCGTGAGAAGTTGCGTGCCCAGAACTCACCGCCCAATGCCCATCGCTACACCCGTCGTGAGGTGGAACTCATCGTTGAATATCTTTGTGAGCCATAATGACCTCAATACGCACGAAACGTCACTAAAAGTAACAGCCGGTTCTTCAGAATGTTGTAATTTCGCATAATTAGTGATACGATAAATTTTATCTTAACTTCATATTTCCCTTTGTTAATAAGGGTTTCTGAGCGGTCTTTGATTTTTTGATTTGAAAATGACAGAGTAATTTTGCAGTCCAAAAACTGCATAATTATGAATGTCGGTAGCTATATTTTCTCCCAAGTCGTGGACTACATACCTCGTTATCAGTTCGATAAGCTCGTTGCCAAGTATCATGGAAACAGGCATTCGAGGGACTTGACCTGCTATAATCAGTTGTTACACTTGCTCTTCGGCCAAGTCACAGGTTGCGGCTCCCTGCGTGATATTTGTCTGTGCCTTGAAGCGCACAAGCCCATTCTCTATCACCTCGGCTTTCGAAACACTGTCACCCAGCCATCGCTCTCACGTGCCAACGAGAACCGCGACTATCGCATCTACGAGGGACTTGGGGCGTATCTCATCGGTATCGTCAGACCTTTGTACTCAAAGACTGCCATACCTGAGATAAACGTGGATAACGTCCTGTATGCTTTGGACTCCACCACCATATCCACCAGCATCAAACTGGCCACATGGGCTTTGGGCAAATATAGCAAGGGAGGCGTGAAGATGCATACATTGCTTGACCTTCGCGGGAGCATCCCAGCCAACATCCACATTACGCATGGCAGATGGCACGACAGCAATGAACTGGATGTCATTGAACCAGAGCCTTATGCCTTCTACATGATGGACAAGGCGTACGTGGATTTCGATGCTCTATTCCGATTCCATCTGGCTGGTGCCTATTGGGTGACTAGGCCGAAGGAGAACATGAAATATGAAATCCTCGGCTATAGGGAATTGTCAGATGCAGACAGGAACGCTGGTGTCACAGGTGACTTCACCATCCGTCTTACTACCAAGTCGATTGCACTCTATCCTGAGCCGATACGGGCTGTCTGCGTCTATGACGAAGAAGCAGGGGAAGAAATCGTGTTCATCACGAATAACTTCGACATCAGTGCAGCTGAGGTAGCCTGCCTATATAGACATAGGTGGGACATTGAAGTCTTCTTCAAATGGGTCAAGCAGAACATCGTCGTGAAAACCCTGTGGGGCTACTCTGAGAATGCCGTGCGGACTCATCTTTGGGTGGCAGTCATCGCCTATCTGATTATAGCTAGAATCAAGGCGGATTACAAAAGCCCATACTCCATCACCGAGGTGGCTACGCTGATCAGAATCTCTGCGCTGGAGAAGATCACTCTCAGGGAACTCATCACCAAACCACGTGACTCTGTCAATATCAATCAATCTGTCAAAGAACTCACTCTATTTTGAATATTTATACCTAACGCGATTTTATCGCATCAGTAGTA
>JAFSNR010000195.1 GCA_017443345.1 Prevotella sp.
TGTATCTTTATCATAGTGCTTTTATTTGAGAACGTCTTTCTTCCATATCTCTTGCAGACGGGGAATGCTTTCCATGTCAAATGCGTTACGCAGCGACAGGTGTCCATGTGTCAACAACCAACTACCGTCGGTCTTACGGAAAATGAGCGACATGTTCCACGACAGGAACAGCACCTCCTCATCCTTGTCGTCTTTCTTATAAGTAGTGAAGTTGAATATCAGGAGAACCTCGTCCTCGCTGAGTGCGCGGGCAGTCTCTTTGTGATACTCCTGTCTGACAATACCAGTAGGTGCGCCGCCTGGCATAATGCGCTTGAAGTGTTCACTCACGGCCTCGCGTCCATGTAGGAACTGGTTTGCGAGTGGATCGACGTATGTGACATCTTCTGCCAATGCGTCCATGTAGCCGTTAGGGTCACCGCAGCTCCATCGCCACTGGATCTGCTGTTCAAAATCAATGAGGGTTTCAATTTCTTTCTGTGTCATAATCATTTTACTTTTTTATTTGTTAGATAATATATGATCTTTTTGAATTCTTGAAATGCACCACGCAAAGCCCTTGGCGGTGCGGCGGGCTCCATCCACGAAATGATTACCCGTGTTCCATTCCAGCATTGTGTGGCTGGAATCGACTGTCTGCCTCAAGTGCTCGTGCTCCCAACGAATGTTATTGCCAACTTGTGCAATGGCCTTGTTGCGGGTATGTTCCTCGCGGTCGCCAAGGCTGAGATAGACGTAGTGAGTTTTGACGGGATGCTGGCGGGCATAGTCTTGCCATCCGGCAATCCATACCGAGGGTGACATGGCGGCAATGGCAGTAAAACAATCGGACTCAGAGCCTGCCCATAGGGAAAAGAGACCGCCAAGGCTGTAGCCACCTAAGACAATGGGGAGTTCGCCGTATTCCTGATGCAAATAAGGAATCAACTCGTCTGTGACATAACGGAGCGTCTCTCCCGCATGTTCGCCCACAGCCTGACGCTTCGAAACGGCAGGGTCGTGCCACGGAGTGAGTTCCACCTCCCAGTCGCCAATGGCAAAGGCTACCATCACGAACGATGTACCCGTAGCCTCGCTGATCATGGCCACTTCGCTGTCAATGCTGCCACGCTCTTGTGCGCCCAGCGTCTGTATGAGCAACACTTTCGGCTCTTCGCCTTCGTTATACAGCAGGCACTCACGCCCGCCAATCTGTAATGTCTGTTTCATATAGACTGCAAAATTACATTTTTACTTCGAAAATGATAAATGCATCATGTCCTTCATATCGCTGAAGCCGAGAACAGAGTAGAGCAATCGGCCGGCCTCGGAGGTTTCGAGATAGATTTTCTTGATGCCACGGGAGAGTGCGGCTCCTACCAGCCAGCGGACGATGCGTTTTCCTGTGCCGTGTCCCTGATGCTCGGGGCGCACGTAGATGTTCATCAGATAGGCACAATGCCCTGTGGGATTGTCAGGCGACGGCATCTCATCGTAGAGGCACAGACCGCCACAGCCGACAATTTCGCCATCATCCTCAGCGAAGCAGGCAATATGACTGCCATTCTCCAAAGCCTTGCGGTAGTAGTTGAGGTTCTGCTGGCGGAGTTCTGCGGTGTCAGCATCGCCAGGGATGGAGAACACGCAATGCAGCACCTCCATACGCCAATGTATCAGCAGGTCAAGGTCATCGAGCGATGCCTGACGAATGGTGATGTCGTTATGCATACAGTCGTCCCTCCTTTCTCACAATGGGCAGAGCGCGACGGTCCACTTTGCCGTTGGGGGTCATCGGCAGCGAGGCCATGGTTACGAAGAACTCAGGTATCATAAACGATGTGAGATGATTGGCCAGCGAACGCTTCAGCGTATTCAGGCTGAATCGCTTGCTGCGAGGTACGACGTAGGCCACGAGGTATGACAGCCCATCGGTGTCGGTCTGCGGACACACCACGGCAGTCTCCACCTCCTGCTGGTCGCACAGCACGTTCTCCACCTCATCGCTCTCCACACGCTTGCCCATAATCATCACCTGCTTGTCCTTGCGGTGGAGGAAGGCCAGATTGCCGTCGGGCAGCACATAGCCGAGGTCTCCGCTCCGATAGACACGACGACCATCGGGCATCGTGGTGAAGTTCTGGTTCTCTGGCACATCACCCTGATAGCCGAGGGAGATGCCGTCGCCGAAGATGCAGATTTCGCCCGTCTCACCGTCCTCCACAGGCTGTAGATGGTCATCAAGAATCTCGATGCTCGTGCCAAGGACGGCCTTGCCAATCGAGAAGGTGCCGTCGGCCAGCGGCTGGGCATTATCCACGCGGAAGTAGGAGGCGCAGACAGTGGTCTCGCTGGGGCCGTAGGTGTTGTAGATCATCACGCCTTGCGTACGCAGGCTGTCGATGTATTTGGCACGGATGACATCGCCACCGCTGATTAGCAGACGCAATGAACGGGGAATCCTTGGCAGCTTGTTCATCTCTAATAACAAATAAGGAAAACTGCTGAGCATCGTCACATGGTTACATTCGATATAGTCCATCAGCCGGTGGATGTCGGCCTTGGTCTCTTCCGAGGGGATGCAGAGCGTGGCACCGCTGAGCAAAGTCGTAAAGACCTCCTCCACGAAGATGTCGAACGAGCAGACGGAATGCTGCAGCATTCGGTCGCCCGGCTGAGGATGAAACTCGTGCTGGAAAGCACGGACATAGTGCAGCACATTCTTGTTCGTCACCATCACGCCCTTGGGCTTGCCCGTCGTACCGCTGGTGTAGAGGATATAGGCGAGAGCCTCACCCCCAACCCCTCTCCCAGTGGAGAGGGGAGTGGTTAGTCCTGCTGCTTCATCCATTGGTAGGTATATACGCCCCTCGCCCTTGGGAGAGGGGAAGGGGGTGAGGCCACTCATCATATACTTGATGCGCTCCTTGGGGAACGAGGGTTCGGCTGGCACATACGCTGCCCCCGACTTCAACGCTGCCAGGATGGTGGCTATCATCTCTACCGAGTGGCTCATCACAATGCCCACCTTGGCAGGCTGCTTCACGGGGAAACCGTCAGCGATTACGGTTGCCATTGCGTCCAGTTCGCCATACGTCAGGCACTTCTTCTCGTCCATCACGGCCACTGCATCTGTCTGTGCCGTCACTTGCTGTTTGAATACATCATAAATCGTTTCCATATTTGTCTTGCTTTTATTATTTCTTGTTTTCGGGTGCAAAGGTACGGCGAAAATCCCAATGCATTGCAAAACAAACAGCGACGGAAATGTCACTTTTCGGGACTATCCTTTTTCCCGATACTCTAAGGGGGTCATCAACATGTATTTCTTGAACAGGCGGACAAAGTAGGTGGCGGTATCGAAGTGCAGCTGGGCAGCGATGTCGGCAACAGAGAGCGTGGTGTATTTCAGTTGTCGGCAGGCCTCGGCAAGTATCTGGTCGAGGATGTAGGTCTTGGCCGACTTGCCAAGCGACTGGCGCACGATTTTGTTCAGGTAGTTGGGCGTGATGCAGAGACGGTCGGCATAGAACTCCGTACCGTGCTCCTCGCGGAAGTGATCGCTTACAAGCTGTACGAAGTCATCCACATAGCGGCTCACGGGAATGTCCGTCAGACTGCGCTGAACGGCCTCTACCTGCTCTGCATTCACCATCGGCACCCGCTGCAGGAGCATCATCGTCTCGTAGAGCATCGCCCGCAGGATGTGCTGGTCTTTCTGGGCATAGTCCGTTATCTCGCGGCGCATCTCCTGATAGAGAGTGAGTATGCGCTCGAAAGCGGCCTTGTCCGTCATCAGGAACGGACTGCTGCGGTCTGCCTGTAGATAGCTGAAACGGTCGAGGAAGTGCGGGTCGCTGAAGAACGACAACAGGAATTCCTTCTCGAATATCAGGTTCAGCGCCTCTATCTGCGGTTCTGCCTCGAACGACCACACCTCGCCTGGAATGGAGCAGATGATCAGTCCCTTTTCCAGCCGGCGCGACTTTCCGTTGACCGCAATCACGTCAGAACCTTCCAGCACCAGTGTGATGCTGTAGAAGGTCTCACTGAACACGAGTGTGCGCCTGATGTCGGGCATCATCTTCTCGTAGCTGATGACATCCACCAGCAGTTCATCGCCATACTTGTGCTTATAGAATTTATATACAGGTATTTTCTTCATTTTAGTATTTCAGCCAGAAACTATGATTCCGACCTATTCACAAAGAAATGTTCTGGTGTCAGCTGGCGATATACGAGCAGTATTTACTGAGCATATTGGACAAAGGTAAATCGCCTTTCTTGTATCTTTCAGCATCGAGCTTGAGAATTCTTTCGTTAATAGGTCTCTTTCCTTTATATAAGGCTTTTAGATATGGTATGCCATTCTCTTCAACAATGCTCACATCGCTGAAGAATTGCGTCAAGTCCTCTGAATCATAGACAATAGAATAACTCGGACGTTTGGCTCCAGGAATGTCTTCTATCAGGATATTCTTTTCCACAAGGTCTTGTATGTCACGTATGGCTGTGTCCTTCGAGCACTTTGCCAATGTCGCCCATGTCTTGGATGTTATCTTTGCCTCGTAGCCATCAAGAAAGAGATTAAGCATCTGGGTCTGTCGCTCAGTCATTGGAACAGACGAAGCTTTCTGCCAGAAGAAACTCTTATTTAGGATTGTAGTCACGATGGTATCTGCCTCGTCAAGGGCATCCACCAATTTCTGCATGTACCACACCAACCACTCCGTTATATCGCCATCGCCATGCTGCATCCGCTCCAGAATGTCATAGTAGTGATTCTTGTCCTTGTTAATCTGTGATGAAACATTGTAGAAACGGAACTCGCTCTTTTCTCCACGAGCAAGAAGCATGTCTGAAAGGATGCGGGCCAACCGCCCATTACCGTCCTCGAAGGGATGTATGCTCACAAACCAGAAATGGGCAATGGCAGAACGGATGACACTGCTTACAGGCTCCTCTCCATCAAACCAGGCAAGAAACTTTTCCATCTCCTCTTCTACACGGTCTGGAGACGGAGCAATATAGTGGATTTTCTCACGTCCAAACATCCCACTGACAATATGCTCCTCGTTTGTTCGGTACTTACCAATTTCTATCTGACTTCCTTCACTGTAGCCTGTTGGAAAGAAAGCTGCTTGCCAAGCACACAGCTTCTCTTTACTGAGGGTCATGTCATAGTGCTGTACCGCTTCAAGCATTACACCAACAACAGAATCTACATAATGCGATGGCGCGGTATATTTCACGTTCTCAACTGACAGAGCAGCGAGAGGAAATCGAGCTTGTTCGATATTTCCCGAGTCGTGATGGAAGAAGACGGAGTCAATTCCAAGCTTCCGGGCAATGGATGAACGAACCTGATCTACGTTCAGACGTATGCCTTCTATCTCCGAAGAATACACCACATCGTATGTCAGATTCTCTGCCATCGCATGGAGCTTACTGTCAAATCCCAGCGAACTCAACCTGCCATAAAGCAATCCCTGTTTACGGAACACTTTTTCCTGAAGGAGTGACACCTCAGAAGCATCCCAACGGAAGTCCGTCCAATTGTCTCTTTCGTGTATATACATAACGCATTCCTACTTTGTGCGACAAAACGCCGTTTGTAACGTCGCAAATTCTGCGGCAAAGATACGAAATAAATGTCAAATAGCCAAACAAATTTACTAAATAACGCATATTGTGCGACGTTTCAGCTCTGCTTTCGTCGAAAAACACCATTGTAACTAGCATTTCTTGATATTATTCCAGACGAACAAAACACTCATATCTTCTATAGTAGCGTTCTCTGGTACAGTTGAACTTTTCTCTTATCGAGATTGGTTATCTTTAATTGAACTTTGAAGGGACGGGGTATGTCATCAGACAAAGACGAAAGGACTCTCGTTATTACTTGTTCAATATTCGTAAATCCCGAATCCTCGATTACTGACATACACACACCACTAATGTATGCTTCTGCTCTGATGAGGTTGTACTTCGACATTCTCTCAAAAGTATTGCCAGAATCTTCACGATTGTTGATATCCTCATTACTGAAGAATATAAAGTCAATGACTTTCTCATTCAAGTCCCATGCCGGAGAGTAATCTATCTTGGTCAAAATCTGAGCATAAAGCAAAAAAAGGGCCTGCCCAAGCGGACAGGTCCCTTTCATTATATCAGAGAGTCAATTATTCTTCAACGGCTGCCTGCGCGGCGGCTAACAGATGTTGATAATCAGCTACTTACAGGTTTAGTGTAAAGTACTGGCACCTTAAATCCGACACATTCTGCGCGTTTTTACACGCTCGCGACGTGTTTTGGGAGCAGAATTTTCATTTTAATGTTATTATTTCTATTTTTGTTTTACACTAAATTGCTCAACATTACGTCTCACAATCGTTAACTGTAAATGCTTCATGTATTCTATAGAACCAAAGCCCTCAGAAACACTCTGCAAACTTTGTTTGCAAAGTTAATGATTTCTTCTGACTTTACGTTCATTTAGCACGTTTTTCTTGCAGAACGTGTCTGTTTTTAATATAAATTAAGGCAATAACCACATCCATTTACCAAATTCTTGTTTCGATTAAAAGAAAAATGGATGGAATTCAATGCCATAAGTTTAGGTTTAAGTTTAGATGTTCTTATATATATAATAAGGTGTAGTAAACCCAAATCAGGAGATTGAAGGTTTAATGTTTAAGTTTAGAGAGGCATGTATATATACATGGGTAAACGTAAACCTAAACTTTGCAGAATGAAACGACTTGATGTTTCCCAAAA
>JAFSNR010000196.1 GCA_017443345.1 Prevotella sp.
CCTGAACGGCTGTCATAGCCAACCCTGATGACCCTGCCAGGCAGCATCGACAGGACATCCTCGTGCCGTGCATGGAGGTCAACGCCGTTGTGCATAATTCGTTTGTGGTAGATTGGATGCATACGCATTCCGAAGTTCGAGTTGATATGAATGTTCTTCAGCGGAAGAGAAACAAGGGGCATCGTATTATGAGAAAGGGAGTCTGCTGATACAATACTATCCGTCAGAGCCACATGCGGTTTTGACGGATTTGTCGTGTTAATACGCCCATTGTTTACTGTGCCAATCGTATTGAACTGAGCATGAATCGGCATATCCAGGGAAAAGGCACAAGTCACAATGATAATGATTTTGCTTGTTTTCATGTCGCAAAGTTAAGGCTATTATCTGATACTATAAGATGAGCCATACTTCTTACAATCAAACTCTAACTTTAATTATCTTTATAGTATGATTTTTGAGAAATTTCCATACTATTAAATTAAACCTTCTTAAATCAAAGACTTGCAAACATGGCTTTAACAGCCTAATAGAAAAACATACTCTAAATTTGCATCAAAAACCTGCCCATGTTGGGCGAAAGTATAAAAACGTAACGACAAAAAGTATGATTAATCATTTTGAAGAAAGCGAGATGCCTTACGGTACGCTCGAACGTTTCGGACTCACACAGAAGATGATTGAAGACCTCCCTGTAGATGTCCTTCAGAACATCTACAACGGTCGTCGCTCGCCCGTGTTACCTATTATCATTACTGCCGAGGATGGCGAGACAGAACCAGCACGCACAAGGTTCAGCCTTGTCCGCACTCCTGAAGGAGGTGCCGATGTTCTCTTCTTCCCCAAACTCGATGAGTATGACCTCAATCTCTTCAACGAAGAGCAGAAGCAGCGTCTTTTGGAAGGAAAGGCCATCATCGGTTATCTGGAGAATAATGAGGAAAACAAGGAGGCTGGGGGCAAGCGGTTCTTCCAGATTGACCCGGAAAGCAAACAGGTTCACTGTGTCCCGATGCCAGTCATCGGTCGAAACATGCAGTATGTAGCAGACCGCTACCACCTCACAGGTGCAGAGATGCAGAAGTTGCAGAATGGTGACATCCTCTCTATCCTCAACGAAGATGACGAGGAAGTAGCCATCGGTATTGACCTCAACAGTAAGACCGGCATCCGTTTCGCAGCAGGTGATGAACAGACATGGAAGCGAGAAGCCAAGCGCGAGTGGGCCAAGTACAACTTCGGAGCCTTCGGATGCTGGGTGGCAGATGACAACGGCGACCTGAACTATGTCCACGAGGAAGACTACACCGAAGAGCTGTGGCAGGAGCAGAAGAAGATGGGTATGCGTGTGATGCAACGCTAATCCATGAAATGAAGTAAAACCAAAATCAGAGAACGATGGCAGCAACAAAGTATTACCCGGAAGATGAACTCGTGGAGAAATTCCAGAGTGGCGAATATGGTTGGCTTGATTATGTCAATCATCATTCTCCTGAATGGCAGGAGGAATTCACCGCATTCTGCAAGGAGCGAGACCTCACCATCAATGAGGAAAGCGCAGAGCAGTTTGTCGAGTGGAAGGGAGACCAGTTAGAGAACGAACAAGACAACTAAACCGAACACAGTATGTCGATCAGATCAAACACATTACCGATGGGGCGCGATTTGGCACCAGAGCTTCAGGACATCCTCAGACGGAACGGTATGCAGGGGCATATCATCCGTCAGGGGGATGGCTTTGCCCTTGCCGTGCAAGGACATGACAGCCCTTTGCTCACGTACCCCATCAGCCAGCAACAGATGAGGGCTATGGTGGATTGGGGAACCAATTCTGCCAACAAGAAAGCCTACAACACCTTTGCGAACATACTTTCCAACGACTTCTATCTGCCAAGAAGCTTCGTCCATGCCCGTAATGCCAATGGCCGTGTCGCTATGGGACTTCATGGCTATCGTATAGGTGTCGGTGAGTATGGACGTTTACCTTGGGACAGACGAGGACTTCATCCGATGATGGATCCTTATCACGGCAGATTCCTTGGCTGGACACCACGTCAGCAGGAAGGCTGGCACATGCGAAGAGTCGGTGGAGCCTTGTTCATGCAAGGAGCACCGATGGTTCCAGACCGTCCTGATGGTCGTATGAAACCAGGCGAACTCCAGAGCGGAGCCTACGGATTCTACTACAAGGGGCAGCAGACACAGGTGCAGCAGCCGCCACAGGATGTTTTGGCAAATCTCCAGACGGTCATCCAGCCTTTAGGAGTCAAGCCGAGACCTGTTGAACCAGCCAAGCCTTACAACGAACTCATTACGAGTAAGGTCTATTTCACCAATGAGAAGTTCCGTGAATGTCTCGACAGTCACGGCATCATCATTGACCCGGAGAAGAAAACCCTTACCATCCAATCCACGGGAGCCAAGCAGGACTTTGTCTATGACCTGACAGATGATGAGTTGAAGAAACTCAACAGCAACAGCATCAAGGAAGTTCCTGTGCAGGCACGTCTTGACATTATCAATAATGTGGTCAAGAACGACTTTGCGGATAAGGTGACGATGGATATGCTAAACAGCAAGGAGCATATTGCCATCACCCTGAAGCCGGAGGTGGCTGCTGAACTTGACCAGAGGCAAAGCATCTTGCTTGAACAGACCAATCAGCAAGGAGTTCAGCAGCCGCTTGACCCAGCTCTTTCTCCACAGCGAGAGCCAGAGGACAGAGCCGTTGCCCATGTTGATGGTCAGAGCCTCTATGAGTTGAATGAGAACAAGGGATGGTTCCGTGAGGGCAAACATGGCCGTGAGGTTACGGTGGATGACATCAAGGTGGAACCTGTCCGCAACGAACAGGGAGAACAACAGAAGGATGCCAAGGGAAATGCGCTCTATCGCATGACAGCCGTCATCAATGGCGAGTCCATATCACATGAGATAAACCAGAAGCAGTATGACAAGTTCATGGCCATCGATGACTACCACCGCATGAAGCTCTTCAGCCACATCTTCAAGGAGGTGGATATGAAGAATGTTCCGGGTGCACATGCAGGAATCGGAGCACAGATTGGTGGAGCCTTGCTCGCTGGTCTTGCTGTCGTAGGAGAACTTGGACACATGCATCACAGCGGGCCTTCCGTCTTCATGGAACATCACCATGACCACGACCCGCGACCGCACATCTATTTCAAGCCTGGCGTAGATTCCCCACAGGATATTGCATCAAGGGCATTCGATGCAGGAGTTAATGCAGGAATGCACGGTGTCGGACTTGGACGATAGTTTTTAAGGTAAAAAGATTGAGGATAACAACATGGCAAAGCTTACTTACGACGATTTCAAGCAACGTCTGAGCATTCAGGACGTACTGGTAGATGCAGGCTATACGCTCAACAGGCGTGATGGCTTGCGCTACCCGTCGTATGTACGTCTCGGCAGTGACGGCAGACGCATTCATGGTGACAAGTTCATCGTTACCGCCAACGGACAATGCTGCTTCCAGCCTCCTACGCAGAAGAACTACAATGTCATCGGTTTCATCAAAGCACATCCCGAAATGTTCTCGGACTATACTCCGGGTATGGATAAGGATAGGCTCGTCAATCTTGTTTGCAACCGGCTTCTCAATAATCCTATTGAAGACAGGGAAACAAAGATTGTGACAGGACATCAGCAGATGCCCACCTTTAGCTTGGATGACTACACCCTACACAAGTTCGAGGGCGGCAATAAGGAAACACATAAGCCTTTCTATCCCTACTTCAAGCCAAGAGGACTGAACCTTGGAACCCAGTATGCTTTCAGAAAGACCTTCTTCCTTGCCGAGCGTCAGTCTGAAGATGGGCGAGTCTTTAAGAATCTCTCGTTTCCTATGACAGTACCAGGAAAGGATGACCACATCGTCGGTCTGGAGGAACGGGGGCGCAAGAAGCCAGACGGCACATCCTACAAGGGAATAGCACGAGGCTCCAATGCCAGCGAAGGATTGTGGATGGGCAGTCCTGAAGCCACCAAACTACAGGATGCCAAACGAGTCTTCATCTTTGAAAGTGCCTTCGATGCCATGGCGTTCTACCAAATCCTTATGGGAAAAGGCAGCAGCCTTGATGCTGAAGCCAAGAAGGAACTATCTCATGCAGTCTTTGCATCCACTGGAGGCAATCCATCTACCCGACAACTCGAAGGTCTGATTCGTAATGCCAAGGATGCCACCTTCCACATCGGTTTCGACATGGACGAGGCAGGTAGGAACTTCGCAGAACAATTCAAGACATTGGCAAAAAAGGAGAATGTTCCAAGTAATCGCATCGTACGTGAGGAAACATCACCAGGCTATAAGGACTTCAATGAAGAACTATTAGCTATCCTTGCCAGACAAAACAATCCTCTGGCCAAGGACAACGTAAGGGATGACCTCAAAGACTATGTGGATTCGTTCCGCAAGCATCCAGAGGATATTCCGGGTGTCAAGGAGGTGCTTCATCCCAATGATAGTCAGATAGACCTGCTTCCGAAATCCTTGTGGCAACTCTACGCCCACTATGAAACCCTCTATGAGGATGCCTACACCATGCAACACTCACGGCTTGTGGCGCCAGAGGACAAAGAGGAAATCAAAGACAAAGCATTAGAGGCTGGCAAAGTGTTCCGAAATGAACTTGCCCAAGCCCTTGGTGTCAAGGAAGAGACCGAAGCAGAGAACGAAGAAAAGAATGTCGCCGCTGGTGTTGATATGGATGCAGACGGCAATATTGAAGTCAACGAGAGTGAAGAAACAAAGCATCACGGTATGCGCAGATAATTGGTATGCAACAGACAGTAAGACGATTCCGAATCATCACGTTACGTCCGCATTGGGGACAGTACATCATCTCACAGGGATTTATGTTCCTCGTGAGTCTTGTGCTGTTCCTTGTGGCCGGACATGATGCCATCACCTTCAAGATGCCATTCCTGATATTGGGAAGCGTGACGATGCTGATGATGCTGTACGGATGCCTGTATCTCAGCAAGCTCCAGTTTATCATATCCGCAGAGCAGCTGATTATTCAGCATGGAGTCTTCCAGCGTACCAGCGACTACATAGAATTGTATCGCATCGTGGACTTCTGTGAGCAGCGTGACATCATGGAACAACTTTTCGGACTGAAGACCATCAGCATCTACAGTGGCGACCGCACCAATCCCAAACTTGACATCTACGGGGTAAAGGAGAAACTGGATGTGGTCGGCATTATCAGAGAACGAGTAGAATATAACAAACAACGCAGAGGAGTATATGAAATCACAAACAGATAACAGGATATACGGTTTTGATGACCAAAATAACGGAAACAAGTGGTTGATGGCCGCACTACTTGCCTTCTCTCTCCTGTGGATAGGACACAGCCGGGCAAGTGCGCAGATAGCCTCCAGCAATCCCTTGGAGTATGTTGCCCTTGCCGAGGGCAATGAACTCATCAATGCCCAGATCAAGTCGCAGATTGAGGATGAGCAGAAGACGGCACTCCTTCAGAACACCATTGCAGCGGAGTTTACGATGATACACTCCTGGGAGAAGAAGTACAACAAATACTTGAAGACTGCCGAGGGCTATGCCAGTACGCTGAAAGCCTGTACCACACTTTATGACGATGGTGTGAGAGTCTTCATCAACCTCTGCAACCTGAAGAAAGCCATCACGGGCAATCCCCAGGGAATTGTGGCCACCATGTCGATGAACAATCTCTATATCGAGACGGCCACCGAACTTGTCAGTGTCTATACGACCTTGAAAGATGCCATAGCGAAGGGTGGTGAAGAGAATATGCTCACAGGAGCCGAACGCAGCAAGACCCTTTGGGCACTTAACGACCGACTGGCCGCTTTCAACAAAAGACTGAACCAGCTCTATCTCTCCATCCGCTACTACAATATGATGGATGTGTGGGAGAATGCCACAGCCGGAATGCTTGACAGGGACAATGCTGAAATCGCACAGGCAGCACTCGGAAGATGGAAGCGGACTTCAAGAATTGTCAGACCATAATCAAAGACACGTTGAATCATGAAATTGGCTATCCATAGATATTGTTTGTTGTTGGCAGTGACTCTCGCCCTCCCGTTCTTGGGAGTTGGTGGGAGCACTGCCGTTGCGCAGGGACAAGACCCGACCTTGGCAGCCATGATTCTCCTATATACTGATAAAGCCAAGAAAGAGCTGAAGCAGCAGGAAGAAATAATGCTCTTGGAATCTACAGGGCATATCTGGATAACGGAAGAGGTCAATGCCACGACCGACCTTCAGAAGGAGTTCAATCGTTACCTCGACAGTTTTCATGGCATCATCATGTATGCGGCACAGATATATGGATTCTATCACGAGATAGACCATCTTATCGATAACTTTGGAGCCTTCAGCGACCAGCTGAGTGCGCATCCAAGCAATGCCCTTGCAGTTGCTCTCTCTTCCAACCGCAACAAGATTTACAGGGAAATCATCCTGAACAGCGTCGATATTGTCAATGATGTGCGGCAGGTATGCCTCTCAGACATAAAGATGACCGAGAAGGAACGGATGGAAGTCATCTTTGGCATCAGACCCAAGCTGAAGCTGATGAACAAGAAACTGCAACGGCTCACCAAGGCGGTCAAATACACCTCGTTGGGCGATGTCTGGGCAGAGATTGACTATCATGCCAGGACAGGAGCAGACAAGAAAAGCATCGTAGAGGAAAGCATGTTGCGTTGGAAACGGGCAGCAAAACGATGACCATGTGTAAAGCAGAGTAATGTAAAATCAATAAAGAAAGAATGATATGAGTTGGGCAACAGTATTAAAAGCCGGACTGAAATTCATGGGTGGTGCAAAGGCTACGGTAAAGACCGTCGGTCATTCTGTGCTTCATCCACAGCAGACCATCAAGGGAATGGGTACGGCTACCAAGACAGCCGCAGTGGGTGCAGCCACAGGCTATGTCGCATGGGAGAAACTGACCACGGACAAGAGCGTAGCCAGAATCGTGGGTGATGCCGTCGTTGGTTCAGACACCATCGACAGCGTTGGTGAGAAGGTGGAAGGAGTCGGCAATGCCGTTAACAACCTGACCGACACAGCCAGCAATGCAATGGACAGTGTCAGCAATGTCTTGGGTGGAGCCAACAACAACCTGAATGGTATCAGCAATTTCCTGGGCAGTATGACCAACGGAAATGGTGGCAATATGTTCAGCAACTTCTTCAGCAATCTCTTCAGCGGTAACGTCTCTGGTATGAGTATGCTCGGACTTGTAGCGTCAGCCTTCCTCATCTTCGGACGTTTCGGATGGATGGGTAAGATTGCCGGTGTCTTGCTTGGTATGTTGATGATAGGCAATAACGCCACACTCCATCAGGCTCTTGGAGGAGCAGCACAGCAGAAACCGCAGATGCCCACTCCTGACCCACAAAGAGATTTGGCAAAGACGCAGACCCCACAGGCACCGCAGCCTGTCGTTGTCTATGCGCCGGAGGAAGAGCGAACTGTCATCCACCGTTCACGATAATCACAACCCATCATAAAATATAGAAAAACGATGAAATATACGCAAGATATGATGCTCCAGTCGGACAGCGGTTATTGTATGCCGTTCGAGGAGAAAGGAAAAGACGTAGAGATGTCATTAGGCTATGGAAAGCAGAAACATCCCAAGACTGGCGAAATGTTCTTCCATCATGGAGTCGATTTCCCTGTCAAGCACTATCTGCTTGCTGCCATTGCCACTGGCAAGGTCTCTGGACTCGGCAACGATGCCGTTCATGGAATCTATCAAGTCATCAGATATGGCTTGTATGAGGTGACATATTCGCACCTCAGTAACGTGTTCGCCAACTACGGAACGGAGGTCAAGGCTGGTCAGGTGGTAGCCGTATCAGCTGACATGCTCCACATGGAAGTCAAGTACAATGGCGAAGAACTGAATCCCTTGGAGTTCCTGACGATGATTTACGGCAACATGAAAGCCTTGGAGCAGAACGGTACTCCTGGTGCAGTCCCTCAGTTTGTCACTATCGACATGGACGTACATACCAAGTACGACAAAGACCAGAAGGAGATTGAAGACCTGATGACGCGCTGGTTCCCAGACTACATGCAGGATTTGTCTTCTGGCATCTATACGTTGCCCGAACATACGGAGCTTGCCCTTCGCAACATCTTCACCATGTCGGCGATGAAGAACTATTTCTTTGAGACGCTACCAAGCATGGCGAATCCTTTGGGCATGGGAACACGCAGCATCCCCTTGGCTGAGAAAGTGCAGAACCTCCTGATTGCGGACTTTCTCAATTACATGGCACTCCGTCACCAGATATTTCTGAGCACCATGAGTCAGGCAGTAAAAAAAAAAGCCTATGACGAAGCTGTAGCCAGCAGCGGTCTCGTCGATCCCCTTGCAGAACTGGAGATTGATGTTCAGAGTTTCGACATACCGAGGCTTGTGAGTGTCTATCCAGACAGAAGCGGCATCCGATGGTGGACGAAGGCATGGTTCAACAACAGCGAGTCGGGAGAAGCCGCCATCGAAATTGACCGTCAGTTAGCGATAAAGTTCATCAATGAGAATATTGAAAAAGACGAATGGCTGGAGCAATACTTTCCCAAGCAGATGGAGGTCTATCATAACGCCATCGAGCAGACGAGGGAGCAGATACTCAGCCAGCTAAACCTCTAAAAAGAAAGCTGTATGAAGAAGAATCTTTTGTTTGTCATAATTGTTTTGTCAACCTCTGTTGCATACGCTGATACTGGAGCCTCTGGTATCAGCGATGCTGCAGGTGGTGTGGCTACCTACATGCCATACGTGCGTGCCTTATGCTATGTCATAGCCGCCATCATTGCCATTGTAGGAGCAGTGGCCGTGTACATCGGTATGCACACCCAACCACAGCAGACTACCAAGCGTGTCATGATGACCGTTGGAAGTTGTCTCTGTTTTGTAGGCTTGTCTTTCGCTCTCCCACAGTTCTTTGGCATGGACGGCAGCACGAGTGGCAGCAGTTCATCGGGTGGTTCCTCTTCCATGGGAACGATGCAATACACCTCCAATGGCACCAGTTTCCTTGTGTCAGATGAAGGCGGCATCAGTCAGACTGGAATACAAGTTTCCATCCCCGAACTTAACGACGGGGCATGGATAACCATTCCTACGCAGTTTTCAGGCGCAAGCTGTCAAGGTTATGTGAACACCTTTATTGACTATTACAGCAAGACGGGTGGCAACATGGAGGCCATGAGCAACCAGATTATGCACGATTACCAAAATTCCCGTGATTGGTATGCATCCGGCAAGACCTACAGCGACTTCGTGGCTTGCATGACCATACTGGAGCAGAACAACGTAAAGACCGCTATCCACTAATAAGGCTCACGACTATGGCAGAATCAGCAAACGAAAGACTTTTCCGTACCA
>JAFSNR010000197.1 GCA_017443345.1 Prevotella sp.
ACCGCATCTTCCTTCCTGATGCAGGATACATGGCTGGCCAATCCCTGAACAGTTCCAATGTGGGTGCGAGCTACCAGACAGCCAATCAGGCAGGCGACCGCAGTGCATATAACTGGACACTATCATGGCACAGGGATTATAGCAGTGCTTACTTATATCTCTATTGTGGAAACAATTGGGAACCGTTTGGGGACTATGGAGCAGGCTGTGTGCGTTACTATGGTCGTTCGGTACGTCCTGTGGCTTCACCCAACGGCATTGCTCCTGGCGGATTAGTGCTGAATGTATGTACCGACAGTGCCAGTTGGAAATTGGGCGACACAGAAACCGTTCTTTATGGAACACTCAGCAGTACCACCCCCATCAAGAATACGCTGACCGTTGGCTTCGTGGTGGGCGACAGCACTAATATTGACTTGACGAACAGTAGATTCGTCTTGTCGAGAACAACTGATCTTGGTGGTGTGTTCACTGACACGCTTGATGTTTATGACAACATTGGTTACTACTACCGTGCCTTTGTCAATACTGGCGACACTGTTTTCTACGGCAAGGCCCGCCACTATGGCTATGAGATGGTTGACCTCGGCCTGTCGGTGAAGTGGGCGAACATGAACATCGGTGCCGACCAGCCCAGCGACTACGGCAACTATTATGCTTGGGGCGAGACGGAGACGAAGGATGACTACTCTGCCTCGACCTATCTGTACAGGACCAACCAGAACCTTGGTGAAGACATGGATATAGCTGGAACCGACCAGGATGTGGCCCACGTGAAGATGGGCAATGCCTGGCGCATGCCTAACTACTCGGAAATGAAGGAGCTTAGAGACAGCTGTACTTGGGTGCGCACGTCGTTGGACAATATCAGCGGCTACCGTGTGACGAGCAACCGTAAGGGTTATACCGACAAGAGTATCTTCCTGCCATCGGCAGGTGTTGTCAGAGGAACCAGCCATGATTGCCAGGGCGTCGGTGGCAGCTATAATACTTCGTTGCAAGGCGGCAACAACAGCACTTACGCATGGACTTTGTCGTGGCATTATGATTACAGTAATGGATATTTGTATTACTATAGCAGTAATAACTGGGAACCGTTCTGGGATTATGGCTCTGGAACGGTGAGATACTACGGGCGCAGCGTGCGTGCCGTGGCTGTTCCTAACAAGCCGACGACCGATGGTCTGGTGGTGAACATTGTCACAGACAGCGTGCAGTGGGCGTTGGGCAGTCAGAATGCCAAGCTCTATGCAACACTTAGCAGCACCACTCCGCTAACAAGGAATTTGACAGTTGGTTTCCTCGTCGGCGACAACGACTCCATCGTGAAAGGCAGTGCCGCCGTACGTATTGACTTGAATCATCAGACAGACAAGGCGGGCAGTTACAACAACACGGTGGCCGTCCATGACAATTTCGGCTATTGGTTCCGTGCATACGTCGATACCGGCGATACTGTCTTCTACGGCAAGGCTCGCCATTACGGACTTGAGATTGTTGACCTTGGACTTCCGTCGGGTACGAGGTGGGCCAACATGAATGTCGGTGCCAGCAGTCCTGAGGAATTCGGTGACTACTTTGCCTGGGGTGAGACGGCAACGAAGAATGACTACTCAGAGGCAACCTACCAGTTCAGTCCGACTGACTTGAACCTGGGTAATGGATGCAACATTGCCGGCACTGAGTTAGATGCAGCCCACGTTAACATGGGCAATGCATGGCAGATGCCTAACTACAGTCAGATTGTGGAATTGCGCGACCATTGTACGTGGACTTATACCTCCGAGAACAACGTCAGCGGATTCCGTGTCACGGGCCCCAACGGTAACAGTATCTTCCTGCCTGCTGCCGGATATGTGGCAGGCACCAGTCATGACTTTAACTGTACGGGCAGCGACAGCCGCTATCATGGAGCCAGTTATATGAGTGCCGATCAGGGTGATGACACTAAACCATATGCCTGGACGCTATCATGGTGTGCTGACTATGGAAGTTACTCAAGATACATCTGTGGCAGCAGTAACTGGGAACCGTTCTGGGATTATGGACGTGGTACGGTGCGCTATTACGGTCGCAGTGTCCGTGCCGTATTTGTACCTAACGGTAAAACCCGCAACGGCGATTCGATTAACGTAGAGACAAACAAGGCTACATGGCATCTCAATGCCGTTGAAGCTACCATTAGTGGCCGATGGAGTAGCACCATTGCGCCTGAAGGCAGTGCTACCGTGGGCTTTGTCGTAGGCGACAGTGCGAAGATCGTCATTGGTACTGACCGTGCCGACTTGCGCTATACCAAGAATACTACAGTAAATGGGGTCTTCCAGACGACACTGACCATTACTGGAAATATGGGCTACTGGTATCGTGCCTTCGTGGAGTATGGCGACACCGTGCTCTATGGACCTGCCCGCCATGTGGGATGGGAGAAAGTTGACCTTGGTCTGCCGTCGGGTACGCTTTGGGCTAACATGAACGTCGGTGCCAGCTGGCCGGAGGATTACGGTAACTATTACGCCTGGGGCGAGACAACAGCGAAGAACAGCTATACGTCATCCAACTACTTGTATTCCAATCAGAGTCTCGGCAACAACGGCAACATTGCCGGCACGGTATATGATGCAGCATGGCAGAACATGGGCACCGATTGGCAGATGCCGACCTATGATCAACTTGTGGAACTTCGTGACAAGTGTTCGTGGAAGCGCACCAGCCGTGACAACGTTAATGGTTATCTTGTGACGGGTCCCAACGGCAACAGCATCTTCCTGCCGTATGCCGGTTTTATGACAGACTCCGGTGTCAATTATCCCGGTTATAATTCTGATTATAGATACCAAGGCGGCAGTTATTGGAGTTCACAGGTTGGTTCTGACAGTAACTATGTCTGGACAATCTCATGGTGTCAGGATTACGGGTCGGGATCGAGATACATCTGTGGTAGCAGCAACTGGGAGCCGTTCTGGGACTACGGACGCAGTACCGTTCGCTGGCCAGGCCGCTCCGTCCGTGCTGTGACGAGATGAAGTAATACAAATAGCTTGAAGTAGGAAATATGCGAAAGATACTGACTATATTGACGTTGCTGACATTGTCGTTGACCAGCTTATCCCAGACGACACGTCAGCTGAAGGTATACAAGAAGGACGGTTCTGTCGACGTCGTCCTTCTGAATGCCAGCGGTGGCATCCGGCACTCCTGTAGCGACCTTGACGGCCGTATTCAGGAGGACTATGTTTCTATGGTAGTGACCGATGCCGAAGGCCTTGAGCGTCAGTATCTGATATCCCAGCTGGACAGCCTTGTCCTTCCTGGCGGTCGTCGCGTAGTTTTCCATGGCAGCATGCTCAGCCAGCCGCTTTATTCCAAGACCTGTGACGGCTGGGTGGAGCTTCCCCGTCGTGCTCCCCGTCGCACATCCTTCAGTGGCAGTTTCCCTGGGACTCCAGACACTGGCAACGTGATTTTTTTCTGGACGGAGAACGACCATATCCGCCTTGACATTGGCAGCGAGAGCCGTGCCGAGGGCCTGACGAACAACAATACGGACGCAGAGTTTGTCTTTGAGGATTTGGATTTCGAGTCCCCTTCGTATATGGTATATTTCCCTGACAAGAGCGTGACGATACCGATGGTGCAGACGCAGACGGGTGCTGACAACACAGAGCACATCGGTCAGAGCGGTGACTGTGGTGTTGCAACGGCCACGCTTGACGGCGATTCATACCGTTTCACGCTTCAGCACAAAGCGGCTTACCTGTGCTTCCTTCCGCACATCGACCACTTGCCGAGTGTACGCATTGAAAAGATTGTGCTGAACTGTAACACTGCTATTGCCGGCACCTACCAGCTGTCCAATAGCGGGCTTTACAACGGAATCAGTACATCAAATTCTATCACGCTGAACCTGACACCTCAGAGGGATAGGGACTTCTTCATCGGTCACGACGTGCAGGCGGAGCAGGACAGCTGTGCTGCTTACATGGTGATAGCCCCGCAGGAAGCCAGCCGTACGTTCACGGCGACCTACTATGTCACCGACACGCTGAGCCATATCAGCAAGGTTTTCTACCAGACCTTCACTTTCCAGCCACTTGCCAATACTGTATACCCTGTTAGCTTTCATATCTATGACACGGAGTTCCGCATGGTGGATCTTGGCTTGTCTGTGAATTGGCTGAATTCGAATATCGGTGGTTTGATACCCAGTGACCACGGCACCTATTATGCTAATGATGTGGAGGCAAATCAGGCATTGCTGGAGCAGACGGTGGTGACGGAGTGGCTGATGCCCGACGAGGAACAACAACAGGAATTGCTGGAGAAATGTACGTGGACGTGGGGACAGTATAACGGTATCAATGGCTATTTTGTGGAAGCCCCCACGGAATCTACCGATGATGGTAAACGACACCGCATCTTCCTGCCATCGAAGAGTACTACACAGGTGACGCCTGCAGTGTGTCTGGCACAGAACAGCCGCGCCGTGGAGACACTCATCGTCGACATGGGACTGCCCGACGGCACAAAGTGGGCGGTAAGGAATGTCGGCGCACAGTCGGCAACTGACTTTGGCGACTACTACGCCTGGGGCGAGACGGAAACGAAATCTTCCTATACTGACGAGAACTATAGGTATGGTACCCGCAACCTGGGTGAGAATCTCAATATCAGCGGCACACAGAACGATGCTGCCTTTGTGCATTGGGGCGGTTCGTGGCGCATGCCCACGAAGAAGGAGTGGGAAGACCTGAACAATTTGGACTATTGTACATGGGAGTGGCAGACTGTCAATGGTATCAATGGTTTCATCGTCACCAGCGTGGCCAACGGCAACAAGATATTCCTGCCAGCTGCGGGAATAATGTATAATGAGAGTCTTTACTATGGGAACAGCGGTGCCAGCTACTTTACGGCCAACCAAGTGGACAATAACAGTGTTTATGCCCATTCCCTTTCTTTTTTCAACGGCAATAACAGGAATATTTTCAGCGGATCTGGTTATGGTATTGCTAATACTTACAGCGAGCCGGCATATAGCTCCCCGAAACGGTTCATGGGTAAGCCTGTAAGACCGGTAATGTCAACGATTAAGGCAACCAGCGACGGCATGGAGCTGACCATTCAGACCGACAGTGCCTCGTGGAAACTGGGTGACACGCAGACCACATTGTATGGCTCATTGCGCTCGACCACGCCCATTAAGGGTGAGGTTACCGTGGGATTTGTCGTTGGTGACAGCGCCGCCATCACCGTTGACGAGAAAGCAGGTGGCGTGCATAATTATCGCTACAAATATTCCACGACGACTACTACTGCAGGTCGTATCACCTATTCGCTGCCAGTGTATGACAACATCGGCTACTGGTATCGGGCTTTTGTGCAGACATCTGACACCGTGATGTATGGCACACCACGGCATTATGCCTACGAGATGGTTGACCTCGGACTTGAGTCTGGTACGCTTTGGGCCAACATGAATCTTGGGGCCAATGCACCAGAAGAAACCGGTAACTACTATGCGTGGGGTGAGACGGAAACGAAGAGTGACTACCAGTCGTCTACCTACCGCTTTGCCAGCCTTACACAAAACATCGGTTACAATCACGATATTTCGGGTACGCAGTACGATGCCGCCCATATCAATATGGGTAATGCCTGGCGGATGCCTACATTCGATGATATGAAGGAACTCCGTGACGACTGTGTATGGGAACATGTTACACAGAACAGCACCAACGGCTACCGCGTGACGGGACCTAATGGCAACACCATCTTCCTGCCCGACGCAGGATTGATGTACGGAACATCCCTTCACTATTATAACAGCGGAGGAAGCTATTTCACCTCAACTCAGGTAAGCAACAACAATGACTACGCTCATTCCCTGTCTTTCTATGGCAGCTCAAGGGACATCTATTCCTCTGCCGGCTATAGTCCGTTCAGCACTTATGGCAATCCTGGTTATATCTCTTCACGGCGTGACATCGGAAAGCCCGTCCGTGCAGTGGCTTCACTGGGCAATATTGAGGGTGATAACGCCTACACCGTCCTTACTGACAGTGCTACATGGAAATTGGGCGACACACAGGCTACTATCTACGGAACTATAAGCATGTTACGACCTGTGGAGGGCACTGTGGAGGTAGGATTCATTATTGGCGACAGCGCCAATATCACGAAGACTGGCGAGGCTTATTATTCGAAGACGGTGAGCGACCGTTGCCGCTTGCAGACAACGGTTCCTGTATATGACAACATGGGCTATTGGTATCGCACTTACCTTGCTGCGGGCGACACAATTTTCTATGGAGAGGCTCTTCATTTCGGTTGGGAAATGGTTGACTTAGGACTGCCCACTGGTACCCTTTGGGCGAATATGAATGTCGGTGCCAGCCTCCCCGAGGATTATGGCAACTACTATGCTTGGGGAGAGACCGAAGAGAAGCAGAGCTATACGAATGAAAACTATACGTGGGGTACTCAGAATCTCGGTAACGACTATAGCATTTCCCAATCTGATATGGATGCTGCCCATGTCAACATGCGTAATGTCTGGCGAATGCCTACCGATGAGGAAGCCAAGGAGTTGCTTAACAACTGTGACTGGGAGTGGGAACTCTGCAACGGTGTGAACGGCTACCGTGTGAAGAGCCGGAAGCCTGGCAATAAAAACAGCATCTTCCTGCCGGCTGCCGGACTCAAGTATGAAGGTGCCCATTACTATCGTGAGACCGGAGCCTGCTATGCCACTAGTGTGGCCGTCGGTGATGCCAGCGAATATGCTTACACCTTGTCGTTCAATGGTGGAACAAAGAATGTCTATTCTGCTAATAGCCATAGTCCGTTCAGTACATACAACTATCCAGGATATTATTCTTCTAAACGCTTCATGGGAAAAGCCGTACGCGCCGTGGCAACGCCTAATGCCGTGATGGCCGACGGTAAGGTACTGGATATACAGACAGACAGCGCAGTGTGGAAACTGGATGACACGCAGGCTGCAGTCTATGCCACTATCGTCAGCAATCAGGCCGTCAACGACGGACTGACCGTAGGCTTTGTCTTTGGCAGTTCTCCTCAGGTAGATAAGGCATCAGCCCTGATGGAATACCATAAGACCATCACTGAAGTATGCAGTTATTCCCATACAGTCAGTGTTCAGGGTAACATGGGCTACTGGTATCGCGCCTACGTGGAGAAGGACGGTGAGGTGAAATACGGTGAGGCTAAGCACTTCGGCTGGGAGATGGTGGATTTGGGCCTGCCGTCGGGTACGCTGTGGGCGAATATGAACGTCGGGAGCAGCAGTCCCGAGGAGTATGGCAGCTACTTTGCATGGGGTGAGACACATACCAAGCAGTCCTATACCGAGGACAACTACCAGTACCGTGTAGAGGGGGTATATCAGACCATTGGTGACAACGGCAACATTGCCGCCACCAATTTCGATGCCGCTCGCGTCACCATGGGCGAGGCTTGGCAGATGCCTACCGTGATACAGTGTCAGGAACTTCTTAACAGTAGTTATTGCAAATGGACGCCAACATTGTTGAACGGTGTAAAGGGCTACTGGGTGACCAGTGTCGTTGCGGGCTACGAGGGGTGTAGAATCTTCTTGCCCAATGCCGGTCTGTGGAAAGGCGGTTCCCCATTGCGTATAGGCAGTAGTGGCAGTTATTATACCTCTCAGATTGGCGGCAACAGCGGACAGTCTGCCTATACCCTCACTTGGAACGGTAATACCAGAAGTGTTTATCGGGAAACGGGCTATACCCCCTATAGTACATACGATAGTGAAGAACAGAAAGCCGCCGTCTTCCGATATATGGGAAGACCTGTAAGGGCGGTTTCACACAGATAGATAAAGAATAAGTATAGAAATATGCAAAAGATACTGACTATATTGGCATTGCTGACATTGTCGTTGACCAGCTTATCCCAGACGACACGTCAGCTGAAGGTATACAAGAAGGACGGTTCTGTCGACGTAGTCCTTCTGAATGCCAGCGGTGGCATCCGGCACTCCTG
>JAFSNR010000198.1 GCA_017443345.1 Prevotella sp.
ACAGAAAAAGTAATCTTTCCTTACAGAATTGTGGGATTGGTGCATTTTTACTTGTTCCCATATATGGTTACTTGTAAAATGGTCGATTTTCGCCAAAATTCGGCTCTCAGGCCCTGAAAAGGTAAATTTGCAGAAAATAAAAAAAATCAGCGGGTAAATCCGCTATAAAATTGACTTATATGGCTACATTAAAGTATGAGGTGCTGAAGCACAACATGAGAAAGGACAAGACGTGGAACGTTGTCATCAGGGTCACGCACAAAAGGGTGATGAAATACATCCCTACTACGGTGTTTGTCACCCGTGACGAACTGACCTCGTCTTTCAAGATCAAGAACTTTCAGAAGAAGGAGAAATGTGAGGACATCCTCCGCATCTACCGTAAACGTATCGAGGAGGAGAACCTAGAGTTCAACGACATGACTGCCGATGAACTTGTAAGGAGAATCACACGCAAAGACATTGTCAAGCCAACCTTTGTTGACTTCGTGGACTATTACCAGAAGTGGATAAAGACTCATGAGGATGAAATCAAGGGTATGGGTAACTACAAGACTGCCCTCAACTCGTTCATCAAGTTCATGGGACGTAAGGTTATTGACTGCAATGAGATTACGGTACGACTGATGGAGTCCTATGTACGCTGGCTTGGTGACAGGCATCGTGCGGCCAACCTCTACTGTATATGTATCAAGCGCGTATTCAACGAGGCCCGCGAGACCTACAATGACAACCTCGACGGTGAGGAGATCATCAAACGCTCACTGGAGTTCTTCGACCCTCCTGTTCATGTATGTACGGAGAAACGTGCCATTTCCCTGGAGCATCTGAGGGCTTTGGCTGCCATCCCAGATGAGGAACGCTCGAATTCAAGCCGCAATGTGGCTCGTGACGTATTCCTTATCTCATTCATGATGATGGGTGCCAACAGCATTGATATCTTCTCATGCAAATGGGATGGCGAGGGAAACATTACCTATGACCGTGCCAAGACAAAGGACAGGCGACCTGACCATGCCCGCATCGTCATCAAGCCGCATCCGCTACTCATGCCTCTTATCAAGAAATATGCGTCTGTATTGGACAAAAAGGAAAGGTATGTGTTCCGTTTCAACCGGATGTACAGGAATCCTGCCGATTTCAGCTATAACCTGAACCGAGGCATGAAGGAGGTTGGAAAGGAGATTGACGAGGAAGGTCTCACTTTTTATGCCGCAAGACATACGATGGCGACCATTGCCTTCAATGAAACCGATATTGACAAGATGACCATACACGATATGCTGAACCATCAGCTGCCTGTGTACAAGATAACGGATATCTATATCAAGAAGGACTTCCGCAAAATTAATGAGGCTAACTTCAAGCTCATTGACTTTGTCTTCAATGACATGGAAAAGGAAAAGTCAGGTACTCATCAGGACAAGCATCAAGGTGGTGCCTTGTTGACTGGCGACTTCCTGACGAATGTTGTTGATACGGTTGTGGACATCACTTGGCAGCTGACTCCACAGGACATCAACACCAGAAAGTCATGGAATGTGGAGATCAAGGTAGCATACAAGGGACAGAGCAAGCTTATCGGTACATCGATATTCGTTTCGGAGAATGATGTTTCTGAGGATGGCCAGCTCACCAACGAGTATCTTGTAAAACGTTGCGAGGCTCTTGTCAATTCCTGCAAGGAGCGTATCAGCAGGCTTGACTTGAAAGCGGCTCAGTATGACATCAATGACTTGGTCAACAAGCTACTGTCATAAGAGTATATAATATATATGTACGCGCGAAGGTAATAGTTAATAGTATAACAACGATTATGGCTACACTAAAAGTTGAAGTTTCAAAGACTGCCATCAGCAGGAAAGGAACCTGTGAGGTTGGCATACGCCTGTATCACCACCATGAGAAAAGGCTGATTGAGACAGGCATCTATGTTTCCAAGACGGAAATGACCAAGAAATGGACTATCCGCAATGAGCTGGTGAAGCGGAAGGTCAAGGCTCTTCTGAAAGACTTCAATGCCAAGTTGAAGCAGCTGGAGTTGGACCAGTATGACATGAACATCGATGCGGTAGTCAATTACATCGTCGGTGTCGGTGATGTCAGCATTGACATTATCCAGTATGGACGTGAGTGGATCAAGGAGCATGAAGACCAGAAATGCAGCCGGAACCATCTTGTGGCATTGAATGCTTTCATCAAGTTCGTCGGTCGTGACAGCTACATGTGTAATGACATCAGCAAGGTCTTTATGAGGAGCTTCGAGAAGTGGCTTGGTGACAAGAAGACGGCTCGCAGTGTCTATCCGCAGGTCATCAAGCGTATGTTCAACTCGGCAAAGCAGCGTTATAACGAGGGTCGTGAGGAGAACAAGGTTATCAAGAGGACTTTGGAGTTCTATCATCCGCCTCATGTGGAAATCCAGACGGAGAAACGTGCTCTGCCAGTGGATATTATACGCGCCATAGCTAATCTTCCCGACGATACCGAGGGAAGGGCTGTCGCCGACCTCGCTCGTGACGTGTTCACCATCTCCTTTATGCTGATGGGTACAAACACGATAGACCTGCTTAGTTGCAAGTGGGACGAACGGGGCAACATCACTTATGACCGTGCCAAGACGAAAGACAGACGGCCTGACCATGCCCGCATTGTCATCAGTCCGCATCCTCTGTTATTGCCTCTCATCAAGAAATATCGGTGTACCAGGCACAAAAAGAAGAACTTTGTGTTCTGCTTCAACTACATGTACAAGGATCCGACGACTTTCAACCAGACAGTCAACAGGGGATTGAAAATCGTAGGCGAGAAGGTGGGTGTGCCCAACCTGCAGTTTTATGCGGCAAGGCACTCGATGGCCACTATTGCCTATAATGAAGCTGGCATTGACAAGTTCACGATACATGAGATGCTGAACCATAAAGTTAAGGTGTTCACTGTAACGAACATGTATATCCGGCAGGACTTCTCACGCATCAACGATGCGAACTTCCGTCTGATCAATTACGTATTCGAATATCATCTGATGTCAAACAGCCGTCTGAAGGAACTGGGTGGAACGGAGGGTGACTTCCTTACTTCGGTACATGAGGACACTGTCACATTCAGATACTATGTCGATCCTCTGCTGAAGCATGAGGACGGCAAGCTGGGCATCTGCTTCAACGTGGCTTTTCGTGGCCAGAGCAGGGATATAGCCACACCGCTTACAGTAGCCAACAATGAGGTAAACTCACGGTATCAGATAGTGTCAAAGAGAGCCGTCGATGAATGCGAAGCCTTAATTGACCGATGTAACAGTAGGCTTAAAAGGACGGACTTGTCTGCTACTAACCTGACCATCCTTGATGTAATGCGTCTGTTGGCATGAGAGTAAGCAAGAGAAATTCAATCAATACAATATCAACATTTAAAATCAAATCGTATGAAGAAGTTAGTTGCATGGCAG
>JAFSNR010000199.1 GCA_017443345.1 Prevotella sp.
AAAAGATCGAGAACAATTTTGCAGTAACAGGTTTCGTAGGTAAGGATGCAGAAATCCGTCAGTTCACAACCGCTTCAGTAGCACGTTTCTCACTGGCTATCGGCCGTAACGAGAAGAACGGCGAGGAAAACAACCGCGTATCGGCTTTCGTCAACGTGGAAGCATGGCGCAAGAACGAGAACGCCACTTCGTTCGACAAGCTCACCAAGGGCACAATGCTCACTGTCGAGGGCTACTTCAAGCCAGAGGAATGGAGCGACCAGGAAGGTGTCAAGCATCAGCGCGTGCTGCTGGTAGCCACCAAGTTCTATGAGACTCCCGACAAGGAGGAAGAAGCTCCGAAGGAGGAGAAGAAAACTTCAAAGAAGAAGGCCAAGTGAGCATTCTTCTTCCCCTTGGGGTTTGAAAGCCTGAAGATAGGGAAAAGAAAACTTACAGATAACATCATTCAATTCACCATCAAACATTTCAGATTATGATTTACACTCATACTATCGGACGCATCGGCAAGGATTGCCAAGTCATCGCAGGAACGCACGGAACATTCATGGCAGTTGATATTGCCGTAGATGATTATTCCAAAGGTCAGAACATCACCACATGGGTAAGGGTACGCAGCAGCAGAGAGAACCATGTCCGTTTGGCTGAATACCTCACTAAGGGCAGGCTCATTCTCGTGGAGGGTACTATCTCCACTTCTCAATGGACAGACAGACAAGGCGAGAGCCATGTGCAAATCTCCATCAATGCGGATAGCATTGCTTTTGTGAACGCAGGAAAGAAAGAAGAGCAGGACGCTAATCCCAAGCAAGCAGCCAAGAAAGGTGCAAAGGCGAAGAAGAACACGCCGACACCGCCAGCTGATGCTCCTGCACCAGACGGTAAGGATTTGCCATTCTAACAATATGTAGAACCATCAAAACAAAGTGATATGAGATACGCAAGGCTATTCGTACCCTACAAAGGATATTGGGACATCAGAGTTGATGTGAACAGCATCGAGGGTGGCTATCATGGCTATCAGTACAACTGCATCGTATTGGGCAGCGGAGCAGAGATTACATGCTATCGGGACGAGTTTGAATTTGTGGACTAATAACATCTTTTGATTATGGATTGGAATATTGTTTACGCTTCATTCGATGGATGCAAAGGCTTCAAGGCTTTTGACATCAATGAGGGGAGGCAGGTCGGAAATCTGATTTATGCTTCTCTGTTAGAGAATACAGAGGAAAATCAGCAGAAACTACAGAAGTTGGCTGACTTAAACAAGGAATATCACCTTGTGTTGCAACTTCGCAGGAAAGGCAGAGTGTGCTTTCAGACAAAGTAAAAAGGTAACGGGCAGACTAACCATCTGCCCACAATTTTTCTTTTTTATGGAAAAACCAAGAGACATCAAACGTGAGCAGATTAAGGCTTTAATCGAAAAGATGAAGCAAGATGGAAAGCCCATCGATTGGGCTACTGTTGTCCTCTGTTGAAACCTATCGCGTCCTGCTGTAAACGGCAGGACGATTTCCGTGTACTCGCTTTTACTACGCTTCGTCTTGTTCGACGGTGAGTTTTTTGTAATGCTTCGCCCCACACCATGAGGCCGCCGTCCAGACCCTATAACAGAGACTCTATTTTCAGTCAGCGGAGCATGACATGAAAGAAAGACACTGCCACAGGGCGAGGCAATCGCGAAAAGGCTGCCAGGTATCTGCTAACAGGGTCGGTGAGTTCGCCTTGCGAGACCTCACCGACTCTGTTCTGGCTATCTGTCAGTCACTTCGCCCATTGATTGCCTTGACTGGATGGCGGCATCATTTCCACCCATTGCCATTATAGGCTGACGGGTAGTTCCTGTCTCTTCTAACGCATAAAGTGAGTCCGTTTGTAAACATGCTATTTTGTGCCAGACTTATAACCGTTACCCACACCTACAGCCCAACGGCATTATCAGTTCGTCAAACAGAAATTCCTCTTGTGGTCGAGTGTATCGATCATAAGAGGAATCTCCCTTTTCCGAAAGCATGTCAAGGAGACTCTATCAAACTATGGCAGCATGTATGTGGCAAAACTACACGTTTTGCTACATACGTCCCGCCATTTTCGTTTGATGGCGACTCCTCATTCTGACATGCTGGCTGATGATGCCGGTTCTGACTGTACCCACCCACCTCTTATATCATTTTAGGGCACAGCCTTATAGCATAACATTTTCATGTCATTCCTTCAAAGCCCGTGAATAGTAATTCTTCTGCAAAGGTAGTTTCGCCATTCAAACCGTCAAGAACAGCAGGGCTTCGCTTTCAACAATCTTCCTTCTGCCAGGCATAAGCGTATTCTTGAAACTCTTCTTGCCTTATTGCCTTGCTATCACCTTGAAAAGCAGAAAAATTCCCAATCACAGGCTGAAAGGCTTGAAAGAAAGGGAAAATAAAAACTTCAAGCAATATGGCAACAACAGATTTCAACCGACTGATAACTCCAGAGCTGACCGAGGCACTGAGCAGTTATCCCCTGTATTCTCAGGACGCAAAGAAGAAGGATGCAATGTGCATCGCAGTGTTTTACCTTGGAAACATCCGCTGGTACATCATGGAAGGACAGCAGGAGGGCAGCGACTTCACACTCTATGGCATTGTGGTGGGTCTGTATGAAACGGAATACGGCTACCAGTCTGCCAACGAAATGGCAAGCATCACCTACGATGCAAGCGAGTACGGACTTGGCACATTGCGGATTGAGCAGGACAAGGATTTCAAGCCTTGCACCCTTGCAGAGATTGAGGACGCAGAACTGCAAGCCTTTTTGTCAAAGCTCTATGATAACGACTGATTGTATAACCCTATAAACAAAGAAGATTATGAAGATTATCGTAATGGACAGCGCAAATGTGCGCATCGAGTTTCTGAATGTTCCCGACTACATGATTGAAGAGGACATTGAGCAGTTTTTGGCAGAGCATGACTATTCACTGAATAACATTTCATGGATGGCAGCACCCATTGACTTTGTGCCGGTGCAGTTCCATGACTTCGGCATCTGTCAGGCCAATGGAGAAGAAATCCATGTAACACGTCAAGCAAGGCTGAAAGACTTCTCCATCTATGACAGCGTTAAGGAGGTCAAGAACCGTGAGCAGGAGGAACTTGCCGCCGCACTTCGTCTGTATGGCGAAAAGGTGGATGATGGCTATGAGTGGCACTTCGAGGGTGAATGTCCTATAGTGGCAGCCTACGACTATGACGAGCCTTGCGATGTGGTAATCCTTTCTGTCAGAGTTGACAAGGACGGATATTTCACCATCATTGGCGATGAGAAGAACGACCGAGGAAACGAGCATGAGATTGAGATTGACGAGGTCTTTGCTGGTCATTTGGAGTATCTGACGAGTGAGATAGGCAAGTAACTAACTAACCTTGGGGATAGGTGGCAAGTTCGCTGCCTATCCCCTGCAATATCAAATCATTATGAAACAGATATTTGTAGTGTATGAAGCCAATGCTTGGCATGAAATCAGCAAATGCGAAAGTGCCGGAGTGTTCACAAGCAAACATGCTGCCGTGAATGCCATCGTCAAGAACCACCGTATAGAGTTGGAAGAGTTTTTTGATGAAGAGAGAATTGAAAAGACTTCAAAGCGAGTACTGGAAGCAGAAGCAAGGCGCAGACTCCGCAAGGAGTTGGAATTTGCCTACCAGACACAAGGCTATGAGACCAATTATGAAATCGAGGTATGGAATATCAATGAATGGTATCTGACTAAATACTGAACAATATGACACACAAGGAGCGTAAATCAATGATTGAGCGTTGGATTGTTGAAATCAACCCCAAGGCTATTCTTCGGGCAGCAGATGCCCGATGTGGGGAAAGGTATGCCGTCTATGTGGTGGAGCAGTCAAGTGACTTCGGGACGCGATGCACCGATTATCTTCCGCTGAACCTTTTGGAGCAGTACCTGTTAGGTGTGTTCTATGCTGATGAGTTTAACAAACTGATGGGAAAACGGAAGTAGTTGCCATCCTATTGTGAGGATGGGGAGACATGCCAGATGGTATGTTTCTCCATCTTCATACCAAAGGGGGCTTTCTGTTGTAATGGGCTTCCACACGGAGTTACAGCCCACCTGCTCCTGTTATAACCGTTGTGACGTTACCGTTGTAAGTATTGCCTGTATCTGTTATAGTCTGACTCCGTAAACTCATTCTTCCGAGCCATTGGCAGAGATTTGTTTCTGCAAAGGTAGCCACGCCCTCCAAACCGCCAAGCATGGCAAGGCCAAGGCTGCCGACAATCTTCCTTTTGCCAGCGCAAAAGCGTATTCTCGTCCCCATCACTTGTCTCTATTGTCTGGATGCTGCCTCTGGAAAGCAGAAAAAATCCCTGCCACGGCTGAAAGGCCGAAAGAAAGGGAAAATAAAAATTCAGAGACAATGAGACAGACAGACCCCAAAATCAAAGAACAACTCAACAAGCCGCAGACATGGTTTGTGAAGTATTTCCCCGTCCGCATCAAGAACGCAGGGGAGCAGGAGCAGGCAGCACGCCAGTTGGTATGGAACTTCAAGGACGGCAAGGCATCAGAGGCAGTCGCAGAGACCGCAGCCGCAAGGATGAGAGAGCAGTACGGAGAGGATTGCAGCCATATCGTTTTTGCCCCCGTACCGGCATCGTCGGCAGAGAAGAACGAAATCCGCTACAAGGTGTTTTGCCAGCGAGTATGCGAACTGACAGGAGCCATCAACGGCTACGACCATGTGCATGTGGTGGGAGAACGCCTCTCCATCCACGAGAACCGCAAGACCGAAAAGGAAATTCGCAAGGTGAACATCATCGAGTTTGACACCGAGTGGTGGAACGGCAAACAGGTACTCTGCTTTGACGACATCATCACACGCGGTTATTCATACGCAGCCTATGCCAATCAGTTGGAAGAGTATGGAGCACGCGTCATCGGCGGCTACTTCCTCGCACGGACACACTACAAGGTAAACAAGTAATCCAATGAAAGAGATATTAGACAAGACCATCACAGCAGCCTTTACAGGGCATCGCCGTTTCGACTACAGACAAAAGGACGCTATCAAGAGCCGTCTGAGAGCAACTGTCATTGAGAGTTATGAGCAAGGCTATCGCAACTTCATCAGCGGTTTTGCACAAGGCTTCGACTTGCTGGCGGCAGAATGTGTGGTGGAACTGAAAGCACTCTACCCGGACATGAAACTCATTGCAGCCATTCCATACACAGGACATTCTTCATTCTTGTTCGGCTACACAAGACAAAGGTACAACCATATGATTGCCCATTGCGACAAGACATTCACCCTCAGCGACCATTACTTTGACCGATGCTTTCTTGCAAGGGATGAGTTCATGGTCAGAAACAGCTCACGGCTGATTGCTTTCTTTGACGGCAGGAACAGGGGAGGTACATTCTACACCATCAAATATGCAAGACATCGGAACATTCCCATTTACAACATTTACCCTCAAACCACGATGAACTATGGATGATATAGGCAGCATCATAATCATCGTCATTGTCTTCCGACTCCTCTTCACCGTGCTTCGTGCATGGTGGAGCGGAGAGAGAAGAAATGATTTCAGACGTGACAGATAGAAAGTGCCGTCAGCCTTTCTCTTTGTCCTCGATGTCATCGTCAGGCCACCAGAACTGCTGGAGTTCCTGAATGATGTCATCATAATCCTGTTGGGTGAAAGTTCCTTCGCCCATCATCATTATTGTATAGGTGATACCATCGTATGTGCGGTACACATAGGTATCACGGAAACCGTTGCGCAGGTAAAATGCGTGACGCTTTCTGCGCTGCTCCAGATTGTCACAGGGCTGTTCGGGCGACTCCATATCGAGAATGTTCGCCCTGTCCTTATACCGTTCTATCAGGTGGGTCAGAATCTGCTGACCGTACCCTTTGCCCCGCAGTTCCTCACGCACGGCAAAGTACCAGAACCAGTTGAACGTCTTCCGGGGATAGACGATGGTGAAGCCGATAAACTCCTCACCATCATAGTATGCCGTGAAGTCCAGCGGCATCTCTTCTATCAGGCGCATGAGGTCATCCCAAGGAATCTGCTCTTCCTCTGGGAATGCCATCTGATATAGCTGTTTTATCTTTTCGTCGACATTAGCTGCCGTTATCTGTTTCTCAGTCATAATATTCGACATTCAATTCTTCGCTGACGCTGAAGTCATCGTGGAAACCGTCATCGTAAACGTACACCAATCGCAGTCCTTTATATGTCGATGGTATTTTCAGCGTGTCTAACAGATGCCACTTCGGTTTGCCGAAATCGTATGAGCTTCTGTCGAGCACAATCCTGTTCGACACATAGTCAAACCTATAATAGCCGCCACCGATACATTGGTCACCTGGCTTCAGCAGGTCTTTATGCTGGCTGACCATCCCCATGCGGAAATGGCCATCCATCGTTATTATGAATTTGGGCAGGGTCATTTTTGATTGTTTAAGAGCCAGGCAAATCCCTTTGCCATCCGTTTCTCGGAATCCACGAAGTGATTGCCAGCATTCCATTCAAGTATCGTATTCACTCCCTGTCCTGTAAGCAGTTCATGTTGCTTGCGGATGGCATTGCCTACATGTGCCATTACAGGGTTCTTTGCCTTTTCCTCCTTGTCGCCAAGGCTGAGATAGATGGACTTGGCTGATGGTTTGCTTTCAGCGGCATAATCAATCCACCGTGGAAACCAGACGGATGGTGATGCTGCTGCAACACCGTTGAACATGTCCGTCTGATAGGAAGACCACAATGCAAACAGACCTGCCAAGGAATAGCCACCCAACAGGAGTTTCATGTTTGCATTGTAGATACCGTCTGCCGCTATCTTTGACAATAACTGTTTGGTGATAAATTCCAACGTTTTGCTTGCGCCATCGCCGAATGGTATTTTCCCAAATACGGCTGGTGCGGCCCAAGGCGTAAGCTCTTTATTCCAGTCTTCAATGAGTAAAGCGACGAGACTGAAAGATGTGCTCGTCTGCTTCCCGATGATGTCAACCTCTTGATCCAACACCTCCAAGTCATGTTCATCGATTGGTTGAACGAGCAGATGGGTGGCTTCAGTGTCTTGATACAGAAAGCACCTTCTGCCTGATATGGTTGTCTGTTCTCTCTTCATACGCCCTTACAATCAATAGGTTGAACCACGCTGTTCTACAAAGATCCAATGCCCATCTTTCTTGATGAGCTTGGACTTCATCTGCAATCGCCATGTATGACGGCCACCGCCATAGACGGCAGCATTCACGCGGCTACGGCCTGTCATCGTTGCTGTGTCGCCATTCACGGTGATACTGATTTCATCATCCTCTACCGAATAGTAGTTGAGCGTTCTATTCTTGATTTCACGGAGATAGTCTTTCTTCAACTGGTGTGTTCCCGTCATGTGTACCAAAAAGGAACTGTCATCAAGAATGGTATCAAGGGTAGCAATGTCCTTGGCAATCATTGCCCGATACTGTCGTTTGTACAGTTGCTCTATCTGCTGTTTGTCATCCATAGTGCCTTTGCTTATTTGCCCATGAACCACTAATGAAAGCAGCATCAGGACAATCATTATTACGTTTCTAATCATTGATGTAGTTTTTGGTACTCATGTCATAGTACAAGGCTTCGAGTTCCTGAAGGGTTAACTTCTCAACGGAGTGCTCTATAATCCTTATCAGCTCTTCACGTCTGTAGTCGTCAGACTGACTAAATCTTCCTGCGTATGCCATATCATTAAAGCTTTGGCATGAATTTATCCCTATCAACAATGAATCTCAGATGCGAGCCCTCTCCAAGAAGTGTCTCACCTGACCAAGCAGACACCTTGAACTCTATCTTCTTGCCGTCCATTTTCGTCACCTCGGCTTCAGCTCTCACCATATCGCCAATCTTCGATGGCTTCAGGTGTGAGGATTCAATATGGCCGCCAACAGTCGTACAACCTTCAGGCAGTTCATCCTTGACGGCAAGCATGGCTGCGTTCTCCATCAATGCCATCATCATAGGTGTGGACAGCACCGGCATGTCACCAGAGCCAACCGACATTGCGGTTGCGGCATCTGTGACCGTCAGTTTGCTTGTATGTTTCAGTCCGATTTCTATCATTTTTCACTATCGTTCAACAACACGTCTTCCACATCGTTTGCTATGTTCTTAATCAATCTGGCTGGGACACCGCCCACGAGGGAATTGTCAGGAATATCCTTTGTCACAACAGCACCTGCTGCTATAACTACATTATTACCAATAGTGATTCCTGGCAGAATGGTTACGTTACCGCCAATCCAAACATCATTGCCAATCCGTACAGGTTCCGCATGCGCCATATAGCCACGCCGTTTCATAGGCGACAGCGGATGGCCAACAGTTGTAATCAGCGTATTCGGTCCAATCATCACATGGTTGCCTATATATACCTCACGGATGTCGAGGATAGTCAGGTTGAAGTTGCCTGTGAAGTCATTGCCAATATGAATATTCTTACCGCAGTCGCAGCAGAACGTCTTGGCAATCCACACTCTCTCGCCAACGCTGCCAAGCATTTTCTTCAGGTAGGAGTACTGGGCTTCAAAATCCCTGCCGTCGATGGCATTGTATTCCTCACACCAGAGTATCGCCTGTGTCTTGCGGGCTTCCAACTCTTCATCGGCATAGCTGTATTCCAAGCCAGCCTTCATTTTCTCCATCTCTGTCATAGTTATAATCGTTTTATAAGTTTTGCAGGTATGCCTCCCACAACGGTATTGGGTTCTACGTCTTTGGTCACGACAGCACCGGCACCGACGATGGCATTCTCACCAACGGTCACGCCTGGCAGGATGGTTGCTCCGGCACCAATCCAGCAGTTGCGCTTCAACACGACAGGCTTGCAGGTGAGGATGGCATGTTCCTCTGGGTCGTGGTTGTTGCTGATGAGTTGGGCATTGGCCGCCACCAGCACATCGTCCTCGATGGTGATGCCCCCTGCCGACATAAACAGCGAGTTGTTCATTACAGTCACACGCTTGCCAATCTTCACGTTCTTGCCGCGTACAATCGTCGTGGGAGCCAGCAAACGGCTTCCTTCGCCAATCTCTCCCAGCAACTCATGGAGTATGGTGTCATACTCCTCAGTATATGGCATCGTGTGGTTGAGTTTGAAACACAACTGGGCATCCTTTATGCCCTGTTCAATCTCTGCGGGTGTTGCTTTTCGCAGGTCAATCCTTAGTTCTTCCATTGTTTCTCCATTGTTTAGAATTAAAATCTGTCAGCCGTCCGTAGTCGTTCCACTCACCGAACATGCGGCCTTTCTTGGTCTCTTCTATCAGATGGGCAAGGGCCTGTTCGTACATTGCCCTGTCACGTTGTTTGTAAAACGCGACGTTGTAGGCACGGATGCGCTGGTAAAGCGAAGGGAACTGGCGGAACTTAGTCCAGCAGCGGGCGGACTTCATCGCTGCAACGACATCGGCATCGAACTTGAAACTGCGCTCGCCCATCGCTGGCAGCACCCGTCGCCCTGCGTCAGTCATCCGACCTAACCGTTCCAACCGCCGCACACGTTCCTTGTTCTGCTCCGTCCACGGGCTATTTTTCTTTCGAGGTGTAAACCGCTGCATCCGCCGCCCGTCAATCAGCTTGTGCGTCGAGTCAATCCACCCGAAGCACAGAGCCTCCTCCACAGCATCGAGATACCAAAATACGCCGTCATCGTCAGGCCGTCCGCGACGTACTTCTACCCAGCATTCTGCCTCACTGCCGTGGCGTTCCAAGAGCCACTGTCGGAACTCATGTCTGTTGCTACATTGCAGGATGTTTTTCTCGTTAGCCATCACATTTTGCTTAGAACATCTTTGCCAGTTTCGTTATGTCTTTCGGATCGATTCCAAACTTGTCATAGCCGTCGCGAGTCAGCGTAAGCATTGACAGGGCGATTTCCTTCATGTTATTGGCCTGTCCCATCAGACGCATAAGGGGGTAGAACGGAAGGAACAAATACTGCATTTTCTGGATATGCTTCTGCCCTTTAGTCCACTTCATGATGGCAGGACGGAAACCAAATGTATGTTTGAAACCCTTGGTTTGTATCTCTGCCTCCGTCTTGCTCTTGACTTGCTGCCAGAACTGTTTGCCGTCTGGACTTGTACCTGCACCACTGAGATAGATGTAGGTCATGCGCTCTTTGTCGGGCATAATGTCGGCAAAGTGCAAGGGAATCTCCTGAGAGATACGCACATAAGCGTCCTTTGGTGTGCCAACAGAGGTGATGCCGGCAATGAAGAACACGGCATCGTAGCCATTGAAATGCTCGTCACCTTCTTTCAGTTCCATGAAGTCAGACACCAGATACTCTTCCAGTTTCTCATGCTTGATGCCTGTCGGCTTGCGACTGACTGACAACACTTTTTCAACTGCTTCGACCTTCAACAGTTCGAGCAGCGTTCCTTCTCCCACATATCCTGTGGCTCCTGTCAATATTATCTTCATTTGATTTCTAATTTTGGTTTTACTGGGTCTGTCAGGCGAATGATGTTGTCGTATTCCACATTTGTCACACCTTCTACCTTCTTGAAATATTGCATGGTCTCTTCGAGCGACTTGTTATCCGGCTTCTTCAACGCCATGCCGTTGATGATATTGTAGTCGTAGATAATCTCGACCTTATAGTCTTTGATGGCTTTCAACAGAGGCTCCTTGCCAATCTCTGCATCGTACATCACCAAGAATACATTCGGCGAGTGTTCTGGAAGAACATCCTTCTTAATGGGAGTAAGCAATCTATGAGTCTGCTTTTTATCTATCAGTGGCTTCAGTTCATTCTCGAAGATACGTCGTTCCACTATCCTATAGTGAGGATGATATGCTTCACGATAGTCCGCTGAATGGCTGATGGCATATTTATCGACAGACAAAAGGCTGTCTATGAATTGCTTCTCCCTGTCATAATCGGGCAAGTTCAAGTTCATCTTTTCAATCGTACCGATAATCTTGTGCCACCTGCGACTCCAAGACTTGACGGATGGATGTTTCGTATTTGCACTTCTGATGAAAGCATCCAGAAGCATATCCTCCGTAATGTGTCCTTCCTTGACAGTTCTTAGGCTGACACGGACGTATCTGCCCTTGATGCCACATGGCTCATAATACCACTCTGGTAGGTCGTTTATATCTGTGGCGTTCAGTTCTTCTTTAAGATAGGCCTTGACTCCTTCAATGTCTGACACCAGATGCTCCGCACCCATATAGTCCTGGAAGCACGACTTATAGAGGTCGAGCAAATGTGACTTAGGGTACTCGGTCGTCTGGTGGCTGACAAATGTCTTGATACCCTGAGCAGAAAAGTTCAACGACAGCAGGAGCGACAGGAAAAGGAGTATATGCTTCATCGGATTTATTTTCCTTTAACCCAAGCCTCCAGATCTTGCTTGGAAACTCGGTTCAGAAGTTTACCTTCCTTCCAATTAACATCAGGATAGGCAGCTTTCAAATCTTCACATGCCTGCTTGATGCTACTGCCGCCGGAAGTAGCGAACGGAATAACGGTCTTGCCTTTGAAGTC
>JAFSNR010000200.1 GCA_017443345.1 Prevotella sp.
AAGCGCACTGAGATGTTCATGCCTTCCAAGCACAATCTATTGGGTAGCCAGGCATTTGAGGCAAAGATGCGTCTGGTGCTCGAACTGCGTAGCGACATTGCAGATGTCACCTATAAGCATTTGTGTTGCGTCAAGGGCAACTATCTGTCTGCTGATTACAAGTCGGAGTCCATCAAGTTATTCTTCTCCAATCATCTGACCTTCAAAGAGACTGGTGAACGTGTACCGTTTGAGAATCTCGTTCCCGTTGATACGAGCAGGGAAGCCAAGTATCAGCGAGCCATTCAGATGAAGGAGGAAGGAATGACTTATGAGCAGATAGCCCAGAAACTCGGCTACAAGGACAAGTCGAGTGTGACCAAACTTATTCAAAGTTACGAAAACAAAAAGAAGAATCAAAATGGATAGGTACGATTATCAGGCCTTAGTAAACGAAGTCGTTACACGAGGCATCAATATGTTCGAGACCTTCGATGATTGGACGAAGGGGGCGTTTGCCCTCTCCAATCTTGGAGAGAATGGACGAGCCATGTTCAAGAGCATCAGCAAACTGAGCAGCAGATATAATGAGACAGAGAACAACCACAAGTTCAACAATGCGCTGCACACAAACAATAAGGTAGGCATTGCCTCCTTCATCTATATGTGCCGACAGCATGGTATTAACACCAACAGATTCTACATCAAGGACACTGTTGACTACGCTCAACCGATAGCCACCGTTGTCAACCACCAGAAACGAAGCGTGACCCCTGTGATCGTCCAAAGAGACTACGTGGCCCGAAGTCTTGACAGAAATCTTAGTTCTGATTTCGTTTCCTTTCTGAAACTACTGGTTGCCGATGTTGACAAAATCGTTGATATAGTCAACGCCTACCAATTGGGAGTCACGAAAGGCGGTCACGTTATCTATTGGTACATTGACAAAGGCGATGTTGCACGGATGGGAAAGGTGATGGCATACAAACCAGACGGTCATCGGAACAAATTTTATACGCCGTTGAGCATCCCCAAAGAATTGTCCAAACGTGGGGAATTGTCTGCCGACTATGCCATCAAACAGACCCTGTTCGGTGAGCACTTACTGAACCTCTCTACCAGTGAGGGTAAGACCATCGGCATCGTCGAAAGCGAGAAGTCAGCCGTCATCTGCTCGTTGTGCATTCCCGACCTTCTTTGGATGGCAACAGGCTCAAAAGGGAATCTTCAGGAAGAACGGCTGAGTGCCATCAAGGAAAGAAACTCAATCCTCTTCCCTGATACTGACAAAGACGGTGAGGCATATCGTCAATGGCTGAATCGGTCAAAGGAACTCAATGCCAACGGTTGGCATCTCCATGTTAGCGATTACCTAGAACGAGTAGCCACTATCGAACAGCGTTTAGCGAAAATCGACATCGCCGACTTACTCATTGATAACCTGCTGTACAAGCAAAAGACCCATATAGCGGCTATCACCAACATAATACAGGGAGAGTCATGTATCCATAGGGAGCAAGTTTATGTTTTGAGCGACTCAAAACCCATGCTCCCCACCGATGGCGAGCATTCAGCATCCCGTTGGTCTCACTTACATATATAATAAGGTATATAGGACATGAAAAGTACTACGAAGAAAGGCGGTCGCCCAAGACTGCCGAATACGGAAAAGAGGAAGTACAAACTGCCACCTGTCCGGCTGAACACGGTGGAGTATGTAACGGTTAAGAACCGCTCGAAGCAGGCTGGTCTGCGACTGACCGAGTATCAGCGTCAGATGGTGCTGAATGGGCAAGTTGTGGAAAGGCTCAGTAAAGAGCAGATGGAACTCTACCGCCAGTTGGCTGGCATGGGTAACAACATGAATCAGTTGGCTCATAAGGCTAACACATACGGGTATTACCGTGATGCAGAACTGTACCGTTCCGGTGCCGAGCAAGTCAATAACCTCATAAAACAGATACTCTATGATGGCAAAGATAAAAAAGGGGCATGACTTTGGCGGCGCAGTCCGCTACGTCACTCAGGACAAGAAGGATGCAAGGCTTCTGGACTCGAAAGGAGTGCTGACTACTGACAGACAGTCCATCATCAACTCCTTCCGTCTTCAGAGCCAGCTTCGCCCTGATGTGAAAGTGATGGTGGGACATATCTCACTCGACTTCTCGAAGGAGAATGTTGACAAGGTTGATGACAACCTGATGCAAAAGGTCGCTGATGATTACATGCGAAGGATGCACATCCAGAACACCCAATACATCCTTGTGCGCCACTTCGACCGTGAGCACCCTCACTGTCACCTTGTTTTCAACCGCATCGACAACAACGGTCATCTTATCTCCGACAAGAACGACCGGGTGAGGAGTGCTAAGATATGCAAGGAACTCACTGCAAAGTACGGCCTACACATGGCACAGGGCAAAGATCATGTTCACCGTGAGCGGCTTCGCGGGGCTGATGCCGTGAAATACCAGATATATGATGCGCTGGAGGCTGTAGTTCCGCGATGCAAGAACTGGAAGGAGTTGGAGGCGGCTCTGAAGAAGCAAGGTATCAGCATGTCCTTTACCTATCGTGGCACTACAACTGATATTCAGGGAGTCACCTTTGAAAAGGATGGTCTGCACTTCAACGGCTCGAAGATTGACAGGAAGTATAGTTTCTCCAAAATCAGTGCCGAACTGAGCAAGAATGCGAAGATAGTCAACCATCAGGCACAGTATGGCGGAAGGAACAGCAATGGCT
>JAFSNR010000201.1 GCA_017443345.1 Prevotella sp.
ACGAAGTAGAGCATCGCGCCGTAGAAATGGACGGTCAGATAGCGGATGAGCCACTTCGCCCATGATGATTCCCATTTTGGCAAGAGACTGAAAGCCCATTGAATAGGTCCGAAAATCGTCAGCATACCGAGCAATATCTGTTGACAATAGATGGTTGACCACCATCCGATGCGGAACACAATCAGGGCTATCAGCATGATAATCTTGTCAAGACCAACCACAGCTCCTGTTGTCAGGGAGGTAAACCATAGCTTGCTGGCATTCTCTTCCATGTTAGTGACTTCATCGACACCTGCCTGTTCCATCGTGCTCTCTATAAGATTTGGGTCAGAAGTTCCCGTATGGGCAACATCTGCCTTGGCCTGAAGGTCGGTGTACATGGTGTCTCTGGTATAAATCAGCTCCTGTATCTCCTCAAACTTGTCCTCAATGATGATGGACTCTGCCTCGTAGAGGTCATGGGTATAGGAGCCTATGCAGTTCGGGATATAACTGAGGAAGTCGAGAAAGCACCAGCTGCTGCCACTACGGGTAATGCCTGTATCTGCCGGTGGGTACCACCAGCATAGGATGACACTGATGACAAGAGGCTTGAACAGTTTCATGATGTCAAGTGGTTCATGCTTCACCATCATCTTGTAAGCCATTCCTGCGGCAACAATGATGGAGAAGAGTGCGGCCAGTGCCATACTCATCTGTAATATCCACCAGAAACTTCCCTGAGAGCCAGTAAAAGTAGCGTCACAAAGAAACTCGTTGGTTTGGAAAATCACATCATCAATCTCTTCTTCAAGGATATTGATGCCAAAGTCTGATAGTATGCTTGTATCTGCCATTGGGTTTTCTGATTATGGAGTTTGTCAATTATTTTTATTGCTTTGAAGGCTATTCCTGTATGGTGACTGTGCCATCTGCTGAACCTGAACCGCCATCAGACGTGCCGTTCCCTGACTGGACTTTCCAGCCCGCATCACGCCATCTGTTGTAGACAGCTCTGGCAAACGCTCCGTTATGGTTGGGACGGCTACATGTTGCTTCAAGCAGTTCTGCCGTCCTGGTTCTGTTGTTCAGCTGAACGATGAACTTGATAAGGGTTTCGTTCTCCTTACAGATGTCTGCATAGATAGCCAGGTATTCTTTCTTTCGCTGAGAGTTGGGCATGTAGGCATCCTGTGTGGCTTTGATGGCACACCTGAAAATACCATAGTAGTTATCCCATCGTTCCTTGTCGTTGAATGTTCCTCCTGCTCCGACAATGCGGTTGATGTTGTTCTGGAAGTCATTCAGCTTATTCGTTATCTTCTGTCCTTCAGCAAGCCACGCCAAGTCAATCTGACGGTCAGCCACATTGAGGGCTTCAATCTCGGCACGTTTCTCCAATGAGGCTTTGACAGAATCGGCATCTTCGACCTGCTGCCATCCTGCCACACCTGCCAGAGAACGGTAAGTGAGTTTGTTCTTTGAGCCAGCAGACCTTTGATAACTGCGATGGAAAACATCATAGTAGAAGGCAGGGGTCAAACCACCTGAGCCAATCTCCTGTACGGTTATCTGATTCATCTTCGCTTCATCATGATTATAGGTGACATACGACTGTGCATGTACTTCAAGTATTGGTGAAGCAAAAATCATCATAACTACTGAAAATAATTTAGTTACATTCTTCATTTGTTGTTTATATTTAAGTTGAACTTTCATTACTCTCTGCCTAAATAACTGTTTCTTCT
>JAFSNR010000202.1 GCA_017443345.1 Prevotella sp.
ATCGTTCCAAGTATGGAGGCTGCCATATAGAGCCAGAGGTTGAGAGCTATCGTATAGAACCGCGTGTCCATACGGGTCTTGAAAAGCCAGATGGAAAGGAGCGTCACGACGAATCCACCGACCAATGGGTAGAGTACTTGACGACGTGCATCAAACTCGATGTGCTTCTTGTTTCGAGTACCTATGCAGGTGATGCAGATGCAGAGTATGGTGGCAAGTTTGCTCCATACCAGATTGCCGTCGTTATAGATAAACCACCGCTTCATGCGGTCGTGGACATCGCAGACGATGCCTCCCCAATAGTCAAGCAGCTCCGGGTCTATGGCATACTCGAAGAACTCAACTACGAGCGAGACATAGATGAGCGTTCGGAATATCTTATAGGCGGTCTGAAGTTCTTTGGTTTCTTCCATTCCTGATTATATCCTTACTGAAACTTAATTGTATAACGTGATGATTGGGCGTATCTTATGAGACTCCAACTTCGGGGTTTCCTGCAATGCACCTGATGCCAAGGAGAAGAGCCATGCCTTGGCAGACTCCTGACCGCTGACCTCAGTAGAACTCCAGTACCAACATTCACTTGGCTCTGTCGGAATCATGTCACCACCGCATTTGCTGATGTAACTGTTGACGGCATTCCGTGAGGCATAGAGCAACTGTAGCTGGGCAACGGACGGTATGTAGGCACTCTGGCCGTATCGCCACATGTCAAAGACGGTTTCTGCCGCAGAAGAGACACCAGAGGCATACATGGCGTAGGTGTTACTGTTGCCGTCAAAGGCTGTCGGGTTAGCCGAGGTGTTCTGCTTGACTCCAAGGCTGTCGCTGAAGGCTGACGGCTGCACATCCCAGAGATAGACGGCATAGCCTGTACCTTCGGTCTTTCCGTCCTGGTTGACATGGAAAACGACACCAATGGGGGTCTTACCCTTGCTCGCCACATCGTCATAACGTACAATCTCTCCGTCGGTGCAGAGGATGTCGCAGGTCTTCATGGCTGTATCTGGAAACTCTATGTGTTCGTCACATGAAGTCAAGGTTGCTGCAAGACCGACTACGGCTAAAGCAGCGTAAATAGAATGTAGTATCTTCATCTTGATTAGTGTTTGAGGGTTGGTATCTTGAAACCTATGACAATGCCTTCACGAAACAGATCTTCCCTGTCGGGAACCATCAGATCACATTTGGCTTGCACGTACAACACCCATCCTTTTCGGAGGGCGAAGTTATGCTCATATCCCACATGGAAGCCACCAAGGAATTTATCTGTGTTACTGCCGACACTGGCTCCGATACGGACATTGCCATAGTGGTTGCGTCCGCGTACCACACAGGGTTTGTAAGCAGCACCTACGCCCCAAGTGCGGTAGTTCTTCCAGAAGGAATCCGGGCAGATATGACCACAGGACTGACATTCGTCCCATTTGAGATAGCCGTTGACAAAATACTCCCACGCATTGTGGTACTTGGTCTCATGCTCCCATGACAGGGTGGCATCGAGTCCATTCTCATAGAGCAGTCCGACACCAAGGGAGATACGGTCGCTGTGTGCCTGGGCAAAGGCTGATGCGGTCATACAGACTGCCGCTATCATTGATAAGAGAATCTTCTTCATGGCTTATTCCTCCTTCAGTAAAACAGAGTTGAACGAATCGGCATAGAGCACATCCTCATAGTCGATATTGAGGGTGATGGCTCTGCCGCTAATCTGTTTCTCAGACAGTTCGATGCTCAGAACCTTGTCATTCGGGAAGGTCATCTTCTTCAGGACAATGACGTTTCGGTAGCCATACTTGAACGAATTGCTCTGGTCAAGGACGAATGCCGGAGTGAGTTCTATCATCTGGGCATTGGTTGCCTTCGACTGTTTCTTGTCGGACAGTTTCACTCGCAGCTCATCGATGTCAAAACGGATGTTTGTCCTATTCTCTATGGAGAAGTCTATGAAGAAGTATTCACCTACGCTATAGATGTTGTTCAGGCGCATGGTCATACGATGCTGCTTGGTGCTGACATTGCGGATGCGAGCCGTAGAGTTCCAGATGGAACGTGCATACTTAGCCATTTCCTCGGTGGACATGCTGACAGAAGGATTGTTGTAGGCAATCTTCTCTTCTGGCAGTATCTGCTTATCTGTGACAGCCTCCTGTAGTCGGGTCGTATAGATAAGGGCATACTGGGTACGGTAGCGTTCGGTAACAATGGTGACGATGGCAAGCACGTCGCCGTCAGCATGAACATCCGCACCCTCCTTGGGCTTCAGACGGATGGTGTTGTTGATAGGCTGGTCGCCAACAACTTTGTCTGTACTGATGTCAACGAAACGGACTGGCTCAGAAGCCGTGATGACAGTTGTCACCTGTTCGTTGACGGTCAGTTGTTCCATCTCTTCATAGGTTTGCTGTGCCATTGCAGGTGCAGCAGAAAGGGCACCCAACAGGAGTGCACCAAGACTTTTTATTGTTCTCATACACATAGTAGAATTACGTTTTATGTTAATCTTTCTTCTTTTCTTTACC
>JAFSNR010000030.1 GCA_017443345.1 Prevotella sp.
GCCCTTGCCGATGTCCTGCGCTTCACTTACGACAAGCGATCGACAACAGGCATCAACGAAGAAATCACTACACCCACAGGAGTAGCATTCGAGGGTGATGTGCTTGTTATCAGCCAGCTCAAAGCGAATGCCACTGCCAGTATCTATGCCCTCGATGGTAAGCTGATCCGTCAGCTGAAACCTCATCGCACAGGTACCTATCGCATCAGTCTCTCTGGATTGCCCACTGGGATCTATCTCGTTAAAGCAGACAACGTCACCTATAAAATCACAAAGCGATGAAGACCAGCACATTGTTAAAATATACGTTAGCCTTTGCGGCAGCGATCCTATTCTTCCTGCCTGTACAAGCCCAGCAGAAGAGTGACCAGAATGCACTTTATATCTTCCGCAACGACGGAAGCTTCAATGCTTTCTTTTTTGCTGACATCGAGCGCATTGAGTATTCCAAGATCGACACGCTCGGCAAGGAGCAGATCGACTATGTGGTGCAGGAAATCTACGCTCTCGACAGCATCTTCCGCATCCCCGTCTCTGCCATCGACAGCGTGGCCTTCGTCACTCCAAAGAATATCGTCAAGGCCGATGTCGTATGCCCAGACAAGACAATGACTGACCATATCGTGGCCTCTGACTCTGTCAGTTGGTTCCGTCTTTCGTCCTCTGCCCCATCCTCTGTCATCCCCAAGGTGGGCGACAAGGTGCTGATAGAAAAGCCTGTGAAGTATCTTCCAAGCGGGTTTTCTGGTAAGGTAACAAAAGTCAGCAACGGTAGCGATGGAACCACCATCGAAACGGAAGCAGCGGCACTGGAAGAACTTTTCGACCGTCTCATTGTCAAGGCAGCAGCGGGATCAAGTGCATCCTCTGGAGCCAAGACACGTGGTGTGAACGCCATCGACGGTGCCTTTGAATGCAAGGAGCCCATCGAGCTGCCAACAGTTTCTGGCTCGGCTACAGCCTTGAATCTTAATGGCGATGCCATCTCTGCTTTCAACGACAATTTCAAGATCTCGCTCGATGGAAGCCTTGCGCTTTCCTACACTGTCGAGCCAACCATAACTGATTTCCGTGCCTTTTTCTATGCCGACGTGGTGGAGGGAGTGAAATTCTATCAATATATGAAGATTGATCGTAAAGATAAGACTTCCCTCACCGTCTCAGGAACACTGGGAGGAAACCTCGACTTACCCTTTACTCTGAAGGAAGCTACCAATGCCGTTCTGAGTAATGACCGCAAGACTATGACCAAGAAAATCGGTGGCTTTGATGTTGAAATGTCCTACGGTTGGTTCTTCAATGGCAAGGCCACTATCAGTGGCGAGATATACAATGAGAAGGTTGGCACAAGCCTCATCACTATGTCCTACGACCAACCCGTCTTTCATATACCACAACAAGAAGACTTTTTCTATAAGTCTGCATACACTAATGTCAGCGATACATGCGCTGTCAGTGGATGGGCATCAGGACTATCAGGGTCCACAGGTATATACGCCAAGGCAGGTGTAAAGATTGGCTGTCTCCAGCGCCAGATAGAGACTGAGGCAAGACTGGAGGCAGGTGTGCGCCTGGAGGAGAACACCGCTGTTAAACCAGGTGAGATAGCAAAGACAGACATTCTTGAGCGAGGGAGCATCTTCACTACGATTTCTAAAGAAGGTACTGCAAGCCGCTATTTCTATGGAGGAGCTTCATTTACAGTAAGCCTCAACCTTTGGAAAGGCGTAAAATGGAATCCCATCAATTTCGGACTTGAGTTAACACTGTCTAAACAAGCCTCCTACAAGTATGTGCCAACAATGAACAGCATCAAGTGGGAACCAGACAAGAAGGCTCCTTGGAGAGGAACGCTCACTGCTCCTCTTGGTGGTAATCTGCTTTTCGCTAAGAAGGTCGGACTCGCTGCATTCGACATGACAGACGAGAAGAATCCAACACAAGTGTATGACTTCTGGAAGACCGTTGAATACGATTCTCCAAAGTATTACAGTGAATTGAAGGAATTGATAGAAAGCTTCGAGACCAGTCGCACTTATAAGGCATGGCCTCAGGTAAGGGTCTACGAATATCCCGTCATCGCTGATCAAGAGGTGGAGATCAAATTGGGCGATCCCATGATGGACATCAAGCCCAAGGCTGTGGAGTTCGATGAGAATCCTGGCTACAAGGACATCGAGGTAATTACGAACGTCAAGAACACGGAGTTCACGACTGAGGCAGCATGGCTGAATGAGACCAAGCCAACATGGAACAATGAGGAAGGACGCCTGACCGTCTATGCCCCAGAACTGCCAGACGGTACAGATAGCCGGAAGGGCTACGTGATAGGTGTGGGCTATGACAAGGAAGGTAAGGAGCTGTTGCGTGACACAGTCACTGTTACTCAGTTGCGCCCCATCCTTCAGGCCACCCCCAATCCTGTACAGTTCGAGCAGAAGGGAGGCACTGTGAAAGTGGCGCTGAACACCACCCTAACACAGATTGAAGCCAAGATTCAAGAGGGAGGTAATCTCGACAAGTTCTTCACGATGACCCTGAACAGCGATAACACTATCACTGTTACCGCCCCAGAAAACACCACAGGAAATGAACTCTCTGGAAACATCATCGTCAAAGGAATCTCGCCCGGAGGTCAGAAAGCAGAACTTAACCTCAATGTTACCCAGAAAAGTGGAGCGGCAGAAAAGCCGGAAATGACGCTGTCAACAGAGAAGATGACCTTTGACCATAATAGTGGGTCTATGGACTTTACCGTTCATGTGGCTGGAGGTGTGACTTTAAAAACCTTGAAAACATCACAGAAAAATGATTCAAGCGGAAAGAAATGGCTCGATTGGGTTTTGAAAGACAAGTCTGATCCCAACAACCGCGTTTATACCGTTACCGTTACAGCCAACAATGATGATGAAGTTCGTACAGGAACTATCGAACTGACGGCGAGAAACGATGACGGCTCCGTTGAAATCGTCAAAACCCTGACAATCACTCAGGAGTCAGTACCAGAAGAGTCTGACTTGAAGATCGACTTTGTATCATTCAGCATGACTCCCCAAAAGCTGGTGCAGCAGTTAAATCGAAATGGAAATTCTTATTTCGATATGACTGACAATGAAGCAAAGATTGTCAAGAACGGCAACAGATACACTGTCACTGGTAATTTTGCAAAAAAGAACAACAGTACCAGCGGCGCCATGGCACCAACGGAAGAATTTGCCCTCAGCGGCGACTACATGAACACTTGCGATTACAAGTTCACCTTCTACAAGGATAGTCAGGATGGCTGGTACTACCTCGAAAGTGCAGACATCAAATATCATGATCATGGCGAAAGTAATTTTATAAATTACCTCCATGAAGGATCAATGTCCATGTCAAATGGCAAATACTACATGCAAAGTCCCTACGGACCAGACCATAACAAATATGAAATATGTTGTGAGGGCGTAGAAATGACTGGAACTTCGAGAATATGGCAATGGTTTGACGAAGGCTCTAAGTATGTAAAATATGACATCTCAGTAAATGACGAAGTTTGGTCAACTACCGTCTGGATAGAATTCAAATAAAATGATAACGATATGAAGGTCATAAAACTACTACAAAGAACGGAAGCGAGAACGCCTTCTTCCAGAAGTACGGCAGCAAGCTGCTCATCACCTCCTGCTATCGACAACCTCTTGAAAGGTGCCGTTGGCCAGGCCGTTCAGAACATGAACCTCATGTTCGGCATCGACGAGACCGCAGGCCTTCGCCTGAAAGCCTCAGCATTTTAAAGATTTAGTCACTATTTGACTTCGCGGCCGGCTTTCTTAAAGAGATTATTGCCAAAGCCCTTTTTCAGCATCTTCTTGATGGCGGTGTTAGTGGCGCGGTAGCCATTGCCCATCGTGGCATCGGCCTTATAGACATCCCCCTGCCAGAGGACGTTGCCCTCCTTGTCCAACACTGAGGGCGTGAGCCAGGTACGCGGACTGTTGAATACCATCTTCTTCTTGCCGACGATGGAAAGGATAAAGTCTGCATCCTCCTTGGACGTAACACTTTGCCACTCTCCGGCCATGACAGAATACTTGATAACGTCGGCCACTTCATCCGCTGGTAGCGGATGATCCTGGTCGTTCACTATCTCAACATACACTTTATTGCCTGCGGCAACAGCCTGCTGAAGGCTCGTCTGGGCAGAAAGGCTGGCGCACATCAGCGTCAAGGCCAAAATCAAAACTATTTTCTTCATTGTTTTTGTTTTATTGCCATGATTGTTGTAAAGGTGGCCCGCCCGGTATTGCCGTTACCGTGCGGGCTACATTCTTAATGCCACTGGAAGTAGATATACGACTCGTCCCAATTCTCATGTGCTCTTGGTCAGGCTCTCCGGCAGGTCGTCGTTGGGCATGTAGCCACCGCCGTGGTCGCTGAATACCAGCACATACTGTTTGGCGGGATAATTCTTGACAGCCCACTTAATGTAGTTGCACAGCGTATCAGCCTGGCCTATGTCCACCTTGTTGCCCTTGCCACCATAGATATTGTCGTCGGTAAACTGCATCTGCGGGCTCTTCTCCGAATAGTACTTCTCAGGATCTACGGCAAAGCGGTAGGTGGTGCCTTTCTCAAACTCGAAGCCAGGTATCGCCTGTGTCTCTATAAAATCAACATATTTTGCTTCATTTTTGATGTTTTGCGAATGCTTGTACTCCACGACGATGTTCACCTTGTCATACGAACTTTCGTCGGCCTCATACATCTGACACATATTCCACAGAATGGAGGCGTCAAGATTTCCACCGCCATTACCATAATAGATAATGGTGAAATCCTTCTCAACGGGGGTTTAACTCCTCAAAGACCAGCTGGAGCCTCGGATTGTCTTTCCGAATGATGAGAGCGATGAAGTTAAATATATCATTCAACTTAGTTCTATAATTAAAATAAGAAAAAGCATACATGTAATAATATAATATCTTAATAATAAGAGGCTTATATAGTGTATAGAGTTTAAGATTACATACACTAAAAGTAGCACTCATAAAAGAAATCAAAGCAAATCAAGCTCATATAGTATTAAAAATTATATTAATCTATCTGATAATCAAGTAGTTCAACTATAGTAATAATATATGTTACTAATAGTTCTAAAAATTAGATACTGGTAGTAACAAGGTAAGAAACTGATAGTTCCAAATATCATAACTATATGAAACTATTATTCGAAGGAAGGCAAAACTGAAGTATTATTGAATACATAAGGGTTTTTAGTGATAGCTTAGTGTATGCTAATTATAGAAGCATACACAATCTATATATCTGTATATCAGCAAATAAATAGTTTTAGTGTATGTAATAACAGAATATTATTAATAGAAAAGAAAAGCAATGTTATAAACAATCAGGAATTATTCAGGCAGCTCTTCGAGGACATGGCTGTATGCAACTTGCATGTCTTTGCTGGGGCCAATGAGATAAGCTCTTCGACGTGAATATCGTGAAGGGCAACGCCAACATCGGCAAGAACAAGGCTTATCTGCAATTGCCGACAAGCGTCTTTGCAGGCACTCGCACCGTTGGCATCAGCTATGATGACGAAGACGGCACGACAGGCATAAAGGAAGTGAAAAGTGGAGAAGTGAAAGGTGAAAAGTGGTTCAAGCTCCAAGGCCAGCGCGTCGATAATCCAGGCAAGGGTCTCTACATCAAGAATGGCAAAAAGGTCGTGATCAAATAAGCCATTCCACCTTTATTACAATATTAATCCCGAAATGTTTGGTCGTTTCGGGATTTATTCTTATCTTTGCACCGTTCAATCAAAAATTTAATTCACTATGGAGAATAACAAAGTTAAAGATGCGAAAGGAAACGCAGTTATGAGTGGTAAGTATTTGGATCCAAAAGCTGATCTGACTTTTAAGTTAGTGTTTGGCGAGCATCCCGATCTGGTGATGAGCTTGCTCAATGCCCTGTTGCCACTCGACGAAGACGGTCAGATTACCAGTGTGGAATACATGACGCCAGAGATGGTGCCAGAGAATCCGGGAAAGAAGGACAGCGTGGTCGATGTGCGTTGCATTGACGAAAAAGGCCGTCAGTTCATTGTTGAGATGCAGCTCTACTGGAACGAGTTCTTCCAGCAGCGGGTGCTTCTGAATGCCTCTAAGGCTGTAGTCAGGCAGCTAAAGAAGGGCGAGGACTACAATCTGATTCAGCCCGTTTATTGTCTGAACTTGGTAAACGACGTGGGCTTCGAGAGTGGTCCAGACGAGTTCTACCACGATTACGCCATTGTCAATGTGGAGCATTCCGACCGTATCATCGAAGGACTGCGATTTGTGTTCGTGGAGCTTCCAAAGTTTAAGCCAAAGACAATAGCCGAAAGGAAGATGGCTGTATTGTGGCTTCGTTTCCTGACAGAGATCAGCGGAAACACTGAAGATGCCCCCGCAGAGTTGTTAGAGAATGAACTGACAAGCAAGGCTCTGAGCATTGTGGAGAAATCAGCCATGAGCGAGGCTCAACTTTATGCCTACGAGAAATTCTGGATGGGCATTACTGACGAGAAGGGTTTCTTGGAGGCTCGCTACAACAAGGGGCGTGCCGAAGGTCGTGCTGAGGGCAAGAAAGAAGCCAATCGTGAGAATGCCCGCAAGATGAAGAAGCTGGGCATGACTGCCGATGTCATATCCCAAGTGACAGGCCTGCCAAAAGAGGAAATAAAGGATCTTTGATTTTATTGATCCAAAATAATTTCCGAAAACTTTATCGATATTTGCAGCGGAAATGCGAAAGAATAATAATGTAATGATTCTGGCTAGACTTATCTTCGTCTTGACTTTGCTGGCGATGTCGGTAACATCGACGTCCATGCCTGACTCTATCAGTGGTCAGAAGGCCTGCCCTATTGTCAGGATCGAGGCAGAGCGACTGCCAGACATGAACATGGCACGAAGCGGGCACTCGGCATTCGTCGTGAATGGCGAGGTGACAGTAGTTGGCGGACATACTTCTGGCTTTGTACTCACCCCAACTGCTGAATACTTTAAGGACGGCGAGTGGCATCTGCTACAGACGGTTTATCCCCATGACGGTGGATTCTCCGTTGTCCTCCAATCAGGCAAGGTGCTCGTGGCAGGTGGTTTCAAAGATAATTTAGGTATCGGACAGAGTTATGAAGTCGAGATGTACGACCCCGTCGCCCACCGTTTCGATGGCTTCGGCTGTCTGGACCAAAAGCGTGCATCTGCCACGGCTTTGGAACTGGATAGCGGACGCGTATTGATTACAGGCAACTGGTATGCTGACGATGGAATGGAAATTTTCGACGGGCATCATCGTTTCAGTCATCTCAAGCCCATCCGACAGCCCCGTTATCTGCCTCAGCTTTTCAGGACTTCCGATGGTGACGTGATGATGGTGGGATACCAGGATAACAGGGGCAAGCCTATCGACACCCTTCTCATCGAGCGTATGAAGGGCGAGGCTTTCAGGGCTCCTCTGTTCGACACTTGGCGGATTCTTCTTTGCGAGATGCCATTACATGGTGATGATAGTTTCATCGGCGACAGGGAGAAAGGCGACTATGCCTATCTGTTGCCCGTCAGAAACAAAGATGGCCAGGTAGCCATTGCTGAAGTACGCGATACAGTCTTCTCCCTCCTCCCCACAGACAGTCAAGTGCCCACAACAAGCCAGTGGGGCGTGGTTCACTATTATTCACCTTTTTATGCTGACCGTCCACATCAGCGTGGATACGTCATGGGATGTGATAGTACAGGCCGACAATATGCCCTTTGCGTGGATTACGCCAAGAAGCCTGCACAGCTGACGCTCTACCATACCGACCCGCTGACAGAAACCATCGCCTTAACCATACCAGTCATGACGGATGACGGCAATCTGATCTTAACAGGCATCAAGCCAGCCATCAATTACAATTTCAATTTCACTCCGACTCCACAGGTCTGGCAATTGCGATTCTACGACGACGCTGGTGCCACCTCGTCAGCGAGCGCTTGGTGGTGGGTGTTGGGCATTGCTGTCGTACTGGTTTTGTTGTTGGCAGGTCTGATCCTATGGAAAAGACGTCGTGTGGAATCTGAAGGCATACCCGCAAACAGCGACACCCTGTTGATGCAGCGCATTACTCAGCTGATGGAAGAAAAGCAGAGGTTCAAGGATCCCGACCTGAAGATTTCAGATGTCGCCCTGGAGCTCAACACCAACGTCCGTTATGTCTCTGATTGCATCAAGAACGTAAAGGGCTGTTCGTTTACACAATACGTCAACGGCTACCGCATCGAGCACGCCCAGAAGCTGTTGCGCGAACAGCCCGACCTGAAAATCTCACACATCTATCTGAGCTCAGGATTTTCGAACGACAGCTCGTTCTTCCGCATCTTCAAATCCGTCACAGGCATGACTCCCAACGAGTGGAAGAAGCAGCAAAACGACTAACAAAACACGAATAAGAGTCGTTTTTCCGATTTTGATAGTCCACAATCAGAATCTTTTTCATATCTTTGTCGCATACTCTTTACAAAGAGCCATCGCATCAAGAAATTAGCAATATAACTACGATATGAGAAGATCTATATTATTCCTCATCACCCTCCTCGCCACAGCAACGCTTTGGCCAGTATCTGCTTGGGCATATACTGGAACAGGAACTGCTGATGCTCCATATTTGGTGGATAACTGGGCTGACTTAAAAACATGCATGGCAGCTGGCGGTTATATTCAATTGACGGGCAACTGTACAGATCCTAATCCTACTAATTTGACTTACTTAAGTGTTCCTGCCAATAAAACTGTTACACTTGATCTCAATGGATATATGATTAACCGTGGATTGGAAAGTGATATATACATGGGATTTGTCATTGTTGTTAGTGCAACAGGTACTTTGATCATTGATGATAGCTACAACGGCCCTTTTGACTCAAATCATGCAGATCGTATACATGATATTTCTGGTGGAGAAACGATAAACGGCGGTTTAATTACGGGAGGAAAGAATATTCGTCAAACAGGTTATAATTATAATGTTGGAGGAGGTATAAATAATTTGGGAACATTAATCCTTAACAAAGGTACTATTGCGGGCAACTCAACTAATGAATATGGTGGTGGGGTTTATGTCGCTAAAGACAATAATAATTATTCAAATCCTAGTAGTAGCAATAGTAGTTTTACAATGAATGGTGGAGCCATCCTTAATAACAGTTCCCAATCAGATGGAGGTGGGATATATTTAAGCTCAGGCACCTTTACTATGAATGAAGGAACCATCGATGGAAATACAAGCATAGATGGAAATGGAGGTGGTATATATCATATTAGTGGAACTCTGTCATTAACAGGGGGCACCATAGAAAACAACACATGTAATGCAAACAAATATGGTGGCGGTATTTACAGAAATACAAATAACACTTTTAATATCAGTGGAAGCCCAATAGTCAGGAACAACAAAAAAGGTGATTTGGAAACTGGAAGCATTAACAATTTGTGTTTGAATTATGATAATTATGACAATTCTAAGATCACAGTTAATGGTGCATTGTCTGAAAATGCCCAAATAGGAATTTTCATAAAAAAAACAAATGCAGTATTAGGTTCCCGAGTTTTTACAACCGGTTTAAGTACCAATGGGGTATCTGAAAGATTTTCATCTGATGACTCTAATTATACAATTACCACTGATAATGATGAGGCTAAAATAATAACATATTGGCTAGACTTAAAGAATTGTTTTAGTGCTGGCGGCGAAATAACGCTTGATCGTGATTATATTTCAAACAACAGTGAAGAGTGGCTGGTAGTTTCTTCTGGTAAGGAAGTTATCTTAGATTTAAATGGATATAAGATTGATAGAAACAAAAAATCTGCCGCTGCATCAGGAAGTGTTATAAAAGTAGAAGGTACCCTTACAATCAAAGATACATATACTGGTAAAGACAGAGTTCATCCTATTACAGTAGATGGTAAATCAGTTGACATTGTAGGTGGACTCATTACTGGTGGCAATTCAAGTGGAAATTATGGGGGAGGAATAACTAATGCAGGTACCCTTATACTCCAATCAGGTACGATAGCAGGAAATAAGGCTGCAAGTGGCGGTGGAGTTTTTATAAGTAATAATAAAACCTTTTCAATGAGTGGAGGAACTATCTGTTATAATATAGCTTCTAATGGCGGTGGTGTTTATTTATATTACAATAGTACACCAAGTACATTCTCCATGAATAGAGGCACAATCAGCAACAATATTTCAACGTCTAATGGAGGAGGCATCTACTCAAATAATTCCAATAACAGGTTTGAAATAAGTGGAAGCCCCATAATAACCAATAACAACCAAAAATCTTCGTCAGGATCATTAACTGACAATAATGTCTTTCTAAATAGTTGGAAAATTATTGTCGCAAATACTCTAGATAAAACTGCATCTTTGGGATTGTATCCAAATTTTGTAGAACAACAACTAACACAAACATTAGGAGGTAAAGGTACTGAATCTAATTTCATAATCGATAGAACAGGCTGTTTGCTGAGGATAATAAATAGCGAGATTTGGTCTATGCAGCCATATACTGTTACGATTGCTGATTCGGAAAATGGAAGCGTTTCTGCATCTGCTACTACGGCTGCACGTTATGATGTCATAACTGTTACCCCTCATCCTGATAATGGATTTTACTTGGCAACTCTTTCGCATAATAATGGCTCTACAACAACGGACTTTCTCGAGTCTAAACAATTTACAATGGGGCCATATAATTATACTATTAATGCAACTTTTGCACCGAAGACTAGCATTACCCCAACGGTTTCTCTTGATAATTGGGTGTATGGAAATGCGGCCAATGCGCCTGCTGTAGAAGGAAATACAGGTAATGGAGATGTTAGCTATTTATATAAAGTAAAAGATGCTGATGACGATACCTATACGGAAACTGTACCAACAACTGTTGGGACCTATACCGTAAAAGCAACAGTGGCGGAATCGACTCAATATTTTGGGGCAACAGCCACCACAGACTTCACCATCACCAAGCGACCAGTCACTATCACTTCGGGTATTACTGCAAATAATAAAACATATGACGGAACGACTGATGCGGCAATTGGCACTGCAAATGCTGTGTTTGATGGGAAAATAGATTCAGATGGTCTGACCGTTTCTACAACAGGAACCTTTGCAGACAAGGATGTTGGTACAGGAAAGACGGTAAATCTCGGAGAATTGACACTTGGTGGTACAAGTGTTGATAATTATAAACTTGCTGAAAGTGGTCATCAGACGACAACAACTGCCAATATCACACCTCTTACACTGACGGTGAGAGCAGATAATGCGACAAAGACCTACGGAGAAGAGAATCCAACTTTTACCATACAGTATTCTGGATTCTTATCTGGAGAGGATGAAACGGCCTTAACTACGCTGCCAACGGCAACATGTGAAGCTACTATCAGTTCCAATGTGGGATCTTACAATATCGTACCTGATAATGGTGTCGCAACCAACTATACATTCAACTATGTATCAGGAAGGCTAATCATCAATCCAAAGTCACTAACGGAGAATATGGTGACTATTTCAGAAGCATCAACAGTCTATAATGGTAATAGTCAGAAGCCAACGATAGCTTTAGAGGATGCCGATGCCAATTGCACCATTACCGAAAACGACTATCACATTAGTAATGATGGTAGTGGCACCGATGTAGGGACATATAATGTCGTAATAAACGGAACGAACAATTATTCTGGAACTGTGACAAAGAGCGATTGTTTCACCATCACTCCAAAGAGCATTGCTGGTGTATCGATAGAAGCTATCGAAAACCAGACATATACCGGCAGCGCCATTACGCCTGCGACAGTGATTACAGATACAGACATTAGTCTCACGCCAACATTGACAGAAAATACCGATTATACGCTGAGTTATTCGACAAACAATACCAACGTTACTGGTGAGAATGTAACTATCACCGTAACAGGAAAAGGCAACTATGACAGTTCAACCTCGACAAGCACGATATTCAAAATCGTGCCGAAGGCATTGGAAGATGGCATGATTGCAGCGATAGCTGACCAGACCTATACGGGAAGCGGCATTGAGCCGGAATTGGCAGTGACCTATAATGGTATGAACCTTTCCAGAGATACTCATTATACTGCGGCCTTTGATAATAATACGAATACAACAGGTAGTGGAACGGCTACGGTAACTATCACAGCCTGTGATAACAGTAACTATAGTGGTACGGCTTCGGCATCTTTTAGTATTGTGGCGGCAGACCTGAGCACAGCAGAAGTAACAGGAACATCCAAAAACGTGGACTTTGGGAGTTCTACCTCACCTGCTATTGATCCATTGGCTGTTAATTTCCCAGCAGCAGATTATACGATAGCGTATCGTAAGACCTATCAACCCCCAATAGTTGATGTGACTACTATCCCAACAGATATAATAGGAACATACACGGTAGTGCTAAAACCTACGGATACAGGAAACCTGACTGGCGAGAAGGTGACTGATTATGTTGTAAATGTCCAGTTACCTGTCATTTTGAAACAATGCGAATGGGTCACCTATTTCGACGAGCGTTTCGATCTGGCCACACCTTCAGGCTACCAAGCCTATAAGGTGTCATCAGCAGCAGTTTCCGGAGTGACGCTTGAGGCTATTGATTACATCCCTAAAGGGGTTCCCGTTATTTTGAAAACAACAGCCTCAGGGATAAGTGAGACTACGATGAACGTCAAATTCGATGAGCAGCAGGAAACCTCTGAGATCATTGGCGATGTGTCATTTATTGGCGTGCCTTCCACAGCAACAGATGGAATCTTACCCGAAGGAACAGCGTATATCCTTGTATCAGATGAGTTCATACTCTTTGAAGGAACGGAAGCTATCCCTGAACACCGCTGTTATCTAAAATTCGCTTCTGCTGGGACAAGAAGTATCGGCATCAACATCGAAGGTGAAGGAACGACTGGAATTGATTCTTCTGAGATTCAGAGAAAAGAAATGGGACATTGGTATGACCTCCAGGGCAGGCGCATAGAAAAGCCTACGCAGAAAGGCATATATATCAAAGATGGCAAGAAGATTGTCATAGGAAAGGAGGTCAGACAATGAAAATAAGATGCTATATGATAGTAGCCCTGCTACTGATGACAACAGGGATTTGGGGAAATAACATCGTTGTGGTAGACGGGATTACTAACGGTACCATTTCCGCTAATAGCAGTACAGCCAGTAAAGACGCCACAGTAACACTTACTGTTGAACCTTCTGAAGGCTATTATATCACAGCCAATGACATCACCATTATTAAGACAGGTGGTGGTAATATGGCGCAAACACGTAATGATCCAAATATCGCCGATATATTCCATCCTAATGCCAGCAGCATCGATGCAGAGGGAAAGGGAACTTATACATTTACCATGCCTGTATCTGATGTAAAGATTGAAGCAGTCTTTAGGGTCAGGGAAACAGTAACTGGAGCAATTGTTAATCTGAGTGCCTCGAGTTTCACCTATAATGGAAATACACAAGCGCCATCTGTGACAAGCGTTACGAAGGGTGATATAACCTATCTGGCATCCGAGAGCACAAATGGTTTTGCAGATTATGATGTAAGCATTCCCAATAGTATCAACGCCACAGAAAGTCCATTTACAGTAAATGTTACATTCCGTGGTAAGTATACTGGTACTGCATCGGCTGACTATACGATTAATCAAGCCACCATCAGTCATGTGGACATCGCTGCTATTAGCGATCAAACCTATACTGGTAGTCCACTAAAACCAGAACCTGTAGTGAAAGACCTGGATATCAGTACTACTCCGCTGGTAAAGGGGAAGGACTATACCGTTAGCTATGCTGATGACCATACGAACGTATCAGATGCAGTTACTGTTACAATCACTGGCATGGGTAATTATGACAATAACACAACAGCTAGTACGACATTCAAAATCATTGCGGCCACACTTGATGCGACAACACTAAACAATAAGATTGTCCTCAGTAGCACATCATTCGAATATACTGGTGAGGCCCAAGCCCCCACAGTGACCATTACTGGTATGACGGAAGGTACGGACTATACCGTAAAATACAAGAATGGCAACAACCAAGCAACGGCAGAGAAACCCAAAGATGCTGGTACTTATACTATCGTCATCGTTGGCGTTGGCAATTACAGCGGAGAAATCGTTACCAGTAAAACCTTTACAATTGCAGAAGAGCCTCAACAAGAAAAAGACGATCAGCAAGAACCTGCGAAAGAAGATGACACATCACAGCAAGGAAGCGACGGCCAGTCAGATCCTGCAAAAGAAGATGATACATCACAGCAAGGAAGCGACGGCCAGTCAGATCCTGCAAAAGAAGATGATACATCACAGCAAGGAAGCGACGGCCAGTCAGATCCTGCAAAAGAAGATGATACATCGCAGCAAGGAAGCGACGACCAACCAGATCCTGCAAAAGAAGATGATACATCGCAGCAAGGAAGCGACGACCAACTAGATCCAGCGAAAGAAGAGGACAAACCTCAACAGGAAATCATAAATATCGATCAGTCAGAGCCTGTGATTGTTGATGGAGAGCCATTATATGAACTGACGGAAGAGGTAAAGGAGTCATTAAAGTTGACATTTGATGCTGATATTTATCTGCCATCAGAAGCGAATACCAGAACAACTATAACAGAAGATGGTGGATTATCATTTACAAAGGGTTCTGATGTCAAAATGGTCATTAAGAATATGGTGGTTAATAGTACCTTGAAATTAGTCTTTAATGGCAATTTGTTTGGAGATAGTCGTTACATTACTTTAAAGAACACCATTGGCTCCAGTACTCGAAGCGAAGGAGACCTGGAAATGGTGTCAGGCGCAGAATATGATGTGATTGCCGCAGGTGATATGGTCGTTGTACTTAAACTAGGAGAAACGGCTGCTACAATTAGTACTGTTAATGTGACGGCACCATCTTCAGCGCCAACTCCACCATATACAAGTATTAGGTCAGTGGAAAGCGATACCATCAGCAGTTGGTTCGATCTTCGGGGCCAAAAACTCTCGATAAAACCAACAGCAAAAGGTGTTTATATCCTTAATGGCAAGAAGGTCGTCATTAAGTAAAATTGAAAATGCGAATGATACCATTGGCATGATTCAATGCTTATATAGAGCATAATTATGCTCAAGATATTCAGTTTTTCGCCTGTCTTTGACATTTTTATGCAAAAAGACGGGCGAAATTGCTTTGTTTTCGGATATTTGCACTACCTTTGCAGCCGATATATATTATAAGGTAGAAAGAATTGCTTATGAAGTTATTCGACGTTTATCCGCTCTTCGACGTGAATATCGTGAAGGGCAAGGGCTGTAAGGTATGGGACGACAAGGGGCAGGAGTATCTCGACCTCTATGGTGGCCACGCTGTGATCAGCATAGGGCACTCCCATCCTCACTATATAGAGAAAGTGACAGAACAGCTGCAGAAAATAGGATTCTATTCCAACTCAGTTATCAATAAATTACAGGTAGAACTGGCAGAGCGCCTGGGCAAGATCTGTGGATACGACGACTACCAGTTGTTCCTGATCAATTCAGGTGCAGAGGCCAATGAGAATGCCCTGAAGCTCGCTTCGTTTACCAACGGCAGGAAGCGTGTACTCTCTTGTGAGAAGGCTTTCCACGGACGTACTTCGTTGGCTGTGGAGGTAACGAACAATCCGAAGATCATTGCACCTATCAATGACAATGGTCACGTTACATATCTGCCCATGAACGACCTGCCTGCCTGGGAGGCTGAACTGCAGAAGGGCGATGTGTGCGCAGTCATCTTAGAATGCATTCAAGGTGTGGGTGGTATTAAGCTTGCCACACCTGAATTCGCTCAGGGATTGGCTAATGCTTGTAAAAAGTACGGTACGATACTTATCTGCGACGAGATTCAGTGTGGATATGGCAGAAGCGGTAAGTTCTTTGCCCACCAGTGGTTGGGTATCAAACCCGATATCATCACAGTGGCTAAGGGCATTGCCAATGGTTTCCCAATGGGTGCAGTCCTGATTTCACCAGAGTTCAAGCCCGTCTACGGACAGTTGGGCACCACATTTGGAGGCAACCATCTGGCTTGTGCAGCAGCATTGGCAGTTCTCGACGTGTTTGAGCAGGAGAACCTCGTAGAGAATGCTCATGAGGTGGGTGAATACCTGATCGAAAAATTGAAGAATTTAAGAATTGAAGAATTGAAGGAGAAGGGCACCAGTCACATCAAGGATGTGAGAGGACGCGGACTGATGATCGGAATCGACCTCGACATTCCCCATAAGGATGTGCGTCAGCCACTTATCTATCAGGAGCATTGTTTCACGGGCTGTGCAGGAACGAATATTCTGCGACTGTTGCCACCGCTGTGTCTGACTAAGACAGAGGCTGACGACTTTGTGGAAAGACTGATAAAAGCTCTGCCGTAAGACCATTTTCTAGACATAAGAACAGAAGAAACATAAGACGAAATGAAAATATCAGTAATAGGAGCCGGTGCCATGGGAGGCTCCACAGTCGAAGGACTGATCAAAGGCAATACATTCAAGAACGAGGACATCACCGTAAGCGATCCTTCACAGGCTGTGGTGGAAAAGTTCTCGAAGATGGGCGTCTCAGTGACGACGGATAACAAACTGGCAGCTGACGTTGCAGACATCGTCTGTGTAGTCGTGAAGCCCTGGCTCGTAGAGCGTGTGCTGACGGACATCAAGCCAGAGCTCGACCCCAAGAAGCAGATCCTGATCGTGATTGCAGCAGGCGTATCGTCGGAGAGCATCAAGCAGTGGCTGGGCGAGAATTGTCCCCCACTCTTCCTCGCCATCCCCAATATCGCCATCGCAGAAATGGCATCAATGACATTTATCGTGCCCGTTGGCGCCTCGGAGAAGGACACCCAGACGGTTGTGGACATCTTCGACGAGATGGGTAACACCCTGATTACAGACGAGCAGCATCTGGCAGCAGGCACGACCCTCGCCAGCTGTGGCATCGCCTATGCCATGCGCTATATCCGTGCTGCCTCGGAAGGTGGTGTGGAACTGGGTTTCAAGGCTGACGACGCGAAAAAGATCGTGATGCAGACGATGAAGGGTGCCGTAGAGCTGCTAGAAGCCAGTGGTATGCATCCAGAAGCTGCCATCGATCTGGTAACGACGCCTGGAGGTGTCACTATCAAGGGGCTCAATGAGATGGAGCATGCAGGTTTCACCTCAGCCGTTATTCGTGGTCTTAAAGCAGGAGCGAAGTGATTTATTAGAGGTTAGGGGTTAGTGGTTAGAGGTTAGAGATATGTTAAAGCACATAAAGGGTTTATGGATGATGAGGGTGATGGTGATACTTTTCGCTTTTCACTTTTCACTTTTCACTTCCTCTGCCCAGGATACACCTAATTCCCGTCAGGCGAAGAGGGTGTTTAACACGGCATGGAATCACTTTTTCGGACCTCAGGGCGTGAGATTCCATTACAAGATCGACATCCTGCACCTCTATAAAGAGGAAGGCACTTCGTGGAACAAGGGCGACATGGCCAGATCGGAGTATAAGAACTCGAAGATGTGGAACAACGGAAACATCAAGCACATCGTCAGAGAGAAAAAGGGCTACGTGGAGATTCACGACCCCAAAGTGAATAAGGCTGACGAGAAGCTGCAGATGTTCAAGTTCGAGCCCGACAGCTACGAGTACTTCATCGCCAAGGACCCTGAGGGACTGAAGGTGACACTCCTTGCCAAGCCTGGCGTAAAGGTGAAGATGAAGAAAATCATAGCCTTTCTTGAACCAAACACCTACTATCCCAAGCGGTTGCGCATCAAGGTGAGCATCTTTTGGTGTACCATCACCTTTTCGGATTTCCAGGCAGGTAACATCAGCGATGACGTCTTCGTATTCCCCAAGGAGAAGTACAAGAACTATGAATTCAAGGATTTGAGGTAGTTTATAGTTTAAAGTTTAGAGTTATTATAATATATGGACGAACAACTGAAGCAAATTGGCGAGCGTCTGCGTGGATTGCGCGACGTACTCGACATCCCAGTGAGCGAGATGGCAGAGACCATCGGTATCAGCTCAGAGAAGTATGAGAAAATCGAGCAGGGCGAGTTGGATATCACCATCTCAAACCTGATGAAGATTGCCCGTAAGTATGGTGTATCTACAGAGGAACTGATCTTTGCAGAGGCACCCCACATGAAGTCGTACTACGTGACTCGAAAAGGACAGGGCATGTCCATCGAGCGCACGAAGGCTTACAAATACCAGTCGCTGGTGGGTGGATTCGTAGGTCACAAGGCCGATGTCTTCATCGTGACTGTCGAGCCTAAGCCAGAAGCACATACCATCTACAAGAACACCCATCCTGGACAAGAGTTCAACATGGTGCTCGAAGGAAAGATGGAGTTATACATAGGTGGTAAGACGATGGTGTTGGAGGAAGGAGACTCGATCTATTTCGACTCCACCAAGCCCCACGGCATGTTGGCCGTAGGTGACAAACCCGTGAAATTCCTCGCATTTACCGTCGAGTAAAGGTAAAAAAAATAAAAAGGTAAAAGGGTAAAAAATGATAGAGAGATTTTTAAAGCAGACGACGTTTACGTCTGTTGAGGATTACAACAAGAATCTGGAGTTTATCATTCCAGAGAATTTCAATTTTGCCTACGACGTGATGGATGCGTGGGCTGAGGAGGCACCTGAGAAGCTCGCCATCCTCTGGACAAACGATCAGGGCGAAGAGATTCGCACAACGTATGGAGAGCTGAAGGAGCAGACAGATCAGGCTGCTTCGTATCTGATGTCGCTGGGCATTGGCAAGAACGACCCCGTGATGCTGATCCTGAAGCGCCGTTATGAGTGGTGGGTAGTGATGCTCGCCCTGCATAAGATTGGCGCCATCGTGATTCCTGCCACCCACATGTTGACGAAGAAGGATATCATCTACCGCAATACGCGCGCCTCTGTGAAGGCCATTATCTGTGTGGATGATGCCTACGTGGTGAGCCAGATTCAAGCTGCCATGTCTGAAAGTCCGACTGTGAAGCAGTATATCACCATCACAGATCATGGCAAGCCCATCCCTGAGGGATTCCACGACTGGCAAAGCGAGTGGCAGCAGGCACCCAAGTTCGTGCGTCCTGCCTTCGTGAACAACAATAACGACACGATGCTGATGTACTTTACCAGTGGTACCAGTGGCGAGCCCAAGATGGTGGCTCACGATTATCTCTATGCCATGGGGCATCTGTCTACGGGCGTCTTCTGGCATAACCTCCACGAAGGTTCACTCCACCTGACAGTCGCTGATACAGGCTGGGGCAAGGCTGTATGGGGCAAGTTCTATGGCCAGTGGTTCGCTGGTGCAACGGTCTTCGTCTTCGATCATGAGAAGTTCAACGCAGACACCTTGTTGCGACAGATTGAGAAATACAGGGTGACGAGCTTCTGTGCGCCCCCCACCATCTATCGTTTTATGATCCGTGAGGACCTCTCGAGATACGACCTTTCGAGTCTGGAGTACTGCTGTACAGCAGGTGAGGCTCTGAACCCTGCCGTCTTCGACAAGTTCTACGAGAAGACAGGCATCAAGATGATGGAAGGCTTCGGACAGACTGAGACGACGATGACCCTTGGTACCTTCCCCTGGATGGAACCCAAGCCAGGCAGTATGGGAATCCCCAATGCGCAATACGACATCGACCTGATTCGTGCTGACGGTACCAGTTGTGAGGATGGTGAGAAAGGCGAGATCGTGGTTCGCGTAGGCGACCGCAAGCCTATCGGACTTTTCAAGGAATACTATCGTGATCCAGAACTGACTCGCGAGGCCTGGCACGACGGGCTCTACCATACAGGCGATATGGCCTGGCGCGATGAGGATGGCTACTACTGGTTTGAGGGACGTATCGACGACGTGATCAAATCATCAGGCTATCGCATTGGCCCATTCGAGGTAGAGAGTGCGCTGATGACCCATCCCTCTGTCGTAGAGTGCGCCATCACTGGTGTGCCCGACGATATCCGTGGTATGGTGGTGAAGGCTACTGTCGTACTCGGTAAGGAGTGGAAGGACAAGGCTGGTGACGACCTGATCAAGGAGCTTCAGCAGCACGTGAAGAAGGTGACAGCACCCTATAAGTACCCACGTATCATCGAGTTTGTCGACGAACTGCCTAAGACCATCAGTGGCAAGATCCGTCGTGTGGAGATTCGTAAGAAGGATGCTGAAAAGTAAAAAGGTAAAAAAGTAAAAAGGTAAAAGTGGCTGCGCATAATGAATTGGGGAAGTGGGGCGAGGACCTCGCAGCTGAGTATCTGAAGGAGAAAGGCTATGAGATCATCGAGCGCGACTGGAAATCAGGGCACCACGACCTCGATATCATTGCGAAGGAAGGCAATACACTGGTCGTTGTCGAAGTCAAGACCCGTCGCAGTCGTTTCTTTGGTGACCCAGAGGAAGCTGTTGACTACAGAAAGCGCCAAAGCCTCCAATCAGCCATCAACCATTACGTCAAAAGCCATTACGGCAGTCGTCATTTGCGTTTCGACATCATCAGTATCGTCGGTACCATTGGTTCGACACCAGAGATTGACCACATCAAAGATGTAACATTGATATGAAGAGAAGAATCGTTATAAAAGTAGGTTCGAACGTGCTGACACGTCAGGACGGCAAACTCGACGTCACGCGGATGTCAGCATTGGTAGACCAGATAGCCTGGCTCAGGAAACAGGATATCGAGGTAATCCTTGTGTCCTCAGGAGCGATGGCTAGCGGACGTGGAGAGCTGAAGGTAGACCACTCGCTCGACTCCGTGGAACAGCGTCAGTTGTTCTCTGCAGTCGGACAGGTGAAGCTCGTAGGCCTTTACTACGACCTGTTCCGTGAGTTCAATATCCACGTGGGTCAGGTGCTCACAATGAAGGAGAACTTCGAGCCTGGTGAGCAGTATCGCAACCAGCGTGCCTGTATGACGGTGATGCTAGAGAACGACGTACTGCCCATCGTCAACGAGAACGACACAGTCTCAGTCACAGAGCTGATGTTTACAGATAACGACGAGCTCTCAGGACTCATCGCGCAGATGATGCAGGCAGACACACTGATCCTTCTTTCGAACATCGACGGTATCTTCACCACCCATCCTGACGACCCTTCTGCAGAACTCATCTGGGAAGTGGCTCCTGGGCGTGATCTCAGCGAGTATATCCAGCCAGAGAAGAGCGCCTTCGGACGTGGTGGCATGCACTCGAAGTACACCACCGCTAGCAAGGTGTCGCAGGCTGGCATTCGCGTGATCATCGCCAATGGCGAGCGTGAGAACATCCTCCCTGACCTCATCGAGCATCTGGATTCGACGCCACATACAGAGTTTCAACCCAAGACAGAGTAAAGTATAAAGACATAGTAACAGAATAACAAAAAGATGCGACAACTATGTTAATATGTTACTATGTCTAAAAAAGTTAATATGTATATGCAACTGAAAGAGACATTCGAGAAAGTCAAGCGCGCCAGTAAGAGTCTGGCTTTGCTGAGCGACGACCAGCGTAACGAGATACTGCTGGCTGTGGCTGATGCCATATTAAATAATAAGGTGAGGATTCTGGATGCCAATGCGCAGGATCTGGCCAAGATGTCGAAGGAGAATCCTCTCTACGATCGTCTGCAACTGACAGAGAGTCGTCTGGAAGGTATCGCCAGCGACATGCGTAACGTGGCAACCCTGCCCTCGCCCCTTGGACATATCACTAAGCAGAAGACATTGCCCAATGGTCTGCGTCTCTGCCGTGTGAGTGTGCCTTTTGGTGTGATTGGTATGATTTACGAGGCACGTCCTAACGTGACGTTCGATGTCTTCTCACTCTGCTTCAAGAGTGGCAATGCCTGTGTGCTGAAGGGTGGCAAGGATGCTGACTGCTCGAATCGCGAGGAGGTGGCACTGATTCACGAAATCCTTGAGAAATTTGGCGTCAACCCTGACGTCGTCGCCCTCCTGCCAGCTACCCACGAGGCTACTGGCGAGATGCTCAATGCCGTAGGTTATGTAGACCTCTGTATCCCTCGTGGAGGCAGAAAGCTGATCGACTTCGTGCGCGACACAGCCCGTATCCCTGTGATCGAGACTGGTGCAGGCGTGGTGAATACCTACTTCGATAAGGATGGCGACCTCGAGATGGGCAAGGCCATTATCAATAATGCCAAGACCCGTCGTGTGAGTGTCTGCAATGCGCTCGACTGCCTACTAATCCATCTAGAAAGACTAGTCGATCTAGAAGAACTAGTTAAGCCAATGGCAGAGAAGAATGTTATCATCTATGCTGATGAGAAGGCTTATGCAGCCCTCGAGGGGAAGTATCCTTATCTGGAGCATGCCACAAAGGAAAGCTTTGGTACGGAGTTCATGGACTACAAACTCGCCATCAAGACCGTTGCCTCGCTCGAAGAAGCACTCGACCATATCGACGAGAATGGTTCAGGCCACAGTGAGGCGATCGTAACGATGAATGAGGCAACAGCCCGTCAGTTCCAGGCTCATGTCGATGCTGCCTGCGTCTACTGGAACGCTCCTACCTCCTTTACGGATGGTGCACAGTTCGGACTAGGTGCAGAAATCGGTATCTCTACCCAGAAGCTGGGTCCTCGCGGTCCTATGGCCTTGGAAGAAATCTGCACCTACAAATGGCTCATCGAAGGAGAAGGACAGACGAGAGCTTAATTTAAATGAAGAATTTCAAGCCCATACTCATCCTCCTTTTCTGCCTGCTCTGCATACCGACTCAAGTGCAAGCGCAGAACGAAGCAACCGCCACTATCGAGCAGTTGCAGAAGGAGATGTATCGTCTTTACTCTACTCACGACGCTGAGGAGTTCATGGACGTTACCGAACGTCTGAAAAAGGCCTCGCTGAAGGCTGGTGAAGAGGGGCTCTTCTATCGCACTTGGTCTAACCAGGCATCTTACACCTTTTCTAAGATCAGTCGTGAGAAGGGCACAGAGATAGCGAAGGCCATGAATGAGTATTCCCAGGAACACGACAGCAAACTTGGTATCTACTACTCTTCGCTGATCAATGCCAACCAAGCCGGCACGCTCCGAATGGAGGAAGAGGCCATAAGACTCTACACGAAGGCTATCCAGTACAAGCAACAATACCTGCCTGACATTGATGCATCAGCAGCCTACCTGGGAGCAGCCAAGGTGTACTACAACACAGGGAAGAAAGACAAAGTTCTCGAAATGACCGATAAGGCACTGGCAGAGCCTCACCCCTTAGGCTCCAGTATCGTTGATGCCTGGAGTTACCGATGCTTGGCCGCCATGATGACGGAGGGAGCTAACCAAAAGGAAGAAATGAACCAAGCCTACGAGGAGTGGAAAAAGGTAACAGAGGAATACAAATACAAATCGGCCTTTAGTGATCATATAGAGATTAACCATGCTGAGGTAAATGGCGACTATCAGAAAATGCTGGAACTGGCAAAGAATATCAAGTCGCCTCTAGAAAGGTCGAACATGATGTCGCATGTCTACACATACTTGGGGAAATGGCCTGAAGCCCTGAGTTCTTTCAAGGAATATAAGCGATTGAGCGATTCAATTAACTCTGCGGAGATACGCAGGCAGACATCAGAACACGCCCTGCAACTCGACGTTATCCGTGCAGAAAACCACGCCAAGGAATTACAGCTGCACAACCAGACGCTGAAACTCTGGACAGCCATCGGTGTGGGGCTGCTCGCCATCGTTTTCTTCAGCGTTTATCTCCATCGTCGCAACCGTCACATGAAGGAGCTGACAACGGCCTACGACAAACTGGAAACGGCCTACGAGCAGCTGGAAGAGACCACCGCTGTCAAGGAGCGCATCGAGAGCGAGTTGCGCATCGCCCGCGAGATCCAGATGTCGATGGTGCCCAATGTCTTCCCAAAGCACAAAGGACTGGATATCTACGCCTCTATGACTCCTGCTAAAGAGGTTGGAGGCGACCTTTACGATGATCTGCTGGAAGATGACACCTTGTATTTCTGTGTAGGCGATGTGTCAGGCAAGGGTGTACCTGCTTCGCTGTTTATGGCCCAAACCACCCGTCTGTTCCGTACTTTGGCCAAAGAGCACCAGATGCCCGCAGCCATCGCGACCCGTCTGAATGACGAGCTGACAGAGAAGAACGATAACGGCATGTTCGTCACGATGTTCATTGGTCAGATCAATCTTACCACAGGACATCTCTATTTTTGCAACGCAGGTCATAATCCACCAGTCATCGGAGACGACGAACTGCATGGTTCATTCCTGGAGATGGAATCAAATGCGCCTATCGGATTGTGGCCTGGCATCGAATTCATTGGCGAGGAGATCGAGTCGATTAAGGGGCATCCCCTCCTAATCTATACCGACGGACTCAATGAGGCGGAGAACACCTCTCATGAGCAGTTCGGTGATGATCATCTGCTCGATATCCTTCGACATACCGACTTTGAGAATGCCCGTCAGGTAGTGGAGGTACTGAAGGCAGAAGTTGAACGCCATCGTCATGGTGCGGAAGTCAACGACGATCTGACCATCATGTGTATCAGGACATCATAAGCAACAAATAAAAGTATCAGAATATGAAAAGTTTTATCAACGTACAAGACATCGGCGATATTCAGAAAGCGCTCGCCGAGGCACAAGAGATTAAGAACGACCGTTTCAAATATCAGCATCTGGGCAAGAACAAGACGCTCATGATGATCTTCTTTAATAATTCATTGCGTACCCGCCTCTCCACACAGAAGGCAGCCATGAACCTAGGCATGAATGTCATTGTGCTCGATGTGAATGCCGGTGCCTGGAAACTGGAGACTGAGCGTGGCGTCATCATGGATGGCGACAAGAGTGAGCACCTGCTGGAGGCCATCCCCGTGATGGGCTGTTACTGCGACCTGATTGGTGTGCGCTCGTTTGCAGGACTGACAGATCGTGAATACGACTATGCAGAGACGGTCTTGAATCAGTTTATCAAGTACTCTGGACGCCCCGTCTTCGCGATGGAGACAGCCACCGTTCATCCCCTTCAGGCCTTTGCTGATTTGATTACCATTGAGGAGCATAAGACCGTTGAGCGTCCCAAGGTCGTCTTGACTTGGGCACCCCACTGTCGCGCCTTGCCACAGGCTGTGCCCAACAGCTTCGCCCAATGGATGAACGCTGCTGATGTCGACCTCGTGATTACCCATCCCGAGGGCTATGAGCTCGATCCCAAGTTTATTGGCAACGCCCCTGTGGAGTACGACCAGAAGAAAGCCTTCGAGGGTGCAGACTTCATCTATGCCAAGAACTGGAGCAACCCGGGTGTGACCAATCCTGCAGACTATGGTAAGATTACCTCGAAGGATATGTCGTGGACAGTAGACACAGAGCACATGTCATGGACCAACAATGGCAAGTTCCTGCATTGTCTGCCAGTTCGCCGTAATCTGATTGTTACTGACGACGTGATTGAATCGCCAAACAGTCTCGTTATCCCTGAGGCAGCCAATCGCGAAATCAGCTGTTCGGTAGTAATCAAACGTATGCTTGAAGCGTTATGATTTCCTTTGAGTGTGATTATAACAACGGAGCTTGCCAGCAGGTGCTCGACAATCTGGTGAAATACAACAGCGCCAAGCCCACGCCCTACGGCTTCGACGAGTTCTCGGAGCGTGCCAAGGAGCGCATCCGCGAGGCATGCGGCCTCCCCGATGCCCAGATTTTCTTTCTGACGGGAGGCACACAGACCAATGCCACCACCATCGACTCGATGCTCTATCAGTATGAGGGCGTCATCTGCGTAGGAACGGGGCATATCAACGTTCACGAGGCTGGTGCCGTGGAGTTTACGGAGCATAAGATCATCACCCTTCCCGACACCGGGGGGAAGATGGAGGCAAAAGCGCTCGACAAGTATCTGGACGACTATATGCACGACGGCAACAAGGACCACGCCGTACACCCGGGACTGGTCTACATCACCTTTCCTACGGAGTTCGGCACGCTTTACTCTGCCAAGGAACTTGACGACATCTACAAGGTTTGCCAGCGCTACGAGATACCGCTCTATATCGACGGTGCCCGTCTCGGCTATGGCCTGATGGCAGAGGGAAGCGACATCACCCTCCCCTACCTTGCCCGCCACTGCGACGTATTCTATATCGGCGGTACAAAGATCGGCGCACTCTGCGGCGAGGCTGTGGTCTTTACCCACCAGAATGCCCACAAGCACTTCTTTTCCATCCAGAAGCAGCATGGAGCCGTCATTGCCAAAGGCGCCCTGATAGGCCTGCAGTTCGAAGCGCTGTTCACAGACAATCTCTACTTCAAGCTCTCAGAACACGCCATCAGGATGGCTATGCGGATGAAAGACCTCTTTATCCGCAAAGGCTTCAAGTTCTATGTGGACTCGCCTACCAACCAACAGTTTATCGTGCTCGACAATGAACAGGCAGAAAAGCTGTCGCGCCAGGTAGCATTCTCGCACTTCGGACAGACAGACAGGCATCATACCATCTGTCGCTTCGTGACCAGTTGGGCCACAACAGAGGAAGAAATTGACGAACTGGAGCGAATAGTTCAGATTCACTGTTCATAGTTCCTGGCGGAGTCATGCGGCAAAGCCGAGTGCATAGCTTAAGCTTATTCTTCCATATCGCTCATTCTCATTGAATGCATGACGGCGAAGTCTTCTTCCTCTGTCTGGTCGTCATTCCCATGAGTAGACTCATAGCGTTCGTATGCATCCCCTATTTCCTTTTGCTTGTCTTCCAGCATTTCATTGATGCTGTCGACATGGCGATTGTAACAATCGTCAAGGGCATCAGTAGCATCCTTGAGTTCTTCGGGCTCCGCCACGTAAAGCTGTGCAAATCCTGCTAATTCTTCTGCCCTGATTTCCTCGAGGCGCACTTTGCACTCGTCGTGAAGAGATTTCACCGCCTCGTCAAGGAAGTCGCGACGCTCTTTGTTTACTGGTGGCATCTCATATAAGAGGAAGGTGCTGTCCTCGTCTTCCTCCATACGCAAGACCTTCGTCTTGAATTCCGGATGCGCATCGGCCACACCTTCCTGAATAGCCTTAAGGTTTTTCGCTTTCTTAGGAATGATGGCTATATGATAATCATCTGTAATCATGACCTCGCCAACGTCCTCGATATTCTTTTCCTCTCCGTCAACGACAACAGTGACAGGCAATAAGGAGTTGGCATCAGCTTTTACACACAGATTCATATATCGGAAAGTGAGCAGGTATCTGAAACCCGTCATCCGCTTCTCGGTATCGTTGATTTCTGATTCGATAAAACTATTCATAGTTCACTTAGTTCATAATTCATAATTCATTGTTGTCAATGCGGCAATAACGTAGAAGTGCTCGCAGGTGCCGACGTGCTCTGCTTGAGGCGTTCATCCATTGTGCGGTCGCCAGTGGGCTTCTCTGCAGGTTCCTCGCGCTTCACGAGTTGCTCGTCATCCTTGCCCTTCGCCTCAACAGATGAGGAGGTGCCGCTAGTATTCTTGGTGTCAACCATCATGCCGTCGCTTATGTTAGGTGACGCAAAAGCCTTTTTCACAGAGAGGTTATCCCCTGTGATGCTGGGCGAGGTAAGCACATTGACTGTGGTATCGCCAAAGATGGTATTCTTCTTGCCAGAGATTTCGGCATTGCCTCCCTTGAGTACAACAAGGGCATCAGTACCCTGCTGCAACTCTGCGGTTTTCTCTGCATGCACGAGCAAAGCATCATTACCCAATACCTGCATCTGCTCTCCACCCCAAAGAATATTCTCCTTCTTTGCATAGAGCGTAGCATTCTCGCCACCTATCCACACATGGCCTCCACTGGATGGCTCCTTGTTCTGTTTCGAATCCTTGTCGAGATCAAACGATTTGATGGATACATTCTTGGCATTGAGGTCGATGACTCCCATCGCCTTTCCGTCAGTTCCGTCAGCAGAGATGGCATTGTTCTCAGTACGCACGAAGAACGTGCCACCTTTAGTCAGGGCTGTCTCTTTCGCCTCCTGACCGTTCTTCTCATAGTCTATGGCAGACATGCCGAAAACCTTTGAGAGGATCATTACCTCTCCGGCAGAGGTGTATTTTGCCTTAGTAACCTCACCATTCTCGTCAACCTCGACATCAGAAGTATTGACAGTGTTGACTTCGACACTCTTTGACCTCAGAGTAATCTTACCATTGGGAGTAAGACCTTTCTCTTTCCGTTTCTTCTCAGCAGTCTCGTAGTTGACGCTCTCCAGAGTAATGTTCTTCGATGTCACCAGGAAACTGCCCTCTGCCTTGTATTGGGCACTCACGAGGTTATCCTCTTCATCCATCTTGACGTCAGAGATTCCGGCTGACGTAATCTCCACATCGCGCATGCCCACCAGCAGTTTGTTGTTCTTGGGCAACGAGCCTTTCTCGTCTGTGCTGCCTGCAATCATCATGGCATTGGTCATCACGTTCACACCTGCTCTGCTGTTTGTTCGCAGATTACCATCATCATCCATTGAAGTCATGTTGATAACCTCACCATTGATTGACACCGACGCCTTTGTAGATTTCTTCTTGAAGTTGTCTGCAGTGACCTTCGACAATTTATCCTTTTGCGACTTAAAGTAACTCAAGAGCCGTTCGTTCTCTGCCAACATTGTCAAGGCATTAGAATACTTGTAGATGGTATCGGAGAGTCCCATTGACAGTTCCTCAATACGCAAATTGATCTCGTCCATGTCAGTATAGTCGATGCGGATAGCCTTATCATCCTTGCCCAGTTTCTCCTTCTTGTCAAAGTACTGGTCGACTTCTTCCCTTTGGGCTTTATATTCCTTAGCGAGCCTGTCAACATCGGCCTGAATACGAGGTTTACTCCTTTCGAGTAGACTGATCTCTTCATCCAGTTTCTTGATGCGCGTATCATGCCCCTTGGCGGCACTGATTTCTACCTTATGCTCTGAGCTAATCTTGATTCCACCCTCAGTCATGGGGCTATAGCCAGGAAAGGCACCATCCTTCTTCACCTGATTGCTCAGGATAGAGACATTGCAAGCCTGACTGTAAATCTGGGATACGCCGCCGACTACATGCTCATTGCCGTCGATGCCGACATTCTCTGCCACCTGACTGATTAACGGCGCCCGCACATCAACCTGCCCCATGTCACCGACACCTTGCAGGTTGACATCGTTACCTCGAATCACGACCTTCGAAAAGCCATCCGGGTTGAGCATTCCCCCAAGATTCACGTCACCTATAATGATTTCAGGAGCAGAGAGCACGATGCGCTTGTCATCACGAATCACCCTGCCATGTTGCTGGTTGAGGTTATCGACTTTCAGGTTATAGACCTCATCCTTGAGTTTCCTGATAGCCGTCAGTACACCTTTCTTAAAATCGTCATCTGCCAAGCCGTCAATAGTCTCTTCCCAATGCTTGAATATAGAATCTGCCATAAATTAATGCATTATATAATATCAATCCTTCAAATCTTATCAAATCACAATGTTCAATTGTCAAATACCACTAATGGCCTTCTTCAGATTCTCGATATTATCGAGTCCGGCCTGCTTCCATTTCTCAATATTCTCGCCGTTGAAGCCGTAAGTGGCGCCCTTGGTATCAGAGAAGATAATCTTCCCGCCCTTATCATTCCATACTCTACGCTCATACCACTTGGGCTTATTGGAATCGAAGAAGGGACTCCATGATTTTTTAACGCTACTGCGCACTCCAATCCAGTTATTTTCCTGATCGTCAAGGAACTTAAGGATCTTGGCCCAGAAGCCTCTCTTCGACTTCTTGACATCAAGTGAGGCCACGACATCCCAATTCTTCATCAGCAACTCGTTATCTATCTCGTTCTGCGTAGTATAGCTCAGCTGGAAGTATTTTCCCTGTACAGGCACTGGCGACAAAGCTGCTGCCGCGCCAGTAAGCTTAATCTGATTGCCTTCGGCGTTATACACTTTGAGCAAGAACTTAGCCACCATCCTGCGCTTAAGCAATTTCGGATCGGCGAAGACATCCTTTTTATCCTCAACAGCCTTATGGCCCAGGAAAGCCTCTGTGGGCTCGCTGCCCTTACGGCCGAAGCGAGACTCCCAGTCAGACACCGTATTGACAAGCTCGCCTACCGTTTTGTCACATATAACGTCCATAAAGCACTTGTCAATCCATTCGGTATCAGGGTGTTTGGATGTTCCAAATACCGACTTGTTGACAGCCTTGACCGTATCATCTGAGAAACAGGTGGTATAGGCACGGGCTTTGCGCTGAAGTCCCCATGCTGCCTCGCAGTAAGCCTCTGCCGACGGGTTAATATACTCCTTGACGCCTTTCAGGGTGTGGAGAATTGTAACTTTAGGCACATAGATGGCGTGATCTCCCTTCTCCTTGATATTGTCTAACTTGATTACAGACAAATCTACCGTTCCGCCTTTGTATTCCGCATCATTCTTCTTGAACTCATTGTCGCCGAGTTTGAATGCTGCTTCCATAAACTTGGGCTTTTCGACATCAGGATTCCAGAAGTAGTCCAAACGGGCGCCATACTCATGCTTCTTCTCGACGGCATCTTTCTTCAGATTCATATAATCATCGCAGAACCGACCTACCTTCGAGTCGATGCGCTTGATGTAAGCTGTCATCTTGGCAAAGAACATCTGCCTATCAGCATCTTTCTCAATGCCCTTCAGTTCCTGCCACTTCTTATTGTAACGCTCCACGCTAATCTCAGCCTTTCCCTTACCTGCCTCAAGTTTCAGATAGTTGTTAGACTTCACGCACAACGTGCCCTCGATAGGTCGCAGGAACACGTCGAAGAGCGAACGCAGCATGGCGACATCGACCACCTGGAGCCCCTTCAGCAGGCCACCAGTTTTCTCCTGTACTTTTCTCTGGGCAGCCGGCAGGCCACTCTCCCATCCGAGGTTCCACCCCTTCTTGACAAGGTTCCAGGCCTTCTGCTTCTTAGACACCTCATATAGCTTGACGCTTGCAGGATCTACTTCACCTTTTTTCTTCTTCTCATCTTCTTTTTTATCCTTCTCTTTGCTGTCGTCCTTGCTATTCTCCGGGGTCACATTAGTGCCAGAGGTGATCGAGAGATTATTACCAGCAGAGATAGTAACATTCTTTCCCTCTATCTTCACGTCGCCATTGGGAGCTGAGATGGAAATGCCAGAGAAGGCGCTGACACTCACATTACCGTATGGCGACTTGATGCTAACTGCACGTTTAGTAGAAGACATATCGACCGAGAACATGCCGAACTCGTCGGTGAGGGTGATACCTCCGCAGAGTTTCCTGGCAGCATCGCCCAAAGTGAGCTTCGGCATGCCCGGGATATATTTCTGTAAGGCATCAAGGAATGGAGCCATCGACGACACGAAGTCGGAGTCATCCTTGGCCACATTGAAGGAGATCTTCTGTCCGCTGGGCGACTTGATGACCATCTTCCCGCCCGGGTCTAGATGTTCCTTCGAATACAGGCTGCCCGCCACGTAGGGTCGCTCCACGTTGTCGCTGTCGTAATTGACGAGCACCTCGTCACCCTCTTGTGGTCTGAAGAACACGCCACCCTCTGCAGTAGCCATCGGCATGGACACACGTACCCAAGGAGAGGCCAGCTCGAGAAGCTGATCTTTCCACTTCAACGACAATTTTTTCAGCTCTCCATTTGCAACGTCTTTCTCTTTTTTAGCCTTTTCAGTTTCCTTTTCTGCCTTTTTCAGTTCCTTTTCCTGAGGGGTAATCTCATTATCTTTCCTTTCCGTATATCTATCCAAAAGGAATTTCGCCGGTGAGGGTGTGTTTGAGCGTTCAAAGCTGTTCAACTCTTCACAGACGTCCTTATTCAACTCCTCATCTGCCTTCCGTTTCTTAAGTTCCTCTTCATACTTTGCCTTATCACTCTTGAGCTTAACTATAACAAGCTCAACAGCAGCAACAGCGGTTAACGGCATGAGTCCTGGAATTAAAAATTTCCCTCTGGTCTTTTCATGGGCTTCAATCTTACTAACTGTTGAGCCATCAATGGCAGGATCAAGCTCCCGCTTAAGTTTGGTTATCTTCTCCAGATTATCATTGCGGGACTGATTACAGATCTGGCGGCAGCGATCAAACGTCTCCTTGTCTTCGGCCTTGGCGACTACAGGAATATTCTCATCCTTCTTTTCTGCATCATAGCCCATTTGGGATAGCACGCTCGCCAGAGCTTTGTTCTGCTGTTTCAGATGCTTGATTTTCGCTTCTATCGAAGCCTGTTTCTCCTCTGCTTTTTTGAAAACGGCATTCTTTTCATCAAAGGTAGCCTTAGCCTCTGCCAATTCCAGTCTGCGAGTCTGGTCGCCGACAGCCTGCCAGGGATAGGCGATACGCACACGTCCCTGATTCTTAGGATCGTTGTTTGCCACAACAAACGCAGTCTGGGGGCCTGATTTCCTGATGGGCGACGCCTGAAGCAGAGGCGGTATGATGAGTTCTTCTCCACCGTCCTTCATGATAACGGGAACGGCACAAATCGTTTGCAGATGCTTGGTGTTGATGTTCTGTCTGATTTCCACAATGACATACTTGCCTTCCAGTCTGCCGATGGTCACCGTATCTCCCAGTTTGACGGGCAAACACGCTGTTCCCATATCGATGCACACCATCTTCGACAACTGGCTTTCCTCTTCTCTGCGGGTTTCTGAGTAGTAGGCGAGCTTCAGCCAGCTCTCTTCTTTGACAGTTGCAAAAGGCACCGTGCGCGTGCCATTCGTCTGGGGCTTGCCTTTATAGCCGTCCATCCACACTTTGTTGCCTTTCGAGTTGTTGTCGGCTGCAGTACCCTTGGCTGCATAGAGTGCCAAACTGTATTGGGTTCCAAGATTCGTGCCTATGTTTTTCAGTCCCTGTTTCCAGTCTGATGTATTTGATACGATATTAGAAAACACATCGAGCGACACTTTCGTAATGGCCGACTGCACATCTGGTGCGCCGATTACGCGCCAGTAGTCCGTGAACTTGTCCTTGATCATCGGAAAGATAAAGTCGTCATGCGACAGCTCTGCATTGTAGCTCAGGTCTTTCCCAAAGGCGCCCACGGGGTATCCTGTCGAGTCGAGTTCCACGCTATCGTCGTTATACCGTAGCTCCTTACTGCCCTTGACACTGTCGCGCACATAGTCTTTGATGTTGAGGGGGGCAGCCGAGGTGTTCTGATAGCTGATGGTTTCGTAATTGTCGATGCTGATGGGCTCATCCTGATCTTTTTTCGGCAGACCCAGGATGAGTTGACCATTCTCAAAAAACAGGAACTCGCCACATCGGTTGGCCGTGCGAGCCATGAAGTCATAGAACGATTCGTTATACTGAACCAGATAAGGCTGTACGAACTCCGACAAAATGTTCACCGTCACATTATCCACAACCGATGCATCCTGATACTTCAGTCGCTGCATGTTTTCGGTATATATCTTTACCCGACCGTCTTGGTAGCCAAAAATCTTGCTTTCAGAGGTCAGGATTTCGGAGCCAAGCTTCTTGGCCACATAGGCTTTGCTATACTTGTCGAGTGTCATCAGCTTATCCATGCTGCAGATGGTAAGCTTGACCGAAAGCCAAGCATCAGCCTCGGTGCGTATCACCTTCGGCGTAATCTCGTGAACATAGTAGTTTTCAGCCACGACCACCTCTTGATCCGCATCCTTGGGGGAAATTAGCATGGTCACTCTGCGCTGAAGAAGCAGTTCCCTCAAGAACTTGAGCGGAAGGGGAACTTCGTCTTTCCCCACTGCATCATTTTTAACCCATGCCGTGCCAGCCTCCTTATCAACCCTCATCACATGTATCTCAGCCGTGATCTGCCCAGGTTGATAGAGCTTACGCTCAAACTGCATTTCCTTCAGCACGACGCTATAGCGTATGTTCATGTACGTGAACGCTGCCTCTCCCCCCTCATTCAACGAAAAGGGCGTTACTTCTTTCTTGGGGTTAGCTATGTTTTCATCGAATAATATCCTATAAGTATAGCCAGTCGCTTTCTTAAAAACCTTGCACGCTTCAGTATTCATAATTCTTAAATAGTTACATTAATTCATAAAAGCTATTTCCTGCTGTCTCATTCAACGTCGAGAGGCATTTTGACTTCAAAAATACAAATTTTACCTGAACCCAGCAAATTTTTTAAAGAATAATTTGTATTTTTGCACTCAAAAAGCCACAATCGTTCATGTTTCCATTCAGATTAGGCAGTAATTTTGGACGGAGCCAGGCGCCAGAGCGCAGCTCCGCAGGTGCATGGGGAGCTGTCATCCTCATGGTCTCTATCGCCGTCTGGTGCTTCTTCCAGTTCTGCTATCCTTATCATTTTTTCTTTCAAGAGCAGAACCAGCTCTTCCTCTGGTCATGGGATTATATCAGCACCTATTTTGAGAAACCAGGTGGATTGGCATTGTTGGCAGGCGACTTCCTGACACAGTTCTACTACTATCTTTTCGCAGGAGCCACCATCCTTTCGCTCGTGCTGTTACTTACAGGTACCTTATTATATATAGCCATGAGGAACTTCAACGTCAATCGGATCATAGCAATGATACTGTCGATAGCAATGATGAGTTTCCTGGCAGTATGCCATTTCAGCACCAGCTATCGATTGTCATCTACCATCGCCGTTCTTGGTTGGATACTCTTACTATGGCTTATTTCACTGATGAAGGGCTGGAAGCTTCGGGCCGTCATCCTCTGCTGCGCCTTACTGCCCACATGGCTCCTCTTCGGTGCGCCGCAAATCAGAAAAATACAGAAGCCCGACCTGATACTGGAGAAAGACTTCGCCGTCGACTGCGAATACTACTTTGGCAATCACGACAAAGTCATCAAGGAAGTGGAAAGCGCAAACCAATGGACAGACCAGATGCTCTTCTTCTACAATCTGGTGCAGGCACAGCGGGGGGAACTGCCCGATCACCTGATGAAGTTCACGCCCAACATCCTGGGCACGTTCTATCAGATAGGGCCAGAAACGCCCCTGCTCATCATCCGCAACATGAACGAGCTCTACTGGGCCTTGGGCGACATGACCTTCACAGAGCGTGCCGCCATGATGACAAACGTCTTCTCGCACAACAACCGCAACGTGCGCATGATACGCCGACTGGCAGAGTGCAACTTCGTCAGCGGCGATTCGCTCGCAACAGAGAAATACCTGCGCATCCTCGACAAGACCTTCGTCTATAGTACATGGGCCAAACAAATCCGTCAGCACGGCAAGAGCATCTATGAGGCAAAGATGCAACATGTAAACCATCACGACACCATCACCACTACAGACAATGCCCACTTCCTGATGATGCAGCTGCTGGATGCCAATCCTGACAACACCGTCGCCCTCGACTATATCCTCTGTAGTACGCTTTTGCTTAAGGACCTGACGAACTTCAAGCGCGACTACGACCGTTATTGTATGGACAGGGGCAAGCCACGCGTCAAGAAACTGTATCAGGAAGCACTCTGCATCTGGCTGGCAGGCACCCAGGCCCCTCAGGAGGAATGGGAGAAATATATCCAACTGCCAGAAGTGTTCCAGCAGTTCCAACAATATAACGATCAACGAGGCAACCCGCGATTCAAGGGAACCTATTGGTATTATTTCGACAAGGTCAAAGCGCCGGAGGTTTAGTTTTAGTTTAGAGTTTAAAGTTTAGAGTTTAGAGATGATTACCAGGACGAGCATAAAGGACAGGTGGCTGAGGGCAAGCGTTTTCTCTTGCCTCATAGCTTTTACCTTTTTACCTTTTTACCTTTCCTGTACGCCTACTCCTGAGAACGTGCAGCAAAGCAGTGAGTTGCCTCCTGTCTATCCTGACTTCTGCGACGTGACCATCCCTGAGAATATCGCACCATTGAACTTCCTGTTGCGCGCAGACTGCGAAGCCATTGAGGTCAAGGTTGGAGACATCACCATCCATGCCAAGGGCAATGAGGTCGTCTTCGATCTGGATGATTGGAAGACGCTGATGCAGAAGACTGCAGGGCAAGCGCTGAGCGTCAAGGTGACAGCACTTATCGACGGGCAATGGACGGCATACAAAACGTTCACATGGCGAGTGGTGAAAGACCGGATAGACCCTTACCTGACCTATCGTCTGATAGAGCCAGATTACGAAATCTGGAACCAAGTACAGATCCAACAGCGTTGTGTGGAGAACTTCGACGTGAATGCCCTTGGACACTACGAGCAGCTGGAGAATCGTTGTATGAACTGTCACACCTATGCCAACCAAGATCCACAGCTCTCGATGATGTACGTTCGTGGTCCTGGTGGTGGGGCAATCCTGAATCAGAATGGCGTTTTAAGCAAGCTGAATATCCCAGGAAGCGTATATTTCGGTTTCAGCCCCAACGGACGGTATATCACCTACTCCACCCAGAGGATTATCCCTGCCTTCCATAGTCTGGCGAGCAAACGCTTAGAGGTCTATGACGCCGCGTCAAACGTCTTCGTGGCAGACATGCAGGAGCACCGTATCATCTCATCGCCCCTGTTGAGCGACAGTCTGAAGTTCGAGACCTTCCCCACGTTCTCGCCTGACGGGAAATACATCTACTACTGCGCTGCTGATAGCGTGAGTCTGCCAACAGACATCAAGCAGCTGCAATACCGCCTGGTACGCATCCCCTTCGACGAGACGACAGGCACCATTGGCAATCAGGTCGACACGTTGTCGACAACAACTTCCGTCTGTCATCCCCGCATCAGTCCTGATGGCAAGTTCCTGCTCTATACCGTTGCTGATTATGGCACGTTCCCCATCTGGCATCCAGAGGCTGACCTCCAGATGATGAACATCGAGACTGGCGAGATTGACTGTCTCAGCATCGTGAACAGCCAGAAGAGCGACACCTACCACTCATGGAGCAGCAACAGCCGTTGGTTTGTCTTTGCATCCAAGCGCGATGACGGACTTTATGGCAAGCCTTACTTCTGTTATGTCGACAAGGATGGCAAGGCGCATAAGCCCTTTTGTCTGCCCCAGAAGCATCCGGCGTTCTACGACAACAACCTGAAATCGTTCAATGCCCCAGAGCTTGGAAAGGGCAAAGTTCCCTTCGACGTGGAAGACGTTGCAAAGGCCATGAAAAAAGAGGCACTTATTTTCAAATAAGCGTCCCTTATTTGGGAATAACCCTGGGTTATTTTTCAATAAGTGCCACTTATTGACGCACCCTTGTTTCCACCCGCTTATCAGACACGATTTCCCTGCCTGCCTCGTAGGCATCAAACTCGACCTTCGCCTTCGTGAAATCAGGGGTGTTGAAGGAATAGATGCTCTCTGCATAATACTCCTGCGGATTCCGCTGGGGCAGCAGGAAAGGCTTCGAGAAACGGCCCTGCTCGTCGACACTGGTCAGATAAAGACGGCTATAGAGCCCATCCTCACGACGACTGGTGAAGACAATCCAATGGGAATTCAGGTTCCAGTTGTGATAGCTGTCAGCCTTCGGGCTGTTGATCTCCTTCAGTTCACGCGCCTCCCCAGTATTCAAATCCAGAAGCCACTGGTCGCTCTCCTCATGCCAGATGGAGAAATAGCCATAATCCATCAGCGTGAAGAGCATATACTTCCCATCATAGCTGGGACGTGGCCAAGTCAGGCTTTTCCCCATCGCCACCGCATTGAAGAGGGTATCGACCTTCTCTCCGAACCTGCCTGTCTCAGGATCGAAGGCAATCTTGCATAGGTTGTACTTCTCCTCCTTATAATGGGCAGGATAGTCTTGTTGCTTGCAGGTCATATAATACAAGCTGCAACCATCAGGCGAGAATACGGGCGCATTCTCGCTCCAGTCCTTGGTCTGAAGGAGCGAGTCCGTCAGAAGCTCATGGGTCGCAGGATGATAGACGAACACGTCGCTCGAGAGATCAAAGACCTCGATGCGCTCATTAGGCACGACATGGAAGCCCTGACGCGTCTGGTTGGTAGAGAAGGCGCAGTATTTCCCACTTGGATGCCAGTAAGGATAGACCATCGAGCCCCCTAACTGGTCATTGCTTGCCTTCAGCCACTCGCGGCGGCCATCTATCTGGAACATCGTGGCACCATGATTGCCTCGTACGTGGAATACAAACTGCGAAGGATCCGTCTGATGGGCAGTGTGGCAGTTGACACACATGCCTGGCACCTGGGTGTTCTCGATGATGGCATACTCGTCGAAGGATGACAAGTCGCGCTGATACAGTCCCATGTGACTGAACACCTCATAGCCTGGAGCGATGCGGCGATAGGTCAGTCCCCACTCTTCCAAGGGATAGGCGCTGACTGCAACGGTAAAGTCCTTGTACTGCTTCCATTGGCCGTCCTTCCGTTCACAAACCGTAAAGATGAGCTGTCCACCCACGTTCTGTGCCGTCAGCTGGTGCCACTCGTCCACGTCGAAGTCAGCGAAATCTCCCTGAACGTGCAGTTCACCACCCTTAGAACCCTTCACCACGACGTCTATACGATCTACAGCATCGTCCACGCTGTTGAAGTTCAGCGGAGCGATCTCCGCAGGTATCGTCACACCGACATAGTCAGGATAGATCGCCGGCAGCTTATCCACCTTTACTGGATTCTCCACTCTGCTGGTACAGCCTAGTACAATTAGTAAGACTAGTAAGACTAGTATATTTCGCCTCTTCTTCATTTCCCTGCCATTAAGTAATACCATACTGTATTTCTGAACTGTTGCAGTCCGGGGGCATCCTTACCTCCTGCAGAATAGATTCGCGAGAAATCATTCAGCTGCTGAAGAACCAACGGACTGACAAGCCCCTGAGGAGACAGCTGACGCTGCTGCATGAAACCAAAGGCAATGGCCTCCTGACAACTGCGGGGATTATACCGCGTCTGGCTCTGCACATACTGGGCATATTGCATGAAGCGGGGCACGTCCTTTTCCAGCAGCGGTATCATCAGCAGGTACTGGGCTGCCATCTGATTCTGATGGTCGTGCATGAACAACTGCCCGCATATCCTGTCCAGCTCCGTGTCGCTGAACAGGAAGTCCTCCTGCAGGCGATAGCGTCGCAGCGTTCCGTAGAGCGGATGCGCATTGATGGCCTTCTCGTCGCCCAGCATGGCGCGCATACGCCCAGCCCAGGGACGATAGAAAATAGTCTTCTCCAACATCCTGATATATTTCTCCGCCACCTTGTACTGTCCGTTGATCATGTTGGTCTCCACCAGTCGTTTCAACACACGGGCACTCTTATTATAATTAGGTATCGCCTCCATCGCCTCGAAAGCTAAGCGCTGGGCTGTGTTCACCAGTCCGAGGTGGAAATAGATCTCACCCGTCAGCTGCGTGGTGGCGAAATTGCGCTCAAACTTCGGTAATAATCCCTGTGTGCCACGCTGATAGAAGTCGAAAGCACGTTCACCAAGCTGATTGGTCATGCCCAAAGCCAGATTCGTGGCACTCACGCTCATGGGCAGATCTGGCATCTGCTGTTCTGCCTTACGAATGATACTATTCCAGTCGTTGACACGCACCAAATGGTCATATTCGATCAAGTCGTATTTCCTCGTATCAAAGCCAAACTTCTGAGGGACGAGCAGCAGCATGGCCACCACTACCGCCTGAGCATAGACCATCCATCGCTTAGGCTGTGGCAGTTTCCTACTGAAAAGCGACAACAGGACTATGACCAACAAGATGGCCATCAGCGAATAAGGTATTACCTCTGGCACGCGATAGTAGCTGATACCTAATATAATCCTCGACATCGGGAAAGGCTGATAGTGGGCACTCAGCAGCATCAGCGCCAAGGCATAGACGACTGCAGGAATGGCCACAGACAATGGCCACATCAGCACAGCCACCAACAACACGACAGGTCCTAGGAGCCAATAAAGCACAGGGATCAAGACCAATGCCAATACCCACTTCATCCATAAGGCACACGATAATCGTCGCCAGCCTAAGGCAGCAGCCATCGCCAGCACCAATGCCACGACATAAGTCAGCATGACGTTCTCATCGCCCATCGCGTACCATAATATAATAACAGGGATAAAGCTCAGCAGATAATACCCACGCTCCGTCTTCATCAGTCGCCATGTAAGCCGTTGTACCAACATATAGAGCAATGCCAGTATCAGCGCACCAATGACCACACCATTATAGAACTGCACGAGGAACTCTGCTATATATCTGGCGAAGCCCCCAGGTTCAGCCATCCGCGCACAGAAATAGTCGCTGTCGAAGAGGAACATCTGTAACTGCTCCTGATAAGTCAGCGCAAAAGGATAGCGGACGCCCCAGAAGAGGAACACCATAAGGCCAAAGGCCAGCGTCGACAGCAGTCGTGCGTGCTTACTCAGGAATTTCTTCATTCGTATCAGCATTGAATGTCTTGACAGAGCCGTCTGGCATCTTACGCTTATACGTCAGCGGGAAGAGCCCCTTCAGAAAATCGTGAAGGGCACCCTCCTTCATGTTCTCAGCCAACTGACGACTATATCTCTTATATGCCAGATGTACCTCATGGCCCTCCTGCTCGATTTTGGCAGCCTCCTCCATCATCTCTTTCTCTCGCAGCATTCCGACCGTGCGGTTGTACATGGCATATTCCTGACGATACTTCTCGGTAGCCTCTTTCCACGCTTGTAGCGAATCATTCTGAGGAGTGCCTCCTGCAGAACTGATGGAATCAATCGTCACCTGAATGTGGCCAGGCTCACCGACAATAAGCAACGGCTGGACTCCCATGCGATAATGATAGTCGAGCAGGATCTGATACATCTGCATCGTATCCTTCGTAAAGTCCTTGGTAAAGTGGAACTTACCGTTGGTAATCTCCATCGAGTCGACATACTCTGCTGTCTTCGGCCCATTGATAGGTACTACGAAGATGCGCTTGCCCTCGTACTGTTCACCGTTCACTGTGCCCTCGATATAGCACTTGCCGTCGTTCTGCTTGCAACTGTAGAACATCGTCGCAGTTGCCACAGCCATAAAGCATAATAGAATCTTCTTCATCTTTATCTTATATTAACTTGTTCACGTTTATTGTCAAACACCTGACGATACGCCTCGTGGGCATCGAAATCCACCTTTGTCTTGGTGAAGTCCGGACAGTTATAGGCATCCATCATCTCCAAGTAGTACTTCTTGGGATTTCGCTGAGGAAGCAGGAAGGGCTTGGAGACTCTTCCCTGCTCGTCGATACTGGCGAGATAGAGTTTGGTATACATGCCGTCCTCACGCTTGGAAGAGAAGACAAACCAACGGCTGTTATCGCTCCAGTTATGGAAACTCTCAGATTGCCGGCTGTTCACTTCCTTCAACTCACGCGTCACTCCAGTCTTCAGATCCATCAGCCATAAGTCTGCATCATCCTGCGAGACTGGGAAATTGCCACGACTGCTCACGCAGTACATCAGCCAGCGACCATCATAAGAAGGACGCGCCAAAACGTAGCTCTGATCCGTAGCAGGACCATTCAAAAGTGTGTCAACCGTCTCACCGAGCCGTCCTTTCTCTGCATCGAAGGCAATGCGACAAAGCGAACACTTCACCTTCTCATATTCTGCCGGCACGCGACAGGGCTTAGACGAACTGTAATAAAGCCATCTGCCATCATGCGAGAAAGCAGGGAAAATCTCCAGATCCTCCGTCTGAAGCAGGGGCGAGAGGATCAGTTCGTTCGTTCGCGTATCCAGGACCTCTACATTGCTGAACTTATGGTAGACCTCAATGCGCTGTCCTGTACCTGTGAAGAAACTCTGATGAACGGAGTTTACCGCCAGTGCCACATAGTCGCCCTGAGGATGCCAGTAACTATAGGAACCAGCAGCCTTCGTGGAGTCAGTCTTAGTCTCTAACCAGATTTGCTCACCGTCTTTCTGAATCATGGTGCCACCACCCTCGCCTCGCATCTGCAAAGTGATACGTTCAGGATTCGTACGATTGGCTGTATGACAGTTAAAGCAACGCCCAGGTACAGCAGACTCCGTGAGAATGGCATATTCATCAAAGCTGCTGAGATCGCGCTGCCAGATACCAATATCACCACCCACCTCATAGCCTGGTTTGATGCGGCGATACGTCAGTCCCCACTCATCGAGCCGGTCTTTGCTGACAAAGACGTCAAAGTCGTCATACTGCAGCCATTGTCCGCCTGCCTTGATACGAACCGTGAATGTGATTTTCCCACCTTCATTCTGTCTGGTCAATGCCTGCCAGTCGTCGATGTCGAAATCGGCCCAATCACCACGAGAACGAATCTCTCCGCCTTTACTGCCAAAGGCAAGGACATCCATATCGTCGAAGTTCTCATTAACTAAGTTGAAGTTCAGTGGAGCAATGTCAGAAGGAATCGTCACACCAATATAATCAGGATATATCTCCGGCAATCTGCCTGCACGCGCAAGGCTTTTCGGTTCTGAAGAACAAGCCACGAACAGCAAGCAACCTACGAGCAACTGCAAACTATAATCTACACGCCTACTCATCGTCCTGTCCTCCCTCCTATCATTCTTTTGGCGTAGTCAGCAAAGGGCGACCCTTGCACGTTGCCTTGCATCTGGATGCAGCGCACGACGTCCTGATAGCCCAGCGGCATCTGACGATAGCCACCATACTGCTGAGCCAGACCCAAATACTGTTGAAAACCTTTGATATCTCCCTTCAGGAGCAACTGCCCCAGGAAGTAGTCAAGAGCCATTTTATTCTCTGTATTGTTCATGAAAAGCAAACCAAACATCTTGTCGATTTCCTCGTAGCTATAGAGGAAGTTCTCCTTATATCTCAGCTGGCGCAGTTTCCCATAGACGGGGTGAGCATTGATGGCCGCCTCATCTCTCATCATCGACTCAGCCTCTTCAGCCCAACCACGATAGAACAGCGACTTCTTCAGCAGATTGATTTGCTTGCGAGCCGTTTTGTAATGCCCGTTGACAATCATACACTCCGCAATGCGCTTCGTACAGCGACCACTCTTCCTGCCATTCAATATCGACTCCTGCGTATCAAACATATACCGCTGGGCAGAGTTTACCATGCCTAAGCGCCAAAATGCTTCTGCTGAGGGGAGCATTGAAGTCAGGTCACGAGTACGAGGCATGATAAGTGCATCCTCACCACTCTGCCAGAAATCGAACATACGATCAGCCAACAAGCGTTTCTGCGACAAGGCGAGATTCACACAGTTCGACCAGAACGGTGTGCGCACCTGATACTCTCCAGCACGTTTGACGATGTCATCCCAGCGCTCATGACGCACCAGATAATCCATGCGGATCAACTCATACATCTCCTTATCGTAACCATTCAGTTGGGGATAATGAAGAGGAATACGGTAATAGTTCAGGCCTGCCATCACCTGTTGCAACGGCCATTGTGGTAACAGCCAGGCATAGACCATCAACTGCACTGCCATTAACCAACCTGCTGACCACAGATGCTTCCAGCCAAGTTGTATCACTCGAATGATGACATAAAGCCATACCGCAGGACCTAACAGCCAATAAGCCACAGGGAGAATTAAAGCATCTGTCCAAGAGAAAGCCTTTTCCATCCTCATACAAGCCAATGCCAAAGCCAGGACAACTGCCACTGGCAGCGACAACAACATATTGATATCGCCCATCAGCCATAGCAGCAGAGCTACAGGTAAGAGACTCAGAATCTCCCACCACCTTTCACCTTTCACCTTACATTTTCCACTTCTTATGAGTCTCGCTGCTAGTCGCTGTAAAGTCACAAAGAGCAATGCCAACAACAAAGTTCCCAGCCAATCCAAGTAATAAAACTGCACGAAAAACTCGCCTAACCAATCAGCCAGACCTCCTGGCAAACTCACACGTTCCAAGAAGTAATCGTTCGTCCAAAGAAAAAGCTGATACTGCTCCTGGTAAGACATCGCATGAGGATAGGCCACATACCAAAACAAGAAAACGGCGATGCCCACAAGCATCGACCATCCCCAATCCAGGTATCGTAGTTTTGCCTTCCTCATAATCGCTGCAAAATTACAACATTTCCTTGAAAGCACCAAATCTTTCCAATACAAAAAGCCGCCCCACACACCTGTAGGGCGGCTTGAGATTATAGAAGGGAAGATTACTTCGCCTTGAATTGCCAGAATGTAGCTTCACCCCAGCCACCGAGACCACCGAAGTCGCCACCATCAGGATATACAAGAGTCATCTTGTCGCCTGACACGTAAACCATCTCGAAGGTTGTAGGCATGTTTCCACCAGAGTTAATCTCGTATGGGAACAGGATGGTACCAGCTGTTGTATTCAGGTTAGCAACCTTCCACTCGTTAGCTACAGACTCGTCGATCTCAAATGAACCGCTGTTGATGACAGAACCGTCACCAGCATGACGAGTAATAAGACCATCGGGAGTCAGTGTGAAGTATGCATCCATGCTCTCGTCACCGTGAGCATTGCCGTCGTTAGTGTGGTTGAGCTGACCCATGAACTCGGCCTCGCTGGTGACACCCCACCATTTTCCTGTAGCAACAGCATTGGCACCTGCACCACCGCAGTAACCCATGTTACCCCAGACAACACCGTCGAGAGCCTCGGTATTCCAGGTCCAGTCCTTGCCATTTTCATAGCCGTATGCCATACCCTTCACGTCGCTATTGCTGTAGAAGTTCCAGAAAGTTGCCTCACCCCAGCCGCCAAGACTGTCGAAAGCACCTCCATCAGGATAGCAGAGCGTCATCTTATCTGAGGTCAGATTTAGAATCTCATAAGTACCAGGAATATTGGCACCAGAGTTAATCTCATACGGCCATAGGATAGCCTTTGTTACAAGGTTACCAACCTTCCACTCGCCATTAGGATTATAACCCTCAATGGAATAAGAATCATTTCGAATTGTGTTGCCACTGGCATCGTATGCAGTCAGGATACCATCCTCAGTGAACACCATATAAGCATTCATATCACCATCGCCTTGGTTGACACCGTCAGTAGAGTGCTGCAACTGCTGGTTAAACTCCTCAGTGCTGGTAACACCCCACCACTTGGCACTACCAGTGGTAGCGACCTCGGCACCATTACCACCAGAATATCCCATATTACCCCATACAACACCATCAGGAGCTGTGGGATCCCACTTCCAGGTCTTCTTACCATAGTCGTTAGAAGCGATGAGACGGATCTCAGGCTTCAGCTCAGCAGCTACCTGAACGGTAAACTCGTGGGTAGCAACGACCTCTTCAAGATTAGCATTGATATACTTGAAGTAAACAGTCTGATTGGGATCAGAACCACGTGAAGGAACGAAGTTAAACACGCCACCAGCTGCTCCGCTATGAAGCTTAAACTCTGAACCGTCAGCCTTAATATAGTAGATATAGATACCTGACACATTAGGTATATTATACTTGATCCAGTTACCATCGGCTGCTGCTGTAGTGCAGGCCTCATCAGCATACTGTGAGAACGATGCGCCGTCGAGCAGGTTGCTGGAGGTATAGCTGTCAATGCTCATACTGCCGTCTTCCTTGATAGGATCACAAGCTGTGAGCATGCCCAGTGCTACTGCGAACAATAATATTGATTTTTTCATATTGTTTTATTCTCTTAATTCTACATTCTTAACTCTTAATTAATAGATAGGTGTACCTGACATACTCCAACCTGTTCCGTCGTACCATCCCTTGTTCTGGCTCAGAACCGCAGGATCGTTGACGATAGCAATCTGAGAGGGAGGCTTCGGCAGGAATCCGTCAGTATCGGCATAGCGCTGTGACCAACTGCTGCCACCCACACCTGCTCCGTGATGCATCTCAGTCCAGTAGCCAGTATAGTTTACACGAGAACCATCCTGTCTCTGCAGAGCTGTTGCAGCCAAGCAGCTAGAGCCACCGTCCTTACCAGACCAGCGACGGAGGTCGTTGAAGCGGAGACCTTCACCAGCGAGCTCAAAGCGACGCTCGTTTTGGATGTTCTGCAAAGAGTATGAAGTTGCGGGCAGTCCAACACGGGCACGAACCTTATTCATCTGATCAGCAGTACCTGTCAGCTCAGAGTGCATCAGCATCACGTCTGCCAAGCGCAGCAGCACGATATCGGAGAAGTGGTCACCCTGGAAAGAGTTACCGTTAGGAGAAGGAGTTTCAGTGTTCTTTGAACGCCAAACGCCCCACCATGCATAGTTGGACTGACCAGCGAAGTCGGTTTCCTTACAGGTGATACACATCCACTTCTTATTGTAGAGACCAGTCTCCTCAGAGCATGATGTTGCGAAAGCAATCTTGAACTCAGCATCACCATTTCCATCCCAACCATTAGCAATAGTAGCCTTCTTTCGTGGGTCGGCGTCACTCCAGTCATCCCAGAGATTAGCGTTGATGGTACCCTGACCCCAGCCCTGTCCAAATGGGAAGGTATCCTCACCACCATTTGCTCTACCATCTGCATCGGTATCGCAACGGAGACCGGTATAGAGCTCTACCTGATTACAGAATCCCATACCGATGGTTCCGTTCCATGAGTTAGAATTCATATACTGAACCTGGAACATCTGCTCCTCGTTTCCATTGCCAGCCCATACCTTACCAGCGTCCTTCAGGTCAGCCACGTAAGCATAGTCCTTAATGGTCAGCTCGTTGGTGTACTGCCAAAGCAGACGATAGTCATCAACGAGTTTGTAGCCACCGTTGTTGATAGCATCCTCAAGGAAAGAAACTACCTGAGCCTTACTCAGAGAAGAGCCAGCACCCTCTTGATTGAAACCTTCGAAAGAGACATCTGCGAGTGAAGCTGAAGCCAGCTCACCAGCCTTCTTATAGAAGCCCTGATAGAACATATAGGCACGAGCCAACATACCTTCAGCGGCACCCTTAGTAGCATGTCCGTCACCACGGGTTGTAGCACCGTGCGACATCAGATTTGCAGCACTGGTAAAGTCAGCCAGAATATGTGGCATGATCTCAGTCTCTGCACTCAGCTGAGGACAGGGATCTGGAGCGGCAATAGCCCAGTATGCGGGGATATCACCCCAGAACTGTACACCCCAGAGGTAGAACAGACCACGCATGAAGTAAGCCTCACCCAGCATCTGGTTACGGGCAGACTCCTGACCTGTCCAGTCGAAAGCGTCAACACCATAGATGACGGCACTGGCACGGGAAATACCTACGTAAACTTGCTTCCAAACATCATCATAAAGGGTTTCCTTATTGGTCATCAAGTGACCAATGGCATGTGATTCCACGTCACCAGTACCACCGGCACCATTAGCATCATCAGACATAATGTAGTTCACGAACCAAGGGGTCTGAAGCGGATTAGTGCTGATTTGGTTCATCACACCATACAGGGCAGCCAGCTGCTTGTTCAAGTCGCCAGGCGTAGCAGGATAGTTCTCATTAGTTGCACCTGTATAATTCGAGGAATCGAGGAAATCCTCGCAAGAGGTCAGACCTACAGCGAAGAGGACCGCGATTACCATTAAATATATCTTTTTCATATTCTGCAATTCTTTTTATTGTTATGAATTAGAACTTAATGCTTGTACCAACAATAAAGGTACGTGCTGTCGGATAAAGACCTACGTCGATACCACGAGCCCAAGAGTCCTTACCACCAGATGAACCGATTTCAGGATCTACACCAGTATACTTAGTGAAGGTGTAAAGGTTCTGAGCCTGTACGTAGAGACGGAGCATGCTGAAAGGAGAGCCCTTCCACAGCTTGTTGAAGTCATAGCCCAGTGTGATGTTCTGGATCTTGAAGTAGTCTGCATTCTGCATATAGCGAGTTGATACCCACTGGTCGTTGATTGAACCAACAGTAAGACGGGGATACTCATTGCTGGTACCCTCACCATGCCAGCGATCAAAAGCATCAACAGTATAGTTTCCATAAGGGCTAGCCAACAGAGCTGTACGGTAGCACTGCATAACCTGCTGTCCGAAAGCACCTGAACCAGTCACACCGAAATCGAGACCCTTCCATTCGAAGCCAAGGCTGACACCGAGAGTAACATCGGGGTGCGGATTACCAATCTCATGACGGTCCTCAGAGAGAGAAATCTGACCGTCACCGTTCCAGTCATCCCAGATGCAGTCACCAGGCACGGCACCGGCGAGCACAGCCTTACCAGCTGCGCGAGCTGCATCGATCTCAGCCTGATTCTGCCAGATGCCGCTGTAAGACATACCATTGAAGTAGCCAATGGGGTGGCCCACCTCTACGCGAGAAACCCATGAAGAGTTCTCGAAAATGGCCTTGTCCTGACCATTGATGAAGTCAAGGTTCTGCAGACGAGTTACCTCGTTCTTATTGGTTGCGAGGTTGACATTGGCATGGTAGTTGAAGTCGCTGCCAATCTGGTCACGCCAAGAAAGAGCGATCTCAAAACCAGTGTTCTTCACGTCACCACCATTAACCATAGCAGGGCTCTCATATCCAAGCACTGCATTCATCGGGGCAGTCACCAGCCAATCCTTGGTCTTCTTCACATACCAGTCAAAATTCAGACCAAGACGACCGCCAAAGAAACGGGCATCAAGACCGATGTTAGTCTGCTCTGAAGTCTCCCAGGTTACATCGGGATTTGGAACATTAGATGCATAAGCACCAGTCTGATAGACGTTACGGTTTACAGTGTTAAACATATCGCTAGAGAACTTGTAACCATAGTCAGCATAGGCTGTCGGAGAGAATGCGATATTCGAGAGGTAATAGAAATTACCGATGTTACAGTTACCATTCTGTCCCCAAGAAGCACGAAGTTTCAAGAAATCGAGCCAGCTACGTGTCTTCTCCATGAATTTCTCGTTGGTAATAACCCAACCAGCAGAGAATGAGGGGAAGTAACCCCAGCGCTTGCCGCGAGCGAAGTTAGAAGAACCATCGGCACGGATGATGGCTGTAGCCATGTACTTCTCATCGTAGTTCCAGTTAGCACGGGCAAAGAACGATGCGATGCTGCCCTGAGTGGGGTTGTCATAACCACCATGACCATTCATATACTGAGTCTCGTAGTTGGCAGGAATATTATAGTCCCAACCGTTAAGCACCAAGGTATTCAGGTTTTCCTCTGTCACTTCGAAGCTCATATTCATACCTGTGCTCCAGTCAGAACGCTCAAGAGACTGACCAACAAGAACATCAATCGTGTGCTTACCAAGCTTTGGAAGAATATAAGAAAGTGTATTCTCAATCGTGAAGCTGCTGCCCTGGCTCTGACTCATGCTCAGTGTATAAGAATTGCTGGCAGAGGTAGAACTTGAAGAATAAGGCAGACCAACCTGACGAGAGTTGCTGGCGCTGTAGCCAGTATTGAACTGTCCACGATACTTCAGGTTCTTGATGGGCTCGACAATCCAGTAGAAGGTTGCACCAACACCGAAATCACGGTTCTTGTTCAGAGAACCGAAACCGCCATTGAGGAAGTGGTTCAGTGGGTTACCATAAATCATATCACTATAGCCTGTATGGTTATTAGCATAACTTGCCAGATTGCCATTGGCATCGTAGGGCTCTACCAAAGGAGAAGCAATATAGGCTGCCTGCATCACGTTCCAATAGCCATTGCTTTCAGCGAGCGTGTGACTCCTGTGATACCAGTAAGAGAGGTTCTCACCAATGGTCAACAAATCGTGCTCCTCGCCCAACAGGTCCTTACCCTTCAGCAAAACGTGATCAGAGTTGATACGTCCGCCATAGCGCTTGTAGTCGGATGAGTTTGAACCACCCATGATACCATCATTTGAACTGTAGTTCAACGACATAGAGAACTTAGAGCGTTCAGTTCCACCAGTCAATGTTACAGCGTGGCTGAACTGAAGGGCATTCTTATTTTCATACGCCTTGAACCAATCGGTGCCTTCCCATCCGCTGTTTACGCGACTCAGAATATCCTGTGGTATAAGGCTGTTCCAGTTGGGAGCTGTTCCGTAAGTATTAAAGCTGGTCTCGTTGATAATCTGCATATACTGCTGGGCATTGACCATAGCAGGCACCTTGTAAGCATTTGACCAGCCTACAAAACCATCATACTGGATCTGCAGCTTACCAGCCTTACCTTGTTTAGTAGTCACGAGGATGACACCGTTAGCAGCACGTGCACCATAGATGGCTGCAGAAGCAGCATCCTTCAGCACGTCGATGCTCTCAATATCATTTGGGTTCAGGCCATTCAGACCGTTATCAGCTGTTCCAGCATTAATACCGTCGATAATCAACAGAGGAGAGCTCTCACCGATAGTACCCACACCACGGATGTTGACCTTGAAGCCCTGTCCAGGCTGAGACGAGCTCTGAGTAATGTTAACACCAGGAGTGGAAGCCTGCATGGCAGTCAGAGCATTGGTGGTGTTCAGCTTGGCGATATCCTCACCCTTAACCTGAACAGTGGCACCAGTAACCAGCTTTTTCTTCTGGACGCCATAACCTACAACCACCACCTCTTCAAGGACTGCATTATCGTCTTTCATCGTAATCTGGAAGTTGTCCTGGTTGCCAACCTTGATTTCCTGAGTCTCGAAACCGATGAACGATACGACGATCGTTGCACCTGGCTTCACATTAAGCGTGAAGTTACCGTCGAAGTCGGTAACCGTACCATTCGTGGTACCCTTTTCCACTACGCTGGCTCCGATGACGGGACCCATAGCGTCGACTACAGTACCTGTAATCTTCTTCGTTGCCTGCTGAACCTCCTGAGGAGCTCCGGCGGCGTTGGCATTTGACGAGTAACCGAGTCCCAACAGGGCCAGAGCACTCATCAGCAGCGCTGTCTTTCTAAATTTTCGATTCATACTTAAGTATTTACTATAGATTAAATTGGTTTGTTCCATCAGTCTAGTTTGGGATGACCATCTTTCTGATTAGATAGAAAGTGGATTTCCCGAGCCTCACTCTTATTATATAAATAAGGTACGCGAGACTCCCTATGTAGTTAAGATGAGTTGTCTTGGTCCATACGTTTTGGTTTATTTAAGTTTTATATAGAGTTATAGTTCTTTCCGAACACACCGAATCGCTTGCAAAGTTAAAACATTTTTATGAATAACTGCTATTTTTCTTTAACAAATGCTGATACTTTTTTGCAAAAAGTTGTTTTTTTACTAAAAAACTGCATAAAAAAACACATTATTCAGCATATTGCATGCTTAAAATTAGCAAGTTTAGGCCATTTCTGCAAATAAATGTAAATCATACACTTTTAGCGGATAGGCATTTTTTTAGACACCAATCCTGTATAAGTGTTGATGGATATACGAATGGAATCAGCAGCGATACTATCGGTCAAAAGGCTGACATAGGCTTTGGTGGAATAATACTCTGGCACCTTATTCTGGTCGTGATGTAAAGTGATATGACGAATCGTTGTCTGATCGGGATTGACAATCAACGTATCGGAAATAAATGCTAATTGTTGTACAGCTGTTGTATCATCAGTCACACCTGTCTTTAACTGAAGATACAGGTTCAGATATTTACCCGACTTACTGAGCCACATGCTCTCGAACTTGACTGGATCCGTACGAAACTCCTTCTTTAACTCCGCCAACTTCAGTATACGGGGACAAGGCACCTCACCGATAGAGACAATCTCGGCCTTCTTGCTGTCCACCTTATTATAATATAACATGCAACGATACAGTGTATCAGGCGTCTTGATCCACTCGGCAGTATAGGGTTCCGTCAGTTCAAACTGCGCTCCATCATCTGTGGAGAAAGAGACCATCTGACGCTGGGCATTCACCTTGGCCTCCACAAAATCGCCTTGCATCAGGGAGTACTTACCTTCGCCCTTTTCATAGCTATCAGTCGTACAAGAGGTGACAAGCCATGCTATCAACAGAAAATGGAGCAATCTATTCATCGTGCGGCAAGATGGTTGACAAGAGGGTTAGCATACATGGTCAGCATCCGCTCACGGAGGAAGGGCTCGTCCTTCTCCGGCAGATTGATCTTGGCCATCTGCCCTTGAAGATAGCTGTCGAAACGCTGTCTGTCAGCATCCGTATAATGACTGGCATATTGGGTGCTGCCATTCAACTCATCGAGGGCAATATAATTACAAGGATAGAGATGATAGTTGCGATGGATTTCCTTGTCCATCCGCTCGCCTAATGCCTTGTAGAATTCTGTCTTTGGGATATCAGCCAGTTCGTCGATCCAGGTATTAATGGGTGCAGCAGGACGATAAACCACACGTCCCTTATAACCAAAGATACCGATGCGCATGTTATCAAGATCATCTTGACGTGATTTCTTGAAGCCTGCCTGATCACGCTTCTGCTGAAACTCCTGAGCCTTCAGATAGTCACAGGGGTCGAATTCGTAACTGATCGTCAATGGTACGATATTCAGATCGCGCAACTTGTCAACAAGGGCTGTTGCCGTCTCAGGGGCACCCATAGCCAGCATCTTCAGTACAGCGTCCTGAGTCCGGTCATCAGAATCCTTGGCCCTTCCCTCACGCTGGGCAATCCAAATATTCTCCTTCTTTTCTGAAACAGCGAAGTGGATATAGCGACTCATCAACAGACTGGAGCGCAGGGTTTCCTTCGGTGTCAAACCGCGACGCACCGTAAAAGCCTTGTTCATTCGAACCAATCGTTTGATCCATGGATAAATCAAGAGATTATCGCCAATACCGATTTCAACGGTGGTGGGATAACCAGTCTCGACCAACATGACATCGAGAAAAGCAGAATCGAGTACGATATCACGATGGTTGCTGACAAAGGTAAAGCGGTCATCCGCTTTCGAGACTTGAGGAGACAACTTGCTATCGTCAAAGATACAGCCATCCGTATGCCGGCGAATAATGAATTTGACAATAGGCTTCATGAAGCGTTTCTGGAAACCCAATGGTGTCCGCACCCCCAGGAAAGCCATACGCAACAATCCATTGCGCAGCGACTTGGGCAGCCAAGGCGCAAAGCCCTTCAACACCAAGGCAAACTGGCGGTCATTCAACAACTCATTGAATGCCTGCTGTATCTCCTCAGGCTCGTATGGCCGGATCTCGTCGAACTCTTTTGGAACTATCATTTACTTAAACTGGTTTTCTACGATATCCGTCAACACATCTTTCATTGAGAGGCCCGCAGCACGCACCTGCTGAGGGATGAAACTTGTAGCAGTCATACCAGGCGTCGTGTTCACCTCAAGCATCGATATCTTTCCCTCCTTGGAAACAATATAGTCAATACGAATGATGCCATTGCAATGGAGGATATCATAGATACTGGACGTAATCTGACTGACTCTGTCTGTCACATCCTGAGGCAGACGAGCTGGAGTAATCTCCTGCACCTGACCATTATACTTGGCATCATAGTCGAAGAACTCATTGGATGTCACCACCTCTGTAATTGGGAAGACGACCTGCTTGTCACGAGTCTTATAGATACCCTGTGTGATTTCCGTTCCTTCGAGCAGAGCTTCTACCATAATCTCCGGGCTTTCCATCATGGCCTTACGAATGGCAGGGGCTAACTGGTCCTTGTTCTTCACCTTGGATACACCAAACGAAGAACCGTCGGCAGCAGGCTTTACGAAACAAGGCATACCTATACGCTCCTCAATCTCATCGTCAGACACCAGTTCCTCATAACCCTTACGGATCAACATCGAATCAGCCACACTGACACCATAAGCTCTTAGATAATGATTGAGAACAAACTTATCGAAGGTCATTGCCTCGACCAACACGCCACTGGTGGAATAAGGCAGCCCAATCAAGTCAAAATAGCCTTGAAGCAGACCATTCTCACCAGGAGTGCCATGAATAGTAATATAGGCATAATCGAAAAGACAAGCTTCACCATTTTCGATAAACGAGAAATCATTGCGGTCTATCTTGGCCGTAGTGCCATCAGGCAGTTCTACATGCCAGTCCTGTCCTTTGACATCCACAATATAAACATTGTAACGTTCCTTGTCAAAGAAGGAGTAAAGTCCCTGTGCCGAGCGCAGAGACACATCGTGCTCTGACGAGTCGCCACCACAAACGATGGCTATTGTTCTCTTTAAGTTTTTCATTGTTTTATCTATTAATTCTAAATTTAAATTCTCACATAATTCCTCCACTTCTCTATCAGCGCCTTCATATCGTCAGGCCACTCCGATGTAAAATCCATCTGATTCCCATAGGTCGGATGCACAAATCCCAGTGTCTTTGCATGGAGCACTTGACGGGAACAGAGTCTGAAACAGTTCTGTATATAGGCCTTATAGCTGGCTGTCCGTTCGCCTCTTAGGATTTCAGTGCCACCATAGCGCTCATCGCCAAACAAAGGATGCCCGATATGCTTCATATGAGCCCTAATCTGGTGAGTACGCCCTGTCTCAAGAATACATTCCACCAAGGTTGTATAACCATAACGTTCCAACACTTTGTAATGAGTCACCGCTGGTTTTCCGATCTCAGAGTCCGGAGGGAAGACCTCCATACGCAGACGGTCTTTCGGGTCACGTCCTATATTGCCTTCTATACGTCCCTCGTCCTCAACAAAGTTACCCCACACCAATGCATTGTAACTGCGATGAGTGGTCTTGTTGAAAAACTGCTTTCCTAATGATGTCTTCGCCTCAGGCGTCTTTGCCACAACGAGCAAGCCACTGGTATCCTTATCAATACGATGCACCAGTCCTACCTCAGGATCATTAGGATCATATGAGTCCAGATCTTTCAGATGCCAGGCAATGGCATTAACAAGGGTTCCATTGAAATTTCCACATCCCGGGTGAACCACCATCCCTGCAGGTTTGTTGATCACCATGAGCTCTTCATCCTCATAGACGACATCAAGAGGGATTTCTTCTGGCAGGATAGTTGTATCATAATGGGGACGGTCAAGCATCAGTGTGACAACATCACCAGGACGTACCTTATAATTACTCTTGACAGGTTTGTCATTGACATGAATGAAACCAGCATCAGCAGCTTTCTGGATACGGTTCCTACTAGAATGTGGCTGGTGTTCAGATAGGTATTTATCGATTCTAACTGGCTCCTGACCTTTGTCCACCTCCATGCGGAAGTGTTCGTACAGCTGCCCGTCACCTTCCAGTTCTTCAGAAGCGTCGTCAGTCATTAGCTCCAGATCATCTATCTCTTCCAATACGTCCATCACTCTGTCACCTCTTCAAATTCATCGATATGACCACTTTCCATCATACGGTATTCAGGCTCCACATAATCTATCTCTTCACCTGCATCATACTGTCCGTTGCCAATCATCAGCGTCAACGGTGCCTCAATAGATACCATATCACCAGTTGACACTCTCCGACCTCGACAGAGGATACCGTAGACCCAATCCTTCTCTCCCATTACATACTGGGGTGGCAGCAGTTTGAAGCCAATAGCCATCAACTTGGCCTCTGCCTCCCTATAACTGCTATTGTCCACGACATCAGGAATTGGGAAAGAGGGCGAAGACGGAGAATTCACCGTAACATAAATAGTATGTCCTTCCTTTACATACGTTCCTGGGCCAGGATTCTGAGCCAGAACACAATCTGCAGGCAGTCGTTTATTATAGCCCGAGTCCGAAACAATAATATTCAGTTTCAGTTCTTCTATCATCATACGGGCATCGCCATAAGATTTTCTTTCCAAGTTTGGCACCTGAATACCTTCCCCATGATGCGTATACCACGATAACCCGTAATGCATACCAAACATCAAAGCAATAACCACCAACAACATCGCCAGCAGGTTACCAATCAGAAACTTACTGCAAAACTTGCCAAAGAATTCCTTTGTTTTCATTCTCGATATCCTTATTTTGCGCACAAAGTTAGTGCAAATTGAGCGAAAAACCAAAACAAAGTCATAAAAAAAACAGAAAGAAGCAAAGAATCTCTCCACTTCTTTCTGTTTTAACCATTTTTTCCTATGAAAACCGAAATTTACTTTCCGTGGTTCTCGTCAGAAACTGTCAACTTCTTGCGACCCTTTGCACGACGTGCAGCCAGAACGCGACGGCCATTCTTGGTGGCCATTCTCTCACGGAAGCCGTGCTTGTTAACGCGACGGCGATTGTGGGGCTGAAATGTTCTTTTCATTGCTTTTTAACTATTTATTTTGTTATTATTGTCACTTTTGGGCTGCAAAAGTACTCATTTCTTTTGAATTACGCAAGTTTTACGCGAATATTTTTGGTTTTTCGCGCAAATTGCACTAATTTTGCACCCGAAAACGATACAAAAGTAACATTTTATAGGTTTATGATTAATTCACAAGACATTAAGAAAGGCACCGCTATTCGCATGGACGGTGGTATTTGGGTGTGCATCGATTTCCAGCACAGAAAGCCAGGTAAGGGTAACACAATTATGATTATCAAGGTGAAGAACGTTTCCGACGGTCGCGTTTTAGAGCGCCGTTTCAACATCGGTGAGAAACTGGAGGACGTTATCATTGAGCGTCGCCCCTATCAGTATCTCTACGAGGATCAGAGTGGACGTATCTTCATGAATCAGGAAACATTCGAGCAGATTCCCATCGACAACGAGCTCGTTATCGGACATGAGTATATGAAGGAAAGTGATATCGTAGAAGTTGTTTCTGATACGACTGACGGTACCATCCTCTATGCTGAGATGCCAGTAAAGACTGTGCTCCGCGTCACACACTCTGAGCCCGGAATTAAGGGTGACACTGCAACCAACACCCTGAAGCCCGCTACACTGGAGACTGGTGTTGAGGTTCGAGTACCTCTGTTTATCAACGAAGGCGACCTCATTCAGGTTGACACCCGTGACGGCAGCTATCTGCAGCGCGTAAAGGAATAATTGAAAGATTGAAGAATTGAAGTATTCAATTATCGTTCCTGTCTTTAATCGTCCAGACGAAGTGGACGAACTCCTCGAAAGCCTATCTAATCAAACACTGAAGGATTTCGAGGTTATCATTGTGGAAGACGGATCGATAAAGACCTGCAAGGATGTTTGCGACAAGTACGCAGACATCCTTGCTTTGCATTATTATGCCAAGGAGAACTGCGGTCCGGGCCAGAGCCGTAATTACGGAGCAGAACGTGCCAATGGCGACTACCTGCTAATACTAGATTCTGATGTTGTATTGCCTGAAGATTATCTCCAGGCTGTTGAAGACACTTTGAGAGAGTCTCCTACAGAAGCCTTTGGCGGTCCAGATGCAGCTCATCCTTCGTTTACGCCTGTGCAAAAGGCTATCAGCTACTCAATGACATCCTTTTTCACAACTGGCGGTATCCGAGGCGGCAAGGCGAAACTTGACAAGTTCTACCCTCGTTCTTTCAACATGGGTATTCGTCGTGATGTATATCTTCAGCTTGGAGGATTCTCAAAAATGCGTTTTGGCGAGGACATTGATTTCTCCTATCGAATAGTGGAAGCAGGTTATCAACCTCGATTATTCCCAAAAGCATGGGTCTGGCACAAACGCAGAACGGATTTTAGAAAGTTCTTCCGGCAGGTCTATAACAGCGGCATTGCCCGCATCAATCTTGAGAAGCGTCATCCTGGCACCATGAAACCGGTACATCTCCTTCCCACCGTCTTTACAGTCGGCGTCTTCGGACTCATCCTGACGTCTGCCGTAGGTCGTGCCCTGATGCACTATGTGGACCGCGATCAGTTCTATTGGATGTGCTTCGCCCCGTGGATACCTATTATATTATATAGTCTGCTGATCTGCACTGACTCGACTATCAAGAACAAGAGTCTGAAGGTGGGCATGCTCAGTGTGCCGGCAGCCTTTGTCCAATTGATGGGCTATGGGCTGGGATTTATCGAATCATGGTGGAAACGATGCGTACTGCGACAAGACGAATTCACAGCTTTCGAACAAACATTCTACAAATAGTATAAACCCTTTAAACTTAAATGAAACACTATGGAGAAACTCAACATCCGTCAATGGGCGGAAGAAGATCGTCCGCGAGAGAAGATGGCAGCACTCGGTGCTGATCATCTGACCAATGCCGAACTCCTGGCAATTCTGATTGGTTCCGGCTCACAGCGAGAGAGTGCCGTCGACCTGATGAAACGGTTATTGGCTGATTGCAACAACAACCTGAACACCTTGGGGAAGATGACCATCCGCGAGCTTTGCGACTATAACGGCATCGGTGAGGCCAAAGCCATCAGCATCCTGGCAGCCTGCGAACTGGGCAAGCGTCGGCAGGCAGAAACTGCAGAAGAACGGCCTGACCTCAGCACAGCCACCCGCATCTACAACCACATGCGACCAAAGCTGCAGGACCTCGACGTAGAGGAGTTCTGGGCTCTGCTGATGAACCAGCATTACCGTCTCATCAAGAAAGTACGCATCTCCCACGGGGGTATCACTGAGACCTCCGTCGATATCCGTATCGTCATGAAGGAGGCCGTTCTCGCCAACTGCACCATCCTCGCCGTCTGCCACAACCATCCCTCAGGCAACCTCTCTCCCAGCAAGGCCGACGATGAACTGACACGAAGCATCAAGCGCGCTTGTGAACTGATGCGTATCCACTTCATGGATCACGTCATCATCACCGACGGACAGTACTACTCCTACCATGAGGATGGGAAATCAATGCCCCCCTGATCTATTCACTCCGAACAAAAACGGAATCCAATCTTAACACTCACGAAATCCGTTATTAACTAGAAAAATCAAAACTCTTAACACATAATGCAGCGAACCTTAACACAGAGGAAAAAAAGCTTAACTAGAAAATTAAATTCTCTTAACTAAAAATTCGAAAACACTTAACTGAAAAAATTTTTTTTCTTAACTGAAAATTTTGTATCGGCAAAGAATCACATTAAAGGATGTTAAGAGAAGAACAAAAACCAGTAATGGCTATTTGTTTACTCAAGTAAGAAAAAAATCTGACGAAAGCAACTTAAGACTATTTTCCCAAAAAGAAAAACAACTGTTGAAGCACACAGATCACGGTACCAGGGATAACAGAAATAAAGCAGAATCCCTACCCGCAGGACCTGTCTAGTAACCTGAGTTCGGGAGCTGAAAGCTTTGAATAAAGGTCTTCATCTGGTCGTAATTCTCCTCGACACACTGAAACAGACGATACTGAGACTGCGCCCTGACCAGATTGTGATCCTCATACTGGATTTTATAATAGGTATCACCATTGATGTAGTCGGTGAGAAACCTGACGCTCTGCATATAGGGGAAGAGTGCTACGGCATTCGGAAGGTTATCGATCTCAACTGGTGTCAAGAACTGACCAGCAGATTCCAGATAACCCTGCGTAAAGGCACGAAAGATGTCGAAATCGAAAGCGACGCGGCTAAGGTCTGGTTCGTCTTCTGCAACCTTATTGGCTGCAGTGCGCAAGAAGTCGCCATAGTCGGAGAAGACGAAGCTTGGCATAACGGTGTCAAGGTCAATCACGCACAGGACCCCACCATTGCTATCGAACAGCATATTGTTAACCTTGGTGTCGCAGTGACAGATGCGTTTAGGCAGCTGGCCTTCCCTGTGCAACTGTTCTGCAAAGCACATCCGTCTGGATTGTTGCAACAATCTGTCGATGAGAAGAACAACACTACCAGCTCTTCCGACAGGATCAGCCGCAATGGCCTCTTGAAGCTGACTGACACGCAACTCCATATTGTGGAAGTCGGGGATGGTCTCATAAAGGGGGACAGAAAGGTCTGTCAGCATCGCTTCGAATTGTCCGAAAGCCCTTCCTGCATCATAGGAGTTTTTCGGGCTGACTGCCTCGATGGTCTGTGCACCGCTGATGAAGACGGATATTCGCCAGTAGTTTCCATTTTCATCTTGATGATAAGTCTTGCCATTGTCGGTCTTCACAAATCTCAGCACTTTCCGTTCGATGTCAGCTTCTCCAGCGGCCTCTAGCTTACGCCGGATATGGGCAGTAACCGTCTCAATATTATGTTGCAGCACTTCCACATTGCGGAAGATGGCATGGTTGATGCGCTGCAACACATAGTCTGGGCTATCACCAGAAGTCTTAACCAAATAGGTGTCGTTAATCAAGCCATTCCCAAGCGGAGATATCTGCAGGATATTGCCTTGTAGCAAAAAATGGCCTACTATTTGTCCTGGTTGTTCCATAGGTGATACGTCACTTTGTCTTATTCCACTCTTTAGCACCTTTCTCCTTCAACCGGATGGTGAATGCCTCGGCTTTAGTCTGCGCAGCTTTTTCAGATTCTGGTGAGGCATATGCATGACGGTAACCTTTCACCTTGTTCCATTCACCACGGGTAAAGTCTGGAATGGCAACAGGCGCACAATGATGATCCATCGACAAGGAACCGAGTTCTGCCAGACAACACCATTCTGCCAGATCGTAGACATCCATATCGAGCGGCAGACCGTTCTGTAAGCAATAAACGAGTCGGCTATCCATCACAAAATCCATGCCCCCGTGTCCTCCGACTTCTTTGGCCGTCTTGCCATATTTCTTCAAGATAGGATGCTCGTAGAGTGCTTCCAAGGAGTCTTTCTGCTCCTTCGGCAGGAAGTCATGACCCTGAGGCGTATCGAGTGCAATGCCTTCTATGGGATATTTATTGGCAAAGCCCTTGGTACCCGTCAGCTGGTAAAGACGGTTATAGGGTTGGGGACTCATGACGTTGTGCTGTATTTCAATGACCTTGCCTTGTGCCGTGCGGATCAGCGTGGTGGTATGATCTCCGTTACGGAAATTGTTGCATACAGAATCTGTACGTTTACCGACAAGTTCCTTTCCTATCACCGATTTCGTGTCCATAGCCACAAGCATCTCCATACGGTCTCCCCGATGGATGTCGAGAGCCTGGGCTACGGGACCAAGACCGTGGGTAGGATAGACATCGCCCCTGTGACGCATATTATAGTCAAGGCGCCAGCCCAGACGGTCGTTCTCACCCGCTTTCCAATACTCGTCCCAATAAGGAGTGAGATTATGTATATAGGCACCCTGGGCCCTGATAATCTCGCCGAATACCCCTTGCTGAGCCATATTCAGCGCATTCATTTCAAACCAGTCATAACAACAGTTCTCCAGAATCATACAATGCAAGCGTTTCTTCTCGCTCATCTCTACCAGAGTCCAACACTCCTTCAGATTCATGGCCGAAGGAACTTCGATGGCAACGTGTTTTCCATTCTGCATGGCGCACATTGCCACAGGGAAATGGTGCAGCCAGTCGGTGGCGATATAGACCAAGTCCACATCATTGCGCAAACACAGTGACTCATAGCCCTTTTCGCCTGAATAGACAGCTGCTGGAGGCATCGATGCTTTCCTGAGAATGTCCTGACAGGCCAGGGCCCGACTCTCCTCATAGTCGCAAAGCGCCACAACCTGTATACCAGGAATCTCCACCCAACGTCTCACGGCCTCCGGACCCCTCATACCCAGACCTACAAAGGCAACGCGTACAACCTCCATAGGGGCAGTCTTCAGTCCAATAACACTTTGTTGCCCTTCAGGGCGTTCCGGCACTTCAGTAACTATCATGCCATTATCCCACTTCCATGCTATCCCATCACCTCCAGTCTGTTGTGCCAACACGGATAATGCAGACATCAATAACAGACTAATACTCAAAATACGTACTCCTTTTCTCATATAAACTCATTTTGTGGCAAAGATAAACAATTCCATTAACTTTTTATCAGTCCATACGGTTAAAAAATTGTTAAATATACTTTTTATTCGTAATAAACCATTATCTTTGCAAAGAATTACGAACAAATCCTAAAAGGAACTATTTCTAACTTAGTACTAATTTAATTATTTATTATGACAAAAAACTATTACCAGCCCCCTTCGTTTTCAGACAAAGGTGTTAAGCTGTTGAAAGCTGCTATCCTGGCATTCGCCCTGGTTAGCATGCCGCAGTCTATCATGGCTGAAACGAGCAAGAGCCAGGCTGTGGAACAGGCAGGCTCTTTCCGTGGTACAGTTGTTGATCAGAATGGTGAGCCGCTGATCGGCGTATCCGTCCTGGTGAAAGGTTCGACAACTGGTACTGTGACCGACTTTGACGGTAACTTTGCACTGGATGTTGCCCAAGGCAAGACGCTGGAGGTATCCTACGTGGGATATGCCACCCAGCAGATTATCGTAAAAGGCTCTGAGATCAAGATCGTCTTGAAGGAAGACGCGATGAAACTGGATGAACTGGTTGTCGTTGGATTCGGTACCCAGAAGAAAGCCAACCTGACGGGATCAGTGGCCAACGTGGACAACAAGCTGTTGGAGAACCGCCCGCTGACGAACCTGTCATCAGGTCTGGCCGGTCTGCTGCCCGGCGTCTCAGTACTCCAGAACTCCGGTCAGCCCGGTATGGATATCGGTAACATCAACATCCGTGGTATCGGTACGTTCAACGAGTCAGGCCCACTGGTGATTATCGACGGCTTTGAAGGCTCGATGAACGATGTGAACCCGAACGATGTGGAGTCGATCTCCGTGCTGAAGGACGCTGCCTCGAGTGCCATCTACGGATCGAAGGCAGCCAACGGCGTTATCCTCATCACCACCAAGCGCGGTAAGAGCGGCAGGGCCACAGTGACCTATCAGGGACTCGTGGGTGCCACCACTGCTACCGACTATCCTCGCTTCATGAGTTCAGACCGCATTGCTGAGGTTTGGAACAAGGTGAACCAGAGCGTAGGCGTGGAAGACCGTTTCACCCAGGACGAGATCAACAAGTTCAAGAACGGTTCTGATCCTGACAACTACGCTAACACCGACTGGCAGGACCTGCTCTACAAGACCGGCTTACAGACCCAGCACAACGTGACGCTTTCGGGCGGTAACGACCATGCGAAGTATCTGGCCTCGGTGGGCTATCTCTATCAGAACGGTATCGTAGCCAACTATAATAAGAATCAGGTGAGTGCACGCGTAAACGTCGACATCAACCCCTTTGACAAACTGGAAACGAGTTGGAGCATCAACTTCATGCGCCAGGACGTCAACGAGCCTCTGCCATCATATAACCTCTCTACAAGTGGTGGCGAGGGTGCCGATGCCTTCGGTTCTTCAAACTCTGTATACCAGATCTTCCGTCAGATCAACGTCATCAGCCCGATGGTGCCTTATAAGTATCAGGACGGCTCATACGGATCAATCTCCGACGGTAACCCCATCGCATGGGTGGAGAGCGGTGCCAAGGGTAACACCATCAAGAACAACCTGCAGGCCATCGGTAGTGCGAAGTACTATTTCTTCCCCTTCCTCTCTGTAAAGGCTGCTTTAGCTTATACACGCAACACCAACGAGTATGCCGCCCACAACCTCCGCGTGAAGTATCACTCTGGTTCTCAGGGTACGACCGAGACGGCATTCACCAGCTCGAACTACGAGCGCACCGTGCTTGACGTGACACCTGAGTTTGTGAAAGCATTCGGTGGACACAACCTCAACGTGCTGGCAGGCTACCATGCAGAGCTCTACAAGTACCGCTACAACTACACTTATCGTACGGATATGGCCAATGACGTGCTGACCGACATCAACGCCGGTTCTTCATCGACCGCCAAGGCTGAGGGCTACACCCGCGAACTCTCCATGATCTCATGGTTCGGACGCATTGCCTACAACTACCTGGGCCGCTACCTCTTCGAGGCCAATGCCCGTTACGACGGTTCTTCACGTTTCACTGGTGACAACAAGTGGGGATTCTTCCCGTCGTTCTCCGCTGGATGGCGATTCAGCGACGAGCCTTTCTGGGGTTCTCTGCGCAACGTCATCTCCAACGCCAAGCTGCGCCTCTCCTGGGGTAAACTGGGTAACCAGGAGATAGGTTCCTACTATCCGACAGTGACGCAGATGTCGCTTGGATACGGAACGATTATCGATGGTAAATATGTGAACGGTACCGTGACCCGCAATGCTGTGAACAAGGACCTGAAGTGGGAGGCCACAAAGACCATGGGTATCGGTCTGGATGTGAACATCTGGAAACTGGCCTGTGTGTTCGACTGGTATGAGAAGACCACCACGGGTATCTTGATGACAGTGGACGTTCCTGCCGTATATGCCCTGAGCAACTACTACGACAATATCGGTAAGGTTCGCAACCGCGGTTTCGAGTTCGGCATCGAGTACAATGACCACAAGGGAGACTTCTCATGGGGTGCAGGCATCAACGGCTGCTTCAACGTGAACAAAGTGCTCAACCTGGGTGTCGACGTGAACGGCAACCCCGTGGAGTATCGCGGAGCCAGCGTAGACCAGTCGACCGTACGTAACGTAGTGGGCATGGCCATGAACCAGTACTACGGCTATGAAGTAGATGGATTCCTCAATGCCAGCGAGACCAAGTCGTATGCTGAAGGCGGCTGGGCTGACTACGAAGGCAGTGCCGTGCGCCGTGCAGGCGATCTGAAGTTCGTGGATCAGAACGGCGACGGTAAGATCAACGGCGACGACCGCGTATATCTCGGCTCGATGGATCCGAAGTTCACCTTCGGTTTCAACCTCAGCTTCCGCTGGAAGGGCCTTGATGCAGTGGCATTCTTCCAGGGCGCCCTCGGTGGCAAGCGCTACATGGGCGATGCCCTCGGCGGACTTGGCACCAGCGACACGAAGCTGAACACACTCTGGGAAGACAGCTATATCCTGAAGGGCGAGGGTGCCAAGTATCCTAACCTCGGCGTTCCCGGACAGAACTACAGTGGCAACGGCGGTCAGAACTCCTTCTGGCTCCAGAACGCATCCTACTGCCGTCTGAAGGAGCTGCAGATCGGTTACACCATCCCGCAGAACATCACCGGCAAAATTGGTATTACCAACTGTCGTATATTCTACTCCGGACAGAACCTCCTCACCATTTCTGGCATGATCAAAGGCTTCGACCCAGAGGCCCCCTCAGGACGTGGTAACGGATTCCCACCGACATGTGTGAACTCTATCGGTCTTAACGTTACATTCTAAAAACATCCTAATTGAATAGATATGAAAAAGATTATATTTGGCTTGATTGCAGCTTTGACTATCACAGTCACCAGTTGCTCGGATTTTTTGGAGCGCTCACCGCAGGATGCCCTCTCGCCTGCCACCTTCTGGCAGACTGAGAATGATGCCTACCTTGCACTCATAGGTACCTATAACGGACTGAACAACATCTATCACAACGGCCACTGGACTGGCTACAACTGCGTGATGATGGATGCTCTCTCCGACAACCTCTTCGACTACTTCTCTTGGGAAGGCTACAGCGTCATGACAACTGGCAACATCACTCCGACTAACAACGGCGTAGCCGGCAGTTGGTATCAGTTCTCAGACATTCGCGCCTGCAATGAATATCTTGAGATGGAAAACAATGTCAACTGGGCTACCTCTGGTCTGGAGGAACAGTACAAGGCTGAGGTGCGTACCATCCGCGCCCTGCTCTATCTGTACCGCTCAAACTGGTATGGTGACTTCCCACTCGTGACAAAGACACTTGACCTGGCGGAAGCTTATGCCCAGCCACGTACCTCACGTGCTGAAGTGCAGAGTTTCATCGAGAGCGAACTCAAGGCCTCGATCGACGCCTTGCCCACACGAGCCAGCGTTTTACAGGGACGTATCTGTAAGGAGTTCGCACAGGGCCTGTTGATGCGCTACTACCTCTGGAACAGTGACTATGCCAACGCCAAGACATACGCACAGGCCATCGTGAGCGGAGGCAACCTCTCGCTGGCCGATGACTTCAAGACGATGTTCGAGGTGGGCAACCAGTATGACAAAGAGACCATCTTCGACTTCTCCTTCATCAGCAACACGGCGCGTGACCTCTACGGCAATCCGTTCGTGGCCAATGGTGCACTGGGAGGCTGGTCGTCAATCGTTCCTACCGTAGACCTGATGGACGAGTTTGAGTGTATCGACGGTAAGACCATCGAGGAGTCTGAGCTTTACGATCCTGAATACCCGTTCCTGAACCGCGACCCACGTCTGCGCGTCTCGATGGTTTATCCCGGACAGGTTTACACAGGCTATACAGATGCTCAGAGAGGCTGCTACAACTCACTGCCTGAGCAGATTGACGGCAACAACAATGCCGACTACTGGAACAATGCTGGTAACGCCTCGAAATCAGGTCTGCAGCTGGGTAAGTACTTCCTTGCCAGCAACGTGACCTCCGACGGACTGAGCCACATGACGGTTCACTTCAAGGCCATGCGCTATGCCGAGGTGCTGCTGACGCTCGCTGAGTGTAATATCGAGTTGGGCGACCTCGCCGAGGGTGCTAAATATTTAAATATGGTACGCGCGAGAGCCGGCATGCCTGATGTAGCTGTCAGCGACCAGGAGACCATGCGTGCACAGGTTCGCCGCGAGCGTCGTGTAGAGCTCGCCGGTGAGGGCCTGCGCCGTGAGGACATGGTTCGCTGGCAGGTTGACAGCAACGGCAAGTGGGTAGCTTCCGGCGGTACGCCCTACATTGTTTGGAAATTCCAGAATGACTTCTGCATCGAGCACCTCGACGGTGACGTGGAGAACCGCAAGGATGCGAACGGTGACTGGGTGGCTCACGTGACAGGCCGCACCGGTGGCGAGTTCGGCGCTCCGAAGACCGCTTTCGCCCGCGAGAACTTCGCTACGTTCTCCAGCAAGAACATCTTCTGGCCTATCAGTCAGAGCACCATTGACGTTAACCCAGCTATCAAACAGACAACGGGGTACTAAAAGGTGAAAAGTGAAAAAGTGAAAACTGAAAAAGTGAAAACTGAATCAACAAAGGTTCCGCCCAGCATGCCCGTTGGGCGGAACTTCCTTTTCACCATCCTAGGACTCTCTGTGGCAATGCTGATTCTCTTAGGCATTCATCTACAGCAGACTCAAGAGTATCTCTTTTTCTTCCGTGAGACGTTGATGGTGTTCTATTACGATGTTAGTACCATAACAGAACGTTATCTCGGAATTGGTGGTCCCTGCCTGTTGTTGACACACTGGTTGACCCAGTTCTTCATTCTGAAATACGCAGGTGCCATCATAACAGCAATTCTTGGCACATTCTCAGCATTGCTGCTCTGGGCAAGTATGCCATCCCACAGGAAGGCAATAGCACTCCTGCCTCTATGCATCCTGCCTTTTATTTTCCAATGCCATGCCCTCTTTGACATCTACTACAACTATCAGGGCGTCGTGGCTTACTTCCTGTTCACACTCTTTGCCTACATCTACAGGCTGACGGCTGACAGGACAGGAAAACCCAATCTGAAAATCACATGGGCAGTGCTGCTGGCCATACTGCTCTACTACGTAGCAGGAGCCGTAGCATTCCTATTCACTATATATATCTTCATCATCGAACTCATCAGCAAGCCACGACAAAGCTGGCGTTTCCTCGTGCCTGTGGGATTAATTCTCATGCTGAGTTTTTACCTCATCGCCTGGGGGATAGTGCCCCGATGGCGCGATGCCATATCAAATGCAGCCTACTACGAACCAATCCTCGAAGCCACAAACTTCTTCTACACCTCGTGGATCGTTGTGGGTATTCTACCCTTAATTGTACCCCTGGCAGCCAGTATGCAAGCGAAAATCAGACCTGTGGTAACTGCTCTTTGCGCCTTTGTGCTACTCGCAGCTGTCAGCGTTTTCTCCAACTGGTCGGCAGAACGTAACCAGCAGAAGATGTATCCGATGATTGCGATGGATTATTACATCAACCAGCACGACTGGGAAGGGCTACTCCGGCTTCCCTACACACAGTCGAGCAATTTCATCCTGATGAACCGCGTAAACCTCGCCCTATCCCACTCCGGGCACTTCCTCGACGACTTCTTCCACTATCCACAAATAGCACCCTACAGTATCCTGACGGAGCTAAAAGAACTTGCCCTCGATGTAGAGATCAATACAACTTTGAGTGAACTCTTCTGGCAGATGGATAATATCGCATCAGCCGATGAGAAAGCATTCAACAGCTACGAGGGGCTGCGCTACGGTTCGCCCACAAACCTACAGATGCTCGTGAGAACCAGTCTCGTCTTCGGACGCTATCAACAAGCAGAGAAATACATCAAACTATTGGAGAAAACCCTCTTCTACAAGGACTGGGCAAGCAAGCAACGCCGTTTCCTGTATAATGATCAGGCGGTAGAGGCTGACCCTGAATACGGCAGCAAACGACTTAGCCTGCCTGAAAGCACACGGGAATTTATACAGGCCCGAGGACCGTACTACGACCTCCTGCTTACCATCCGCACAAACCCAAAGGCCATAGCCGCCAGAGACTATGCCATCGGCTATCTGCTCCTGGCCAATGACATTCCGCATATCAACAGCTTCATCGAGGAGTTCTACGGCACTGAGATCATGCCTAAGATGCCCCTCCGACTACAAGAAGCAGCCGTAGCTGCGAATGAGAAAGATCTCGACTGGTGCCGTCAGCATGGTGTTGACGAGAAAGTCATCGACGACTATATGTTGTTGCGTGCCACCCTTCTGCAACAGCCAGCACAGGCAGGCGGCAGTCCTGAAGCACTGATGAAGTGGAGATACACATATTGGTACTATCTGCTGGTGACATCACCGAACATGGCCAAGATGCGTGAAGCCTTGCAACGCCGACAGCAACAGCAGAACGCCCAGCAGATGTCTGCACACTAAACCCCAGCAAGAGTATGAAAAGAATAATATACACGACATGGATCATAGCCACCCTGCTGATTTCCTGCAGCCGTAACGTGGAACCCGACAGGCAGACAGACACACAGCCCGACATATTCCCCGACTATGTGGATGTCACCATCCCTTGCAATATCGCCCCAATGAACTTTCAGCTGAACGGAGCCGACAGCATCGATACACAACTGATCATCGCCGGAGGGGGAACAACGATCCAGGTGGAGGGCGAGAAGGGTGACTTCGACATTCCCCTGAAGAAATGGAGAAAGCTGCTCGACGAGCAGAAAGGCAAGGATATAAGTTTCACTGTATGTCGGAAGGACAGGGATGAGTGGGTGGCCTACAAGCCATTCACAATGCACGTCGCGGCTGACTCCATTGATCCGTGGATTGCCTACCGCCTCATTCCCCCTGGCTACGGCATATGGAATGCCATGGGTATTTACCAGCGATGTCTGGAGGACTTCACAGAAAAAGACATTATGGAAAACCGGCTGACAGAGTATAATTGCATGAACTGCCACTGTTTTCAGAACGGCAATCCTAAAAAGATGTCTCTCCATATCCGTGGCAGGCATGGTGGCTCTGTGCTCTGCGAGGGATCGTCTGTAAGCAAAATCACCCCAAAGATGCCTGAAGGCCTGAGAGGTATCGCTTACCCGAACTGGCATCCCACACACGACCTCATTGCCTTCGCCTCCGACCAGGTGGCACAGTCGTTTTACGCCAACCACCGAAACCGTATTGAGGTCTACGACACCCGCTCGGATGTTGTGGTATACGATACGAAGACGGGCGTCGCCCATACAGCGCCTTGCATGTCGGATGCGGGTGTATGGGAAACTTTCCCTGCCTTCTCTGCCGACGGCAGGTCGATCTACTGGATGGCAGCAGATACAGTAGCCACGCCCTATCCCATCCATTACAACGGGGCCCACTTCAGCATCGTGCGCACAGACTTCAATCCTGACGACTGTACCTTCGGCGAGGCTCCAGACACGTTGCTGAACGCAGGCAACGACGCCAGTTTTGCTTATCCCAGAGAATCGCCCGACGGCCGCTGGATGGTGTACAACAAATACGACTATGGTTACTTCCCCCTGAATCACAAAGAGGGCGACCTGTACATCAGGGATATGAATACGGGCGAAAGCCGTCCCTTGACGGCGGCTAACAGCGATGATGCGGAGGGATATCATACCTGGAGCCGCAACAGCCGATGGCTCGTCTACTCAAGCCGGAGGATGGACGGGCTCTTCGTGCGTGCCTATTTCACATACATCGATACCGACGGCAACTGCACCAAGCCCTTTGTCATGCCCCAGCGACATCCAAGACACTTTTACGACAACCAATTCAATTCGTACAATATCCCGGAGCTGATCACCGGCGAGGTCAAGGTAAATGCCCACGAGATAGCCAAAACCGTCTGGTGAGAAGTTTTTTTATACCAAGACGCAATTATTCGAGGAAAAATCCGTATCTTTGCAGCGAATATGACACAAGAAGAGAAAACAATGATAGAAGAACGGATCGTGGATGTGCTGAAGACTGTCTACGACCCGGAGATTCCCGTCAACATCTACGACCTGGGAATGATCTATAAGATTGACGTGCAGGAAGACTATTCTGTGGAGTTAGAGATGACTTTTACAGCACCTAATTGTCCCGCTGCAGACTATATCATCGAAGACGTGAGGACCAAGGTCGAGAGCGTCGAAGGCGTAAAATCCTCAAACGTGAATTTAGTCTTCGAGCCAGCCTGGGATCAGAGCATGATGAGTGAAGAAGCGAGAGTCGAACTTGGGTTCGATTAGTGAAAAGTGAAGAGTGAAGAATCATGAAACCCGTCTACTTCCTCTCCGATGCCCATCTCGGCTCCTTGGCTATTCCGCATGGCAGAATGCAAGAGCGACGACTGGTCCGTTTCCTTGACAGCATCAAGGAGAAGGCCGGAGCTATCTACCTTTTAGGCGACATGTTCGATTTCTGGTACGAATACAAATACGTAGTTCCCAAAGGCTATACGCGTTTCCTTGGCAAACTCTCAGAGCTAACAGACATGGGTGTTGAGATACACTACTTTACAGGCAATCACGACATCTGGGCCTATGAATATTTGGAGAAAGAGTGTGGCGTCATTCTCCATAAAAAGCCAGAGACTACAGAGATATACGGAAAGATGTTCTTTCTCGCCCATGGTGATGGCCTGGGTGATCCTGATAAGAGTTTCAAACTCATCAAGAGTATTTTCCACAACAAGGTTTGCCAATGGGCGTTTTCAGGTCTGCACCCACGTTGGGGCATGTGGTTCGGACTCAATTGGGCCAAGCATAGTCGTATGAAACGTCCCAATGGAGAGGAACCAGCATATATGGGTGAGAACCGCGAGCATCTGGTACTCTTTACCAAGAAGTACATCCAGTATCATTCCAATGTCGACTATTTCATCTATGGGCACCGCCACATTGAGGTCGACCTTCAGTTGACGAAAAAAGCACGTATGATCATCCTTGGCGACTGGATTACCCATTTTACATACGTTACCTGGGACGGCAATCGACTTCTCTTGTCACAATACATCGAAGGTGAAAGCCGACCATAATAAGAAACAAAAAAGTATGAACAAACAAAAGATAGTAACTTTCGGAGAATTGCTACTCAGGTTCTCAAAGCCAGGGCAGCTCAGACTGACCCAAGGCGACATATTCACTAGTAAATATGGTGGAAGTGAGGCTAACGTAGCTGTATCACTGGCCACACAAGGTGAGGACGTGACTTATATCACACGCTTGCCTGACACTCCTGTGGGGCATGCAGGGGCAATGAATTTGGCGCAACTAGGTGTCAACACGAATCAGGTTCTTTATGGTGGTCAACGTATCGGCACCTACTATTTCGAGCCACCCGCAGGCATGCGAGCTGCCAAGGTCATCTATGACCGTAGTGGCTCTGCCTATTACGACCTCAAGCCTGGTATGATCCCCTGGCGGGAGATACTGAAGGATTGTGCCTATTTCTGTGTATCAGGAATTACAGCAGCCATCTCACAGCATGCGGCTGATGCCACCTTTGAGGCTCTGGACATTGCCGATGAGATGGGTGTTACCATTTGTTTCGATATCAACTACCGCAAGAACCTATGGAAATACGAAGGGGCAGAACCTCGCAAGACGTTAAGCGAGATGCTCTCACGCTGCGACATGATGTTTGGTGATGCCATCGAGTTTGAGTGGCTCTCACAACACCCACAGCCTCCGTTTACGGCAACAGACTCCAACTTCCAAATGCAAATGAAAGAATACGGAGAGTGGTTTGACGAGCTCCATTCCAATTTCCCTCGTCTGAAAAACTGGATGATGGGTATGCGCAATATTGTCAGTTCTAATCACCACACACTGACAGGCCTGCTCTGGACAGAAGGAACACTGCTGCAAGCCCCGATTATTAATATACCTGACGTCGTTGATCCTGTAGGTGTAGGCGATGCCTTCATGGGTGGATGGCTACACGCCATCAGGCTTTTCCCTGACGACAAGCAGAAGCAGTTAAACTATTCCTTGGCTGCAGCATCACTGAAAAATACGATTCCCGGCGATTTCAATATCTCGACAGAGGAAGAAATCCTGGATGTGATGGAAGGGCGTTACGACACCTCGACGCTCTATAAACATATCTCATAAAATGAAATGCCGGAAGTTTTTTATTTCCGGCATTTCATTTTATATTCCATAAGCTTTTCGCATCCATTCCATACGGTCGTTAAGCCACTCTTTCAACATCTGTACTTCATTCTGGTAACTACCCCAGATGTCGTACTGCTTATAAGTGTAATGGTAGAACGTACCCCAGCGTTTCTGATTTTCTTCAGCAGCATACTTCAAATAGTGCGCATCCTGATTAATATAGGCCAGGAAATCATCCTTATGATTATAGAAGTAGGTAAAACGGTGACGTAATCTCGATAAGAAAGCGGGATCCTGCATTAGTCTCTGATACCACAAAGACCAATCAAGCATAAATCCTTCTGGCAACATGGCCGTCGACCCGTTCTCTTTCACATTGCCGAAAGCAATGTCAAAATCCCAAATGGGGCCCATTTTCAGTTTCCCACCTCTCTGGAGGTTCATATAGGTACTGAAGTGGAACATGGAATCCTCGTTTTTGGACATCTCATGAATCAAATACCAATCAACGAAAGAGTCAATATCCATATATTTTTGCCAACCTACTTGAGGATCAGTAAAGTCCGATGAGAACAAAGCATCATCGGCCATCTGTATAAAGTTGGCGATGTAATTATAGTTTTCGTCACCAAACGACACTCCTTCAGGTTCTTTGATCTCTATTGAATAATTAATATGCGGAGCATAGAAATATACACAAGAAGAGTCTCCTGCAGCACGCTCATCAACCTCTATTATAAAGCCATCATCACCAACAGCCACTCTGTGATTCGAAACCTTGATCTTCTCACAGAGGTAATAGGTTCCATTATACTGACCATTAAGAATCAACTCAACGAAATGGCCGCTGGGTGTCCAATCCAGAACACTCCGCTTTCCCATAGTCAGAGCAAGATCATTACGGATCATGGACTTATCAGGATAATTGGCAATCAAGACCCAGGATTTATCCTTATGTTCACCTAACAAAGCGACCTTCTCGTTAAACTTCAAACGATATGGCTTCTTTGGCTGGCCCCATGTAGAGTTTCCACGGCCTTTGATTTGCAAATCGGCCTCAATCGTCTCTCCTGAACCACGCGTTATGAGGTCTTCCGTCAAACTCATGTGAGCATTCAGATACACAGTCTTGCTCTCTATTTCCTTTCCGCCCTCCGTATCAATACGCATGATAGGCAAGCCGGTATAGTTATAGACATAAACCTGATACTCTATGGTCTTATCCCCACTCTTTACCTCAAGTTTGACAGGACTGGAGAAATCGTATTTTGAAGCGCCACTTGTCGCTTTAACTCCATTAATGGTTACTTCGCTTCCCAAGAAAGAGAATCGCGGAATCAGTTCCTTACTGCCAGAGTATTGTGGAAGCCAACATTCTATAGTCCCAGAACCGGATATCTCGCACATCAGGTCCTCTGTCAGCTGAGGATTCTCCGCTGCAGAGAAAGCCATAGCCACCAGCACTGGCGGTACGGACTGGCTCTCTAAGGCTTTGGCAAGACTGTCAAGTGTAGTCTGCAGACGCAAAGCCTGCTGCTTCAACTTCTGATTGGCGGCCTCTATCTCCTTATTGGCCTGAGTCTGTGACTGATTGGCGGCCTCTAGCTGATTGGCGCGATCGTAATATTCCGTCAGATCCTGCTTAGAACAAGAAAACAGACAGAAACCAGCAAAGATAATATATAAAAACTTCTTCATAGCTTACATCTTACTAAATTCCTGATTCAACCAGTCCATACGGCCCTCCAACCAAGCCTTCATCTTGTCCACTTCCTTTTGGAAATACTGCATACCGTTCTCAGCAGGACCATAACTGTCGTAAATTCCCCACTTGTTATTATTCTCCTGGGCAGAATACTTCAAATACTTGGCATTCTCATTGATCTCATTCAGAATATCGTTCTTGTGAGAATAGAAATAGGTGAAACGCTCCTTAACCTTTGCGACAAAGGCAGGATCCTGGAACAAGCGATCAAACCACTTGGCATTCTTGACCACAAAGCCACTGGTACTACTATCGTCGCCATTTCCAAAGCCTTTGCGGAAATCCCAAAGAGGTCCCATCTTCAGTTTCTCGCCGTTCTTCTTATACATATAGCAGTTGTGCTGGAATACTGCATCATAGTTCTTGGCAATCTCATTAATGAGATACCAATCGACAAAGGAATCAATATCCATATACTTCTGCCAACCCATCGCCTCAGTTGTAAAAGCGACAGAGAACAATGCCTCCTCAGCTGCATTCATGAACTGACGGATATAAACATATTGCGAATCACCAGTCATCAATGACGGTGCCATGATACTGACAGGTTGTTCCAATGTATTGTAACCCATATAGATACCTGTCGTGGTTTCATCAATCTTCAACAAATAGCCATCAAAACCGATATTAATTCTTGAAGTGGAAACTTCGAGGCGTTCACCCAACCGATAGCAACCATAATAGCGTCCATTCAGCATCAGATCAACAAAATGAAACTTTGGTGTGAAATTCAAATTACTAATGGATCCCATAAAAAGACCTGTCTGCGTGCGAATCAATGTATTGTCATCCCTATTAGCAGATAATTCCCAATCCGTATCGGCAGCCTCATCCAACAAGGACACTCTATCATTAAAATTCAGCACGTAATCATTCTTTGCCATCTGACCTGATGTATGCACCTTCGAAATATAATACTCAAGAGGTGGGAGACCCTTAATCCTGATATCGGCCTCAACCACATCACCAGCTGCCCGTGTCCTCACGCCTTCAACCAGCTTGAGGTCAGCATTATAATACCAATTATTCTTGATAATATCTACACGACCCGCCGTCTCTATCCATAAAAGGGGGAGTCCTGTGTATGAATGTACATAAACTGTATAGCTGACTGACTTCTGATTACCATTAATGGTCAATGTAACAGGTTTGCTGAAATCAATCGCTGTCTTGCCACTCTCGACAGCCTTACCATCCATAGTCAGACTCTGTCCAGAAAACTGAAAGCGAGGAATCAAGGTCTTACTGCTCATAATATTCAGAACCCGGATCTCCACACTATTGTCATCAAGAATCTCTGCTCTCACATCCTCGACTACTTGCAGAGGATTATCAGAAGACAAGAATTCAAACGACAGAAGTTTCGTGGCATCCAACTGATCGGTTAATTGGTTGATCTGATCTTTTGCGCTATCTATATCACTTTGCAACTGATCACCTTCTTTAGCCAATTGGTCTTCCTGATTCTTCAAATCCTTCCCCTGACTTTCCAGTTGGGCAATGCGAGCTTCTATTTCTTCCAGTTCATTATTATTATTACTACAGGAAAGCAGAAGAGATACTATCATCAACGAGAATATTATCCTTTTTACCATAACTTAAATACCTATCCTAAAGACTTTATGTGTTGAGTTTACGATTTCCGGTGCAAAATTAATGCTTTTTTTTGTAATAAATACACTTTATATAAGATTTTTGCATAAACTTCTGATATTTAGTCATTCCAATTACTCATTATCGATAAAAAAGCCGAAAGCATATGCTTCCGGCTTCGATGATATCTGAAAATAATCTGTCTACTGCTACAACAGATTCATCGTGTCAGTAGCAATCATCAGCTCCTCGTCGGTAGGAATGACAACCACCTTCACCTTCGAGTCATCAGCAGAGATGATAGCCTCTTCGCCACGAATGTTGTTCTTCGACTCGTCGAACTTGATGCCCAGGAACTCCATGTTCTTGCAAACCTCTGAACGCATGCTGATCTGGTTCTCGCCGACACCTGCGGTGAAGACGACTACATCAAGACCACCCATAGCGGCAGCATAGGCACCGATGTACTTCTTGATGCGATAGAAATACATGTCCTGAGCCAGTTTGGCACGCTCGTCACCACTCTTGGCAGCATTCTCTACATCACGCATATCTGAAGAACCGCCAGTGAGACCAGCCACACCGCTCTTCTTGTTGAGCAGGTTGCTCATACCATCAGCGTCGAGACCCAGCTTCTTCTCGATGAAGGTCACAGCACCACCATCGATATCGCCAGCACGGGTACCCATCACGAGGCCCTCCAGCGGAGTGAGACCCATCGAGGTGTCGATACACTTGCCGTCAACGACAGCAGCGATAGAACCGCCATTACCAACGTGGCAAGTTACCATCTTGGTGCCCTCAGCGGGAATGCCCAAGAACTCGCAGGCACGAGCAGAGACATAGCGGTGAGAGGTTCCGTGGAAACCATAACGACGAATGCCGTACTTCTCGTAGAGCTCGTAAGGAATGGCATACATATAAGCCTTAGGAGGCATGGTCTGGTGGAAAGCAGTATCGAAGACACCCACCTGAGGCAGTCCAGGCATCAGTTCCTTCACAGCATTCACACCCTTCAGGTTAGCGGGGTTATGCAACGGAGCCAGGTCAGAGCACTCCTCGAAAGCCTTCAGCACCTCGTCAGTAAGCAGCACCGACTTATTGAACTTCTCGCCACCATGCACCATACGATGACCTACAGCATCAATCTCATCAAGACTCTTGATGACACCAATCTCAGGGTCTGTCAGCAAAGAAAAGATAAACTTCACGCCCTCTGTATGCTCAGGGATGTCGTGCATAATCTGCTTCTTCTCACCATTGGCCAGCTTTACCTTAACGAAAGCGCCATCCAAGCCTACACGCTCAGCACCACCACTGGTCATCACACTCTTGTCGTCCATATTGTACAGCGCGTACTTGATGGAAGACGAACCACAGTTTAATACAAGGATCTTCATATCTTTAAACTCTAAACCATTAACTATAGACTATTTCTTGGCGTCCATTGCCTGGCAAGAGGTAATGGCGATCATGTAATAAATGTCGTCAATAGAGCATCCACGAGAAAGATCGTTTACAGGACGAGCGATACCCTGCAGGATTGGACCAATAGCGATTGCATCACCTAGGCGCTGTACCATCTTATAACCAATATTACCTACTTCGAGATTGGGGAATACCAGAACGTTTGCCTTTCCTGCAATCTCTGAGCCAGGAGCCTTCTTAGCACCAACACTTGGAACCAGAGCAGCATCAGCCTGCAACTCACCGTCAATTTTCAGAGTAGGATCAAGTTCCTTAGCCAGACGGGTGGCCTCGATTACCTTGTCGCAAACCTCATGCTTTGCAGAACCTTTCGTCGAGAAACTCAACATAGCAACACGTGGCTCTGCGAAACCTGCCACCGACTTTGCAGTCTGAGCTGTGCAGACAGCAATCTGAGAGAGCTGTGCAGCATCTGGCATAGGTGTTACGGCTACATCGCCAACAACCAGAACGCCATCCTCACCATACTGCTTCTCCTTAGAGATGAGCAGCAGACCGCCACTAACACAAGTGATGCCTGGAGAGCACTTGATAATCTGCAGAGCTGGACGCAAGGTATCGCCAGTTGTTGAGAGTGCACCAGAGATCTGGCCATCAGCACCTTCGGTCTTGATAATCATACAACCCAGATACAGAGGATTCTTCACCAGCTTGCGAGCCTCCTCGATGGTCATACCCTTCGACTTGCGGATCTCAGCCAACTTCTCGGCCAGTTCTTCGCTCTTCTCATAGTTCTCAGGATCAATGAGAGTTGCCTTACCAATGTTGGTCAGACCCTTCTCCTTAGCGAGAGCCTCAACCTTGGCGGGATTACCAATCAGGATAATGTCTGCGAGGTTATCAGCCAATGCTTTATCGGCTGCACACAGTGTACGCTCCTCCTCAGCTTCCGGGAGCACGATGCGCTGCTTGTTACTCTTAGCGCGCGCTACAATTTGACTTAATAAATCCATAGTTTGTTTTATTTAAAATGTTAGAATTGTCAAAGTGAGATTGCAAAATTACAAAAAAATATCCGAAATCCATGCAGGAATCGGATTATTTTTCAGAATTTTAAGTGAAAACCTTTACGTTTGCTCCATCAATTCATCCGTCAGGAAGATTTCCAGGTCCTCTGCAGTCATATGGAGCTTGAATTTTCCCTTTACGGCAACCGATATACCACCAGTCTCCTCAGAGACCACTATTGCAATTGCGTCAGTCTCCTGAGAGATACCCATAGCAGCCCGATGACGCAAGCCCAACTCCTTTGGGATACTCAGGTCGTGACTGACAGGAAGAATACATCCTGCAGCCCTTATACGCTTACCTTTAACGATCATAGCTCCATCATGCAAAGGGGCGTTCTTAAAGAAAATATTCTCAATGAGTTGCTGGTTGATATTGGCATCAATATTATCACCCGTTGCCACTATATCGTCCAAGGACATCTCGCGTTCAACAATAATCAAAGCACCAACCTTACCCTTACTCATATTGATTGCAGCCATGACAATAGGAATCACCGTTACCATCGTATCGCGACGCCCAGCCTCCTTGTCAACCTCCTTCTTAAAGAAGAACCTCTTGATAGCTTTAACACGCTGATGAGCACCCAGATTATAAAGGAACTTACGGATTTCATCCTGAAACAGTACAATCAGGACGATCACACCAACACTGACCAGTTTGTCGAGAATAGAACCAAGCAGACGCATCTGCATGATGCGCGACACAAACAACCATGTAATGATGAACACCAGAATACCTATAAACACATTCAGCGAACGCGATTCACGCATCAGCCTATAGATATAATAGAGCATCGTAGCTACCAAGATGATGTCTATCAGGTCTTTGATTCCAAATTCGAAGAACATATGCTTTGATATAATTTGATACACTCTATAGCTTCCCTGACATCATGGACACGCAAGATGGAGGCACCTTTCATCAGAGCAGCCATATTCAAGGCAGTCGTTCCGTTCAGCGACTCTTTTGGCGTACAACCGAGCACCTTGAATATCATGGACTTACGGGATACACCAACCAACACGGGAAGTTCCATGACACTCAGCTTCTCCATATCATTCATGACCTGATAATTCTGTTCCACCGTCTTTCCGAAACCAAAACCAGGATCGAGAACAATGTCCTTGACACCCAAATCGCGAAGTTGTTGGACACTCTCTGCAAATGTGAGCAACATCTCACGGATAGAGGGTTGCTGTGATGTTAATATATAAGGTACGCGCAGGCGTGATACCATCCTGAACATGTCCGCATCGCCACCACTGACATCATTGATGATGCCAACACCAAACTCTTCGACAACCATACGAGCCACATCTGGGCGGAACGTATCAACTGATACCACAGAATACGGCAGCTCACGACGAACGACATCAAGACCGAAACGAAGACGTTCCATCTCTTCAGCTTGAGAGACCTCTGAGGCGCCAGGACGGGTGGAATAGGCTCCTACGTCAATCATTGTGGCACCTTCAGAGATTATCTGATTGGCACGTTCGGCTATCTCTCGCTCCGTCTGCATCCTACTTCCTTCATAGAAAGAATCGGGCGTGACGTTCAGGATACCCATTACCTGAGGTTGGGAGAGATCCATCAATCGACCATTAACATTAATCATATAATCCATTTCGCCCACAAAGATACAACAAATTTACGATTAACTATTTACGATTTACGTTTTTTTTGTATCTTTGCAGCAAAAATTACGAAGTTTATGAATATTAAGGAACTATACAAGCTTTATCAGCAGCATCCGTGCATTACCACCGACAGCCGTGATTGTCCTGCGGGAAGTATCTTTCTGGCATTGAAGGGAGAATCGTTTGACGGCAACCAATTTGCCCAGTCAGCCCTTGACAAAGGCTGTGCATATGCGATTATTGACGAGCCGGAGTTCTCAAAAGGCGAGCGTTTCATTCTCGTCGACGACTGTCTGCAGACGTTCAAGGACCTCGCCCGTGAGCACCGCCGCCAGTTCGACATTCCTGTCATCGGCATCACAGGCACTAACGGCAAGACGACCACCAAGGAACTCATTGCCGCTGTACTGCAAGAGAAATTCAACGTCCTTTATACCCAAGGCAACTTCAATAACGATGTCGGTGTGCCCAAGACATTGTTTCGTCTGAACAAAGAACATGAGATTGCCGTCATCGAAATGGGAGCCAGCCATCCCGGAGACATCAAGACACTGGCAGAGACAGCAGAGCCCACCTGTGGTCTGATTACCAATGTTGGGAAAGCCCATTTACAAGGATTCGGTTCTTTTGAGGGTGTCATCAAGACCAAATGCGAGCTCTATGATTTCCTGCGTAGTCGTAAGGACAGTCTGATTTTCCTTAATGCTGACAATGAACATCTTGTCGACCAGATTGCTGACGAGGATACGCTATGGATATCACCCTACTCTACTGACCCAGAGAAACAATACACTTGTATCAGTGGTGAGGTCCTCGCTTGTGATCCCTTCCTGAAATTCCGTTGGCGGGAACCTCTGATGACCCTCGAGGAAGAGGGGCGCTCAACCAAATGGCACAAAGTACAGACACAACTTATCGGTTCCTATAACATCGATAACCTTTTGGCTGCCATCGCCGTTGGTATCAATTTTGGTGTTGACCGCAAGAAGATATGTGCCGCACTTGAAAACTATGTGCCATCGAACAACCGTTCTCAGATGACCGTTACGGAGAGAAATCATCTCATTGTAGATGCCTATAATGCCAATCCCACCTCCATGCAAGCAGCCCTCGACAATTTCAGTCTGATTCAGGCAGACAAGAAAATGGCCATTCTTGGACAGATGGGCGAACTTGGCACTGAAAGTGATAAGGAACATCGGAAAGTCGTCAGTTATCTGGAGGCTGCCGATTACGACGAGGTATGGCTCGTGGGTGACAACTTCAAGGACATCGATTGTCCCTTCCGCAAGTTCCACGATGTCGAAGAGGTAAAAGCCACCATTAAGGACCAATGTCCTGAAGGCTACTATATACTCATCAAGGGCAGCAACAGCAACAAGCTCTTCCAACTGCCAGAACTGCTGTAAGACACAATGCGCACGATTCCCGCTTACATAGGACTACTACTGTTGCTGATGGTCACAAGTTGTCAGCAACGGGAACGTTTAGCGAAAGGCAATGCCGTCTACTATTGGCGTACTGACTTCAGGCTCGACTCTACAGAACGGGCATTTCTTAGCCAATACCATATTAATAAGGTGTATTGCCGATATTTCGATGTTGTGATTAACGATGAGGAAGCAGGTCCTGTGCCCAATGCAACCATCACCTTCAGCGACACACAGCCAGAGGACATTGAGATAATCCCTACGGTCTACATCACTGAGAACTGCATGCACAAGCATTATCCAGGACTGGCAGAGAAGCTTGTGAAGCGTATCATCCAGATGAACGAAACCAATGACATTAAAAATGTACGCGAGATACAGATAGACTGCGACTATACCTCAAAAAGCCGCAAAGTGTATTACGACTTCCTGAACGAAGTAGCACAGGTTTGGAGAAACACGCTCTCCACGACTATCCGATTGCACCAACTCTCGATAAAGGCCCCCCCCGTAGACTACGGCGTGCTGATGATTTACAATACTGGCGATCCCCGCAAGTTCATGGAACGGAATCCTATACTCGATATACGTGATGTGAGACCCTATCTGAGCCGTCTCGACAGCTATCCCCTGCCCTTGGCGGCAGCCTATCCAGTTTACCAGTGGGTACGGAACATCCACAATGTCCGTGTGGAGCATACAGTAGAGGCAGAAGAGATACTCCGTGTAAAACAAGCAGTAGAGAAGTATCGTCCCTCGCTGAGCCGCAGCATTCTCACCTATCATCTTGACAAAGACAATATAAACCGTTATAAACCAGAATCCTATGAAGAGATTTATCATCATTAGTCTGCTTTCGGCAATGACAATGCCGATATTGGCCTGCGCTTGGTCAGACAGCCACAACTATTATCTCTACTGTATCTGCGGTAACGAAAAGTTCAATGAGCGCGTAGAGAAAATCTGTAACGACAACTGGAAAGCCTATCTCGGCTCTACAGAAGAGTATTTTTGGTTCAGGGCCGACGATGTCATCGAGGCAGCCAAGCAAAAGGGCGATGCCCTGATGGTCAGCTATGTTGAGAACCTGAATAAGTACCTCGAGTGCGTAAGCACTGAGAGACAGAAGTTGTATGAGTGGAACTATCCCACGAAAGAGGAACTGGCACAGCAGCAGAAAGACTTGCAGGTTATACGCACCTATGCTCTTGGCAAGACCAAAAGCAAACTCCGTTCACAGCATGCCCTGCTCTACATGCGCTGTAACATGATGTTAGGCAAACATCAAGAGAACATCACCTTCTGGCAACAGACTGCCAGCCAGTTCATCGAGACTGTCTATAAAGACATGATGAAGAACATCTATGCCGGAGCCCTCTACAAGACTGGTAAGGAAGATGAGGCAGGAGAACTCTTCGCAGAGATGGGCGACTATGAGAGTCTGATGACACAGTACTACAAGAAACGCTCTTATCTCGCTATCAGTCAGCACTATCGACTCCATCCGAATTCGAAAGTGCTACCATTTATGCTTGAGGACTTTGTATGCAATACGCAGGAAGCCATTGATGCACTGAACGGTAATTACGGTGGCAAGCTCTTCATTCGAGACATCAACAAGCAGGAGGCCTGGCAGATGCTTCAGTTCTGCGAGTTGGTAGTGCGCGAGGGCAAAACAGAGACACCCATCATGTGGAAGGCAGCCAAGGCCTGGATAGAATACCTCTATGGTGAAGAGAAAGACGCCTTAAAGGATATCAATGCCGCCATGAAGCTTGAAGGTACACAACGCATGAAGGATAATGCCAGAGAACTTCAGATCTTCATCACTGCCGCCCAGGCTAAGCCTGGTGAGAAATTCGATAACCAACTGGTAGAAGACCTGGAGTGGCTGGAGAGCAACAAGGAGAACACCAATGGTCAGACCTACCGATTCCTGAACCGCTTCACCCACCAGATACTGACCAAGCACTACGCAGACAATCCTGTCAGAAAAGCAGCCATACTCTCAGCCATGAATGAGAATTGGGAGGCACAGGAATGTCTGGACACCATGCGAGTCGATTTTGCAGAGAAATACCTCTTTTTCATCAACACCCCTGCCAAGAATACGCTCGACAAATGGCTGAAGGCACATCAGAGCCTGGATAATGTTCAACAACAACTTGAAGATTTGATTGGCACGAAATACATGCGTCTCTGCCAATGGGACAAAGCTATTAAATGGCTGGAGCATGTCCCCGCCAAGTATTATGACGAGAAGAATTATCGTCTCTACGTCATATTGCGCAAAACAGAAGTTGAGCCCTGGATAACGCGCCAGTGGATCAAAGACAGCGAGGTGGAGAAAGCCAACCAGTATAACTGGACCATTCGCGAGAATCCGAAACTTGCCTTCGCTAAAGACATGCAGATGTTGGAATCTACACTGTATATCCTCAAGGGGAAAGCCCTCGAACAGCGCTGCTATAACCTCGCCATACGCTATGCTCAGGCCCATTTCAGAGGTGACTGCTGGTGGCTGATGCGTGATGGCAAGAGCGTGAGTGATACCTTGCGCGTCAACGAAACCGATTTGGCCAAGAAAGCTATAGAAATGTTGCAGAAGACAGCCCTTTCATCTGACCCGAAATTGAAGGAGAAAGCCCTCTTCGCCTTAGGTTACAACTATTTCTACAACGAAGGCAGCCTCTGGCGTGAGCTCGTATGGAACGACAAGACCTACGAATCGGAGTGGCGCGTCAACAAGCAATCACCGCAGTATCGGGCCTTCGGAGCATTAGCCGACTTTGAAAAGAAGAACAAAGTCAGCCTGTATGTCTCGAAGTGTGACGAATACATTCAGTTCCGTAAGCAATATCATTAAAAGATATGGAGCAGACGATCTTCCCCAGCGTCGTGCTGGGGAAGATTTTTATGACATTTCTGAAATTTTAAGCGTTTTCTTGCACGTATTTCAAAAATTCTCCGTACCTTTGCACCCGCAAAATCGGGATGTAGCGCAGTTGGTAGCGCACTACGTTCGGGACGTAGGGGTCGGGCGTTCGAGTCGCCTCATCCCGACTTTGGGCACTCAGTCGCAAGCATAAGCGGTTGGTTTCCAGCCGCTTATTTAACTTTAAAGACGTGTCGCCCGAAAATAAGTGGGACAGAACTGGGACAGTACTGTTTCAATGCAATTTAAGAAAAATGTTTAATCCGCTCATTTCAAACAAAATAAGAAATGAGTAAAAAAAATAATTTTGCCGATTTCGACCCTACTCATAATGAAATAAAGGGTTATACCATCCCCCAGCTGGTGCAGGGTAAACGAAACTACGTATTCTTCTATGCCTTCGACCCTGTTTCAGGCCTCAGGAAGAGGAAGAAATATTTCCTTGGGCGTTGCAAGACCAAGAAGGATATGCTCCGGACAGCCAAGACCATGATCTATAACATCACCCGCAAGCTCGAGGGCGGCTGGAATCCCTGGATCGAAAATAGCGACTCGCTGACCTATGCACTTTTCTCGACTGTTACCGACCAGTACCACGACTACCTCTATAAGCGGTTGAACGACAGGAGCCTGCGCGAGGACACTGTAGCAAGTTACGTCAGCTATCTGAACGTATTCACGACATGGATCGAGGAGAAGGGGGACGTGGTATACATGTTCCAGATGGACCACCACGTGGTATCGCGCTTCCTGGACTACGTCTATATCGAGCGGAACAACTCGTTCATAACGAGAAACAACTACCTCGCCTGGCTGCGGAGCTTCTGCACCTATCTGACAGAGCGGGGATACATCAATCAGGATCCATGCGCCAGGTTCTCGAACATCAAGATCAAGGGACACACGAAGGAACGCACTGTCATCCCCGACGAAGTGATGCTGCAGATACGTCACTACCTGGAGTCGAAGAACCGACATTATCTGTTGGCCTGCTACCTTACGCACTACCTGTGCATACGTCCGAAGGAGCTCTCGCGCATGCGCGTGGGCGATATAAATATAGGTAAGTGCACCATCACGCTGATGGGAGAACAGACGAAGAACCATAATAGCGTGACCATCACCATGCCCCAGAAGGTGGCCAGGCTGATGATCGACCTCGACATCTTCAGCGCCCATGGGGGCTGCTACCTCTTCAGTGTCGGCTTCAAGCCAGGCGAGAAGAAAAGAAGTGAGAAGCAGTTCAGGGACTACTGGCACCACCACGTCCGGAAGGATCTGAAGTTCTCCAGCAAGTATGCCTATTACTCGCTGAAGGACACCGGCATCACCAACATGCTCAGAAGCGGCGTAGACCCGATATCGGTCCGCGACCAGGCACGCCACAGTTCGCTGGCCATCACCAACACCTATACCCCACTCGACCTGAAGGCGGCCAATCCGCTGATGCTGAAGTACGAAGGTATACTTTAATTAGTCACCACCTCGTAGAAATATCCCGTTTTCATCGGAGAAATACCCTCTCCGGTGATGGCCAGTTCGATGCGGTTGCAGATGAACTTCCGACAGTTGATGACATAGATCTTCTTAGGATCCGGCTTTCCATCGAAGAGGAAATCCACCTTGATCTCATTGTTGCCGTTGATGTTCCTGCGGATCTTAATTCCCTTGTTATGGAAGTTCCCGATGTGGCTGTAGTCAGCCGACGGGAAAAGCGACATCGAGCAGCGAGGGAGCTGCACCTTATCCGTATGACGGCACTCCGTGAACGGTACTGGATGCCAGACCGCCGACGGGTCATCGACACCCCAGTTGCTCTCACTGTACTGTTTATGCAATTCCCAGGTGACCGTCTTATACCTGACACCTGAGGCGAACAGCAGCTGCATGGGTGTGTCATCGCTGCCAGTCTCCGGAACGGATTCACCGCCCTCGAGCACATCCTCGACAGTGACATAGTCAGCCGTACTGTCAGAATTGCCGGAGTACCAGGCACCCATCTCGGTCTGGTTCTCACATTCGATGTTTGGTACCAGGCAGTCGAAGGCATATTCCTTGTGCGGGATGATATATGCGCCGTTCTTACCATTGCCAGCCAGAGCTGTACAGAAATGACTTTCGCCCCATATCATGGCCACCGGCACAATCGACAGGCCGACAGTAGACGCCCCTTCCTTACGGATCAGCGGTGAGAACCAGCCGCACTCAACCAGGCTGTAGCCCGTAGTGTTCCCGTCATCATCGATGATGGAATGGCCGTAATACCACCCCACAGGGATCCTGAAGAGCGTGGTCATCTTCTCTTTGACCGACATCTGGGTAAAGGCGTTAAACGCCTCATTGTAAGCAGCGTATTCCCTGATCGTGAAACCCTTTTTCACGTCTTCAGAAACGACATCGATGGTACGCTCCGAGTCTGAAAGCTCGAACTCGAGATTAGACGAGCCGAGATACTCGAGACCTTCCTCGTCGTAACCAGCTGAGAAATCCCCTGCAGGGGTGATGTATTCGGTACCGGAACCGCCGGACTCGCCGAAAGGAACCACAGACACCTGACTGTGTACCTCGTCGAAGAGGAACACCGCATTGAAGAGCTTGCGGAACTCATCCAGGAACTTGTAGCACGACCAGTGCGGCAGCGCGCGGGCCATGTTCAGCGACTTGCGGGCGCTGCACACATAAAGCTGGTTCCATGGGGATACATTGAAGTCATTCCGGATGACTTTATAACCCAACCTTTGGAAAACCTTATCTAATACCATCATCAGATTAGGCTGCACGGCAGCGTTCATCAGTGTGACGCCATTATCCGTGTCACCCTCTCTCATATAGCACAGCTGGTTTGCCCACCAGTCGTTAGTCTCGTCATGCGCCTGGTAGAAGACATACTTGCCCGGTTCCCCGATGAAACCGTTGGTATTGAGGTCGCTGACGAAGTTCAACTGGCTGATGCTGGTGGCACGGCCTATCTCCAGATTGCGGTATTTCTCTGCGACGGTACCATAATCTATCTGATCGATATAGACGTTCTCGAACGACGCCTTATAGCGGAGGTAGGACTTTCCTGCGAGTATCTGGATCTTAACCTCGCTGGGCGTGATGGACGTGATGGTACCCTTGCCTTGAATCACCTCGATGTTGTCAGCCATGAGTCGGCAATCCTCGAAGTCCTCAGACTCAAACGACGTATCGAGGCGGTTGAGGACACCGAACGCGGCAGCGTTCTGCGGTATGTCCATGGGGAAGATGACCTCCATGGTCTTTTCGTCACCATCCTTGATGAACGGGTTCTGGAGTGTTACCTTGATATCACTCTGCGCTGCAGGGATGGCCTTCTGGCCGTTGATATAGCATACGATCATCTGTCATTCAGTTTTGTAAAGTGTTTATACTCTCGGTCGAAGGAGTCCATGGGGAACAGGATCTTGATACCGTTCTCCGTGACTACAGTATACAAAGCCTCTGTAGCCTCTGAATTGCGATCCAGAGACTGTCGCATCTCCTCATTATCGTTCTGGATATTCACGATGGGCGTGACTACTGCACTGCCACCCTGACCCAGCTGGCGTGAGATATCCTCGGCCGTGAGCGAACCCACGGTGTTGTTACGCTGTGCCTTATCGATGAAATCGAGCATAGGCCGGACGTTCGGGTTCTCAACGGCCTGATGGTTGGCCACGAACTCGCCCTGATGGACCACGCCTGCCTCTTTCCGGTACTGGCGGCCACCAGTGTAACCACCTGAGTAATAGCCTTCCTTCTGTGCCTCTTGCTGTTTCTGAATGGCAGCAATCTGGATCATACCAGCAGCAAGGGCCATAGCAGCGAAAGCTGCAGCCACGATGGGAGCGGCAGGGCCTCCGACCTGAAGACCTGCACCATAGGCAGTAAGCGCGTTGACAGCCATCTGGGAGAATGCCTGTGCCATCTGTACCTTCATCTGCTTGGCATTGTACTTATTCTTGATGGCCGCTTCCTCCTTGGCCTGTTTCTCCTGGAGTTTCTTCACCCTCTTCTGGTTATTCCCTGCAGCAGCTATCTGCTTCTCGTATTTCTTCTTGACCTGTGCAGTCTCATACTCCTGAGCAGCAGAGAAATACGAAGAGGCAGCAGACATAACCTGGTTGATAGAATTATAGGCAGCCTGGAACTGCGAGGCCAGATCAGCACAGAACTCAGCCGTAGCCTGCTGCTTGGCATACTGGTAAGCTGCATAGTTCTCTTTGTCAGTGGCATAGAGCTCCTTCAGCTGCTCCATGGTAGCCTGGTATTGTTGTATTGCACCGACAAACGGAGTGCTGTAGTTGGTGTTGTCCTCCTGAGCCTTCTTATTGACGTTGTTACGTGCGTTTGCGAGCATCTGAGCACCCGTCTGCTTATTCTGCTCAGTAGGTGATACACTGTTAGCGTACTGAGCCTGAATGGCTATTCTGGCACGCTGGAACTCCTCTTCCTCAAGTAGTCCTTCTTTGCGCAATTCCTGTAGTCCGTTGAGAGCGATGGCCAACTGTCGCTCATTTCCCTGATTCAGATAGTTCTCGCGAAGTTCCTCAACCATCTCCTCATAACGTTTCTGACGATCAAGCTTATGCTGGAACTCGCGTTCCAGGATCTCTTCCTCGATTTCAACCCGTTCCTCGGAGCCCTTACGATACAGTTTAGCCTTATCTGTGAGGTATTCGATGTCCTCCTTATGCATAGCTTCCAGATATTCGCTTTCATCATCCCACTGCATAGATTCCAGCATGGCCACCCGGCTCTGATGCGCCATCTCGACCTTCCTTTGATCCATACGTTCCTGTCTTTCAACGGATTTCAGGTTGTACTGTTCCCTATCATTCAGTATCTTCTTGTATTCATCGGACTCTTCGTCCCAAATCTTTAGACGATTATCAAACCCCTCGAGAGTGATACGGTCCATTTCTGCAATGAAAGTCCTGTAGTCCCTTTCCCCTGCAGCATACAGTCGCAAGTTCTCCCCCAGATACCTTTCCGTTTCAGCTTTGGCCGCCTTGTCCTTGTCCTTCAGTTCTGCCAGTTCCTTAGCAGCCTGCTTCTTAGCTGCAGCTTCTGCAGCCTTGCGTGCTTTTTCCTCAGCCTTTGGATCCCTTAACGATTCCGGAGTATTCTGTTCCGACTTCTCCGTTGAAGGTTTGTTCTCAGCAGCTTTTGTGGCAAGTTTCTTCAATGTATTATCATTCTCCTTGATCTGCTTCTGTTTATCCAGAACGGCCTGCGCCCTCCGGTCATACTCTTCAATGAACCTGCGCCTGTTCAGTGAGACGTCACCATATACGCCCTGATCTTTCTTTTTTGCATCATCATATTTATTCCAGTTTGCATTGAGCCATTTCCTCTCCTTTTCAATTTCATCTTCAATATCAGAATTTCTTTTGGCTACCTCCGTCATCTTATCTTCATAAGCCCTGGCTTTAGCAGCAGCAACAATCTCTTCAGACAGTTTCCTATAGGCATTTGCAGCTTTACCAGCAAGAATCTCCTCATCAGTCAAATCCTTGAAATAGGAAGGATATTGCTCACGGAGGTCAGCAATCAGCCCCTTACGTGTCTCCAGCTTCACATTGACATCCGTGATAGCCCTGTAAAGTGCATTCAGCTTGTTTGTCTCTTCATTCGCATTTTTTGCCGCAACCTTTTCTGCATCACCGATATCATTGATGGTCTTTGCAGCCTCCTCGCTTTTCTTGGTGAATTGTATCAGCCATGTCACTGCGGTAGCGATACCCGCTGCAACCAGCATGTAAGGGTGTTTTGACAATACTTTCCAGAGGCTACTACTAGCCTTCTTCAGTTTATCAGTCCAGAGAACCTGAATTTTCTTTTTTGCTATGTCGAGTTCTTCAGCAACCACCAAAGCAGAAATAGCTACAGTCAATGTAATTACCGTTGCCTTGTATTTGCCGCATATCTCCATCAGGCCGCTCAGCAGTCTTATGATCATGGAAGTTCCGGAGATACCATACCTTGCTATCGGCATGAGCTTCTCGCCCAGTTCGATGGCGATATCATGAAACTCCTTCCTGGCCTTCTCCAATTGTGCCTGGACTGTCTCGTTCTGGATATTGAATTCACTGACAACAGACTTTCCCTTATCGAAGGCCTCTGTGGCAATGCGCTGGCGCTCGGCCACGTCATCGACTTTATCCCCAAGGGTGGAGAGTACGCCGATGGCACGCTGCCCGTCGAGGTTCATGGCATCGAACACCTTGCCCAGATCCTGCATGTCACGTCCACGCAGGCTCTTGGCGACTGCGAGGATGGCTCCGTTGATATCCTCCGTTACCAGTTTCTTGTATTCCTCGACCTTCATGCCCGTGAGACGTGCGAAGGTGTCGAGGTCGGTAGTCATCTTCACCAGCAGCTGACCAAAGGCGGTGGCAGCCATCTCGTCACGAAGCATGTTCTCGTCCATCACGGCACCGAATCCCATGATCTGAGTCTGGGTTAATCCAACCTGACGACCGAAGCCTGCCACACGGGCGGTGAAGTCCACCAGGTAGCCTGCAGAGGCAGAAGAGTGCTGTGCCAGTTCGTTGACGGCAGAGCCGGTTGCCAGCATAGCATCCTTCAGTCTTTTCTCTTTATCAGTACCGAAAGCCATGGTAAGCTTACCGATATTCTTAACCGCGTTCTCGCCCAAGTCGTCACCCAATGCGACATTTATCGTATCTGCTGCCTCTACAAATTCCATGATAGCCTCCTTGCCCTGGATGCCCAGACGACCGGCATCCCCGGCCAACTGATTCAGTTTCTCGCGGGAGGTGCGGGTGTCCATGGCCTTGAACTCCTCGTTCATCTTGTGCACCTCTTCAGAGGTCTGTCCTGTGTATTTGCGGACATTCTCCATCTCCTGGTCCATCTTGGCAAAGGCGTCCGTACTCTTCAGTACGGACTCCCTGAGTTTATTGAATCCTGCAATGCCGACGATCCAGGTTCCCTGAAGTTTGTTGAAGAAATCAGCTGTTCGGCTCAGCATTCCCTGGCTGGCCTTACCCTCATAGCGGGTCTTCTCTAATTCAGTACGTAGTTTCTTGACCTTCTTCTGTGCCTCTTCATAAGCTTTTCCACGATCCATATTCCGCATCTGCTCATTGAGCATTTTGATGGAGTATTCCAAGTCTCTAACTTTGGCAGTAGAAAGATTATTAAGAGTATTATCTATTATTTTGTTCTGCTCAGCAACATTTGCGAGTTCCTTCTCGCTTTTGCTGATTTCCATTTTGTATTGTTCCACCAAAGTGTTTACATGCTGCTGTTCAAGTTTTATCTCCTGGATCCTTGACTTTATTTCCCTTAACTGGTTTAAACGATCGTTGTCTATAGCTGGTCCCGCGCTACCATTTGCCATTTCCTGTTCGAGAAATTTCTGGGCCGAAAATAACTGGTTAAGAGAAGCACCCTTTACATCTTTCATGACTGTAGAGAGGTTCTCCATACTGGCGCTCAATTCTTCAGACTCGTTCCTTGCCTCTCTGGTGGTATTCCTCAGTTCCTTAATTCGCCTGTCAACCTCTTCAATCTGTTTCTGCTTCTCCTGCCATTCCGGGGTGTCAGGGAGCATGTGGGAGGCATCTTCCTTCAGTTTCCTCAACGACTTTCTCAGGTTGGCAGACGAGACCTCGGCAACGTTGGCCATTACCTTACCTGTCCCCTCAATCTGGTACTTGAACTCATCATATTTCTTAATGGCATTAATAAGTTCTTTCTCATCAAAGAACCCTCCCGTCTTTAAAGCCTCTTCTTTTTTTCTCCTAAGGCTTTCAAGTTTTTTCTCTAGTTGCTTCAGGTGATCCTGTGCCTGCTCAGAGTTGAGTTCAATCGTCGTTACGTATCTTTCGTTATGTGCCATAAAAATACCCCTTATCTTTTGGATGCAAAGATAAGGGGCAAAGATGCTTGATAAAAATACCTAATGCTTGGACATTTTATTCAGTTCCTCTATGAATTCCCGATCTCTCTCAAGGCATTTTCTCTGGAATTCAATAATCTCTTCTTCAGTCATTTTCTCGCTGCCGAGAGAGTTAATTCCTTTACCCAGCTTCTCCAAGCCCTTCCAGATCAGGATGACCAGAAGAAGCACAGCACCGAATAAAGAATCACAACCAAACATATCTCTTTCCTTTCTTTTTGGCAAATATACGAAGAAATTTCATTCTATGCAAGGGAAAATCCCTATTTCTTATGGAGAAACCCCCATTTCTTTTAAAGATTGACCCTTTTTTCGTTATACAACCTGCATTTTTAACTTTTCAGGCACAAAAAAGCCCTCGATTCTCACGAACCAAGAGGCTTTCAAGTTATGAAAAATTCAATGGTATCATTATCTGTTTTTCCGAATAGCCGGGTAAAGGCCTATCGCGAATACGGCCAATGCCCAGGAAGCAACACCTGACCACATCTGGAACTGCTGCCACCATGCCAAAGGCTTTTCCACCGTCACCCTTACCTCTTTCTTGCTGTCACGTTCCTTCACAAGCTCGTGGATGGCATCGTTGAAGAGATTCTTGTAATAAGCGGTAGAATCAGTCTCAGTATGATGTTCCTTAACGCTGTGGTATTCCTTGATTTGTTTGACATATGCAGCCTGGAACTGCGATACCAGATCAGCACAGAACTCAGCCGTAGCCTGCTGCTTTGCATACTGGTAAGCTGCGTAGTTCTCCTTGTCATTGGCATAGAGAATCCTCAGCTGCTCCATGGTAGCCTGGTATTCCTGGACGGCCCCGACAAACGGCGTACTGTAGTTGGTTTTGTTCTCCTGAGCGTTCTTATTGACATTGTTACGGGCATTGGCCAGCATCTGTGATCCTGTCTGCCTGATCTGCTCTGTAGGAGAGACGGCACTGGCATACTGCGCCTGAATGGCGATGCGGGCACGCTGGTACTCCTCTTCCTTGATCCGACCCTGACGATGCAGCTCTTCGAGGCCGTTCAGGGCAATCTCCATCTGTCGCTGGTTGCCCATATTCAGGTAACGCTCGCGCAGTTCCTCGACCATCTCGGCATAACGCTGTTGACGCTCCAGCTGATGCTGATATTCCCTTTCTGTAATCTCATCTTCAATCTCTACACGCTCTTCAGATCCTTTCCGGTAAAGGGCAGCCTTGTTCTGGAGGTAGTTGATATCCTCCTGATACATAGCCTCCAGATATGCCCCTTCATCATCCCATTGTTTTGACTGGAGCTCAGCAACGACGCTCTGATGAACCAGCTCGACTTCCCGCTGATTCATGCGTTCCTGGCGTTCTACGCTCTTCAGGAAATAAGTTTCCCTGTCATTCAGGATCTTTTTATATTCATCGGATTCTTCATTGTAGATGGCCAGACGCTTGTTGAATCCATCCAACTGAATACGATCAATCTCACTTATATATTTGCGGTAGTCTATTTCACCCTTGGCATAGCGGTTCATGACGATAGCCAGTTCCTGCTCTGTCTGAGCTTTGATGGCATCGTTACGTTCCTTCAGCTCTTTCTTCTGCTGAGCCTCCAGCTTCTTTGCTGCAGTTTCTGCAGCCTTACGAGCCTTATCTTCAGCTTCGGGGTTTATAATGGGATCGGGCTTATTTTCTTTCTCTTTGTGACGATTCAGAATTTCCTGAAGATGACGGTTAGCCCGGTCTTCCATGTCCTCCACCACTATCCCTGTTAGCTCCGGATATTTCTTATATATAGCCTGACGCTGCTTTCCGGCATCCTCGATGATACGATTCTGTTCGTCGAACTGTTTGAGAAGCTGCTTGGTCTCGTTATCGCCTACAATCGTTTTGTTGATACCCCTTAGCATGTTGATGTTCTTGTCATCACCAAGCTTCTCTCGCAGTTTTTCAATTTCCACGCTTGCTTTTGCGATATCGCCACCGATATCCTTTAGCATTTCTCCGGCACCTTCAAGCTCAAATTTCTTAGCAAGAGACTGGAGGTATTTGTCAAGAGCCTCTTTGTTCTCGACATACTTCTTTGTAGTTTCATTCAGTTGGCCATTATAATTCGGGATGATCCGGTTCAGCTCATCGATGGCCTTCTTGCGATTCACAAGAGATGCGTTTTCATTACGGGCAGTGACAAGCAGCAAATCCAGCTTGGATTTTTCTTCACCGTATTTTTTAGCAGCCTCTGTCCTTACCCGATTCAGTTTATCTGTAGCTTCAGCAGCTTCCTTCGACTTTGTCACCAAGTCGGCTATTGCACCTACAGCCAAAAGAGCACCGGTAGCCAACGCTGTCCAAGGGTTCTTTTTCATGACAACGAGAAGCTTTTCCACTGCGACGGCCAGTTTAGTGTTCCAGAACACACCCAGTTTGGTTACAGCCACATCAGCCTCTTTCTTCAGCACAAGGTAGGCAATGGTGGTTGACAAAATAGCAATCGTATATTTGAATTTACCAATGAAGTTCGCAAGTTCCGACAAGATCTTTATAACTGCCGAAGCCGTTGTCATTCCGTATCTGGCAATAGGCAAAAGTTTCTCTCCCAGTTCTACCCTCAGGTCGTTGAATTGTTTCTTGGCTTTCTCAAGACCAGCCTGTACCGTTGTGTTCTGTATGTTGAACTCCTCGGTGATGGAAGTACCCTTTCTGAAGGCTTCATTAGCTATGCGCTGGCGTTCGGCTACGTCATCGACCTTATCCCCAAGGGTAGCAAGCACACCGATTGCGCGCTGACCGTCGAGGTTCATGGCGTCGAACACCTTGCCGAGATCCTGCATGTCACGACCCTTCAGACTACGTGCGACAGTAAGGATGGCCCCGTTAATATCCTCAGTCACCATCTTCTTGAACTCCTCAGAAGTCTTACCCGTTATCCTGGCAAACGTATCAATGTCCGTTGTCATCTTCACCAGCAGCTGGCCAAAGGCGGTGGCAGCCATCTCGTCACGCAGCATATTTTCGTCCATGACGGCACCAAAACCCATGAGCTGAGTCTGAGTCAGTCCTACCTGTTTGCCGAATCCTGCTACTCTGGCAGTGAAGTCCACCAGGTAGTTTGCAGCAGCTGAAGAATTCTGGGAAAGTTCATTCACAGCAGAACCAGTTGCAAGCATGGCTCCACGCAGCCCCATCTTCTTATCAGTGCCAAATGACATGGCCAGCTTACCGATATTCTTAACGGCACCATCGCCAAGGTCATCCCCAAGGGCGACATTGATTTTGTCGGCAGCATCCACGAAGTCCATGATGGCCTCCTTGCCCTGAATTCCCAAACGTCCGGCATCTCCTGCCAGTTGGTTCAGTCTTTCTCTCGATGTCCTAGTATCCAGCCGTTTGAACTCCTCGTTCATCTCATGCACCTGTTCAGTAGTCTGGCCAGTGTACTTGCGCACATTCTCCATCTCCTGATCCATATCCGCAAAGGCTTGAATAGCCCTCCGGACAGTCAATGTCAGACCTGTAATTGAAGAAAGTCCAACAATCACAGTGCCCTGCACCTTATTGAAGAAATCAGCCATCCGGCTCAACGTGCCCTGTTGTGCCGCACTTTCATATCTGACTCTCTCCAGCTCTGTACGCAGTTTCTTGGCCTGCTCCTGCATCCTCTCGAACTCCTGAGTACCACGAGGCAGTTCCCTAAGTCTCTCGTTCACAATCTTGATGGAATACTCAAGGTCACGAACATTAGCCTTCGAGAGATTGTGCATGGTTTTATCAACCAAATCAGTCTCCCTGGCAGTCACGTTTATATCTTTGTTTACTTTCTTGATTTCTGCATCGTACTTGTCCATCAAGGTAACAGTAACTTGTTGCTCAGCCTTTATCTCCTGTATACGTGCTTTTATTTCCTTAAGCTGGTCTGTACGGATGTTCTTCAAAACAGGTTCTTGGCCTTTTGCCAGTTCCTCTTCAATATACTTCTGAGCAGACATCAATTCATTCAATGATGCACTCTTTATGTTATTGACAACCTTAGACAGATTCTGGGTATTCTCAGAAAGAGCTTTTGCCTGTTCGCTGCTCTCTCGGAATGAGTTTTTAAGCTGCTTAATGCGGTCTTCCAGAACCAACACTTGCTGCTGGTTGTTCCTCCACTCTTCACTATCAGGAAGCATGTTAGCTGCCTGACGTTTCAACTCACGAACTGCTTTCTGCAATCCACTCAATGACATATCATCGATATTCTCGAGAATACCATGAATACCTTTGATCTGTCCATTCAGTTGATTGAACTCACGTACAGCTTTCTTCAGTTCCTTTTCATCGAAGAAGCCGCCAGACTTGGCAGCATCTTCCTTAGCCTTTTTGAGATCCTTTACTTTCTGCTCTAGCTCCTTCAGGCGGTTCGTAGCCTGCTGGGAGTTGAGCTCAATGGTTGTTACATATCTTTCGTTCTTGGCCATAAAAAACGTGCTATCTTTGATTTTTCGACAAAGATAGCACGCAAGGCCTCATTATAAAAATACACTACCAGCGCTTCGCCTTCCGGATCTCTTCCAGCTGTTTCCGTGCCCTTTCGCTGTTCTCGCGGGCCACCCTGTTGAGGAAATCGCGGTCAGACTCCTTATAGCCCTTGCCGCTGCCACCGAGCCAGTCTGCACCCTTCAGCAGCGCGATGACCGCCCAGGCTCCGAATACTCCTATGATAAATGCAAGTTCCATAACATCCTCCTTTTTTAAAAGTGCCCCGACACGGCTCAGTGCCGGGGCGTCACTCAAATAGTGTACTGTCAAATAACAAAATCAGAGTGTTATGCTGAGTATCTCACGAGCGAACTTATGCAGTCCGCTGATGATGCGGTCGGCCTGTTTCTGACGTGGTACGGCACGGTGATGAAGGTAGTTGGAGAGCTGCTTCTGATTGATGCCCGTCATACGCTCCAGCCCAGCCAGAGAGAGGAACCCACCATAGTACTCCAGGAAACTTGGTACATCGAACTTCCACTCTATTTCAAAATCACCCTTTATCTGCTCAGGCCAACGGTCTTTAGGAAGATTGCGCTTGATACCATCGATGGCTTTTAAGGTGTCAGCTTTGACGGCCTCTATGTCGGGGCCTGCAGCATAGATGCCTTCACAATTCTCTGACATAGCCCCGTAATAGTCACTTGACTTTCCAATTAACATAACGATCTTTTCCATATACTTATTCTTTTTAGAAGTACGGGAGGATTAAATCCCGTACTTTTTGATTAACTTACTCGATAAGAACTTAGGCATCTCATGTGCTCCGTGATAGGGAATGGGCTCTGTCATCTCACCATCTTTCACATAGTAGTAATGACTGCCCTCTGCATGGTCGAATTTCCATCCGGCTTTCTTGAATCTGTTGTGAATCTCTGAGAACTTCATTTTACTGATATTTGTTATTTGACACTGCAAAGATAGTAAAAATTCTATTATTCTCCAAATTTTAAGCAAATAAAAATAGAAATATTTCTATTATTTAACACTTAGGGAACACGAAAAGCCCTTTTCTATCCATCTCGGACGGGAAAGGGCTCAGAACAATGAAAGACAATTATTAATGATATAGGGAACAGTTATCGTCTAACTACTTTTACTACCATTATGATTCCGAATATCACATACCATATTGCGCCAGACCACATCAGGAACGTCTTCCACCAGGGGATCTGCTTCTCACGGATCTCCGTCTTGGTATAGGTGACGCGTCTGGTTTTCCACAGTGTCTTCTCTTTTTCCACGACGGGCACCGTATCCTCCTTCTCGATCTTCTGCGGGATGTTCTCGAGTGAATGGAAAAGGAGAGGCATTTCACCCTGCCATCTGAGCGAAGCTGTACTCCTTGCAAATTGCGTCTCCAGATAGGAAGTCGTATCCGGCGTCTCACGTTCCTTGCTCTCTGCAGGGACTTCCACAATCACTTTTACTGGCTTCTCGACAATCTTTTCAATATATTCGATCCTGACAGAATCGGACTTTTCTTCCGACTCGCTCACGCTGCTTTTGACAGCCTTACAGCTGCTGAAGAACAAGATCACCAGCAGTATGACGATACAAATGAGGCTGAAGCAACAGGACTTCATGCTTTCGCCACTCCGTCTTGATTTCTCTTCGTAGTAGTCCATAATATGATGATTAAATGTCCCTGTATTCATTCCTGGCATCGAACGACGGGCAGGTCTTGCCTTTCTTGTCGTAGTTCCGATGGCCTGATATCTCAGCATGAGGATAGAGCCTGCGGAGCTTTACCAACAGATCCACAAGGGCCAGTTTCTGGGCCTCTGTGCGGGTATCCTTGGACGGGAGCTCGCTGACGGGCTTGCCCGGGATGTTCTCGAGGCCACCGACGTAGACGATGCCGATACTGTAAGAGTTGTACCCCTCGCAATGGGCACCTGCTATATCGACGTCACGGCCAAGGTGGACGCTGCCATCGCGGTAGATGATATAGTGATAACCGATATCGCTCCAACCGTTACCCTTGGGCTTGGGTGCCGTGTGCCACTCACGTATCTGATCGACCGTGTAGTCCTTTCCCTCAGGCGTGGCGGTGCAATGTACCAGGATAAGGTCAATGCGACGCCTGGAGCGTTTAAGGATGATGCCGTCATCAGGAATGAGCGCGGCCCATGTCTTCGGACCTGCCACTCCATCAGGAAACAGCCCGGCATCATTCTGGAAGGCTTTCAGGGCCTCGAGTGTGATGTTACCAAATATACCATCAGGGTAGACGTTCAGCAGCTTCTGCAGCTTCACTACATCAGGCCCTTTAGAGCCAAGTTTCAGTACTGTCATAGCTATTCGTATTTTTCGTTCTTTTTATTGACGTATTCACCGTTGTCGTTGAAGTCCTTCATGCGTTTCAGGATCCACGGGGGAAGGACAGGATAGATTGCGTTGATATTTTCGAGGACGGAGATAGCCTCACGCAGCAGCATCGCCACGCACAGGTATTCGCCGAACCATTGTGTGGTACCGACGACATGGCCGTTCACCGTGTAGTTGATCAGAACATTTGAAAGGATGAGCAGGATGATGTAGATAAAGATCTTCTTTGCGAACTTGTTCCAAAAATCCTCACTGGAGAGATCCTTGCAGATCCAGTGCTTTACCAGTCCCAGGACCGTATCGATTGCGACGGCAATCCCTATCCACTTTGCAAACTCCCAGTCCCTGTAGAAATAATCCAGAATGTTCACCCCGATGGTCAGGGGGAGTGAACCTGTTATTGCTATGACAGTCTTGAAATGCAGCATACTCTTTTTTTTGTTGCAAAGATAGGAAGCTACGGGCAAAAATAAAACTACACCGGTGCATCCCTGCAGCGGCGTAGTCGGACCATAACAATTTGAACTATGAAAATCTAACAAAGCAATCTTTTATACAATACCTAGCCACTTTTTGGCCAGAGTCTTAGCGTACTCGCAGAACTGGTTATAGTCCTCCCACTCATCCTGATACTGTTCGAAGGAGTTCTGGTAGTGACGGTGGATGGCCATCTCCTCGCTCAGTGAGAAGCGTGAGCGGATGATGGCGTTGACCATGCAGCCGTAGTCCTGCGGATCCTCACAGGGCAGTAAGGTACCTCCGTCCTGACGAGGGCCGGTGTAGCTGTAGCCCGTGATGGCAGGCGCATCATCAGGGGCATTGTCCTGTTTCCAATTCTCTACGATGGTCTCTCCGAGGAAACCGATGATTTGTGCGTCACCGAAGGTGAAAAACGTTTTCGGCTCAGCGTAAGTTACAGTGTTCATATTCATACTATGTAAACTTTGTGTAATACTTGCCGTCCTTGCCCTTGACCTGCATGATAACCGTGGGAGCAGGCAGATCCTGAGGCGAGAAATCGTTCAGTGCCTGGTCAATCATGATCCTGCTGCCTGAGAAAGCGTAGTACTCTGCATCGATGTCCGTGGGCTGTCCCAACTCGTCAAGCATCTTCTCGAAGATGTAAGTCTCACTGTCTTCACCGTTCATACCAGTGGTCGTGAACGTCTGGAGTATCTTCTTGAACCTGATGGCCAGCACCTTCGCCGGTATCTGTCGCGTGATGTCCTGCTGACGTCCCTCGGAGTCAGCCTCCCTGACAGTCACCGTATCCTTATCAATCTTGGAATCCTGTACCAGGTAGTCCAGCAAATAGATCTTGGGACCTCCAATTTTACCCCCCCCCCCGTCGTTGTCAAGATTCTTTACCACCAACGATGAGAAAGGCACTTTCTGGTTGGGGGTCATACCCTTGAATGGTGGTCTCACACGACGGTTCTTAATGATCTTTCCTAATGATTTTTCCATACCGAATTTCTTGAATAGGTTTATTGAGTTTGCATGTTTGATATATCCGAAGTTGGAAGCCAGCGTGACGCGGATCTGCTCCTCGTCGAGTCCCCGTTTCCTGAGCTCGTGCACCTTCCGTGCGGTGTCCTGCTTGTTGCGCTTAGACACCAGCACGTTCTCATGGAAGAAGGTGTATCCGCAGAGGCGAATGCCCATCCAGACAGGGCGTACCTGGTAGTCACCGTTGATCGTGGCCCTGTAGTCACGCACGAGCACCATGATGGTGAGGTCGCGCATGCAGCGGAGAAACACCTTATCCTCATGGATGATCAGGATGTTATCCACGAAACGGTAGTAGTGCAGGATTCCCTCTTCGAAGATGGAAGTGATGCTTCGTCGTGCAAAGTTCAGAGATTTTTATGACTTGTATTCAATCCTTAAAAGTGGCATTGACATTCAGGAGTTGATACCACTTGCATTAGAGCATTCTGATCATAAGCTAAAGCTGAAGAATCTGTTAGCCATGATCACAAATGGAGATTTCTTCAGCAGGGACAGCCAATTTGAAAAGCTATATCCAATTTATGATGTGACTCCTACTGATATTCAAGAATACATCAAGGCACAGTTACAAAGCGGAGTGTCAGTCTCTGGGTAGGATTAAGTTTAATGCTCACAGCATGCATGCCTGTGTAACTCCATTCTCCCACGAAAAGGCCTTTTCTATCCATCGCGGACGGAAAAGGATTCAAAAATTGAGCACTATGGTTCATTGTACAATAATATTTTTCTATTCTACCTCTACTTATCATTCGTGAATTTTCCGCTAAAGTGCTGATTTTATTGGTTTTTTTTAAGCTTTAGGATAAACTTTTACTTCTATTTTACTTCTATTTTACTTCTACCTTACCCCTACCTATCCTCTATATTTGAAGCAGTTGCCGAGACAGATCTGAGTGATACCCAAGCAGAATCTGTCCCAACGACTACGGCCTGGATGTACTGCGACTTCGGAATGATGACGTGCCGAGGCGAAGGTATCGCATAAAAAAGTTTTTGGAGATTTTACTACCATACTACCAAAACTCATAATAACACATTTATTATAAGGCAATTACAAATTGTGGTAGTATTCGCTTTAATGGTAGTAAAAGGAGATTTTGGGGATTTTTCGAACCAAACAGAACGTGTTGGTGCTGGTTACGCTTTTGCATACAGGGAATAAGTGCCGCTTATTTGCAAATTAGTGCCGCTTATTTCAGAATAAGGTAGGGTTATTTTTGAATAAGGCTGGGTTATTTGCGAATAAGGCAGGGTTATTTCGGAATAAGGCTGGGTTATTCCTTTAATTCTTTTCGCACTTGGATAATGGTGTAATCGCTGGCAGATACCAATGGCACCTCAAGCGGGATACGATGTTATCTGCCTGTGAAAACATCGTTTTCTACCGTAGGAAACAACGTTTTCGAAGGCGTTTTTCAATATTTTGCATTTTACTACCATACTCAGACTACCTACCACCACGACTAAATACCTGATAATCAGATTATACACAAAGAAAATGGCAGTATGGTAGTAAAAATTAATAAAAATAAAATTATAGCGTACTGATAATGGGGCTGATCTTGCTGCTGGCTTTTCGCCCCTGACCCTGTTATTTCTATTATTTGGGTCGTTCTTTTATTTTTTTCATGCAAAAAAAACGAAAGCCCAATTTTTATTATTACCTTTGCATCTGTTAATGCAGATGGCGTATGAATTCAAAGAATAACGAGAAAATGTATTTGCATCTATGGTTGAAGTAATGTTGACACTCTTTGCCATCCTGGTTGTTGGCTATATAGCAGCCAGACTGGGTTATATGGGTGGCGAATTCGACAAGAAACTGTCGAGTCTCGTCATTAACTTTACGTGTCCCTCACTTATTCTGTCATCAGCGATGACTGGTGAACTGCCTGACAGGCGACTGATCCTGCCCCTGCTTGGCATCAGTACCCTTACCTATATTATATTGGCAGGTATGGCACTGTTTCTGCCCCGCTACCTTACACATAAGAAGGACGATGAAGGCATTGTCGGTTTCGCACTGATGTTTGGCAATGTCGGCTTTATGGGTTATCCTGTCGTGGCCTCTATCTTTGGCCATCAGGCAGTGTTCTATGCTGCTGTACTCAATGTCATCAACACATTCGCCGTTTTCACCATTGGCACCATCCTGATTGAGGGCGATCTGGGCGACAAGAAGCACTTCCAGAAAAAGGTACTCTACAGTACCCCCATGCTCTCTGCCTATCTTGCTATGCTCATAGTGGCATTTGGCATCGACAATATCCCGGGACTGATCAGCCAACCACTCACGATGATCGGTAATATCACCGTGCCTGCTGCCCTGCTCATCATCGGCTCATCGATGTCTCAACTCTCACTGCGCACGATGCTGGGCAACCCCACGGTGTATGTCACTACCCTGTTCCGTCTGTTCCTGATTCCTCTGGGATTCTACTATCTGTGTATGGCCCTTGGCTTCGATCAGTATGTTGTCAGCATCAACACCATTGTCATCGCTATGCCCGTAGCTACTTACGGAACAATCCTTTGCTTGAAGTATAACCGCGACACCACGCTGATAACTGAAATCACACTTATTACGACCCTTTTGTCAATGCTCACTATTCCCCTCTTGACGCTTTTTCTTTCCATCAGATAGTAAATATTCCTTACATGGTCTGATTTTTGATTTGCATCAATAAAGCGGCTGTTATCGCACACAATTTTTCATAAACGCTTGCGTATGTCAAAATTTCGCCGTACCTTTGCACCGTCAAAAGATAAAAAAGGATAACATTATTATTAAAGTAGGGGCATCAGGATAACAACAGCCCCGAGTAAAGAAAAGAAAGGGTAAAAAGATGAAAAAGATGATTTTGACATTAGTTGCAATGCTGAGTATGACAACTGCATTTGCCGAGGGCGAGAGCGCAAACAGCGTGAACAATATGGCAGCCTACGAGCTGAATATCAATATGGACAAGCTCTCAGCAGCACTGGATCTGAAAGACGACCAGAAGGAGGCTGTTGCAAACTTCAACCAGACATTTGCTTCAGAGTTGATGTTCGCCGCTCAGTATAGCAACAACGACCGCAAGGCTCTCGTAGCCCGTGCTATCGAGAACAATGTGAAGTGGATGCGTTACGTACTCGACGACAAGCAGATGCGTACTTATCTGAAGGTGCTGAACTCGACCATGAACAATCGCGGTCTGAACAAGTAAGGAAACAAGTAATTACGTTAAGGAAATCCCCAGTCGAATCGGCTGGGGATTATTGTTATACAAAGGGCTTACGCTTCAACTCCTCAATCATCTCGTCAATCTTGCGCAACTCTCGTGGAATGCGGATATTCTGCGGACAATGGGGTTCGCACTGTCCACACTGGATACAGTGGTCAGGCTGACGGTCACGCGGTACGGCACGATCCAGCGAGATCAGATACTGACGCCGATGCTCACGATATTTCGCGTCCCCCACACCATATGGCAATGAACCCTCGTTCTTACATTTATTATAGTGTATAAAGATGGCTGGGATGTCGATACCATAGGGACAAGGCATGCAGTACTTACAATCGTTGCAGGGAATATTCTCCAGTCCCACAATACGCTGGGCGATCTCGACATCGAGCGAACGCATACCAGTCTCCTTCAGCGGCACGAGCGGACAATACGAAAGCAGATTGTCCTTCAGATGCTCCATATAGGTCATTCCGCTAAGTACGGTGAGTACGCCTTCGTAGGTGCCAGCATAGCGGAAAGCCCATGAGGCGACGCTCTTGGTGGGGTCGAACTTCTTCAGCTCATTGACGATATATTGTGGCAGTCGGGCCAATCGCCCTCCTAATAAGGGCTCCATAATGACGGCAGGAATACCCTTCTTCTTCAGTTCCCCATAAAGGTAAGAGGCGTCCACGTTGCGGTTGTTGATCTCGTCAGCATAGTTCCAGTCGAGATAGTTTAGCTCTATCTGAACGAAATCCCAATGGTACTGGCTATGGCGCTTCATCATCTCGTCGAACACAGTTTTATATCCATGAAACGAGAAGCCCAGGTTGCGGATACGTCCTGCCTTGCGCTCCTCCATCAGGAAGTCCATTATACCGTTATCGATATAACGTCCATTGAACTCCTCCATTCCACCACCCACGGCGTGAAGCAGATAATAGTCGATGTAATCCACCTGCAGTTCCTTCATGGAGTTCAGGTACATCCCCTTGGCCTTCTCAAAACTCCAGTAGTCGCGGTTGAAGTTCGACAATTTGGTAGCTACGAAGTATTTGTCGCGTGGATGACGGCTGAGGGCGATGCCAGTACTGTGTTCCGACAGTCCCTGACAATACACAGGCGATGTATCGAAATAGTTCACACCATGCTCAATGGCGTAATCCACCAGACGATTCACCGTCTCCTGATCAATCTCCGCCTGACTCTCACGGGCAGAATCGGAATCCTTGGTAGGCAGACGCATCATACCATAACCCAGAATCGACACCTTGTCCTTCGTGGTGGGATTCTCGCGATAGGTCATCTGCCCTACTGGCGGCTCCACCTGATTCTTATATTCGTCAGCAGCCTGTTCTTCTGCCTTGTTAGCATTCTTACAACCTGCCAGTGTGGCTGCAGTGGCTACGGTCCCTGCTCCAAAGAGCTTCAAGAACGAACGACGTGATATATTTTTATCCTTTTTGGTCATTATCTCTAAACTTTAAACTATAAACTCAAAACCGTAAACTGTAAACCGTAAACTAAATCTTGCGGTGCACTTCATGCCCCTCAACATAGATAGCAGAGAATGGGCGAGACGGACAGACATACTCACAGGCACCACAGCCGATGCACGCAGTCTCATTAACTGCAGGAACCATAGGCGAATCTTCATCATTTGGATCCAAATGCACCATCTCAATCGCACCAGCAGGACAATGACGGGCACAGTTGCCACACTCCACCTCGTCAGTCAATACCACACAATTCTTCTTGATCCAGACAGCATGTCCAATCTGAATCGACGATTTATCAGGTTTATCCACCGGTTTGATGGCTCCAGCAGGACAAACCTCAGAACAGCGTGTACATTCCGGCCGACAATATCCGTGCTCATACGACATCGTGGGCTGCATCAGATGCATCAGATCGCTTGAAGGCCGCAACACTTGATTCGGACACTCTGAGATACAGAGTTGACAACCAGTACAACGTGTCGACAGATTCTGGAACGACAGCGAGCCCGGAGGTGTGAGCGGTGTCTGACGTTTCGGAGCCACCTTATCCTCCAACTCAGCCAATCCGCCGTCCATCAGTTTCTCTTTCTTCTGAGCGAGAGCTGCTGTAGAGACCAGAGCCGATGCCAGAAGGAAGGAACGCTTCGAAGCGTCGACAGTCCTACCCTCAGCCTGAGCCTTCTGATGGATGCGCTGATTGTCGTAACGCAACGCCCCAAACTTACAGCTCTCGATACAGTTACCACAGACGATGCAGCGACTGTAATCGACCGTGTGCGTCTTGAAATCGATACAAGCTGCCTTACAGTTCTTCGAACACAGTGAACAGTTCTTGCATTTATCCTCGTCGAAGTGGATCTTCAGGAAAGAGAAGCGTGCAAAGAACGAAAGAATCGTACCCACAGGACAAATCGTGTTACAATAAGTACGACCTCCACGCCAAGCCAGAACAATCAGCACCACCAGCGTCACCAAAGCGATGACCAGCACAGGCAATGACTTCATCCACACATCTGTAGTGTAGAAGGCGTAGCTGTCAACTCGTTCCGCGACAGTAGCCAGCAGATTATTGCCCAGTTTCCATATCGGTTGGAAGATCATCGTGGCGATACGTCCATACGAGCTATATGGTGCCAGCAACTGGAAGATCGAGCCAATCCCAGCAACAACAGCAATCACAAAGACCACCAGCACCGGATAGCGCAGCCAGCGCACTTCCTTGGAATAGCTGTACTTGTTCTTCTTCCTGCGCAGACGAGCGAGGATATCCTGAAAGACACCCAACGGACAGATGACGGAACAATAGATGCGTCCGAAGACGAGTGTCAGGGCGATAAGCGCCACCACAACCACCACGTTAAGCGCCATCACCGCAGGCAGGAACTGAATTTTCGCCATCCAGCCAAACCAATGATGCAGCGTCCCCGTGAAGTCTAGGAACAGCAGGGTTATCAGTACGAAGAACACCGCTGCAAGGATTGTTCTGATTTTCTTTAGCATATCATATCTTGTTTAGTTTACTGTTTACTTTAAAATCACTATACTCACCTCGTAGAGCAGCCATATCGGCAGAGCCACCAGAAAGAGCGTAAAGGCATCCGTTGTCGGCGTGATAATCGCTGCCACAATCAGGATCGCTACGATTGCATGCCGCCTGACTGACCGCATCATCTTGGCGTTGATCAGTCCCATACGACCTAAAAGCCAGCTGACGACGGGCAGTTCGAAGACGATCCCCATCACGAGGTTCATCATCAGCAACGTGTCCACATACGACTGCAGCGTCAGCATGTTCGCCACGTCAGGACTCACCTGATACGTTCCCAGGAACTTCAATGTCAGCGGGAAGATCAGCAGATAGTTAAGCGCCGTCCCCAACATGAACATCAGATAAGCACTCACGCAGAGCAGCGTAGCGTATTTCCTTTCATTGTCATAGAGCGCTGGTGCGACGAAGCTGAAGAGCATATATATAATATAAGGTGAAGCCACGAGCACGCCCGCATAGAAGGCAGTCCTCAGGTGGATCATAAACTGCTCCGTCAGTCCCGTATTCATCAGATGGATCGAGAACGGCTCCACGCCCATCAGCCTGTAAGTGATGAATTCACTCGTGCGAGGCGCCAGTACGATGGCGAAGAGATCGTCCTTCAGGCAAAAGGCCACTGCCGCAGCCACTGCCGTGATAACGAGGATGCGGATAATGACAGCCCGGAGTTCGTCGAGATGATCCCAGAAGGTCATCGTTTCATCCGTCTTGACGCCCTTCGCCTCCTCACTCATTCTCCTTCTTAGGCTGATCCTTCTTCTCTTCCGGGAGATCCGTCACCTCGTTCATACCATCCTTAAAGCTCTTCACGCCCTTGCCCAGGCCTTTCATCAGCTCAGGAATCTTTTTCCCGCCGAAGAGCAGCAGGATGATAAGTGCTATGACGAGAATCTCTTGCATTCCAAGTCCAAACATATCTATTCTAGTTTCTTAGTTACGGTTGCAAAGATAAGAAAAAAAATCGGAACCATCAAAAAAAATAAGGACAAAAGTCTAATTTCCCTTCTCCTTGAACATCCGACTCATGCTGTTCAGATAGTCCGTAGGCGTGATGCCGAAGGCGAATTTGAAAGCGCCATTGTATGCCGCAATACTCCTGAAGCCACACATGCGTGCAACGTCTTCTGGTGAGTAGTCTGAGTGGTCCATGAGAATCTTTGCTGCGTATTCAGCCCGTAGCGAGTTGATATAGGCAAGCGTTCTATCGGCTTCCTTGTAGCGCGGCACCAGTTGGCAAAACATCTCATCACTGACTCCCATAAACTTAACCAAAGCATCGTGGTCGAAGTCGGGATCCGTGAAAGGCTTCTCCTTATTGACACGGGCATCCATCATCACAGAGAAGCTATGATTCTCGTCCTCGTGAACCACTTTGGCTTTCTTCGGCTTCTGTAGCTTTTGTTTCAAGGCCTCTTCCTGCTTGTCGAGCGACAAGACCTCGTCGCCCACCAGCTCCCTGTATTCATTCAGTACCGTCAGGATGCGTTGCATTTGCTCGTTTCGTCGACTGATAATCCTATTATAATATAGACCATAGCCCCCAAACCCGATAAGTACTATCACGATGATAAGGAGTATCATAATGATGTCGTCGGCCTCAGCCAATGTGTGTTCGTAGGCGTAGCAGAACGGAGTTGCCAATAACAGCAACGAGACGGTTGAAACAAATCTTTCTCTCATACAAATACCACTGCTTTAGTTATACTCTTATGGTTGTTTGTCTTCTCCGAATCTTTTGCGAAGCAGAACACTGCAAAGATACAAAAAAAAGATGAAACTTGCAAGCCTGAGACGTCCAAAAGAGCAGAAATTGCAGATTTTGCAACAAAAATTGTAAATTTTGAAAGTCGGTATACTATCTGACTACCTTTTTACCGTTTCTGATGTATAAGCCCTTTTGGGGCGACTTGACACGAATTCCCTCTAGCGTGTAATACTCTTCATCCGCATTCTCTATCCTTATCGGTTTGATCGTCGACGCCGCAGAGATATCAGGCATCTCAATGGCCAGCTGCAAGTCGTCAGTCCAATCCTCTCTTGCGGCATTTCCATATTGGCTGGTGTCAGTCAACATACCCCTGACGGAGTTATTGACGTCCGTCCAAGTCAGTCCATAGGAATCCAGTTTATCATTAAACGCACCACTCAGTCTCAAGATCAGATGAGTCAATTCGTATAGTGCCTGAAAGGATTTCGCATCGTCCGAATCGTTCTCATTTCCCTCAGCATGAATCACAAACCCCTTAGCCACCAGTTCTGTGCCCGTCTCCATATTGAACTCATTGGCATAGACAGTCGATATACCACTCGTCAGACGGTCCTTAGCCATCCCTCGGAAATCCTCAAAGCCAGCAAGTGTCCTCACGTAATCGGTGGAGATCGACAACTTCGACAAGTCGTCGTTCAACGTCAGCTGACGATAGGCACATGGATAGGCCGCCAGAGCAGGAGTGATGACCTCATAGATAGGAACCGAGAGGTCGGCGTTATAGTCCTTGGCCATTTCCAACACATGCATATGGCCTGTCAGCACCACGCGGATACCTGCATCAGCCAGACGATTGCGAACGGTCTCGTAGTCCTTCACCACATAGTCCTTTCTCAGTCTGTCTATGTTCACCACATGCGGAAAAGGCAGAGGATGCATCATCGCCAGCACCTGCTTACCCTCCTTTCGTGCCTTCTCGGCCTGTTGGCAAACCCACTCCAACGTCGATTCTGCCATCATCGCCCGTCTGTCCGTCTCAATGCCGATCAGTACCAGTCCCTTGAAGGGCTCACAGGTATAGCTCAGCGACTGGGAATCTCTGGTGGAGCCAGAGCCGTAGCCGTACATCTGGTACATCGAGGCGAACTGCTTGGCGTCGACCGTCTCAGCCATCGACGTCTTGTCACCATCGAAGATAAATGCCTTCTCTGTTCCGAGATCGTGGTCGCCAGGAATCACATACACCTTGATACCTGCCTCCCTGAGCCTATCCAGTTGGTTTACCACGCATTCGTGACTCTTCGTTTCACCGTCTTTCGTCAGGTCGCCCGTTATCAGCACCATGTCGGGTTTCTCCTTGAGCAGTCGTTCCACCTCCTCTTCAAACAGCTGTTTGCTCAAATCGAGCATCACCCGTTTCTGAGCCAGGAAATCCTGCCAGGCCTTACCATCCTTTACAATGAGTTCCGGACTCATCACATGAATGTCCGACAATACTGTAATCTTGATCTCAGCCCTCACCATCGAAAGCTGCATCATCATCGCCAATATCAACCAAAACCTCTTCATACTAATAGCGGATATAGATGAGGGCGTAAATGAATAAAATGGCGATAAATAGCAGGATAAGCATGGCAGCGAAGGGAATGAAGGCCACGATGGTTCGCCAGATAGTGCCCCAGTAGCTATAGCCCGAAAACTGCTTGACAGGAATGATGACAAGTGGTATGACCAGTAAATCGAAGACAGTATCTGCCGTGTCGTTGGGCCATAGCAATGAGAAGAATATGCCATAGATGATGAGCATATTAGTGATGTAAACCATCGCCACAAAGCACTCAGAAAAGCGTAAGTCTGGTATAGCAGGATTGTGGCGGAACATCATATAGAGTGGCACGGAGAAGAGCAGCAGACATGCGAGATACATCAGAGAAAGATTCTTATTGAACCACTGATAGCCTTTTATAAATAATTCTCCTGAGTCCAATTTATTCATAAACTCCTTTTTCTTTTGCTGCTTTTCCACCTCCGCTTTAGTGAGCGTCTTGTCTGTTTCTTCTTTAGGATCATCCAGATGTACTGTTACCGAAAAGTTCTCCTCCTGCTGTTTGAAACGGTTTACGCCTTGAATATTCATGCCGGAATTTACTAGAATTGACAGGGTACAGAGCAGGAAAAGCATCTTGAAAGGTGGAAAGTAGGCCATCTGCATGCCTCTAAGATAGTCGCGGATCATGTAGCCAGGACGCAGCAGAAGGTCGCGAATGCTGCGGAACATACCACGATTGCCTACGCCCCAGACATCGAGAAACAGTAGGAATGCCTTCTTGAAGGAATAGCGGCCTATTTGGGCCGACTGTCCACAACGGGGACAGTAATTTCCCTGATACTCCTCCCCGCAAGTGGTACAGCAATGACGTTCTTCCGATTTCTTGGCTACCTGAAAAGGTCGCTGCTGCCACTCATTAAACTCCTTCCGCTTTTCAACAATATGACTCATAAACCAAATAATAGTTCTATCGACTGCAAAAATACGAAAAAATCCGTAAAACCACAACAAGTCCTGCGTAATTTGGGAGAAAAGTGGAGATTTTTTGGGTAAGTTGAAAACTTTTAGTACCTTTGCAGTTGCATTAGCTTCATCCAATCATGTACGATCAGATACGGGAATGCACAACAAATAAGTATTAACCCAAAACTATTTTTAATATGAGGCAATTGAAAATGATGATGCAGGCCGGCATCAGACCATCCGTTTCAAGGATCTCCGAGACGATGCCGTCAGACAGATGATAGAGTGATCTCTCGACTCCATCCCTCACATTTTTGTCGGAAACACCTTTGTGCAAAGGGGTTCCGGAATGTGAGGGATGTTTTTGATCCCTCACAAAACCCTCACCTATCCCTCACATCGTCAGGCAACTCTCAGTGCGGAAACTAACACTTTTCGCGTCAAATTTTGTAATTGCTTTTCCGAATTTGAATTACTACCTAGTTTTTACTGTTATACTGAAAAAAACTATCTGCCTAACTAAGCCGCAATTTTTCCCTAATATGGGAACAAATTGGCCCTTTATAGACGATCTTTTATGTTGTACGAATATTTCAAAAACAGCCAGAGTGTTGATGTGAGGGATGTGTGAGGGATATGTGAGGGGTATTTCAAATCCCTCACATTCCGAAACCCCTTTGCACAAAGGCTTTTCCGACAAAAATGTGAGGGATAATCACATATAACACATTCTTATTAAGAAATAAGCATCACTTACTGGTCATTACTCGTCGCTTATTGCCAAACCTATGCCCTAGCCTAAGAGTTGTTGCGCCCTAGTTAGAAAAAATTCCCAGCCTGGGAACAAAACATTCCCACCTTGGGACTGAAATATTCCCACCTTGGGAATAATCAACGAGCCGTAAGCTCGTCACCCATCGTAGCCGACCTCGTCGACTTACCCTAAGACTTCAAATGCTCTACCTTTTTCTATTGCTTTTGCGACATAAATTGAGGCTGTAAGTTCATCTTGTCGCAGTTCAGTCATCTGGTCGCAACAAGTTGAGAAAGAATGTCGCTATTTATTTGGAATCAGCTCAAAATCTCCATATCTTTGCATCAGTTTTTTGATTCATATGTTTGGTTTTAGTTAGTGATTTTCTTTTTTCCATTTGATTAATAAATAGAGTATATGAATGGGGCTCGCAGTGATTGCAAGCCCCATTCAAATTATTCTTTATTATTTCACAAGAAATTTGTTTCTGACTTTTTTATTTAGCTTACCATTCGAAATCTTTTTCTGAAAAGGCACAATTACTTCATAATACAGTTTATTACTTAACAACTCATTACTTCTCTTTGAGTCAGGATTGTCTATTTCCATTTGTTTTAGGAATTCAGAGCCATTACTACGCCAAGAACTTACTGAAAGTAATACCACATCAGGTTCCTTTTTATGGTAAGATGTATTATATACATGATATGAAGCCCAACTCCCATCATTTTTCTTAATACAATAATTAATTGTAAAATGAGCTTCATTCATATTATCTACAACATTCCAAAAACCATCCATAATCAGAAGTTTCCTTAACTCATCTACTCCAATTTTCTCAAACTCAGAATCATCACCATAAACATAAACATTATTACCTTTATCCAAAAGGAAACCTTTATACCCAACTAACGGATCATCTGGCATAACGATTATACGTTCTTTACCAAGATTATCTCTATTGTCTAGTTGGCTAGATTCATTTGGTAATGAAGATTCTACTTGCGCTACCTCACTCATCTTTACAACGGCCTCTTTGCCCGATATTATTATTACTAAAGTATCAGAAGGGTCAATGCTTTTAATATAACCCTTTAAGACTGTTCCATTCTTTAATATAACAGTAGACTGTCCATTTTGTCCATGAACATTTGACACAAAAGAGAGCGCTAGACAAAGAATAAGTAATAATCTCATATTTACCTAATTATAGATTTCGTTTTTATTAGCTATCGTTTGCAAATTTAGGAAGTTTTTCTGAAAAAACCAAATGATTGGAGTAAAATGTAGTTGTGACAATCATTTTTGATGCCCTTGCGACACAAATTGAGGCTGTAAGTTCATATTGTCGTAGTTCCGCCATTGGGTCGCAACAAGTAGAGAAAGAATGTCGCTATTTATTTGGAATCAGCTCAAAATCTCCATATCTTTGCATCAGTTTTTTGATTCATATGCATTAGTTTGATAGTTATAAAATGTTTGATTTGTTATTCTGAATTCGTTTTTTCTAATTGTTTTGTTTTAGGTTTGAACACATAAGGCTCGCAGGGATGCGGGCCTTATGTGCGTTTGGGGGTATACCTTAATTATACATAGAAGGGGGAGTTAATACTCCACGTAGGGCTCCAGGCGGGTGATGGCTTCTGGGGGGAAGTCCTTGGAGAGGCGCAGGTCTTGAAGGGAATGGATGGAACCATGTAGGCGACGATAGTCGGTGATGGCGCGCGCCTGATAGAAATTGATGTAGGGATGGCGCTTGAGTTCGTTCAGGGAGAGTTTGTTGACGTTCAGCTTTCTGGGAGCAGGATCTGCAACCACGAGAAAATTCTTGGCATCGAGGGGAAAATCCTCGATTTCATCGAGCTGATCGACACTGACATAGCCACCCAAGCGCTCTCCGTACTGCACAATCTTACGGGCGAAATAGGGGCCGATGCCTGGCACCGTCTTCAGCAAAGTGGTATCAGCCATATTCAGCACCACCGTTTCGCCAGCACTGATCTTCGGCTGGTAACGATGCTCCGACGGGATAGATGCATGGCGCTTACGAACGGTATCTGCCCCATCACGATAACCCCTCCGTTCGTGCTTCAACAGCGAAGAAGCAGGCAGGTAATCGTCGGAGATGTGGATATAGGGTTCGAGTTCGCGATACTGCTTCACCGTCAGTCCATAGAGACGGGCGAAATCTTCCTTCTTGCGATAGACACCGCCAGCTGCACGGTATTTATAGATATTCCTCACCTGCCAGGACTGCAAGCCGAGGCGCAAGAGTTGGGTACTGTCGGCTGTATTGGGATCGAAAGCGAAACGCTCCACCTGCCTAGGAGCAACGTCATAGTAGGCTGTTCGGGCCAGGCTGTCCTGCTGAGACACTTCTTCTTCATTCTCGCCGCCCATGATAAAAAACACGCCCAGGGCAATGACGATGACAAGGAGTAAGGTCAGGATTACCTTGCGATCGGACTTCTGAAGATAGAAAAACTCACGGATCATAGAATGCCTAACTGATGGAGGAAGATCATGACGATGCAGAGCGGCACAATGTATCGGATAGCAAACATATAGGCATGGAAGAATGCCACACGGATGGTGCCTTGGTTGGTAAACTCATCCTGAAGTAACTGACGACTGACGAACCAGCCCATCATAATACTCGTGAGGAAGGCGCCAGCAGGCAACATCAGCTGAGCAGTCAGCATGTCGCAGAAGTCCATCAGTGACATACCGAAAAGCTGAAGTTCTTTATAGGCGCCAAATGACAAAGAACAGAATACAGCTATCAGCGAACAGACCACCGTGAGTATCCAGGCAGCACGTTGACGAGGCATCTTCAGTTCTTCATGGAAGAAAGCCGTACCTATTTCGTGCATGGAGATTGTAGAGGTCAGTGCAGCGAACACCAGTAAGGCATTGAAGAGCACAGCAATCACATAGCCAGCAATCGGCATGCCACTAAAGGCCTGCTGGAACACATTGGGCAATGTGATGAAGATGAGCGACGGACCACTATCAGGCTGCACTCCCACAGAGAAGGCTGCTGGAAATATCATCAGACCCGCCAATATCGCAATGAAAGAATCGAGCAAGGCAATCTGGGTGGCCGAACGCAACAGGTTCGTATCGCGCTTGAAATAGGAAGCGTATGTGCAAAGGCAGGAAGTACCCAGACTCAGGGAGAAGAACGCCTGTCCCAAAGCTTCGAGGAGCACGCTACTGCTCACTTTCGAGAAGTCGGGCTTCAGCAGGAACTCAATACCACCCACAGCTCCTGGCAAGACGCACGAGGCTGCCACCAGAATCAGCAGGATGACCAGCAGCAACGGCATCAGGAGTTTCGAGGCCCGTTCGATACCATCGTTCACACCCTTAGACACCACAAAGTGGGTAATCAGCACAAAACCCACAGCCCACAGACAGGGTCGCAGGGGATCACTGGAAAAATCCTGGAAATAGGCTAGCACATGGGCAGGATCGCCCAGAAGTCTGCCAGACAACGACGCATAGAGATACTGCAGGCACCAGCCAGCCACTACTGCATAGAATCCAAGGATAATGGTAGAGGTGAGGATGCCCAGATAACCCACACATCGCCAGGACTTGCCACCCATGACACTATAGGCACGGGCCGCATTCGTCTGGGCATGACGACCCACAATAAACTCACTGATCATGCCAGGAATACCGAGCAGCAGCACACAGGCGAAATAGACGAGGATGAAGGCAGCACCACCGTTATGACCCGTCATGAACGGGAAGCGCCAGATATTGCCCAGGCCCACTGCCGAGCCTGCCGTAGCCAATATGATGGCAAGTCTGCTGCCAAAAGTTCCACGTTTCTCCATTTACAATAAGCCGAACTGATGGAGGAAGATAAATAGGATACAAATCGGGCAGACGTACTTCACCAGGAAAATATAGAAATGGAACAGCGTGACATTTCGCAAGGTACCATTATTAGTAAACTCGTCGCGGACTAACTTATGAGGTACGAACCAGCCAATGAAGATACAAGTGAGGAAACCTACAATCGGCAGGAACAGCTGGCCTGTGACGAAGTCAAACAGATCGAAGATGGTCATGCCGAACAACTGATGCTTGTTCCAAGCTCCCAAGGACAAAGAACAAACCGCCCCAAGCACCATGCACGCAATCGTCACCATAGTTGCGGCCTGTTTACGAGTGGTACGCACCTCCTCTTCCAAGAAGGCAGTGCTCACCTCATGCAAGGATATCAGAGAGGTCAGTGCTGCCATCGACAGGAGCGCATAGAACAGGAGCGAGATGGCATAACCCAGACCTGAGAAGCCTCCAAAGGCTTGCTGGAACACGTTCGGAAGGGTGATGAATATCAGCGAAGGACCGCTATCGGGATTCACACCGACAGAGAAGGCGGCGGGGAAGATCACCAGTCCTGCCAATATCGCCACCAGGAAGTCGATGACACCAATCTGAGTAGCAGACTTGAACAGGTTCGTCTCTCTGGAGAAATAGCTGGCATAGGTACAGATACAGCCCATAGCAATGCTCATCGAATAGAACGACTGACCCAGAGCACCTAAGAACACATCGCCAGTCAACTTGGTCCGGTCAGGCTTAAACAGGAACTCAATACCCTTGTCGGCATTCGGCAACATGCAAGAAGCCACCACAATGACCAATAATAATATGAACAAGACAGGCATCATCAGCTTGGAAGCCCGCTCAATACCGTCGCGCACACCATTCTCAACAATCAGAAACGTAGCGAGAAGGATAATCAACGTCCAGAAGACAGGCTTTACAGGATCCTGAGAGAAGGTGGCAAAATAGGTATTGATATAGTCAGGATCTCCCTGCAGCTTACCCAATAACGAAGCCCACATGTACTCCAAGCACCAGCCCGAGACAACGGCATAATAGCTGGATATCAGGAAGCCCGTCAATACGCCCATATAGCCGATCAGCATCCAAGGCGAACCACCAGACAACTTTCGGAACGAACGTGCTGTGTTTGCCTGTCCGTGACGCCCGATGATAAACTCACTGACCATACAAGGTATACCCAAAAGGAGCACACACAGTATATAGATCAAGATAAACACTGCTCCACCATTCTGTCCCGTCATATAGGGGAAGCGCCAAATGTTTCCCAACCCCACAGCTGAACCTGCGGTTGCCAGGATGACGCCTAGTTTACTGCTAAAACTAGCTCTTTCCAGTTTCGACATATGCACTTTTCTCATAATTTCGTTGCAAATGTATAAAATAATTCTTAATTTTGCACAAAAATTGATAGCAAATATGTCGTTTCTCTTACATTTTATCAAAAATTACCCGTTTTCGTGCCTCTTATTTGCACTGATTTGGTACTTATCGTTCTTCACACCTCCAAAGACAGAACTCGACGAAGTGGAATTCATCGATAAGTGGGTACATATCATCATGTATGGGGGAACCTGTCTGGTACTATGGATAGAATATGCCCGTCGGCATAGGAATCCAGATCACGAGAAACTGTTCTTCTGGGCCTGGCTATCACCCATCGTCATGAGTGGGATCATCGAATTGTTACAGGAATATGCGACAGGTGGCAGAAGAAGTGGAGAATGGCTCGACCTGGCAGCCAATTCCACAGGCATTACCCTTGCAGCCATTATCGGGATTCTGATTTTTCTTGTTCGCTCCAAGCGCTATAAGGGCGCTTCGTGAGATGGGCATTGTAAAAACGACGGTCACCAGTAACCTCCCGCCCGATAAAATCTGGCTTTTCGAAAGGCTCATCCTCTGATTGCAGTTCCACCTCGGCAATCACCAGTCCAGCGTTATCACCATAGAACTCATCGACCTCGAAGGTGTGAGCACCACTCCTAACCAGATAACGCGTCTTGTCGATGGCACCAGGCTCACAGAGCTGCATCAGCTGCCGGGCCTCATCCAAGGTAATCTCCTTCTCGAACTCATAGCGACTGAGGCCTGCTGCATCAGAAGGGCCTTTAATAGTCAGATATCCGCGGTCATCACGGATACGTACCCTGACGGTACGTCCGTGACCACTGCAGATATAACCTTGACAGATGCGGCTGCTGTTATAAGCCTGCCGCTTGTAATCATCATTACGGACCAGGAACTTACGTTCTATCTCCAGTCCGCTCATTTATGCAACGATGAAAATGGAATAGATGACAAACAACACTGCGAGTACAACGAGGACTCCGAAGATCCACTCGAGTACTTTCTTACCACCTTCCTCCTGTTTCTTCTGATAAGCCACCTTCTTTTCGGTAGACTTAGATGCTTTTGCTATTTGAGCCATAGTTCTAATTATTTAATTGATTGTTACTGTTCTTCGTCATTAACTGGGAATTCCATCAGGTATGCCTTGATGAATTCATCGATCTTGCCGTTCATGACAGCATCGACATCAGTCGTCTGATAATTGGTGCGATGATCTTTCACACGACGGTCATCGAAGACATACGAACGGATCTGACTTCCCCACTCAATCTTCTTCTTGCCCGCCTCGATCTTAGCCTGGGCCTCCAGACGTTTCTTCATCGCACGGTCATAAAGCTGGGATTTCAGCAGGGTCATCGCGCGTTCCTTATTCTTAGGCTGGTCGCGCGTCTCCGTATTCTCAATGAGGATCTCCTCCTCTTCGCCTGTATCAGGGTCGGTATACCAATAGCGCAAACGAACACCAGACTCCACCTTGTTGACATTCTGACCACCTGCTCCCGAACTGCGGAAAGTATCCCAAGAGAGTTTGGCGGGATCGACATAGACCTCGATGGTATCATCCACCAGCGGTGAGACAAACACTGAGGCAAAGGAGGTCATACGTTTGCCTTGTGCATTAAAGGGGGACACGCGCACCAGACGGTGCACGCCGTTCTCGGACTTCAGATAGCCATAGGCATAGTCACCGCCTTCAATCTGCATCGTGACACTCTTGATGCCAGCCTCATCGCCATCGAGCAGGTTGGAGATGGTTACCTTATAGCCATGAGCCTCAGCCCAGCGCATATACATACGCATCAGCATCGAAGCCCAATCCTGAGCCTCCGTACCACCTGCGCCAGAGTTAATCTTCAGAACAGCCTCCATCGGATCTTCCTTCTGACGGAGCATATTCTTCAGTTCTAAGTCCTCGATGGCCTGAATGGCTTTGGCATAGTCTTCATCGACCTCTTCCTCCGTGACCATTTCATCCTTGAAGAAATCGAAGGCAAGCTGAAGTTCATCAGCCAGTGTGCGCACCTCCTTGTAGCCGTCAAGCCACTTCTTGATGCTCTTCACCTTTTTCATCTGCTCCTCAGCACGCTTGCGATCCTCCCAAAAATCAGGAGCTTGCGTACGAAGATCCTCTTCCTCGTACTCGATTTTCTTTTTATCTATTTCGAGATAGCGGTTCAGCGCATCTGCCCGCTCCAAAACATCCTTTAACTGATCTTGAGTAATCATCTGTAAACCGTAAACTGTAAACCGTAAACCAAACTACTCAGCGTACATCGCGTCGATTTCTTTCTTGTAGTTCTCGTTAAGCACGCGGCGCTTGATCTTCAGCGTATTCGTCAACTCGCCTTTCTCCATCGAGAAGTGATGAGGCAGCAGCGTGAATCGTTTGATCTGCTCATAATGAGCCAACTGCTGTTGAAGGGTATCGATGCGCTCCTTCATCATCTCGTTGATTTGAGGGTTAGCACACAATTCCTCACGTGTCTCGAACGGAATGTGATGCTCGCGAGCATATTCCTCCAACAAAGAATAGACGGGAATTATCAGCGCCGAAACGAACTTACGCTGATCGGCAACGATACAGATCTGATCGATGAATTTGTCCACTAACAGTTTCGACTCTATCATCTGAGGCGCAATATACTTACCGTTCGAGGTCTTATAAAGATCCTTGATACGCTCCTTCAGGAACAGCTCACCATCTTTCAAATAGCCAGAGTCACCTGTACGGAAGAAACCGTCTTCAGTAAAGGCTGCCTTGGTAAGATCCTCACGGTTATAGTATCCACGAGTGATGGTCGGACCCTTCAGCAAGACTTCGCCCTCATCGCTGATTCTGATTTCAATGCCCTCGATGGGAATACCTACACCACCAACGGTATAGGGCTCACCAAGATGGTTACAGCTGACGGTAGCAAGACTCTCTGTCAGACCATAGCCCACAATCATGTTGATACCTATTGCATGAACAAACTCCTCTACCTTCGGATTCACCGTTGCACCTGCAGTGGGGAAGAAGTGCGCATTTTCCAGTCCGAGTTCCTTGCGAACCAACGAGAACACCGTCTTGTTCAGCATCTCATACTCCAGATGCAGTCCCAGCGGCGGACGCTTGCCCTTCGAGAGATAGTCGATATTATGGCGCTTTCCGACGCTCAGAGCATGCTGGAAAAGTTTACGCTTGGCTGCATTGGCCTTCTCGATCTGCTCCTCAACACCCATGAACACTTTCTCCCAGAAACGAGGTACACTCGACATACAAGTGGGATGAGTCTCACGCATCGACTGCTGCACCTCCAAAGGATAGGTATTGACTATCAGTCGCGCTCCTTCTGTCAGACAAAGAATCTTCCAACCTTTCTCAAAGATATGGGTAAAAGGCAGGAAATTCAGCACGCGGTCGTTCTCTCCGACAGGCACACACTTATTATTGGCCTCCATAGCAGCATGATACTGTCCGCAGGTCAGTATAACTCCCTTCGAGTCACCTGTTGTACCACTGGTATAGAGGATATTGGCGATATCATCCATTGACGCCTCAGCCTGCAGCTTCTCCACCTCCGATTGTCTGGGCAGATTATCACCCAGTTTCAGGAAGTCCTCGAAATACATGGCATTGGGATCATGGGTAGAGATGCGAACATTCTTATCGAAAATGATAATGCGCTCCAGCGTGCGACAGGTCGAAAAGACGCGGCGCGCCTTGTCGTACTGTTCTTGCTCACCCACGAACAGGAACCGGATCTGCGCATCGTTCACCATGAACTGTATTTGCTGCTCCGAACTGGTAGCATAGAACGGAATGGTCACTGCACGGATACCCCAGGCACCGAAGTCGCAGAACAGATACTGCACAGAATTCTGTGAGAACACACCCACGTTCTCCTGCACCTGAACGCCCAGATTAAGCAAGGCATTCGATACCTTCTTGACAATATCCGAGAACTGATTCCACGACATTGACAGCCATTCTGAGCCGCCAAAATCCTTATAAATCAACTCCTCACGGTCACCGTATTTCTTGGCCTGATCGTGAATCAAACGCGATAAATGACTGTTTGTCTGCATACTCTCTTACAATAATCCGCTGCAAAATTACGTAAAATGCAGCAGATAGCCAAATTATATCACGAAAAAGTGCGATAAACGAGGTAACAGCCGTCAGCATGAAGGCTGAAATCAGTGCTTAAAGCCTCATTAAGGGTACCTTGCCAGAACTGACGAAAAGGATAAGCCTGCCACTTCAGACCCTCAGAGACCAGATGACGGCAATTGGCGTTAAAGATACTGACTTGTTGCCCAGGGAATGATTCAAAAGCCGTATCTCCTTGGGCAACAACGAACCACCCATAATCAGTAACCAGCACTGGCTCTACTCCCATTTCAAGGAAATAGCGAACAATCAACGAGATGTTCCCCAGCGTATGATCCTCACGCTTGCCCGTTGCTCCAACATAAGCAATCTTGTGCCACCCTTGCTCCAGACAATAGCGCGTAGCCTTCGTCAGATCATTATCTTCCTGTTCGTCAATCTGAATCAAACGGTCACGCAAGGCGTCTGGAACAGAATCGCCATCACCAATGGCGACGACATCCGCCTGATACTCATGGGCTGTAAGGTGAGCGATGGCTCCGTCGCAAGCCACAATATGAACAGCGTTCTCCAACAAAGAGAGCGGTACGGCGTGAACAGGGAAATCGCCATTTGCCAAGACTACCGCGTCACACTTTATCATACTTGGTGATTTTTAACATCTGCTTCCACTTATAGTAGCCAGCAATAGCGATAACAACATATAGACCATAAAGACCTGCCTTGAAGGGAATGCCTTTTTGAATATAGAGAAAACAGCAAACGGCATCGACCACAATCCAGAAGAACCACTGTTCCAGATACTTGCGCGCCAATGCCCACATGCCGACAAACGACAGGGCATTGGTAAACGAATCGAGCAGGGGCACTGTGGAGTTAGTCCAGGTCACTAATATATAATAGGTGGCGCCCCATGCAAAGAGGAAAAACAGCGTGGCAGGCAGATATTGCCGCCTGGGCAGATGGATGATGGGCAGCGACTGCTTCAGCTTACGAGTCTTCTTGAACTTCCAGACATAGAATCCATAGACAGCAGCGAGCGTATAATATACTGCCATACCCGCATCGCCATAAAGGCCATGACTCCAGTAGAGCCAGACATCGAGTGCTGGCATGATGACTCCGACAAACCACAGGGCTATCGACACACGGTACTCGAGCCAGATATAGATCAGGCCGAGAACCGTTGTCAATATGTCGAGCCAATACTCGCTGAGGAAATCCATTGTCTAGAAATTAATCGAGAGATGAGCCATCACGTTAAACGGAGCCGAGGGAGCAAAACCTGCCTCATACTGATCGGAGGTATCCCAGCCTGTAGCCACCACTTTTCCATTCTCCTTCGTAAAGGCAGGAGCAGCCCAGCCGTTGTTGTCGAACTTGGCAGAGAAGATGTTATAGAGGGTCACACCAAGCGTCAGATCCTTCAAGCCCAACTGCTTCAGGGCAAACGAATAGCTGAGATCGACATTCGTGGTGAAATGGCCATCGAGCATCATGCTCACATCAATAGGCTTGCCGTTATCGTCGAGGGTCTGATAGCTCTTGAAACCTGTATTCGTCAGATACTGTTCACCCACATACTGGCTCTGGACAGAAGCCTTCATGCCCTTATAATTGAAGGTGAAGATATTATTGAAGATGAAGTCGGGTGAGAACGATAGCGGTGTGTCGCCGAGGCTCTCTACGGAGCCGTCCATCAGCGTTACCTCCCACTCCTTGGCACGATTCTTCGACAGTGTGGCGTTAGCATCCCAGCGGAACCAGTCGACAGGCTTCCATGCAGCCTCCAGCTCCACACCGAGACGATAGCTCTCACCCACATTCTTGGCGATGGCCTCACCGATATTGTTCAATTCGCCCGTCAGCACGAACTGATCCTTGTAACTCATCCAATAGATATTGGCACCAGCCGAGAACTTCGCGCTATGGAACTTATAGCCGACTTCAAGATCGTTCAGACGTTCTGCCTTCAGCTCTGTGCCGAGATTGTCCTCGTAGTCGTTGCGGGTAGGCTCTTTATGAGCGATGGCATACGAAGCATAGACCTTATGATGACGCGTGATATCGTAGTTCAGACCAAACTTCGGGTTGAAGAAGTTGAACTTCTCGTCGATGACGATCTTGCCGTCGGGATTAGCTCCCATCCAGTCGCCTGGATTCTGCATCTTAATGCCGATGTGACGATACTGCAGATCGAGGAAGCCGTTCAGTCCTGGCAGGAAGTCATAGTTGATCTTGCCATAGATGTTCCAATCTGTCTTCTTCGCATTATTGCGATAGTATTCAAAGTCGGGCAGCAGTTCCATTCCCTCTGGTACGTTCTTCACCCACTTCACCAGTCCGAAGTGGTCGCCGCTGTACTTGTTCCAGCCTCCACCTAAGATGGCTTCTACATTCTCACGATTGTTATACACCAGCGAGGCCACAACGGCAAAGAAGTCATTGTCCATCTTCTTCTGGCGAATCAGGTCGCTCTTCAGCTTCGGATTCTCATCAAACCAGACGCCGTAAGGCAGATACTCCACCAGTTTGCGACCCGTCTTATACTCCTCGTAATAGCCCTGACCTTTGGTGTAATGGCCTGTCACGTTCAGGTTCAAAGTGCTCGCGAGGCGCTGGTTCCACAACAGCTGATAGTTCTGCTGGTGATAATTATCCGTCTGTCCGTCATAATAATGCACGTTGCCATTATCATCGTAGTACTCTCCACAAGAGTTGTAGGTGCGCCCATAGAGGCTCTGCTCATACTTCGAGGTGTAGTTCCAGGCGTGATAGGTCTCCTCTACGCCATTCCAAGTCAGCAGTTTCACCACCGTATTGTCAGAGAAGTAGCCCCCTTGGATGAAATAGCTGTTCAAATTCGTCGAGGCACGATCCAGATAGCCTTTTGAGCCGATGTTCGAAAGTCGGCCCTGAATGCCCCAGTGGCCCTTGATGAGCCCTGTGCCGAAACGCAGTGTCTCCTTATGCGAATAGTAAGACCCGCCAGAGAGATCAAGTCCGATGTAAGGCTCCACACCGATATTCTCCGTCTGCATATTCACCGTTGCGCCAAAGGCTCCAGCACCATTCGTCGAAGTACCCACACCACGCTGGATCTGCATGGTCTGTACACTACTGGCGAAGTCGCCCATGTTCACCCAATAGAGCTGGGCACTCTCTGCATCGTTCATCGGAATACCGTTAGCAGTGATATTGATACGGCTCGGATCAGTACCACGTACACGCAGCGAGGTATAACCGATGCCGTTACCAGCATCTGAGGTCATCGTGATACTGGGTGTCAGAGAGAGCAGATAAGGGATATCCTGTCCGAAGTTCACAGCTTTCAGTGCTTCCTTCGACATGTTGGTATAGGCTACAGGCGTCTTCTTCGACGCACGAGTAGATATCACCTGAACGCCCTGCAGCTCTACCGACTTGAGCGTATCCAGATCACTCGCTTCCATACTCGCTACACACACTAATACAGCCATTCCTAAAACAAATCTTTTCATACCTTTTCTTGTACCTTTAATTAATAATAATGTAAAGGGGGTAAGTTGTATCGATAAATCCTTTATTCCATCCCTACGCCGGTATGATCCGGATCAGGTTAGAGGGTATCATCTCAGCCTGCAAACGCAGACACCCCTTGAAATCGGCTGCAAAATTATACAAAAAACCCCGAATCGCCAAATGATTCGGGGAATATTTACTATTTACCTCTTTCTTTTTATACCTTTTTACTTTTTTACCCTTTTACTTTTACCTGATACCCATACGGGCCTCGATGACATTCACAACGTAGTCTGCCAGTTTCTCACATTCATTGATGAGATCCATGTAGATGGTACCCACAGCGTAAGTATACTCATGGTTGTTCACATCCGTGATGTTCTGCGACTTCAGCTGGTTGCGGTAGTTGTTGATCTCGTGCTCGATATTAAATGAGCGGTTGACATCGAACGACTCCTTACGACCTTTCATCAAGCGGTTCATCTGCGTGAGCGACTGATCAGTGAGTTCCATCATCTGGTGAATATGATCATACTGCTTCTCAACGAAGTGGTCCTCCTTGGCATTATACTTGCGAGAGATAGTACGGGCCATATTGAAACAGGCATCACCAATCGACTCCAACTCGGAAATCTCACGAAGCATAGCACGGATCTTGGCCTTCGTATCGTCAGAGAGGTGAGCATCGCTCACAGAGTCGAGATACTTGGCAATCTCAAGTTCCATATTATCGCTGATACCCTCATATTTCTCAATGCGCGTATAGAGTTTGTTGAAGTCGCCAGCCTTGCTATCCTTCTTGTTCGAGGCACTACTTGAGAGCGTCAGCAACTCACGCACCATTCCGAACATACGCTGCATACGCTCTGAGAAGGACTGGATCTCTTTCTGAGCCTCCAGCACAGAGAGTTCTGGGGTCTTCATGAAGCCAGCCGTAATGAAATGCAGGCGGAACTCATCTTCCTCATCGACCTTCTTCGGCTTGATAGCCCAGCATACGAGTCGCTCAATCTGTGGAATAAACCAGATGAGGATGAACGTATTGACCACATTAAAGCAGGTATGGAAAGCAGCCAGAACGAAACTCAGTTTGGCAGCATTAGCCAGGAACACGCTCGTATCCACTGAATCCTTCGTCATCGTCACGTCGTAACCAACGAGACCGCAGACAGCATCCACGAAGGGACGGAAGATGAACAGAATCCAGAATACGCCGAAGAAATTGAAGAACATGTGCGACAAGGCAGCCCTGCGGGCCTGTGTGTTTGCTGAGAGTGCCGCCAGGTTTGATGTTACCGTCGTACCGATATTCTCACCCATCACCAAGGCGATACCCTGATAGATAGGCAGCGCACCACTCGAACAGAGGATCATCGTGATGGCCATGACGGCAGCTGAAGACTGGACACAGAAAGTCATGATACCACCCAAAAGGAGGAAGATCAACGTGGTGGTGAACGAGGTGGGGTCAAACGAAGCAAAGAAATTAAGCAATGCCTGATTCTCACCCAGATGCATCTCCGTACCCGTCATTCGCAGCGTTCCTAGTCCTAAAAGCAGGAACGACAAGCCAAAGAGGAAATCGCCAATATAACGGTACTTCTTCAGGTAAATCAGGATAATACCCATGAAGAAAGCCGGATAGACAGCACTTGTAATGTCGAACGACATACCTGCCGACATAATCCAGGCCGTCAGCGTCGTACCGATGTTCGCACCCATGATGACAGAGATGGCCTGAGCCAGTGTCAACAGTCCGGCATTGACAAACGAGACAGTCATCACCGTCGTGGCAGTAGATGACTGTACAGATGCCGTTACCAGCATACCTGTCAGCATTCCCGTAAAACGATTGGTGGTCATTGCACCCAGGACATGACGCAACTGCGGTCCTGCCATCTTCTGCAACGCTTCACTCATCGACTTCATACCAAACATGAGAAGTGCGAGAGAGCCCAGAAGTTTAAAAATAATCCAGATCGACATAAAGATTAGCTTTTGAATAGATAATTCGGGCACAAAGATACAATAATTTCTGGATAAAAGAACAAAAGAAACACAAAAAATTTGTTCTTATGTACTGATGTCTAAGAAAAATATAGTATCTTTGCATCAGAATTTACACGAAACGAGCAACAATTTATGGAACAAACGATTAAAATTTACTGTAAGAACACAGATCAAACCCTGGAGGTGCCTATGGGCGCTAACCTGGAGGAAATATACCAGTTGTCAGGTTTGAAGATGGAGTACGGGCCTATAAACGCGCACGTAAATAATAAGGTAGAAGGCATGCACTATCGTGCTTACAAGCAGAAAGAGGTGGAATTTCTCGACATCACCTCATCAAGCGGTTCACGTGCATACACACGCAGCCTCTTCTTCATTCTCTGCAAGGCTGCACACGAGCTTTTCAAGCCCTGTAAGGTAGCCATCGACATTCCCGTTTCCAATGGCTACTATGTTAATCTGAACATCGGACGCCCTGTGACACTCGATGATGCTGGTGCCATCCGTCGCCGCATGCAGGAGATCATCGATGCAGCGATGCCTATCCACCGTCATGAGACCACCACAAAGGAAGCTATCGAACTGTTCGACAGCCTGCACAACCGTTCGAAAGTAAAACTGCTGAAAAGCATCGGAACTCTCTACACCACCTATTACGATATAGACGGCTATGTAGACTATTACTATGGTTCGCTGCTGACGAACACCTCGCAGATCTATCTCTTCGGACTCGAGAAGTATTACGACGGGCTGCTGCTTCGCCTACCCTCCCGTGAGCATCCTTCCGAGCTTGGTGAAATGACCCATCAGGACAAGATGTTCGGCATCTTCAAGGAGCACCACCAGTGGCAGGAAATCCTTGGTCTGCGCACTATCGGCGAACTGAATGAAGTCATCGGAAAGGGCAAGTCATCGATCCTCATCCAGATCAGTGAGGCCCTGCAGGAGAAGAAGATTGCCAAGATCGCCGATGAGATAGCTCAGCGTAAGGGTATCAAGATGGTACTGATTGCCGGTCCTTCTTCATCAGGAAAGACCACCACCTGCAAGCGTCTCAGTGTGCAACTGGCTGTCAACGGCATCAAACCTGTGGGCATCTCGCTCGACGACTACTTCCTGGATCGTGAGCTGACACCACTCGATGAGAAGGGCGAATACGACTTTGAGCATCTGCATGCCCTGAATCTGCCTTTGCTCAATGAGCAGCTGACAGCCCTTTTCCAAGGCGAAGAAGTGGAGTTACCACGCTATGACTTCCCCACAGGCAAGAGCGTGAAGAGCGGCAAGAAGTTGAAGCTGCACGATGATGAGATTCTGGTGGTAGAGGGTATCCATGCGCTGAACCCAGAACTGACCTCACAGATTCCCAAAGAAAAGATTTTCCGTGTCTATGCTTCAGCTCTGACCACCATCCTGCTCGACAACCACAATTACGTGCCCACTACTGATAACCGTCTTCTCCGCCGCATCATCCGCGACCACAAGTATCGTGGCGTCTCAGCCCTGGATACCATCCGTCGCTGGCCGTCAGTGCGCGCAGGTGAGAACAAATGGATCTTCCCTTTCCAGGAGAATGCCGATGCGATGTTCAACAGCGCCATGCTCTTCGAGCTCGCCGTCATCAAGAGCCAGGCAGAGCCTTTGCTCGAACAAGTGCCGGAGAATGTGCCTGAGCATGCTGAGGCTTATCGTCTGCTGAAGTTCCTGCATTACATCAAGCCCATTCCCGAGACACAGATACCTCCCACCTCACTCTTACGTGAATTCCTGGGCGGGTCGTCATTTGAATATTAATCGAGAAAAATGAATATAATCACACTTTCCTGAAGAAATCTTCAATAAATATGCATATTTACCAGTGCAATCAAGGTAAATATGCATTTTTTATGTTTTTTCTTTGGCTTTTCCATCGAAATTGCATAATTTTGCACCCAATTTTAAGAAAGTTAGTAACAAACAACATCAATATGGCTGAAAAATTAGAAGTGAAGGAGCTCGACCAAGTGGTCGTACGCTTCTCGGGTGACTCTGGCGACGGTATGCAGTTGGCTGGAAACATCTTCTCTACGGTCAGTGCCACCGTTGGTAACGGCATCTCGACATTCCCCGACTATCCCGCTGACATCCGAGCCCCGCAAGGTTCGCTTACCGGTGTGTCGGGTTTCCAGGTTCACATCGGCGCCGGCAAAGTCTTTACCCCTGGTGACAAGTGCGACGTACTGGTGGCTATGAACGCTGCTGCCCTGAAGACACAGTATCGCTATGCCAAGCAGGGTGCAACCATCATTATCGATACCGACTCATTCGGTCCCAAGGATCTGGAAAAGGCCCAGTTCAAGACTGAGGATTACCTCAATGAGATGAATATTGATCCCGATCGCGTCATCCAGTGCCCGCTCACTACGATGGTGAAAGATTGTCTGGCCGACTCAGGTATGGATCAGAAGGCCATGATGAAATGCCGTAACATGTTCGCCCTTGGACTCGTCTGCTGGCTCTTCGACCGCGACCTGAACCTCGTAGCCAACTTCCTGCGCGAGAAGTTCGCTAAGAAGCCCGCTATTGCCGAGGCAAACATCAAGGTGATTCAGGCAGGTTACGACTACGGTCACAACACCCACTCTTCGACCATTAATGTCTATCGCGTGGAATCTAAGGAGAAGGAGCCCGGTCGTTATATGGACATCACTGGTAATAAGGCAACAGCCTACGGCTTCATCGCTGCTGCTGAGAAGGCAGGCCTGAAGCTCTACCTGGGTTCTTATCCTATCACCCCCGCTACCGATGTGCTCCACGAGCTCTCTAAGCATAAGTCGTGCGGTGTTATCACCGTTCAGTGCGAGGATGAGATTGCTGGTTGTTCTTCAGCCCTCGGTGCCTCGTTCGCAGGTGCTTTGGGCGTGACATCTACCTCTGGTCCTGGCATCTGTCTGAAGTCTGAGGCCATGAACCTGGCTGTCATCATGGAGTTGCCCCTTGTGGTGCTCGACGTACAGCGTGGCGGTCCTGCTACAGGTCTTCCCACAAAGTCAGAACAGACCGATCTCCTGCAGGCACTCTTCGGCCGTAACGGTGAGAGCCCCATGCCTGTAATGGCTGCCACCAGTCCTACCGACTGCTTCGATGCTGCCTATCAGGCTTGTAAGATCGCCCTCGAACACATGACCCCTGTCGTACTGCTCACCGATGCCTTTGTGGCCAACGGCTCTGGTGCGTTCAAACTCCCTGAGATTGCCAAACTCGATCCTATTAATCCTCCATACGTTCCTGAGGACCTGAAAGGTAAGTGGACACCGTATATGCGTGCTGAAAACGGCACACGCTACTGGGCTGTGCCTGGTCGTGAGGGCTTCACCCACATCCTTGGCGGTCTGGAGAAGGACTCCAACACAGGTGCCATCTCGACGAATCCTGAGAACCACGACCTGATGACCCGTCTTCGCCAGCAGAAGATTGCCAACATCCAAGTGCCTGACCTTGAGGTCGACGGCGATGCTGATGCCGATCTGCTGATTGTGGGCTTCGGCTCTACCTACGGCCATCTACGCTCAGCAATGGACGAGCTCCGTGCAAAGGGATATAAGGTGGCTCAGACCCACTTCAAGTATCTGAACCCACTGCCTAAGAACACAACCGAGGTACTCACAAAATTCAAAAAAGTTGTTGTTGCTGAGCAGAACATGGGCCAACTCGCTGGCTATCTGCGCATGAAGGTCGATAACTTCGTACCTTTCCAGTTCAACCAGGTAAAGGGCCAGCCCTTCGTAGTAGAAGAGTTAGTTAACGCATTCGAGGACATTTTAAAGAAGTAAACCGTTATGAGTTATACAGCACAAGATTTCAAAAAAGGCCAGCCCCGTTGGTGCCCAGGTTGTGGCGACCACTTCTTTCTGGCTTCACTCCATAAGGCTATGGCCGAGATTGGCGTAGCCCCTGAGAACGTCGCAGTCATCTCCGGTATCGGCTGCTCCAGCCGTCTGCCCCACTACATGGCAACCTACGGCATGAACACCATCCACGGTCGTGCTGCTGCCATCGCTACAGGTGTCAAGGTGGCTAATCCCAACCTTACCGTCTGGCAGGTATCTGGCGACGGCGACGGAATGGCTATCGGTGGCAATCACTTCATCCACGCCAACCGTCGTAACATCGATCTCAACATGATTCTGTTGAACAACCGCATCTACGGTCTGACGAAGGGTCAGTACTCTCCCACCTCCCCCCGTGGTTTCGTCTCCAAATCGAGCCCTTATGGCACAGTGGAGGATCCTTTCCGTCCTGCCGAGCTTTGCTTCGGTGCCCGCGGACACTTTTTTGCCCGTTGCGTAGCTACCGATGCAAAGGGTACTGTTGAGGTGCTGAAGGCTGCTTACCAGCATAAGGGCGCAAGTGTTACTGAGGTTCTGCAGAACTGTGTCATCTTCAACGACCACTGCCACGATGTAGTTTACAACAACGAAGGCCGTAAGAAGAACGCCATCTACGTAAAACATGGCGAGAAACTGGTGTTCGGCGAGAACAATGAATTCGGACTCGTACAGCAGGGCTTCGGTCTGAAGGTAGTCGAGATCGGCAAGGATGGCTATACCATCGATGACGTACTCGTACACGATGCCCACTGTGAGGACAACACCTTACAGCTGAAGTTGGCTATGATGACTCCTGAGGATGGTTTCCCCATCGCTCTCGGTGTGATCCGCGATGTCGATGCGCCTACTTACAACGACTCTGTTTATGCTCAGCTCGAAGAGGTCTCAGGCCAGAAGAAGTATCACAACTTCACGGAGCTCCTCGAGACCAACGACATCTGGGAGGTAAAGTAGAATTTGTAAAGTCTACATAACAATCATCCCCAAAGCAAAATGTTTTGGGGATGATTTTGTGTATTTATACACTCATTATGCGAATTTTTCTTTTAACTCTTCACCCTTAATTCTTAATTAATTTGTACCTTTGCACGCAATTGGACGATAACTCAACCAAAATCAATTATTTATGTTTCATATTTACGAAGGTTTCCATCTCGTTGAGACGTACCACAAGATGCGCCATCAGCGGAAATACCATCCTGAAGACAGCACCAAGCGTGCTATCAAAATTGCGCTCGTAGCGCTTGTTACTCTCTTGCTGTGGAACATGCCTGCCGAATGGTATGGCATCCAGAACCTCACCGTTATCCAGCAGCGTATCATTGCCATCTTTGCATTTGCCACACTAATGTGGGTTCTTGAAATCGTTTCCTCATGGGCCACATCGGTAGCCATCATCGTGCTGATGCTCCTTTTCTGTACCGACAGCGGTATCCTGCCGATGGTCAACGAAGAGGAAGTGGGCAAGCTCTTGTCTTATAAAGGTGTAATGGCTACATTTGCCGACCCTGTGATCATGCTGTTCATCGGAGGTTTCGTGCTAGCCATCTCTGCTACGAAAACTGGTCTCGATGCCCAATTGGCCAAAGTACTCCTAAAGCCCTTCGGCACACGTAGTGAGATGGTGCTTCTGGGTTTCCTGCTCATTACAGGCTTGTTCTCGATGTTCGTTTCCAACACGGCTACCGCAGCTATGATGCTGACGTTCCTCACCCCCGTGTTCCGTCAGCTGCCCCCCGAGGGCAAGGGCCGTATCGCTCTGGCTATGTCTATCCCAGTAGCAGCCAACCTCGGTGGTATGGGTACACCCATTGGTACACCTCCTAACACCATTGCCTTGAAGTATCTGAATGATCCCGAAGGTCTGAACCTCGGTCTCGGCTTCGGTCAGTGGATGATGTTCATGTTCCCACTTGTCATCGTACTGCTATTCATCAGCTGGCGATTCCTACTCAGCATGTTCCCTTTCACACAGAAACGTATCGAACTTAATATCGAGGGCGGTATGCAGAAAGGTTTCCATGCCAATGTGGTCATCGTCACCTTCTTCGTCACTGTAGCCCTCTGGTTGCTCGACAGCGTGACTGGCATCAACTCCTATACGGTGGCCATGATCCCATTTGCCGTCTTCGCTCTGACGGGCGTCATCAATAAGCGCGACCTCGAGCAGATCAACTGGAGTGTCATCTGGATGGTAGCCGGAGGTTTTGCCCTCGGTTACGGTCTGAATGCCTCAGGTTTGGCAGCCAATGCTGTAGAGAGTATCCCCTTCGGCGAGTTCTCGCCACTGCTCATTCTCCTACTCGGTGGTGCCATCTGTTATCTGCTGTCGAACTTCATCTCCAACTCCGCAACGGCAGCTTTGCTGATGCCTATCCTGGCCATTGTCTGCGGTGCTATGGGTGACAAGCTTGACCCCATCGGAGGTACGCCTACTGTTCTTATTGGTGTAGCCATCGCCGCATCAAGCGCTATGATTCTCCCCATTTCCACCCCGCCGAACGCTCTGGCCTTTGCAACGGGCTTTGTACAGCAGAAGGATATGGCTAAGTTAGGTGTCATCATGGGCTTCGTCTCGATGGTACTAGGTTTCGGCCTCGTCTACCTGATGGGTACTTTGAAACTGATCTGATCAGAATATAAAAATCACATAAAAGGCTCGCAAAAGTGCGAGCCTTTTATGATACCTAATACTTAAAACTACTGCCACCCACGAACTCGCGCATGATGCTGGTGGGAGGAATCTCCTTATCGCTGATAGGCAGGAAGTAGTGGATGAACTTCAACAGACGATGGGCCTCAGCAAACTCCGGGCAGTTCTTTGGCACAGAGGAGAGGATGACCTCGGCATGGGTGCGCAGAACAGCGAACTCGATGTTCAGGGCGGAATTGAACATGACGTCAGCAGTCTCCTGGAAGGGGAATATCCACTGGTCCTCAGCCTCACAGACACTACGCCACTGGCTGATGGTCTCACGAGCTGTGAAGGCGCCCTTGTTATAGTCGCGGATAATACGACGCAGCAGACGATTGTCCTGCGTGGGAATCCAATTATGATCGTCGAGTGAGATGCTGGTCAAGGCAGAGATATAGATCTTATACTTCAACGCCTCAGACACATCCTTCGTTAACAACGGGTTCAGGGCATGAATGCCCTCAATGATCAAAACGCTGTCACCTGAGAGACGGAACTTCTTACCGTTGTACTCGCGCTTGCCCGTCACGAAGTTGTACTCAGGCACCTCGACGGTTTCGCCCTTCATCAGGCGTGAAAGGTGATCGGAGAGTAACTTGTAGTCTACGGTCTCGACATTGTCGAAGTCATACTGGCCATTAGGAAGCTTCGGTGTATCGACACGGTTCACGAAATAATCATCGGTGGAGAAGGAATAGGGCCGCAGGCCACAAGCGAGCAACTGTACAGAAAGACGCTTGCAGAAAGTGGATTTACCTGAGGAGGACGGCCCTGTGATAAGCACAAGACGGATAGGATCCTTCTCACGATGGAAACGCTGGTCAATCTCCTCTGCAATCTTCACAATCTTCTTCTCCTGCAAGGCCTCGGACACCTGAATCAGTTCGGAGGCATAACCCTTAAGAATGGCCTTGTTCACGTCGCCAGCATTCGATAAACGCATGATGATATCCCAGCGCACCTTCTCGGCAAAGACCTCAAACGTACGAGGCTGCTCGACCTTTTCTGCCAGCACTGAAGGATTCCGTTTATCGGGCACGCGCAGCAGCAGTCCATCCTGATAACGCTCCAGTGCCCACACGCTCAGATAGCCTGCAGAAGGTACCAGCGGACCATAATAGTAGTCGATGGTATCACCCAACGTATAATAATAGGTATAGACCTGTCCACTCGTCTCCAAAAGTTTCACTTTGTCCGTAAATCCTCGTTCAGTGAACACTCTGACTGCCTCTTCCAAAGTGGCCTCAGTACGGCGGAAAGGCATATCGGCATCGATAATCTCCTGCATCCGCTGACTGATGCGCAACACGTCTTTGTCAGTCAGTGGCACACCATCCTTCTTCTTGAAATTACAATAGATACCTCTTGCCAGAGGGTGTTCGATAAAGAGTTTACTGCCCGGAAACACGTCGATGGTGGCCTTGTAGAGCACGAAACAGAGCGAACGGGCATAGACACGACGCCCAGAACCATCGGAGGCATCGATAAACTCGACATCACGATTCTGGAACACACGGAACTTCAGACCCTGTGACACATTATTCACCTTCGCCGAAACCACGGGATAAGGCAAATTGATATCAGAGGCAAACTCCTGATAGACATCGAGCAAAGAAGTGCCTTCGGCAAAGCTCTTCGTCTTGTTGCTATTCTTACAGCGGATCTGGAGCATAGTCCTTAACGTTTATCAGCCAGTTTACGGAAGCTATGCATCTTTTCGCCGAAGCAGAGGTCGCCACAATCGCCGAATCCCGGTACGATATACTTATGCTCGTTCATTCCCTCGTCGATAGAGGCACACCAGATCGTCGCGTCGTCGGGCAGGGCTTCCTTGACAACTTCGATACCTTCAGGAGCCGCAATGACACAGCAGACATGGATCTTCTTGGGCTTGCCCGACATGAGCAGAGCCTCGATGGCAGCTGCCATAGAACCGCCAGTAGCCAACATAGGGTCGGCGACAATCAGGGTCTTACCCTTCACGCTAGGGGCAGCAATATAATCGGCCTGGATGCCCACCTCTGTATGCTCACGGTTGATATACATGCGGAAGGCGGATACATAAGCATTATCGGCACGATCAAATACATTGAGGAATCCTTGATGGAAAGGCAGTCCGGCACGCAAGACAGTACCCAGCACAATATCATCCTTGGGCAGAGACATCTCAAGCGAAGCGAGGGGCGTCGTCACAGTCTTAGGCTTATACTCCAGCTTCTTAGAGACCTCATAGGCCATCATCTCGCCAATACGCTCCACATTATGACGGAAAAGCAGACGGTTTTTCTGCATGTTCTTGTCACGCAACTCATACAAAAACTGGTTGATAATACTGTTCTGTTCGGAAAAATTAATAACTTGCATAGCTCTTATATTTTTAAGTTTGGTGCAAAGATACGAATAAGTGTGCGAAAAACCAAATTAAAAAAAGCTAAAATTCCGATAATCTCAATTTATTTTCTTATCTTTGCACCAAGAGAACTAAATGACCATAGATTGATGTTACGAAACTACCTAATAGCCGTCTTCGCCATCTTCTGTTTCTCTTGTACCAACAGACAGCCTAGGTATATCATCGGCGTATCGCAATGCTCCGAGGATATCTGGCGTGACTGGCAGAACTCCGAGATGAGGCTCGAGAGTACACTGCACGACGGTGTGGAGCTACGTTTCACTACTGCCCGCGACGATTCCAAGCGCCAGATCCAACAGATAGACAGTCTCGTAGAAAGCGGCATCCAACTGCTCATTGTAGCTCCCAATCAACTGGCATCCGTAACACCAGCCATCGACCGTGCTTACGACAAGGGCATACCCGTCATCGTATTTGAGCGAAAGACTGATTCACCCAAATACACAGCCTTCGTCAGTGCCGACAACTATGAAATGGGACAGGTAATGGGCGAATACGTCGATCTGCGACTCGACGGCAAAGGCCACGTGATGGAGATTCTCGGGCTGAAGGGATCCTCACCTGCTGAGGAGCGACACAAAGGTTTTACCGATGCCCTGAAGGAATCGGGCATAGAGATTGTTGCGACACTTCAGAGCGATTGGACAGAAGCAAAGGGCTATGAAGCAGTGAAGAACTACCGTGGCAGTCTTGACGACATCGATCTCGTCTTTGCCCACAACGACCGTTCGGCCATCGGTGCCCGTAAGGCTTTTCTGGAAGCAGGCGTCAAGAAACTGCCACTCTTCTGCGGCATCGACGGTTTGCCAGGCGAGAATGGTGGTATCCAGATGGTACGCGACTCACTGCTCGACGCCTCCTATATCTACCCCACGCGTGGGGATCGGCTGCTAGAACTGGCAATCGACATCCTCGATGGTAAGCCTTACGAGAAGGAAACGATGCTCACCTCAGCCTTAGTGACCAGCGAAAATGCCAACGTGATCATGCTCGAGAGCGAGGAAATCATGCGCCAGACTCAGCGTCTGGCACTCCTACAAGAGATGGCCAGTGGCTACATCCAAGAGTTAGGCACTCAGCGCCTTATCACCGTTATGGCCGTCGTCATGATCGGTCTGTTGATCCTCATGATTATCGGTATCTATTACCATTTCCTGCAAAGGACACGGCTCAACGAAGAGCGTAATAAGATGGAGCGCGAGCAACTGGACTTCTACACTCAGGTAAGTCACGAACTGCGCACCCCGCTGACCCTCATCCAAGGACCATTGGAAGAACTGACACAGACCAAGGAAGCCAAAGAGGCCAGTCCTGAGACAAAGGGACTCTACAGAATACTGCGACGTAACACCTATCAGCTCACAGAGATCATCAATAAGATGCTCGACGTACAGGTGAAGGGTCTGAAGAACCAGAGTCCCACAGAGACCTTTCCCGATCTGAAGACCATGTCTGAAGTCGAGGAAACGGCAACACAACTGACTCATGACACCCAGGAACCATCGCTCAACGAGACGATACTCATCGTCGACGACAATCCAGACATTCGCGCCTACCTGCAGACTATCCTACAAGGCAAATACCAGGTAAGCGAGGCCGCAGATGGCAAACAGGGACTTGCACTAGCCAATGAGATTGTGCCCGACTTAATTGTCTCCGATGTCATGATGCCCGTTATGAACGGTCTGGAGTTCTGCCAACGCATCAAAAGCGGTACAGCCACCTCGCACATACCCGTCATCCTGCTGACGGCTCGGGCCATGGATCATCATCAGATCGAAGGCTACGAGAGTGGAGCCGATGCCTATATCACCAAGCCCTTCTCTTCCGAACTACTGCTGGCCCGCATCAACAATCTGCTGAAGAGTCGCATGAAGCTGAAGACGCTCATTGAGGCAGCATCAGCAACTGCCGAACCCGCCATCTCAGATCCCTTCCTCCTGAAGTTCCGCGATTTCATCGAGAAAAACCTCACCGACAGCGAGCTGAACGTAGAGACCATCGGCGCCGAGTTCGGCCTTTCGCGCGTACAGTTGTACAGGAAGGTGAAAGCGCTCACAGGACAGTCGCCAGTGGAGCTGCTCCGTACCACCCGCCTGCTGAAAGGCCGTCAGCTGCTTCAAAACTCTGGTAAAAGTGTTTCTGAAGTTGCCTACGAAGTTGGGTTCTCTGCCCCTGCCTACTTCGCCAAGTGCTTCAAAGATGAGTTCGGAATCAGTCCTTCCGAACTGTAACCACCCCCGCAGTGCTATCTTAAAAATTCTTAAATTGACGCATATTGGCGGCATTTTTAAGGAAATGAACGATTTTTGATAGCCTTTGAAACATTTTTTATCGTCCTCAGAGCAAAATCTTCGTATCTTTGCAGCAGATTTTTTTATATCATACAGACTTAGGTTAATGGTTTTTGTTAATAGTAGTATTAATAGGTTATTGGTTTATTGGTTAATTAGTAATAGTGTTTACTAGATTGGTTAGTATTGAGACAGCGCTGCTCGTGAGAGTGGTGCTTTTTCGTTTATAATAATCCCACCGATTTTTTGATATGTCGGAGTGGCAAAAAAGTCCCCATAACGGTCGTTTTTAAATTCTTTAACCTAAAAATAATTGTACGCACGCAAATAATTGCTAATTCACACTTGCCAATTCTCAATTATTTTGTATCTTTGCACTCGATTTTAGCAACAAAGGATAATATTCACTTAAAACAAATAGTTAGTAATATGGCAAAGTTAGATTTGACACAGTATGGCATCACTGGTTCAACCGTGATTGCTCACAATCCGTCTTATGAGTATCTCTTCGCTGAGGAGACAAAGGCTGGTCTCGAGGGTTTCGACAAGGGCGTAAACACCGAGCTCAACGCTGTTAACGTAATGACTGGTATCTACACCGGCCGTTCACCTAAGGACAAGTACATCGTAAAGGATGCACAGAGCGAGGATAAGGTATGGTGGACCACTGAGGGTTACAAGAACGATAACCACCCCATGTCTGAGGAGGTTTGGGCCAAGGTAAAGGATATTGCTATCAAGGAGCTCTGCAACAAGGACCTGTATGTTGTCGACGCTTTCTGCGGTGCCAACGAGGCTACCCGTCTGCGCGTTCGCTTCATCGTTGAGGTTGCTTGGCAGGCACACTTCGTAAAGAACATGTTCATCCAGCCCACCGCTGAGGAGCTGGAGAGCTTCGAGCCTAACTTCGTAATCTACAACGCTTCTAAGGCAAAGGTTGAGAACTATCAGGAGCTGGGTCTGAACTCAGAGACCTGTGTTGCTTTCAACACCACCAGCCGCGAGCAGGTCATCATCAACACCTGGTACGGTGGTGAGATGAAGAAGGGTATGTTCTCTATGATGAACTACTATCTGCCCCTGCAGGGTATCGCTTCTATGCACTGCTCGGCCAACACCGATATGGAGGGTAAGAACACCGCTATCTTCTTCGGTCTGTCTGGTACCGGTAAGACCACGCTGTCTACCGATCCTAAGCGTCTGCTGATTGGTGACGACGAGCACGGATGGGACGACGAGGGTGTATTCAACTTCGAAGGTGGTTGCTACGCTAAGGTTATCAAC